>CALXLM010000025.1 GCA_944389195.1 uncultured Opitutales bacterium
CATAGACGAAAAATCCCTCAACCGGCTTAACCGCGAATTGAGGGACGCTCAAAAGTAAAAATCAAAGAATCTACATAGGAATAAATTTTCCAAACGCACGGCACTTGGCATGCTTGAAAATATAATTTAACAGGAATAAAAAGAATATGAACCCGATAAAAATAAACAGGCCAAGCATTATTGAAATTATGAGCTTACCAATTTCCGGGGGAATTGAAAGCACCAAAAAAAGCACTCCCGATACTATAATCAACGAGATAAAAAAGTATAAGGCTGTTTCTTTAATGCCTTTCATCGTCCAAATTATCGCATAGAAGTTTCACACATCAACAAAAATCGGACGGCAAATGGCGGATGAAAAGTTTGCGCATATGAATGGATATGAAGGTGCAAGAAGAGTAAATTTAAACATTTTTTTATATTTGTTAATATAAAAAGTCGCGTACTACGATTGCGAGGAAAGGGGGATACGATAGAACTTTGCCGGTTTTGCAGGGCGTAATTTTATTTGCATAATAGGAATATATTAGATTAATCTAACTTTTTTCTTTATCTTTTTAATTTAATTTCGATATAAAAGCGAACTCTGAAAATAAAACAGTAAACATACAACTAAAAGGAGTAAAATATGAAAGATAATCTGAATAAGTTTTTGTCTAATTTGGCGGTTATGACGTTCAAATTACACAATCTTCATTGGAATGTGGTAGGTATGAATTTTGTGCAGCTGCACGAATACACTGAGTCCCTCTACGACCAGACGTTTAAGCAGTTTGACGAAGTTGCAGAAATGCTTAAAATGAGGGGAGAATCTCCGCTTGTAAAACTCGACGACTATAAGAAAGGTGCAACTATAAAAGAAATAGAGGCAAAGGCGTTTACAGCCGCTGAAGTTGTGGGCATACTAAAATCCGATATATCTGAAATGGCGGCTTTGGCCGATGAAATCAGAAAAGATGCAGCGGGCGCCGACGATTTCAAAGTATCCACTGTTTTTGAGGATTATTTAAAATCTTACGCAAAAACCTTGTGGTTTCTTGACGCAATGTCAGTAAAATAGTTAACACAGTTTTAAATTTTTTAGTGCAAACGGCGGCCGGGTTGTAAAGCCCGCCGTTTTTTCATGTTTCGAAATATTGTGTTTGGGGGTATTGATATTGCCTCTATTTGTCGAACGCTGTAAAATTTCGCAACGGGCCCTTTTTTTAACCCATGTGCCTGCTTATATGTATTTGGGGCGGGCTGGGTGGCAATACGCGGTGGCAATTAGGAACAAACTACCGCGTTTTAAAGTCGGATTCTTATGGGTGTGGCGCCGGGCTGAAAATCTTGTTTTGTTGGCGGCGGCAAATTTCGCGCCTAAATCAGAGGGCAGAATTGCCGTTTGCGGTGGCACGGTTTTTGGGCTTGTTTTGATAGGCGACTTATCAAAATCTGTCGGTAGTCCAGATGCGCTCGGGAGAAAATCCTGCCGTGAAAAGTCGGCATGGCGGCGCATGCGGACATCGCGCGGAATTGGTAAACAGTTTACTAAATCCGGGGCTTAAAAGGCTTGCGCAATGCGTCCGGATTTTTTTACTTAAATGTAGAGATTTGTTCAATTGCACAAACACCGTTGGGGAAAGCATAATGACTACAAGAAGAGAATTTATAAGGAACGCCGCCGTTTTTTCCGCAGGGGCGGCTTTATACGGGTGCGGGAATCCGCCAGAGGGGCCGTTTAGCAAAAACGAGCGCGATTGCCTCATAGCGATGGCCGAGCAGATAATCCCTGCCGATAAAATCTACGGCGGGGCAACCGATGCCGGAGTAATTAATTATATTGAGAATTGGGTGACGCGCTATTGGCCCGAAACGCTGCCCCTTTACAAAAAGGGGGTAGAGAGCGTGCAGAGGGCTTCGCGGCGCATGCATTCGAAAGATTTTCAGGACCTCGATTTTGCGACGCAGACCCGCTTTATGGAGGCGATGGAGGGGGCGAAATTAGACGCCAAAGACTGGTCCATATCGCCGCGCGCCTTTTTTGACGAAATATTGATACGCTCAATGCAGGGTTTTTACGGGTCGCCGCGGCACGGGGGCAACAAAAACTTTATGTCGTACCGCATGCTCGGCATGGACATGCCGGTTGTGACGGGGCAAAATAGGTACGGGGGAAATTCGTAATGGCTTCGGAGATAGTTCATCCAAAAACGGAAGTCGTTGTTGTAGGCGCGGGCGCCGGCGGCGGCATTGTGGCAAAGCAGCTTGCCGTGCGCGGCGTAAAGTGTATCCTTCTCGAGCGCGGAGACTGGCCGATTTACGACGAAAATTCAAACGACGAGCTTATAAACCAGCGCACTCACGCGATAAGGGCCATTCACGGCCCCGATACGAGAAAATTTCCGAGGGCGGTGTCCGACGGAAAGGGGGGAGTGAAGGCGGCAGACCCGTGGTGGCCCGACCATACAGTAGTTGCCGCGTGCGTGGGTTCAGGAACGGTGACTTATGGGGCGATGGGGTGGCGTTTTATGCCGCAGGATTTCCGCCTCAAATCGACTTACGGCGCCATTGAGGGGTCGGCGCTTGAAGATTGGCCCATCTCGTACGACGATATCGAGCCATATTACGAACAGGCGGAATACGAAGTGGGCGTTTCCGGAGATATGTCCACAAATCCGTATGCGCCGCCGCGCAAAAAGCCGTTTCCTATGCCGGCTTTCGAATATAACTGGGAGGATGAAAACATAGTTATTCCGGCAATAAAGCGCCTCGGTTTGCACCCGTTCCCGATACCGATGCTCCGCAATTCGGTGCGCTATAACGGGCGCGCGGCATGCATACGCAACCACACGTGCTGCGGTTATATGTGCCCTTGCGACGCAAAGAACGGCACGCAAAACACGGTGATACCCGTGGCGCTAAAAACGGGGAACTGCCAGCTGAGGACAAATTCCTTCGCGTACGAAGTTGTCATGGAGGGGCGCCGCGCTGTGGGTGTAAAATATTTCGATCTTGACAAGAACTCGCACTTCCAGCCCGCCGACGCCGTCGTGATAGCCGCGTCGGCTACGGAAACCGCACGGCTCATGTTCCTTTCAAAAAGCAAATTGTTTCCGGACGGATTGGGAAACCAGAACGACATGCTCGGGCGCTGCATACACAGCCACATATACTGCGGCGCATGGGGGCTTTTCGACCGCGATGTGGAAAGGGAATTGGGGCCGGGCGCAACCGTCGCATTTTCCGATCTAAACCATATACCCTCTAAAAACATATTTGCGGGAGTGCTTTGCTCCGAATTTTACATGCTGCCTTGGGCGCGTTCGAAAGTTATTCCGCCGAATACGCCGCGTTGGGGAATCGGGCACAAGCAGCACATGATTAAAAACTACCGCCGCATGATCCGCATTGTCGGGCCCGTGCAGGAGATACCGATGTACGAGTCGCGCGTCGGCATAGAGCCTCGTTTGAAAGATTGGTTCGGGTTGCCGGTGTACAGGGCGATGCCGGGCGGCAAAAAACATCCGCTTTCGCTTGAGCAGACTAAAATCATGACGGAAACGGCAGCTGCGGTATTAAAGGAGGCCGGTGCGAAAACCGTATGTAAGGAGGGCGAAAAGGTTTACCTTAATTACGGAAGCGTGGGCGGGCAGCACCAGGCAGGTTCGTGCAGAATGGGGAACGATCCTAAAAAGTCGGTTGTGGATCCGCAGTGCAAGGTCTGGGATACTGACAACGTATGGATAGGCGACGGTTCGGTACACGTCAGCAACGGCGGATTCAATCCGGTCTTGACTATAATGGCTCTCGCTTTCAGAACCGGGGAAAACGTTGCAAAATCGCTCGGCAAAGGAGGGGCTGCGTAATGAAAAAGATGGCGGTTTTATATGTTGTCATAATATTGGCGTTTATCTTTGCGCTGTCGTCGGGGGCGTATGTGGCGTGGAACGTCGCCGATCCGGAATATACGTGCGCGCAATGCCACGAAATAAAACCGACGCATGAAAAGTGGTCTAAATCGGCGCATGCCGACATTTCATGCTATGAGTGCCACGGTACGGCCATTTCCAACGGAATACACAGCCTTAAGGAAAAGTTGGGAATGGTGGTTTCGCATTTTGCCAAGGACGTGGAAAACCGCGATATAAAGATGACGGAAAAACAGGTGCTCGACGTCGCATCGCGCTGCGTAAACTGCCACCGTGCCGAATATTCGCAATGGAAGTCTGGGGCGCATTCCACGACCTATGCGAATATATTCGAGGATAAGGTTCACAACCGCGCCGAAAAGCCATACTGGGAATGCCTGCGTTGCCACGGCATGTTTTACGACGGAAACATTAAGGATCTCATGGATTTAGATGGCGGTCCGGACGATTGGAAAATAAAAGACCGCAGCCAGTGCGCAGTTGCGGCGGTTCCGTGTTTGGCATGCCACCAGATCCATATGGAAAAGAAGCGTCCTCCGGATTTCAAAAACTGCGCTGTTTCCGAAACGCCGCCGGATTCTTCGTCGAAGTTGTCTTTTTATGCGCGGGCCGAAAGGTCGCACATACCGGCTGCTTGCCTTACGCCGATCAAGATGTATCTTGGCGGCGGCGAGATAAAAAACAGTGCGGATCCCGCGCATGTATTGTGCCAGCAGTGCCACTCTCCAAACTGGAAACATGAGGCCGGTTCCTCGGACGACCGCACGCCGGTGGGGGCGCACGAGGGCATGAGCTGTCTGGCGTGCCACAATCCGCACTCAGGAAGCGCCTCGGCGTCTTGCGCGAAGTGCCACGACGTTTCTTTGGAAAAATACAGGTTTAAAAAGGGCAAATGCCCCCAGTTTATAAACAAGGCAAAAAAGACCTCATGAGTTCGGAAAAGCCCGTAAGCATGCGCGATATCGCCGAACGCCTCGGAATATCGAAAGGATCGGTGTCTCTGGCGCTTAACGATTCGAAGAAAATATCCGACAAGATGAAGGCGAAGGTAAGAAAACTCGCCCAAAAGCTCGGATATAAGCGCAACGCTCTCGTATCGAGCGTAATGGCCGGGCTAAAAGGTTCGAAGCATAACCAGTTTCTTGAGACCATAGTTTTAATAAACGCAAACAAATCGAGCGACGCTCCTCAAAAATATCCGATTTTTTCGAAATATATAGCGGGAATCCGTGCCGAGGCGAAAATACTCGGATACGCCGTTTACGAAGTATGGCTTCACGACAAGCGTTTAAATCCGTCGAAACTCCAGCGTATTCTATTGTCGCGAGGTATCAGAGGGGGAATTATAATGGGGCATGTGGGCGACAACATTCTTCCCGATAAATTCGCTCCAATATGGCAGAACTTTAAGTTTGTTTCGGCGGGGCTTAAGACGTTTAATCCGATACTCGACTTTATTTCCGCAGATAAATTTCTGATAGCCCACTATGCCACCAAGAAAATATTGGAGCGTGGATACAAGCGCCCGGCGCTTATTTTGTCGGAACATATAGACGAGCTTGTCGAGGGCAGGTTTGTCGGCGGATTTTTGCGAGCGCAGTTGGAGTTGCCCGAAAAGGACAGGATACCTCCGTTTTTGCAGATTTCAGAGGCCGAAAAAAATCCGCAAATTCTATACGATTGGCTTTCCGAACGCAAACCTGACGTAATATTCTCGATATCTAATTCTACGAGCGAATGGTTTGCAGAGCGCGCCACGGCGGTGCCGCAGGATTTGCCCGTGATACATCTCGAAAGAAAATACGGCAAAAACGAGTGGGTGGGCATAGATCAAAATTACGAGATGGTCGGCCGCATAGCGGTCCGCAAGCTTTTTACGGCGCTGAATGCGCCGGTGTATTTGAAGGATGCCGACGTCCGCACGGCGACCATAGTTCTTCCTAAATGGAACGATCCAGTAGTTCTTAAACCGAAGGCCTGACGGGTTTCTATCCGTATAGGTAAACAGTTTTCCAAAAATCATGCAATGCGTTGTTGAAGGGCTCGTATAATCGGTATAAAAAATAAAATACTTTTTTAACTATGGAGAACGATATGGACGATACTCGCACAAAAGATTATTACAAATGGTTTTTGCTTCTGTTTTTATGGGTGGCTTTTTTCCTCCACCAGGGTACGCGCCAGATTTACAACGCGATTCTTCCGCAAATACAAAATACTTTCGAGGTCGATTCCGTAAAAATGGGCATAGTCGGAACCATTTTTACGCTGACATACGGAATATGCGCGCCGCTTTCGGGCTTTGCCAGCGATTTTCTTAAAAGAAAATGGATGGTCATAGTGGGGCTCGGAGTTTTCTGTTCCGGCATATTTTTGTCGGGCTGGGTGACGTGCATCGGAATGATGATAGTATTTTACGGGCTGCTCAACGGCGCCGGACAGGCGTTCTATTATCCGGCCGCGTGTTCGCTGCTCGGACAGCTCCACGAAAAGACGCGCGCCACCGCTCTTGCCATTCACCAGACTGCGCTTTACGCCGGAATAGTAATCTGCAGCTGCGTTTCGGGACTTTTTGCCGACATACCTTCGATGGGAAGCTTTAACGGGTGGAGGATCCCGTTCATACTTTTCGGCGGGATAGGCATATTGTGGGCGTTTATGCTTGTATTTTTGATGCGCGATACAAAGCCGGTTGCTTGCCCGAAGGACGGCGACGCTCCTGCAAAGGCTTCCTTTAAGGACGCATTCTTGGTGATGTTCCGCAAGCCCGCCGCAATGTCGCTGGCTTTGGGGTTCGGCATGATGGTGTATGTTGATTGCGGCTTTAAAACGTGGATGCCGACGTTTCTTCAGGAGCATTTCCATATGGACGCGGCCGTCGCCGCGACGAACGCCGTTGTATGGCATTATGTGGGCGCCTTTATAGGCGTCATGGCGGGCGGGCGGATAACCGACAGGCTTGCCCCGAAACGCCGTACCATTCGTTTTGAGGCGAATATAGCCGGCTTGATTTGCGGCGCGCCGTTTATATATCTCATGTCGAGCACGCCGTCCGAAACACTTTGCTGTCTGGGCATGCTTGCGTTCGGCGTATGCCGCGGGATTTACGACTCAAATCTTTTCGCCTCGCTTTTCGACGTGGTTGCGCCGCGTTATCGGGCGTCGGCTTCGGGGCTCATGCTGTGTTTTGCATTCATAATCGGCTCTTCGGCTCCGATGGTTCTGGGCTGGATACGCGACAATTTCGGAATGAATTACGGAATAGCGTCGCTTTCGGCGTTTTATCTTGCCGGGGGCGTGATTATCTTGCTGGGGCGCAATTTGTTTTTCAACCGCGATTTTGAAGAGGTAAAATAAAAAATAAAGGAAAGTGCCACACATATGGAATATTCAGATGACATTCAGCTAAAAAAACGCTTTGATTTGACTGGGCACAGGGCGTTTGTGACGGGATCTGCCAGGGGAATCGGCAGGGCCATAGCGCTCGGTCTGGCCGAATACGGGGCGCGCGTCATACTGCACGGCGTCGCGGAAAGCCAAAAGTTGGGAAGCGCGCTCGAATCGGTGCGCAAATTGAGCCCAGACAGTTTTTCGGTGACGGGCGACCTCGGCGATCCCAAGGTTCCCGCAAAAATAGCGGAGCAGATAAGCGCAAAATGCGAGCTTCCCGACATATTTGTCGCGAACGCCTCTGTTCAGTTCAGAACGCCTTGGAATGAAATTCCGCTTGAAGAGGCTCTTTTGCAGATGCAGGTTAATTTCCATTCCACGCTCATGTTGGCGCAGTTGTTCTATCCCGTTATGAAGGCCCAAAAGTGGGGACGGATAGTGGCGGTAGGCAGCGTTCAGGAATTTCGCCCGCATCCGCAGATGGCGGTGTATGCGGCGAGCAAATCGGCGCAGGAAAACCTTGTGAGAAATATAGGAAGGCAGATTGCCTGTGAGGGCATTACAGTAAACAACATTTGCCCCGGGGTTTTTGCAACCGACCGCAACGACGCGGCTCTTTCGGATCCGGTCTATGCCAAACAGGTCACCGACTGCATACCGACGCATACGTACGCAGAACCCGCCGATGCGGCGGGGGCGGCGGTCTTGCTGTGCTCCGAGGCCGGACGGTACATTACGGGCGCAAATATCGTAATCGACGGCGGATTGAGGCTTCCGGGCTAAGGGCTATTTTAAACCGGTGTTAAATTTAGGCTTAAATTCAACAAAAAATAGATATGTCTGAACAAAAAGAAGATAATATGCTTCAAAAAGAAGCAAAAATGATGAAACTTGAAAATCTAATCCGCGAAAGGGAGGGAATTTCCAAGGTGGAATTTCCGGTTCCCGTCAAGGAGCTATTGCAGCGTTATGAAGCCCTTTATACGGGCGCCATCAACGACGTTATGCGGGAGTTTTGCATGCTTAACCAAGCTCTGCCTCACCGCATAATACCCCTCCGGCCTGAACGCACGGTTGCGGGGGTCGCTTTCACCGTAAAGAGCGCCCCCAATGTAAAAATTACAGGCGAAATGACTTTCCGCAGCGAAATGCTCGACGCCATGCATGAAGACGCGTTTGTGGTGTGGGATACGAGCCTCGACGAGGAAGCCACGCTTTGGGGCGGTGTTATGACCGCCACAGCTGTGGGCAAGAAAGTGCGCGCCGCATGCATCGACGGCGGAATACGCGACACGCACCAGATACTGGAAAAGGATTTTCCGGTGTTTTACAGGTACAGGATTTCCAACGGAAGCCTTGGGCGCTGCCTTATCACGCACTATCAGATTCCGATAAAAATCGGGAATGTCACAATCAAGCCCGGAGACATTATAATGGGCGACATTGACGGCGTTCTCTGCGTTCCCCGCGAGATTGCCTGGGACGTTCTCGTGCGCGCCGAAGAGATCCGCGAAAATGAAAAGAAGATTTTTTCGTGGGTCAACGCTGGTGAATCGATAGATTCCATAACCAAAAAGGGAGGCTATTTCTAAACGGCAGCCGCGCTGCCTAACATGGGACGGAAATGAAAATCGATCCATCATCATTGAAAATAACGGATATGCGCTTTGCCGACATCGACGGAGCGCCGAAACGTTGCACTCTAATAAAGCTCTATACAAACCAGGGGCTTGTCGGATACGGAGAAGTGAGGGACGCATCGAGCAGGACTTATGCGGCCATGCTCAAGAGCCGGATACTCGGGGAGAATCCGTGCAACGTCGAAAAAATATTCAACCGCATAAAGCAGTTCGGAGGCGATTCGCGCCAGGCGGGCGGCGTGTGCGGCATAGAGGTGGCGTTGTGGGATTTGGCGGGAAAGGCCTGGGGAGTTCCCGTATGGCAGCTCCTCGGCGGGAAATACCGCGATAAGATCCGCATATATTGCGATACCGACAGCGAAGGCGGCGGCAGGGACATGGGGAAAGCACTTAAAGAGCGAGTCGCCCAGGGGTACACCTTCCTCAAGATGGACTTGGGAATTGAGCTTCTAATGGACGTTCCCGGTGCGTTGTCTGCTCCGCTCGGATTCCTCGAGAAGATGCGCGAGTACAAAAAGACAGTGTTCACCACGCCGCACGGTTCGATAGACCCCCGCGCGATGCGAGGAGAGGCGTACGATTTGTTTAACACCGCCCACCCCTTTACAGGCATACACATCACTGAAAAGGGGCTCGACTATTTAGAGCAATACATGGCAGATTGCCGAGCGGAGGTCGGGTACGAAATTCCGCTGGCGATAGACCATTTGGGACATATCCCGTTGGAGGATTGCATAAAGCTCGGCAGAAGGCTTGAAAAATACAATCTTTCCTGGATGGAAGATCCCGTTCCGTGGCAGTATACCGACCAGTATGTAAGGCTGGCCAACGCCACGACGACGCCGATAGGCACGGGGGAAGACATCTATCTGAAAGAGGGATTTATGCCGTTATTAAAGTCGGGCGCTCTTGCCGTCGTACACCCCGACATACTCACAGCGGGTGGAATTCTCGAAACGAAAAAAATCGGAGACCTCGCAGAGGAATACCATACTGCGATGGCGATTCATATGGCCGAAAGTCCGATAGCCTGCATGGGCGCGGTCCACGTTGCGGCCGCCACGCGCAACTTTACGGCCCTTGAAGTCCATTCGGTCGATGTTCCGTGGTGGGATAGCCTTGTAAACGGGCTTCCGAAGCCGCTTGTCAAAAACGGCTATATTGACGTTCCGACGTCTCCGGGATTAGGCATAGAGTCGCTTAACGAGAATCTTATAAAGGAAAAGCTCCACGAGGACTTTCCTGAGGCCTGGGGGGACACCTCCCAATGGGACAAGGAGTGGTCTAACGATAGGCGCTGGTCCTAACGTGAAATGGGGGCGCGTTTGGGGATTCTTTTGCCGAAAGCGTTTTGCCTGGCGCAAAAAAACCCGCTCCGAATTAGGAGCGGGTTTTTGCTTATTCGACGATTTTTATTTCAAATTTCAGCTCTTTTTTAAACAGCTTGTGCAGAATGGACAATACAGATAAAAACGCCATTAAATACGTCGGATTATCCGCCTTATTGTAGGCCCAGTTTAGTTTTTTTTGGCTCAAGCCGGCGGGGAAAATCCGGAATAGGGCGCGCGCGAACTTCATCAAATCGGCGTCGTATTTGTTGCAAAGCGAGCCGCAGTTGGGCGCGGACAAATCCTGGTGTTCTTTTGCCCAATCGATACGGGCTTTTATGGGGTCGGAATTGAATTCCGCGCCGGGCAGTTTAAACACGGCCGAAAATATGAACGCGCCGTCCGATAGTTCGGTCTTTCTATAAGAATGCGAGATATCCCGGGCGCTTTTTTCAAAAACTTTCCCTCCGCGCATGAATCTTACAGATTCGACAAAATCGAAAATAGCCCTTCCGTCAAGCGGCCCGGACCCCGCGTTCATGGCGAGCGCTCCGCCTATTTCGCAGGGAGCGCTCGCAAGGTAATAGCATGCGTCGCGCCGTTCGGCGAAGGCCCGTTTTAAAAAATCCATCATTCTAACAGACGACGACACGAGAAATCTGTCGCTTCCGATATATTCGATTTTCTTTTCGAGCGCGTTTTTGAGAACGAAGGCTTTTATATCGGAGTTTTTAAAAAATACGTTTGAACCGCCTCCGAGAACAAACGGCGAAAGTCCGTTGCGTTCCGCAAATTCGAATGCTTCGGCGGCTTCGTTTTCCGAGCGGATGTCGGCATAGTATTTTGCGCTGTTCAATGTTCTGAAGCAGCTTAGGGTTTTGCCGCGGTATTTCTTTATTTCGAGAGGCATTTTATGCGTCGCCGATTTTTATTTTGCCCTCGGATATGTCTGCGATGACTTGCGGCAGAAGCTTGTGTTCGGCTTCGTGCACCAATTTTTCGAGATTCTCCAAAGAGCAGTTTTCAGGAATTTCCACGGCCGATTGCGCTATTATTTTTCCGCCGTCGAGAGAATTGTCAGCAAAGTGCACCGTGCATCCGCACACTTTCACGCCGGAGTCGTAGGCCTGTTTTATCGCATTTTTCCCTTTGAACGACGGTAATAGGCTGGGATGAAGGTTTATAATGCGGTTCTTAAACGCTTCTATAAATTCCGGCGGAAGTATTCTCATGAACCCGGCGAGGACTACGAGTTCGGCTTTTGCGCTGTTTAATGCGGATATGTATTCCGAAACGCTTTCTCGGCAAAAGCCCTTGGAGCCGTCTTTTTGCGCGCCGATAAACGCGCAGGGTATTCCGAATTTCCGCGCCACTTCAAGCGCGGGCGCTTGGGGATTGTCGCTTATGAGGCATACAGGGCGCGCGTTTGCCAGCGCGCCATCCCGCGCGCGCTTAAATACGGCTTCGGCATTTGACCCCCTGCCGCTTGCGAGTATTGCGACGTTCATTACATTATGTCGTTGGACAGTATTCCGAGACTGTTGGATATAAACGGTGCGTTGGCTTTTTCAAAAGACTCCCTTATTTCTTTGAGCGCCTTTGGAAAATCCGAAATATCCGTAAGCCTGAAAGAGTAGTTCATGTTCATCTTCCATGTTATTTTGTCGTTAGATGCGCTGGTCGAATAGTCGGTGTAGTAGGCGTTCTTAATTTTTAAATCCAAAAGCTTGAGAGTCGGCTTTCCGCTGTCTTCGCTGGCCGACGTGATTTTTAGAATATTTACGATAAACTCCGGAAGGTTGCTTGCCGAGTTGTTGAGCCTTACGCAGTTGAGAAGCGAAATGTCTGCGGAGATCGCCGACAGCTTGAACTGTCCCTTCAGCAAATCTGACGGTGAAAGTATCATGGCGATTTTTTCCGCAATAAGGAAAATGTCAACATCTGAGCCGGAGGCGTTTTTGTTTTTTTGTTCGCGGGCGTCGTATATTTCCGGGTTTGTTATTCGCAATCCGGTTATTTCGCATTTTCCGGTAAACAGGTTTACATATATGTTTTGAGCGGAAACGTTAAACCCCGTGGAGGATTCAATATTGTTTTTTACAAGCGAAACCGCCCAAATGGAGAATATGACAAATGAGAAGCCTGCTGCCAGCGCGCCTATGAGCAGTATGGACAATATGGACGAAACAAGGCACCCGAACGGCTCGTTTTTTATAAAAGTTAATATTTTATGCAATAGGCTCATTTTTTACAATCTTCCGATTCGTCGCGGAAAACGCAAACATAAATTTGCCAAAAAAAACGCGTTTCGCGCCCCCGTCTGGGTGAAAAAAAACTTTCAGGCGCGTGTTAAAATGCGCTCTTTTGATCGGTCATAGGAGGGAAAGCGGGTCGACGTCAAGGGTATCCTCAACGTCTCCGTCAAAATTAAAGTCTTTTTTTAGTTCTGCGATTGCGCGCACGACGGGTTTTACGTTTTTGCAGAAATACCATATATGCCATCTGTAGTAGTCTTCGCTGCGTTCGAGCGGGGCGGGGGCGGGTCCCCTTATTTGGCATATATCACCGAATTTTTCTGTGGCTTTTTTTGCCCATTCCTCCGTATAAAATTCAAGTTTTTGTTCGCTGCGCGAACGGAATATGTGGCGCACGAGGCGCATGACCGGCGGGTATGAGTAATCGCGTCGGTTGGCAAGCTCCTCCTCGAGGAAGGACTCCATGTCGTCTCGTTTGGCGTATTGTATGGGAGCCGCCTCCGGCTGCATCGTTTGTATTACGACTTCGCCGTCTCCGTCTCCGCGTCCGGCGCGGCCTGCGACCTGAACGATAAGCTGGTATGTTTTTTCCCCCGACCGGAAATCGGGCATGTGCAAACTTATGTCGGCGTCGACTATCCCCACGAGCGTCACCCTCGGGAAGTCGAGCCCCTTGGCAATCATTTGCGTCCCGATGAGTATATCGAGTTTTCCCGTCCTGAAATCTCCGAGTATTTTGCGGTAGCTGTCCCTCCGCTTCATGGCGTCCCTGTCCATGCGGGCAATACGCGCCGACGGAAATATCGCCGCGATAGCATCTTCGAGCTTTTGCGTTCCGTGTCCGCGCCATTTGGCCTTCGGAGAGCCGCATTTCTTGCACGCGTTCGGGGCGGGAGCGGTGTATCCGCAGATATGGCATTTTATTGTGCCTTCGCGTTTGTGCCATGTCATGCTTACCGAACAGTGGGGGCACACTTCGACATTCCCGCAGTCGGGGCATTTGAAAACTTTGGAATAACCGCGGCGGTTTAGAAAAAGTATCGTTTGTTCCCCTCTGTCGAGCCTCGATGCGATTTTTTCGCATAGAATGCGCGACAGGAGAGTTCCGGGTTTTTCCCTTCGCATGTCGGCAATATGCACAAGAGGCAGTTTGCAGTTGTCAACTCGGTTTGCGATGCGGGAGACCGCGTATTTCCCGCGCGACACGTTGTACAGCGTTTCGAGCGAGGGCGTGGCAGAGCCGAGAACGCACACGGCGCCGCATAATTTCGCCCTCAACACAGCCGCGTCGCGCCCGTTATAGCGCGGATTTTTATCCTGCTTATATGCGCCGTCGTGCTCCTCGTCGACTATTATAAGCTTTACATTTTTCATCGGCGCGAATACGCAGCTGCGCGCGCCCACAACAACTTTCGCCTTTCCGGAGGCGAGGGCGCGCCATGCGTCGAACCTTTGCCCGTCGCTCAGGTTGCTGTGCCACACGACGAGTTCGTACGAGCCGAGCCTCGCGCGCAAACGCCCCACCGTCTGGGGCGTAAGCGCTATTTCCGGAACGAGAAAAATGCACGATCCGCCCTTGTCAAGAGTTTCACGCATTGCCCGCATGTAAACCTCTGTTTTCCCGGAACCGGTCACGCCGTAGATAAGGCGCGTCTTAAATGTTCCGGAATTCACATCTTCCAAGACGGCATCTAATGCGCTTTGCTGTTCTGCGTTTAGTTTGTGCGGAGACGAAGGAGCCGCTTCCGCTTCGGCGAGTTCGTCGGCATACGCTTGTCGCATCACGAGGCGGTTTTGAACCGAAATGAGACCTTTTTTAGCAAGAGCCTCTATCGATTGCGACGACGCCCCCGTAATTTTTATGAGCGCGGATTTTAATATGGGTTCCGGATCCCCCGAAAGGTATTCGCACACTGCGGCCTGCATGGGGGCGCGCTTGCGCAAAGCCGCGGCGACGTCCGGAGGCACCGGGCCTAAGAGGGCAACTTCCGGAGCCTCCAACGCCGTTTTTCCCGCGCGGACGACCGCCGGTATCATGCTTTCGAGAACGCTCTGCATTCCGCAGCCGTAATAGTCGCGCATCCACGCCGCGAGTTTGAGGAGGTCGGGGGTCAGTGCGGGTTCGTCCTGCACTTTATGCAGTATTTTTTTCAGCTTGAATTTTTCAGGCTTAAATTCGGACGCGTCGAAAAGTTTTGCGACTATGCCGCACGCGGATCCCCCCCTTAACGGTACGCGGACCATGCAGCCTTCGGATATGCCGAGTTCCACGGGCGCAAGATACGTAAGCTCGCGTTCGATTCCGCTAAATAGGACGACGGACGCCGCCGTGTTTTTTTCAAGGTTCATTTTTCGAGTTTATGGCGCGGTAAAAGTCGCCGTAATAATTTAGCGATTCTATATCGATGCGCGCCAAAATTTCTATTTTGCCGAGAGCTATGTCGGCCGTGACTACGGAATCGGCGATGTCTGCGCGTTTCTTGAGCCTTCCCCCAAGCAATGTTAATAGAGACCTTACGATGGATTTGTTGTTTACAACAACCACTATGTCCGAATCGTCCGATGCGTACTTTTTTAGGGGAAAACGTCTGTTTTGGCACTGCGATTTTATCCTGCCGGCAGCGTGTTCTAAAAGACTTTTGTCGGAGGCCGATATGCGGTATCCGTCAGCTTCTGCAGAGTAAATATTTTTCGCATTTCCCAAAGATGCAACGGCAACGGCGCATGCGCATCTGTCGGCTGTTAAGGCAGAGCTTTCTGCAGCATAATCAGCGGAAATACTATCCCCTGCGCTATGCGCCGCCGTTTTCTGATTTACGGAATTTGCAAGTTTCGTTTCTTCTGCTTTTAACGCGCTTACGCCCAAAATTTGCGGAGTTCGGGCAAAGTTTATGGAGGCCGCGAAAGTGCCGCGGCTTTTACAAAGAAGCGATTCGCATTCCGCCGCAATTTCAGGAGTGAGGAAACTTTTAAAAATATCTTTTCCGATTGACTTTACGGTGTCGGGAAGAATGGATTTTAATATTATCGAGATTTCGGCGTCTTGGCTTATAAAAGCCGCTTCCGCCGAGTTTTTTTCGCGCCGTACGCCGTTTACGTTTTCGTATAAAGGGGAGCCTTTTTTCAGCCTTATCGTTGCCGATACAATTAGGTGCGACGCATCGTCGTCAAGCCGCGCCGACACGGACTCTATGTCGGGAACTGCGGCGGCAAACGCGCCCTTTGTGAATGTGTCGAATTGTTTTGCTGCCATTTCTACTTCGGCAATGGCGGTCGTCTTTTTTATCGCGGCTCCATGCGCGTATTCTATGAACATTCCGGCATCGACGCCTTCTGCATTTACGGGCAAAAATGAAAAGTCGCCCTTTGTATGGACTTTCAATTTTTGCATTTGCAAGACTTCCGCAATTCTGGAATCGGGCTGCATTTTTATTCCGACTACGTAAACCGGTTTTTCGGAATCCGTGTTGAAGCCGCATACGACAGCGCAGTCGTTTGTGGAAATCCCTTTAAAATCTGGATATCCGAAGTTCATGAGGGCCAGCGATGCGCGCATTTCAAGTTGGGGGTCGGGATATATTTTTCTGAAGAGCTCCGCCAGTTTTGAGAAGAGAAACTTTGGCGCGCGCGTTCTCAGCACGAAATCCGCCTCGGGCGCAGGGGTGGGGGCGGCAAAGGCCGCATACGCCGCCGCGAACGCAATTAGTGTAAGGCACGCCCTTTTCATTTTTCCTTTTTCGGGTCGGCGACGTCGCGCAGTATGTCTCCGAGCATGTTGAAAGCCAGAACTGTTGCAAATATTGCCACACCCGGGCTTAAAAGCCACCAGAATCCCAGCATTAAGACTTTTGTGTCGTTTTGTGCCTGTGCGAGCATCAGACCCCATGACGCCGACGGCTCCTGAATTCCCAATCCGAGAAACGACAGCGCGGCTTCGCCCAAAATATAGCCCGGAATTGACAGCGTAGCCCCAACTATGAGATAGCTTAGAACGTTGGGCAAAAAGTGTTTCAATATTATTTTAACGGGCGATTCCCCCATGGATTTTGCGGCCTGAACGTATTGGCTTCCGGCAAGCGAAAGCGACATGCCCCTTATGACGCGCGCCGTAGATGCCCAGCCGAAAAACGAAAGAATTATTACAATCATCAGGTACATTTGCGCGCTGTCGAAATGCGGCGCGAGTGCCGAGCGCATGGCTAAAAGAAGATACAGCCCCGGGACGGCCATCAGAAATTCCACAAACCTCATAGAAATAAAGTCGAATGTACCGCCGAAATATCCCGCAAGGCCGCCGACGATGAATCCTATGACCATGGTTATGGCTATCCCGATAAACCCTATGCTAAGCGATATTCTGGCTCCGTAAAGCAGCCGCGAGAATATGTCCCGTCCTGTGGAGTCGGAACCGAGCAGAAATATTCTTGCGTCGGGTTGGTCGGAGTCGGCGGAGAAAAGTTTTACGTTAAAAGGTATGAGCCCGAAAATCTTGTAATCGTTGCCCTCCACCGGCGCAAAAAACCTTACCTTTATTCCCTTTCCCTCCACCGGCTTGTATTTGGCGACGCTCGGATCGACATTCTCATATACTTTGGCGTAAAGGGCCCCGTCTTTGAAAAAGAGTCCCGTAGGCGGATGGAAGGATTTGTCAAGGCATTGGCGGGTAGGCTCGTAGGGCGCTATCACGGGCGCAAAAAGAGCGGCGATATACATCGCGCCAAGAGCCGCCAAAGCGGCGGCCCCGCGGATGTTTTTCAAGGTCGGGCCGAGCAGGTTTTTGCAGAAAAAAATTCCGGCCCAGGCAAGGCCCGCTACAAGAAGAACGCAAAGGACTGCAACGGCGAAAAATATAATCCATGTGGCGCCGGTTTTGATAGCCTCGAAAAAGTCCGGGAATTTTTCGGACACGAACGTCGCGAAAACGACGATTAATATTACTGCCGCAAAGAATGCCGCAAGTTTCGAATAGGGTATTTTTTCGTTGTCGAGTCGTATCCTCGGGTCGGTCGCGGCCAGAAGAATGTCGGCGACGAGCTGTCCGACAACGAGCATGGCGCATCCCATGATTACGCCCGCCATGACCACGTATTGGTCCTGTTTGACAATAGCCGCGTAGATTAGCTGCCCCAATCCGGGATAGTTCATGACGTTTTCTACAAGAAGGGCACCCGACAACAGCCCGGCAAACGCGAATCCGAAAGATGTCACAATCGGGTTTATCGCGTTTCTGAGGACGTGTTTAAACATGACGGCGTTTTCAGAAAGGCCCTTGGCGCGGGCGGTGGTGACGAATTCGGCTTTTGAATAGTCCAAAAAGTTTCCGCGCATTACCCTCATCATCGACGCTATGCCTCCGAGCGAAAGGACTACCGTAGGAAGCACGAGATGTCTGGCGTAATCGGCGAACTGCTGCGGCACGGACATGAAATCGTGCATGATTGAAACTTGTCCGCCAGTCGGAAACAACCCGGTAGTTGCCGCAAAGAGCACCGCAAGCAGCGCGAGGAAAAAATACGGTATGCTGAGCGCCGCGTATGACAGGAACGCGGCGGTTCTGTCGAAAAATGAATCGCGTTTTACGGCAGCCAAGACGCCGAGCGGCACCGCTATTGCGTATGTGAGAAGGGTGCTTGCCAGCGCGAGCCACAAAGTGGGCATGAGGCGCTGCCCGATAAGTTCGGTCACTGGAATTTTGTAGCTCCATGAATATCCGAAATCCGGGGCTCCGAAATATACAGGCGGTTTGCCCTCGCGCATGCCCTCCGGAAGCAGGAAAGATGTTTTTATCGGCGATACGCCGTTAAGCCAGCGCCCGTATTGTACATACCACGGCTTGTCCAAACCCAGTCTTATTTCCTCCTGCTTGACAATTTCGGGGCTTATATCCTTTGAATTTCGCGCTTCGCTTAAAAAATCGCCCGGAGCCAGATACATAAGCAAAAAAACCATAAGGCTTATTCCTATCATTAATGGAATAAGCGACAATAGGCGTCTGGCTATAAACCTTGTCATTTGCGTTTTTTATTCTTGCCCGTCCGATTTGTAAAGCTCGTCGATGTTCCATATTATGGAGCCCAGGGGCGGAATGCGCACATTGCGCCATTCGCCCGATATGCCCGAATAGCTCATTGGCGTGACGAGATAGAGCAGGGGAAGCTCTTCGGAGAATATGGACTGCATTTCAAAAATCAGGCGTTTTCTGGCTTCCGGATTCATTTCGATTTCCTGTCGGTCCATAATTTCGTCAATTCTCTTTTCCCATTCCGTTGCGGGGGATTTCTGCCGCGGGTTCCATACGTGCAGAAAACCGTCGGAACGGTATATTGCCTTTCCGCCGGAAGGGTCTCCGCCTCCGGTGAACCCCATCATGGCCGCTTCGTAGTCGAAAGTGTTGTCTATTTTGGATATGATTGTTCCAAAGTCCAAAAATTTTAGCCTTACATCGATGCCGACCGCCTTCATGTTTTCGACAAACGTAGTGGCCATCACAGTGGAGTTTTGGGAGCCGTCGGCGACTATGAATTCAAACTCCACCGGATTTCCACTGGAATCGGAGAGCCTGCCTGACGAATCGTATTTGAAGCCGGCCTCGAGAAAAAGCCTGCGAGAGTTTTCCGGAGAGTAAACGTATTTTTTCGTCTTCGGGTTGTGCCATTTTTTGTTTGCAGGGCTTATTATGGAGTTGAGCTTTTGCGCCCGCGAAAACCACACGCTTTTTATGAGGCCGTCCCTGTCGATTGCCGACATTACCGCATGCCTAAATTTTTTGTTCGAAAACCATTTGAATTTGTAGGGCTTAATGTATGGAACGCCTTTTTCATTTTTGCCGGGATTTTGGTTGAACCAAACAAAGGATATGCTCGAATCGGGGCCGCGTTCGTATATTTTGAAGCCGTACGTTTCGGCGTATCTCGAAACCCACGCGTAGTCGTTTGCGCCCACTTCCGCGGCGTCGCACTGCCCAGTGGCGAACAGAATGGTTGAGGTGTTTGCGTCGGCCACAAATTTGTAAATGAGAAAGTCAAGATAGGGGAGTCTGTTGCCTTTTTTGTCGGCCCGCCAATAGTGCGGGTTGGGCTGCATTACGAGCCTTTCTCCGGGTTTGTACGAAAACAGCATGAAGGGCCCCGACGAAACTATTTCAGAAGGGGAATTTATCGCTGTTTGCGTTGACCATGCCTGTTGCAGCGAGCCGTCGTCAACCGCTTTTTGGAGTTTGTGTTTCGGAAGTATTTCAATAAATCCTATGTCGTTCAGAAAGGGGGCATAAACCTTTTTGGTTTTGAACTCTACTATGTACTTTCCGATTTTTTTATATTTTATCGGTTCGCCGCCAATTGTGTATTGGCCGGCGTAGCGAGACGGATATTTTAAAAGGGGACGCTTTGTGGTTTTGTCGAGCTTGGGATTTCCGGATTCGTCGAGCTGCGGCTCGAAAATCGCATCGAACGTAAAGACGACGTCGTCCGCGGTTATTTCCCTGCCGTCGGAGAATCTTACGCCTTCGCGCAACTTAAAAGTGTAGGTTTTGCCGCCGTCGGATATCGTCCAAGACTCGGCAAGCGCCGGTACGACCTCCTCTTTTATGGGGTCGTATGTCACCAGAGGCGACAGCATTAGGGATATTGCCTGCGACGAATACGCGTCGGTGGACATTAGCGGGTTGAAAGTCTTGGGCTCCTGCGCAGCCGCGAGCACAAACACCCCGCCGTACTGTCCGGGTTCGCATTCGGCGGTTTCTATTCCCTTCGGAAGCGGAAATTTACCCCTTTCTATTTGCGGGGGTTCGGAACACGACGAAAGCAACGCAATCGCCGCCGCGCACAGCGTTGCGGCCAGCGGTTTTATGGGTGTTCCTATGATTTTCATGCGGTTTTGTCGTCGCCGGCCCGGCTTTCGCCTCCCGTTTCCGGTTTGGCGGGCGTTTCGTTTAAAGACCAGTCGGGAGACATAAAACTCGTATCGACGCGGTTTAAATTCCAGTCGGGAGCGAAGTCGGGAACGGGATGTTGCGGCGTGTCGTAGTCCATGTATGGATCCAGCGGATAGTTTTCGTCGTCGAATTCGTATCCGTAGGATTCCATGTCGTCGTCGATTTTATTGGGGTCGTAGTCGTCCGGTATGGATTCCTGCCCGTAGCGCGACTTGTCGATTTCAAATTCGGCGGCTTCCTCCGCCTTTTCTGCTTCTGCCTCCGCAATGCGTTCCCGCGCCATCGCCCGGATATACTCCTGCCGCTCCTTCTCGTCTTCAATTTCCTCTTTGCGCTCACGTTCGGCTTCGCGGCGCAATTTGTTTTTGCGCATTTTTGCGCCTAATCTGAGCGCTATTTCGTACATCAGATAGAGCGGGATTGTGAGGGATACCTGCGTTATGAAATCGGGCGGGGTGATTACGGTGGCGAAGATCAGTATGATTAAAAACACTATTCTGCGGTTTTTCTTTAGCCATTCCACGTTTAGGACGCCTAGATATATGAGAATGACCTGCAATAGCGGAGCCTCGAAAACCACCCCCACCGCGAGCGTCAAAAACAGAACCATGCTGTAATAGGACTGCGCGTCGGGGAACATCTCCATCTGCATCGACTCGGACATGTACGACATGAACGCTATTCCCATTGGCAGCATGAATCCGAATGCGAAAGCAACCCCCACGCAAAACAGAATTATGGCGGCTATAATACCCGGGCGCAAAAGCTTCTTTTCCTCCCGCGTCAGCCCGGGCGCCACAAACTGCACTACGAAATAAAGCATTACCGGAAACGATATTCCGAGCGCCCCGAGAAAACTTACATAAAACCATACTATTATCGGGGTCGCAAAAGTCATCGAACGCAGCTTTATGGAATCATACCAGTTGTCTTTGCCGTCCCCCAGCAGGACGGTTTTTTCGTCTTTTGCCACGATATAGTATGGCCCGCTGCGCTTTGCGCGTCCGCTTTCGGCGTTTGCGGACGCGCTTGTGGGGGTCTCGTCCACAAGATAGACGGGGCCGATTTTCTCGGGGGCGTCGCGTTTTTCCCCTCCTATGCTCAAAAATTCCGTCGAGGCAATTATCTTTTTTGCCGCGTTGAGCGGATACAGCATGACGGTGTTGAAATATGAAAATCCGCAACCGACGACAATTAGGGCGACGACAAACACAAGCAGCGATTTTAAAATGACTCCGCGCATCTCTTCGAGATGCTCCAGAAACGTCATTTCACCTTCGTTGTCGGTCTTTTTTGGGGCCATCGGAGTATGTTGCGTTTTTTTGCTGTTATGACGCCCTCAATTTGCGTTTTTTGGAAAGTTCGGCGCATATGGCGTCAAACACCCCGTTGACCTCGTCTGTCTGCAGGGTCTTTTCCGCAGACCTGAACGAAAGCGCGTAGGCGAGGCTTTTGCATTCCTCACCGACTCCCTTTCCCCTATATATATCGAAAAGTTCCACGGATTCCAAATCAAAACCTTTCCCCTTCAATTTCTGTTTTGCGATTCGGCGTATTTCGGATTCGACATCTGCGGCGTTCTCTTCGTTCCCGACGATGATGGCTACGTCGCGGGAGGCGGCTGGGAACTGGCTGAAAGGCCTGAATTTCTCGGAGCCTTTTTTTGAGCGTCCAGCCACTTCGGGTTTAAACGCTATTTCGCCGGCGTAAACGGTGCGTCCAATTCCCAAATCGCGCAGGTGTGCGGCGCTGATTGCGCCGAACCTTACAGTAAAGCCCTCCCGCTTTTCCGATCCGAACGCAGCGGAGAACCCCTCCTGCCACATGGGTTCGCGCGAGGCTTGAAAATTGAACCGCGACGCGTCTATGCCGAGAACGCCGAGAATGTCGCAGGCGAATTCCTTTGCGGTGAAAAAGTCGGGAGAACCGCGTTTTTCCCAAACTCGCTTTGAAGGGTCGGGCGCGATTGCGAAGGCGGTGGCTGCCAATTCGCAAATTTCTCCGCCCGCGTCGGGACGGAATATTTTTCCGTTTTCAAAGAACCCATAAAAGTCGTTTCCGTTCGATATGTTCAGAAGCACCGTGTCGAGCAGCCCGTCCAACAGGGAAGGGCGAAGCGAGTCCTGGTCGGACGTTAGGGGGTTTGCAAGCTTCAAATATTCGGTGTTGGCGTGCGTTTTCGATATTTTTGCGCTGTCCCTTAGAGTGTAGTTTTGACATTCGTTTAGGCCGCGGGCCGCCAGAAAGTCGGCAACGGCGCAGTTGTATTTGAAAAGCCGGTCGTCGTCGCGCAATCCGGCGGTTCCCGCCATTTCTGTTTCCGGTATTTTTTCGGTTCCGTATATTCTGACGAATTCCTCAACCAAGTCGATCGGGCGGTCCACTTCGCTCCTGAACGACGGAACGCAAACTGACAATTTCTCCCCGCATGCCGAAACGCCGAAACCGAGCGATTCGAACGCTTTTACTGCGTCCTCCTGTGAAATCTCGAATCCGAGCCTGTCGATCATGTATGGGATTGCAATTTCCACGATTCTGTCTCCGCGGGGCGCATTCCCAACTTTGCAAGTCGTTTCGCATACGCTTCCTCCGGCGGTTTCCAGAATGAGATCAACAGCCCTGCGAGAGGCTTCCAGCGTTGATTGCGGATCGACATCGCGCGCAAACCTATACGACGAATCGGTGTTGATTGCGTATTTGCGGCTTGTTGCGCGGACGTTTCCAGGGTTGAAATATGCCGATTCTATTACGACGTCCAAAGTGTCGTCCGTCACTTCCGAATCGAGTCCGCCCATTATTCCTGCAAGGGCTACAGGCCCTTCGCCGTCGCATATAAGGGTGGCCTCAGGCGTAAGGGAGTGCTCCTTGCCGTCGAGAGTGCGGATTTTTTCCCCATCCAAGGCTTGGCGCACAGAAATCTTTTTGCCGCGGATTTTTGAGGCGTCGAAGGCGTGCAGCGGCTGCCCGTACTCCATTAAAACATAGTTTGTGACGTCCACGACGTTGTTGATGGACCTGAGCCCCACCGATTCAAGGTCGCGGCGCAGCCATTCCGGGCTTGGGGCTATTTTTACGCCCTTAATCGACGCGGCCGTGTAAAGCGGGCAGTTTGCGGTTTGCGATTCTACCGATTCAAGAAGCGCTCCGTCCGGCTTTTCGGAATATAGGGGGGTGTATTTCAGTTCGGGTTTTTTTAGCTTTCTTCCGAACTTTGCGGCTATTTCGCGCGCCACACCGATGTGGCTGAGGCAGTCTCCGCGGTTTGCAGTAAGCTCGATTTCAAAAACCGTGTCGGAGTCTTTAAATACGTCGTTTATTGGAGTTCCTATTTCCGGCCGTTCCGCAAGTATCAAGAGCCCGCTGTGGTCGGTTCCCAGTCCGAGCTCGCGCGCCGAGCACATCATTCCGTTGCTTTCAACGCCGCGCAGGCGGGAAACCTTTATCTCGAAAACTCCGCCGTCCGGCGCTGGCAATTTAGCACCGGGAAGCGCAACCGGAACGCGGTCGCCGACCTTATAGTTTGTGGCTCCGCACACTATTTGTATCGGTTCTTTTACGGAATCGACCCTTACCATGCATACGCCCAGCTTGTCCGCATTCGGGTGCTGCTCCCTGCTTAGAATTTCGCCCACGATGACATCGTTGAGGGGCTTTAGGCCGATAGTCTCTACATTTTCGACTTCGAGCCCCAACATGGGCAACGCTTCGGCGATTTCGTCGGCGGAAAGGTCGGAAATATCCGCGTATTTATTTAACCATTTTAAGCTGATTTTCATTTTGAAATTTATTCCGTTGGCGGTTTAGTAGGCGAACTGTTTAAGGAAGCGGGTGTCGTTTGAATAGAAATGGCGGATGTCGTCTATGGAGTGCATAAGCAGGGCGATGCGCTCCACGCCTATGCCGAACGCATATCCGCTGAAGGTGTCCGGATCGAGGCCCACGTTGGAAAGCACGTTGGGGTCCACCATGCCGCATCCGAGAATCTCTATCCAACGGTCGCTCAGCCTTCCGAGGTCGGAGGCCATAAAGTCGACTTCGAAGCTCGGTTCCGTGAACGGGAAGAAACTCGGGCGCAGCCGCGTCTTTGCGGATGAGCCGAACAGGTTTTTAAATAGATAATCCAGCGCCGATTTTAGGTCGGTAAGCTTTACGTTTCTGTCGACGTATAGGCCCTCTATCTGGTGGAAATTGGCCGAGTGGGTGGCGTCCACAGTGTCGCGGCGGAAGGCCCGTCCCGGGGCGAGTATCTTTATCGGCGCTCCCTCCTTTATCATGGCTCGGATTTGGACCGACGAAGTATGGCTGCGCAGAATGTAAAGTTCGTCGGAATGTTTTGACACGTTCGAGGCCCTCGTGTTGCGCGGCATAAAAAGCGTGTCCTGCGCGTCGCGCGCCGGGTGGTCCGGCGGCGTGTTTAGGGCGTCGAAGCAGAACCATTCGGTTTCCAGGTCGGTTGCCTCGGCAACGGTAAATCCGGCGCGTTTGAATATGTCGCAGATTCTCCTCACAGTTATGGTTAGCGGGTGTATGGTGCCTTTGGCAATGTCGATTGTCGGCAGGGAAATATCGGGTTTTTCGCCGAGAGCCGTCGCCATTTCCTCGCTTTCTATTCTCGCGTAGGCGTTTGCTATCAAAGGTTCTATTTCGCGTTTTGCGGCGTTAATAAGCTTGCCTGCGGCGGGGCGGGCGCTTTTGTCGAGCGTTGGAATGAGTTTCATCAGCGCGGTGAGCTCGCCGTTCGGACCCGTTATTGAGGCGCCGATATTGGCGACCTCCGTTTTTGTTTTTGCCGCCGGCAGAGCGCTTTTCGCCTTTTCCAAAATATCGTTGATTTTATCTTCCATAACTAATTCTTTCCCCGCCTTTTTTCCCGCGGCGGGACTTTATAAAATTAAACCATACAAATCAATTTCGCCGCGCGGATTTGGCAAGCATTTTTTATCCCCGCAGCCCTTTGTCGCTGGGCGCAAAAACGACGAAGCGCCGCGCCGGACCCCCCCGTGCGTCGGGCGGTTCGGCGCGGCGCTTCCCGGGCGGGCGCGCGGGGAAAAGGCCTTTGCGGCGCTTTCTGCCGGCAGACTATTCCGACAGCCGCTCTATGTGGCCTGCGACTTCCTCCCTGAGCTTCTCCACCACTTCGGGGTTCGGCAGGAGTTCAACCGAGCGGGTTCCCCGCGCGTTCGGATACACGGCCAGCGACTTTACCTTCTCAAGTGTTTCGAGCGCCGCTTTGTCGCCGCTCTTTGTGGCGAGCTTTTCGAGCATGGTGTAGTATTCGTAGTCTTCCTGCCCGTCGCGAACCGATTCGAACCTGATTGACGGGAATATTTCGTTGCGCCCGATTATTTCGCCGGAATACAAGAAATATCCGTCTCCGTTCGGATAGCGCGTGCGGTTGCGCACGTCCGGAGCCGGGAAGCTTATCCTGTCGTAGTGCATGCCCCATTTGAAGGGGTTGCGCGTGTACCAGTCCACTCCCCAATATTCGTACCCCTCAAAGCCGCCCGCATAGCAGAATATGGACATTATCCTTTCCTGCGCGCAATAGGGCGTGTTTATGCAATAGTTGCCGTCTGTGGTGAAGAGCTTTTTCTCGCCCCTTTTGTTTATTTCTGCGATATCCGACGGCGTCCTTTCGGACGACATGTCGATGCCCCATGTGTTTATCCCCCCCGCGAGCATGGGCGTGTACGCCCACGTGCTCGAGTAAAGCATGGCTTTGGGTTCGACGCTCTTTACCAATGAACAGTACGCCTTGACCATGTCGGCAATTCCGTCGACGTCGCAATGTGGTTCGTCGCATACGTACCAAAGAAAATTGTCGCGCCAGCCTTTTTTATCGAGATGGTCGTATATTAGTTTCACCCGCGCTTTGAGTTCTGCGGTATATTCTGGACGGAACTTTTTCAGGTCGGCTCCGGGGTAGGGGAAAGAGCCTTCGTATGGGGCTATCGGCTTTTTTAGGGAATTGTCGTCCCTATATATTCTGCTGAATCTGTTTGCAAAAGCGAACGACGATATCTGCGGCAGATACATCATTTTTACGCCGAGCTTGCCGAACGACTCCTCGCAGAACGCGTCGAATTCCGAAAAATCGGCCGCAAGCTTTCCGTCGCGCATAAAGAATTTTATTTTCGGCGGTATGTCCACGGTGGTTCTGTATTTCGCCATAAACTCCTGCAGCTGCATTAGGTCGTAGAATTTGCTCGTAATTCCCGGAGCTTTTACTTCGGCCCTCCAGCCGCCGTTGAATCCGCCTCCGCGCGCGTCGAATATGGCAGTAAGCCCCGCCTTTTGGGGAATGGCGAATTTTCTTACCGTCACGGTATAAGGTATGCTCGCAACGGTTTCGCCGCCGTCCGTGAAAGATACGGACCCTTCGTATTCGCCGTCGGCGGTGTTTTCGTCGGCATGGAAAGTAAGCCATACTGATTCCGTGCTCTTGCTGTCGAGGTCGATATGGTTTTGGGATACCAGAGGGTCGGGGTATTCCTCTATCATTGAGTTGCGCGGAATGCAGCGCTCGTTGTATTTCACCCCGTTAAAAATCTGGTATGCGCTCGGAGCGTCGCACACGATGTTGAGCGCCACCGATACCTTGGGGGCGCCCAAACCGGTTTTCCCCGCGCCCGTTTCCCCGCCCGCGCCCTTCAATTTCGGAGCGGGCGCGGAGATTTCGAGCCTGCGCTTCTTGCCGTTTGTTCTGACAGCCAGCTGCAGGTTTTCGTATTCGTTTTTCGCGAGCGATATTGCCGGAATTTTTTGGACCGACGGCGGCGAAAAAAACTTAAAAACCTTTATTATCGGGCTTACCTGCCATGCCGCGAAATATTCAGGCCCGCTGTCGGCAAGCGATTCATAGCGGAATTTCGACGCCCTTATAGACTCTCCGGCGAACATGCCGTCTATCATTACGTTCCCCTTGCCCCCTATGAGCGCGTCGACCCATATTCGGTCGCCGTCTTTTGAGGTCAAAAATCTGGAAGATGCCACCCAATCCCCGGAGGAAAAAACTGCGGAATTGCGGTAGGAGGTGTTTCCGCCGTTGATGATAAGAAAACGCGGAAGGCCTATGTCGCGCGGCTCCCCGCACGATTTTACCCATGCTATGCCCGCGTAGGTTTTGTTGGGTTTTACTTTTATTTCCTGCCTCAGCCCGAAATAATCGTTCGGCAGTTTTGGACGGTGCGCTTTCTTCTTTCCCGACGATGCTCCCGCGGGGAATTTGAATCCGCCGGTAGCCTCGTCTTTTATGTGCTCGTTGAACTTTATTCGCAGGGCGCGTTTGCCAAAAAGCCCCCCGTCCACAACCGCAATCTCGCCGGAGTTTTCGGCTTTCGACATGCGAAGCGCCCAGTCTTGGTCCATGCCGCTTTCAAAGCTTGGATTTTTTATGAGATTTGCTTTGGAGTTGAGAATCGCTTCAAAACCTGACGAGTCGTCCCTGTTTTTTACGTCGGAGACCAAATCGCTTAAAATATAGCTCGCCTGTTTTGAGGCGGCAACCTTTGCGGCGCGGTTTTTCCTGTTTTCTGATATGTAAATATTGTATTGGGTTTCGGTATTGGGCGCAATGGGGTCTAACGGGAATATGATGTCCTTGTTGAGCAGCGCGCTTGGAATTTCCCTGCCGTTTTTGTAAACCTTAAAGTCGGAGGGCCTGAAATTGCCGCGCGACACGATATTTATTGGGACTATGCCTATCGCATCTCCCGTAGCTTCGCCGGTCAAATTGAAGAACGAGGCGGTCGCGCGAAGGTTGAATTTGTCTTTGGGAGCCTCCCAGTCCTTTTCAGCAGAATCTTTTGACAGCTTAAGCTTTTCCGTCCGGTGCGCTTTTAGGGAGTACTTTTCAGTTTGAGAATCCCTCAATATTTTAACGTTGTCGAAATATCCCTCTCCGGATTTTATGTCCGCAACAGCCGAAAAGGCGGCCCCTGTGGCGCCTTTCGGCACTTCTGCGACAAGCGTGAGCTTTTGCCAGTCGGAAGTTCCCGTCAACATTTTGCCGCTTCTGACGACCTTGAATTTTCCGTCTTTAAAGTTGAATATAAGCGCTATTCCAACGCCACCGCCTTCGCCCGCCTCGACCGAGTCGGTGCGTACGTACGCCGAAACTTTTATGGCGTTTCCTTCGGTCAGCATGTCGGCTTTGGGATACATTCTGCGCGAGGCGGATTCCGGTGTGTCAATCCTGAGCGGAAGCTTGTAGGAGTAGGGCGACAAATCGTCACGCACGGTTCGGAGCGACTTCCTTCCGCTTTTTGCGTATTTTTGGGAAAGTGCGTCTGCCGGAATATTCTTTCCGTTTCGGTACGTCCACCCGAGTGGAAAGGATTCCCCGTTTTCCGAGTCGAAATTTTCGCTTTTGTTGAACAGATAGTAGCTGTCCGGAGGTTCGATGGCGTCGGGGTTGTCGAAATAAACCCACACGCTTGCTTTTGATTTTGCGGGGCAATCGGCGGGTATCACCAGGCAGGATTTCTTATTCAGCCTCTGGGTGTCTGGGAAAACCGCGAACAGTAGTTCTTTGCCGTTTTCTGATACGACCCTTATGGACGCCTTGTTTTGCCCCGAAATGCCGAGCGTTTTTGCCGCAACTTTTATCGGATAGGCTTCGAAATCCGAGTCGGTTTTGTTTTCGATTTCCAGCTTTACGCGCTTTGCGGCCGGAGTGCCCCCGTCGAGATACAGCGGGTAGTCCCACGGCCTTGCATGCGCGAAGGCATATAACATCAAAAATAGTACGGCGAAATTAAACGTTCTCTTCATGGCTTTCCTCTAATGACAATGACTTTCCCAATAAGTTATCGATAAGGTTTGCGTTCATAATTTATTCTCAATTTGCAAAAAAGCAAAATCAAGCGCAAACAGCGCAAAAAAAGCAAAACTGTTTAATTGCCCCAAACATTTTTTTTCGAACTTTTTTTAAAGGATTCCAGGCGCTTTAAAGGGCGGTTTTGAGCGGCGCATAAGCCCCGCCCATGCCTCCTTCGGCTATGCCCCGGAGCGCGAATCTTGCGCACACCGCGATTTTGGACCGAAAAAAGCTGCCGGGCTGTTTATTGCCGACAAAAAAACCTCGGATTTCATCCGAAGTTTTAACGCCTTTAATTAAAGGCCTTTGCCCGCTAATTGGCGGTGCGCAAATTTGGCATAAAAATTACTTTTTTATGGAGTCGGCCACTTTTTTGATAAGGGCCGCAAATGCCGCTTCGTCGTTGATTGCCAGCTCCGAAAGCTGCTTTCTGTCGATTTCAATATTGAGGGATTTCAGTCCGGCCACAAATACGCTGTATTTCAAGCCGGCCGCCCTACATGCGGCATTGATGCGCGTTATCCAAAGGCTCCGGAAATCGCGGCGGCGGACCCGCCTGTCGCGGTAAGCGTATTTTCCCGCGCGCTGAACGGCGTCTTTTGCATAGCGGAAGAGCCTGGATTTATTTCCGAAGTACCCTTTTGCAGCTTTAAGCGTGCGCTGTCTGCGTTTGCGCGACGCAACCGATGTATTTACTTTTGGCATGTTTTTTGTCTCCTATATTTTTATTTGCCTGGGGGTCGCCTTCACCCTTTCGGCGGTTTTGTTGTTTTGCTTCTAATTACGCGAACGGGATCGCCTTTTTAACGTTGGCCGCCACCCCGGGGGCCACCGCTTTGTCGTGCGCCATTGCGCGCTTCTGCTTTATTGATTTGGCGCTCAGAAGGTGGCGTTTGCCGGGACTTCTGCGAAGCACTTTGCCCGAACCAGTAATCTTGAAGCGTTTGACTATCGATTTTTTTGTCTTTTGCATTTCTTGTCTTCTAAGAAAATTTAAAGCGAATTATTCAATACAAAAAAAGCCCCCTGTAAAGTAAAAAATTAAAAAAATGTCCGCTTAAAAGCAGCGCACAGAGTATATTTTTGCCGCGAAGCAAAAAAAACGTTTCAATTGCAACAAAAAGCCTTAATAATTGTCATAAAAAACAAACCATGAAGATAACCGCAGGGATTTGCGTCGCGTTTCCCTTCCGGAGGAGTAAATAGGGCGCCCGAATAAATGAAAGCTGTAATTTTGACATTCTGCATCGCTCTTCTGATTTGCGGCGTTCGGGCCGGAACCGTAAAGTCCGGTTCGGCGGGAGTGGTGATTTTGCCCCAAAATCCCTTTAAAACAAAAGTGACATACCGCGACATACGCGGAAACGTCATCGGCACGTACTCTCCGACAAAAATAGAGCGTGTTATTTACAGCGATACGGACGGGAACGTCACTACGGAAATGTCGCCGCAGTCCTCTCTATGCACGTTTCCTCCTCCTCCGCCTCCAAGAGTGGGGCAGCACGGGAAAGATCCTTTTGGGGGAGCCGGCGGGGCTTCTGCCTCGGGAAGGCCTCCGCCGCCTCCTCCGGCAAAAGCCGGGCAGGGGAATTTGGGCGTGAAAGATCCTTTTAGCGCACATTCCGGCGGAGCTTCGATTTCTCAAAGTGTTTCCGGAACCCAAAAAAGCGCTTCGGTATCGGCCGCAAAGGAAAAGTCGGGGTCTTCTGATGCGCGTGAACAGCCTGGTTCGTCCGCTTCGGCTTCCGGCAGCACGTCTGCGGAAAAGCCCCGGCAAGAGACCGAATAAAAGATTGTCCGCCTAACCGACGGAAGTGCCGCCGTTCAACAGGCGCTGTTTAATAGTTTTTATTCTCTATCCGCTATTCTATATTTTGCGTCTGTTCTCGTATCCTCTCGAGTTCGTTTTTCAAGTCTATGGCGATTTTTGTGACTTCGAGGGAGTTTGCTTTGCTCGCTATTGTATTGATTTCGCGACCCATTTCCTGGCAGATAAAGTCCATCTTGCGGCCTACGGGGTCTGTTTCCTCCATAGCCGACAAAAATTGGTCTATATGGCTTTTAAGCCTGGTTGTCTCTTCGCAGATGTCGCACCTGTCGGCGAAAATGCATATTTCTTTCAATACGCGATCGTCGTTTGTATCGAGCTCAAGGCCGGCGTTTGCGAGCCTTTGAAGGAGCTGTTCCCTATACTTTTGCGGAGCGTCGCGAGATGCTTTTTCAACCGCGCAGACCATTTCGTAAACCGCCTGCAAGCGCATTTTTAGGTCTGATTTCAAGGTTTCGCCCTCGGTCCGCCTCATGTCGTCGAGGCGCATGGCGGCCTCCTCAAAAGAGGGCTCTATCTCTTTCCATAATTCCTCCCAATCGGCGGAGGAGTTGCCGACGGATAGCATTTCTGCGATTTTTATGACGAGATCCGCCGTGGGCTCGAATTTTACTTCGAAAGCGCTGCAGGTCTGTTTAAGGCGGTTGAATATTTCATGCAGGCGGGGGTCGTCGAGTGGAATGTCGGTGCCCTCCTGCCGGTTTTCCGCCCTTACGGACACCGATATTTTGCCGCGGGTGACCGTTTTTTTTAGGGTTTGGGCCATTAGCCGCTCCATGGGGGCCCATTCGCGCGGCATGGATACCGACAACTCCATTCCCTTTTTATTGACAGATGAGATGTCGATTGAGATGTCATAATTCGCGCAGTGTTTCTTTGCGCGGCCGAAACCCGTCATGCTTTTCATTTTACAGCCTTCTTACCGCTCCGTCCGCGGCGGACGATACGGATTTTGCGTAGAATTGAAGGGCTTTGGATATTTTTCTGTCCCGTTTGGGCTTGTAGGCCATGTCGCCCTTCGCCTTCATCTTTTGGCGGCGGGAATCCATTTCTGCGTCCGAAATCTCGAGCGAAATTGTGCGGGCCGGAATGTCGATTGAAATGATGTCGCCGTCTTCCACGAGGGCGATGTCTCCTCCGTCGGCCGCTTCGGGCGAGGCATGGCCTATCGAAAGGCCGCTTGTTCCTCCGGAGAAACGCCCGTCGGTGAGAAGCGCACAAACCTTGCCGAGGCCCATGCTTTTCAAATGGCTTGTGGGATAGAGCATTTCCTGCATGCCAGGGCCGCCTCTGGGGCCCTCGTACAGGATTACGACGACGTCGCCGGGCGAAACTTTCCCGCCGCGTATTGCCAAACTTGCCTCCTGTTCGGAGTCGTAGACCTTTGCGGTTCCCTTAAACCTGAGTATCGACTCGTCGACGCCGGCTGTTTTGACTATGCAGCCGTCGAGGGCTATGTTTCCCTTTAAAACGGCGAGCCCGCCGTCTTTGCTGAAAGCGTTTTCAACCGAGCGGATTGCTCCATTTTTTCTGTCTGTATCCGGTGCGTCATAATAGTTGTCCTGCGACCATGCCTCGGTGCTATGCGCGTTTCCGGGGGCTGCAAGGAAGAATTTTTTTGTTTTGGGGCCGCACGATGGCGACATGATATCGTTTGCTTTTATCGCGGCGCCCAGTGTTTTGCCGCAAACGGTCTTGGCCTTTGTGTCGATGAGTCCCGCCCGCGCGAGTTCCCCCATTATCGCCATGATGCCGCCTGCGCGGTGCACGTCTTGAATGTGGACTTTCTGGGTACTTGGGGCTACTTTGCAAATGCAAGGCGTGGTTCTGGATAGGGCGTCGATATCCGACATTGAGAAATCAACTTCCGCCTCCCTCGCTATGGCGAGAAGGTGCAGCACGGTGTTGGTGCTTCCGCCCATTGCGATGTCGAGTTTCATGGCGTTGAGGAACGAGTTGCGCTTTGCAACTGAACGCGGAAGGACTGAGTCGTCTCCGTTTTCATAGTATGCCTTTGCCATTTCTACGATCCTTTTGGCCGCTTTTTGAAACAGGCTTTTGCGGGCTTTGTGGGTGGCGACCAATGTCCCGTTCCCGGGAAGCGCCACGCCGATAGCCTCCATTAGGCAGTTCATTGAATTTGCCGTAAACATTCCGGAACACGAGCCGCATGTGGGGCATGCGTTGCGTTCCATAATCATGCTGTCGGCATCTGATACATTGGGGTTCGCGCCGGCTATCATGGCGTCGATCAGGTCTAATTTGCGCTCTCCGTCCGACAATTTCGCTATTCCGGCTTCCATTGGCCCCCCGGACACGAAAATCGTCGGGATATTCATTCTCATCGCCGCCATCATCATGCCGGGCGTGATTTTGTCGCAATTTGAAATGCAGATGAGCGCGTCCGCACAGTGCGCGGCGCACATGTATTCTACGCTGTCGGCTATGAGTTCCCGCGAGGGCAGCGAGTAAAGCATGCCTTCATGGCCCATCGCTATTCCGTCGTCTATGGCGATGGTGTTGAATTCGCGCGCTATGCCTCCCGCTTTAGCAATTTGCCCGCACACGAACTTTCCGATTTTATCGAGGTGCACGTGTCCGGGCACGAACTGCGTGTACGAGTTGGCGACCGCTATTACCGGTTTGCCGAAGTCTTCCTCTTTTACGCCCGTAGCGCGCCACAGAGCGCGCGCTCCGGCCATGTTTCTGCCGTTAAAGCTTTTTTTTGAATTGTATTCTGGCATGGTTCTAATGTTTTTCGTTAGAAATAACGGTTCGCATAAAATCACTGCTTGGCGGGTGCGTCAACAAAAGTTTTACGCCGTTCCAACCTTTGCTTTTTCTTAATGGCCGCCGAAGCGCCGAGGCGGCTTTCCCCGCGGTTGCCGTGTTTTGGAATGCGGCGGAGCCCGGCGCGCGGTTGCAGTTTTTAAACGGGAAAATAAATACCGGCGGACTGCTTTAATGCGGCGCGCCGGCGTTTGCCGTGCACATGGCAATGGGGGCCGGGCGATCGGGCTTGGGTTTAACTTTTTTTAAATGCGTGTTTTCTTTGCAAGTGGGGCCGCGCGTTTCCAAAACCGCGCGTGGCGCCGCGGCCGGCCGTTTTCGTAGCCGCTGAATTTTCTGCCGCCGGTTAAAAAAATCGGCAGTTATTTTGCGGCCGTTTATGCGAACTTGGAAGTTTTTTTGTTGTAAGGGGGAATTTTTCTTTCATTATTCTGCGGATATAAAATTTAATAAGATGGCTTTCAATCTGAAGAAAATTTTGAGGGCACTTTTGTTGTCCACGAGCGACGCGCTGACTATCAAGGATATTCAGGCGGTCGTTGCGCGCTACCACTCGGAGCAGGAAAACCTGAGAAAGTCGGCCGCATCGAGAAGCGGGGGTGTATCCGGAGAGGCGCGCGAAGAAAACGCCGGGGAAACTGGCGAATATTCGTCTTCCGGCATAGAGGCCGGCGAGCAGGCTGAGATAGAGGACATCATGGCGCAGGTCCCGACGCTTCTTACCGCCACGCAAATCCGCGAGGCCATGGAGGAGATTGCCGCGGAGTTCGAAAGCGGCGACGACGTCTGCCGCCTGCTTCAAAGCGCGTCCGGCTTCAAGCTTGCAATATCTAAAGACTACGCCGAGTGGGTAAGGCTCCTGAGAAACGATCCGCGGCCGCAGAGGCTTACGCGAGCCGCGCTTGAAACTTTGGCGATAATAGCCTACCGCCAGCCCGTCACACGCGCGGAAATAGAGGCAATCAGGGGTGTGAATGCTGACGGGGCAATCACGCGCCTCACTGAAAAAGACCTTATTTATATTAGCGGCCGCGCTGATCTTCCGGGGCGCCCGATACAATTTTCTACCACGCAGAATTTTTTAGATTTTATAGGAGTAAGCTCCATAGAGGAGCTGCCCGCTTCCGACGTGCTCAGTCCCGGGCAGATATCTGAATGGATACGCCGCGCAAGCTCGCCGTCAGACATAGCCGAAAAGGATGTGGGGCTTCCCTCTAACGATGCCGAACACAACAGCCGGCGCATGGAATTGGACGCCGAGGGCCGGCAATACGTCGAAAGCGTCCCCGAGTCGGAGTCGGAGGCGCTTGAGGCCAAAGATTCGCAACATGTCGGGGCGGAGCATTTCCCTTACGGCGGCGCCGAAAGCGCGGAAAGCCGGGATGGGTTCGAGCCCGAAAGCGGCGACGATGCCGGCGTAAATTCAAAACAGGAAATTTGATGGACAAGGACAGCATAAGGAAAAAAATCGACTCTATCGACACTGAAATTTTGGACTTGCTGACGGCAAGAATTTCGTGCGCAAAAGAGATAGGAAAAATGAAGTCGGAAAACGGCGAAGACGTGTACGTTCCGAGCCGTGAAATCATAGTGTTTAAAAATATTCTGGCAAAAAACAGCGGGCGCATAGACGAATCCGCTTTGCGGGCGATATACAGGGAGATAATATCTGCGTCGATATCGGCGGAAAAAAAGCTGATGGTGGCCTACCTTGGCCCGAAAGCCACCTTTACCCAGCAGGCGGCTGTAAAAAATTTCGGCTCGAGTGTGGACTATCGCCCGATGCCGTCCATTCCCGACGTATTCGCCTCTGTTGAAAGCGGCGACGCCGATTACGGCGTGATTCCGATTGAAAACTCCACAGAGGGAGCGGTTTTCCACTCTATGGATATGCTGCGCGACAGCTCTTTGTATATTGTCGGCCAAATATACATGCCCATAGAACATTGTCTTATTTCCCGCGGAGCGATAGACGACATTAGAAAAGTCTGTTCTAAAGACCAGGCAATAGGGCAATGCCGCGAATGGCTGCGCCGCAATTTAAGCGGAATCGAGATAGAATACGTCGAAAGCACGACCGTAGCCGTCAAAATGGCGCGCGACAATCCGGACATCGCGGCCATAGGCAGCCTTATCGCCGCGGAATATTACGGGGTGCCTGTCATCGAGCACGGCATACAGGACAAGAAAAACAACCAGACTCGCTTTCTTGTCATAGGAAAGAACTTCACGCCCCGTTCGGCTGGCGTAAGATATAAAACGAGCCTCGTGCTTTCCGTCAACGACCGTCCCGGAGCCTTGTACGACATGCTTTTGCCGTTCAACAGAATGAACATCAACCTGACTCGGATAGAGTCGCGCCCGAGCAAACAAAAAGTTTGGAGCTACTACTTTTTTATAGATTTCGAGGGGCATTGGGAGGACGAGAATGTGCGCGCGGCAATTGCTGAGCTTCAAAAGACCCTGCCCATGGTTAAATGGCTCGGCAGCTATCCCATGTGATGGCCGAAAGATTCAAAGTGCGTGTTGTTCCGAACGCCCCCAAAAGCGCCTGCGCGGGTTTGTACGGAGACGCGGTCAAGATTAAAGTTGCCGCGCAGGCGGTCGAGGGAAGGGCGAATGCCGAGCTTGTGAGGTTTATTTCCAAAAAGCTGGGAGTGGGGCGTTCCGGCGTCAGGATTTTGCATGGGGAATCTTCGCGCGACAAACTCGTGGAAGCCGACGCGCAAAATTGTTTCGAACGTCTTTTGCGCGGATAGCGCTTGGGCGTTTTTTAGGCTTAAAGGCGGCGCCTGCGCGCTTATTGCGGCAAATTCGGAATTTAGAGGCCTTGGCGCCCCGCGGCTTTCACGGCGGCATGGCGGAGGGCTTTTAGGCGGGCGTTTCTCAAATGCGTCTTTGGGTTTAAAAAAAACGGATCTGGTTTGGGGGTAGTGGGCGCTTCCTTAATGCGAGGCATGCTTTTGCGTTTAAAACTTGCGCTTTAATCGGGCGGCAAACGCATTGCAGCGTCGGCAGGAGCGTTTTTAGTGTAGATGCCCCGGCGTGTTTTTATCCGCAATTTTCGTTCGGCTTTGGAATTGTAAGGCGGCATGCTTAAAAAGTCGGCGCCATAAAAGAAAATTCTGGTCTAAAAAATCGGCGCCAAATGAATCCATGCACGCGGATTTTTGGGGTTGACCCGCGGAAGAAGCATTATTGGTCGAAAAATCTTGCGGACAGGAAATTTATAAGAAGTTTGGCGACTTCGTTTTTTGTCCCTTTCCTAAAATCCACGACTTCTCCGCTGCGCAATATGAGATCTATTTTGTTCGTGTCGGAGGCGAATCCGGTATCTATGCCGCCGACGGCGTTTGCCACAATGCCGTCGAGATTTTTTTGTTCAAGCTTTTCCTTGGCGTATTCCAAGACGTTTTGGGTTTCCGCGGCAAAGCCTATTAATATCCGCCCGTTTTTTATTTTTGAAAGCTCGAGAAGAATGTCCGGAGTGCGCTCCAATTCGGGGGAAAGGTTTATTTCGTCTTTTTTTGCCTTTTGCGCGAGCTTTTTTTTGGGCCTAACGTCGCTCACGGCGGCCGACATTATCAGAATGTCGCATTCGTCGAAAAATTTTTTGCAGGCCTCAAACATGTCCTGGGCGCTTTCGACCCTGAGCGTCCTTGCGCCTTCAATGTCAGGCAGGGGCGACGGGCCGAGTATCAGCGTCGGCTCCCATCCCTTGTCTTTTGCAGCCTTTGCGATGGCCCAACCCATTTTTCCAGTGGACGGGTTGCTTATAAAGCGCACCGGGTCGAAATATTCGCGCGTCGGCCCCGCAGTGACTAGGCATCTAATTTTTTTCATGGAAGAAATATTACACAAAGTTTCAAATATAAAAAGTTTTTTTTAAATCCGCCATTTATGCTTTATCGGCCGCGCCGCCGAAGGGCGGAAGTCTGGGCGTTCGCGGAATGTTTTTAGGGATTACCGTAAGTGTTTTTTTGCGGACCCCATGGTTATAAGGTTCCGCTTGCGGCTTTTACGGCGGCTTTTAGACCGGCGGTAAATTGCGTGTGCGCCTCTTTTGGCTTGTCTTATTTTTCTTATAGTGCAATCTCCGGGATTTTACTTTAAATAAGAAAACCAAAGGTGGCTCCGTAAAAATGCAGCGCTGTCCGGAAAGTTGCAGCAAGAACAAAGCGGCGATGCTTTCAGTGTTCGCCGCCGCGGGGCTTGTCGCGTTTAAAATGGCGGTTGCCGCGGCTACGGGCAGTTTGGGCATACTTTCCGAAGCGCTGCATTCTGCGCTCGATTTCGTGGCGGCCGCGGTGACGTGGGTCGCGGTAAGGCTTTCCGACAAGCCCGCCGATAATGAGCATAATTTCGGCCACGGCAAGATAGAGAATTTTTCCGCGCTCATAGAGGCTTTGCTTTTGCTCGCTACTTGCGTCTGGATTATTTACGAGGCCGTTTCGCGCCTGGTCGGCGGCCATTCTGAAATAGAAGTTGGTTTTTGGAGCTTTGCGGTTGTCATAACGTCTATACTTGTCGACATAGGCCGCTCGCGCGCGCTCATGAAGGCCGCAAAGAAATACAAAAGCCAGGCGCTTGAAGCCGATGCGCTCCACTTTTCTACGGATATTTGGAGCTCGGCTGTGGTCCTTTTCGGGGTTGCGGGCTCGTTTTTCGGATTTTATTCGGCCGACGCGATTGCCGCTCTGGCCGTTGCAATAATAGTAATTTGGGTGTCGATACGGCTTTCCGTGAGGGCGGTTGACGAACTGCTCGACAGGGCGCCGGACGGCTTGCGGGAAAAGGTTTCGCATTTGATTGGCGGAGTTGACGGCGTGATAAAATCCCACGATTTGCGCGTAAGGTCTTCCGGGGGGCAGTATATTATAGACGTAAACATACACGTGGCGCCTTCACTTACGATAGTCGAAGCGCACGAAATATCCGAACGCATCGAGAAGGTGCTGCGTTCAAACATCGGGAAGTCCATTATCAACGTCCATGTCGAGCCGGATTAACAGCGCCTTCGCGCGCTGATGCCCCGATCGCTTTTGCAGCCGGGTTTCGGGAGGATTTAAACGCGCCGCGCCGCCGCAGGCCGCAGGCAATCCGGGTCCAAGCCTGACTTTTAGGGCGTGGAAACAAAGCTCGCAGCTACCATTTCTGCCAATGTACTTTCGCCTTGTCGTAGCGCGGAGCTTCGAGCTCGGGAGATTCCGCCGGGTAGCCGAGTATTATCAGGGCCATCGGAGCGATGTTTTTAGGCATTCCGAAGAATTTTCTAAACGCGTCCATTCTCTCCCTTTCGGGGGCTATTCCGCACCAGCACGTGCCGAGTCCTATTTCTTCGGCGCGCAGCAGAATATTTTGGGCGGCGGCGGAACAGTCGTATTCGTAATATCCGCCGCACGGAGTCGAAAATTACGCGTCCAAATCTCCGCATACGATTATTGCCGCGCCCGCGTCGGCGAGCGATTCGCAGTACGGATGGATTTCTGATATGCCGCGGACGGTTTCTGGATCCGTCGCCACAACAAACCTCCACGGCTGCTTGTTCATGGCCGACGGAGCGTGCATTGCGGCGTCGAGCACATCTTCAATCTGTTCTTTTGTCGCGCGCCTTTTGGGGTCGTAGGCTCTTATCGAGCGGCGCGCAAATATTGCCGATTTTTTATTCATATACGTTTATTGTTTCTAAAAGACTTAAATTCCTAATCGTTTTTTTGCAAGCGCTCAATTTCTGCGGCGACGCTGTCGCGAAGCTCCTGAAACGCGTCGGGGTCAGGAAGGAGCTCCGCCGATTTTCTCCCTCCGGCGTTTGGATAAACGGCCAACGATTTAACCTTGCCGAGGAGCTCTGCGGCCTTTTTGTCGCCGGTCTTTTGCGCGAGGCTTTCCAAAATTCTATAGTATTCGAAATCCTCCTGCCCGTCGCGGGCTGCCTCCAATCTCACAGACGAATATATGTCGTCCTTCCCCATGAATTCGGCGCTGTATGCGAAATAGCCGTCCCCGTTCGGATAGCGGTTGCGCCTGATATTTTCCGGGTCGGAATCGCTGATGCGGTCTTTGTGTATCGCCCATTTGAATGGATTTTGGGTATTCCACAAAACGCCCCAATATTCATAGGCCGTAAACCCGCCCGCGAAACAGTACAGCGATATTATGCGCTCCTGGGCGTTGTAGGGGGTGTCTATGCAGTAGTTTCCGTCGGTCGTAAATATTTTTATTTTATTTTTTTGCGCGTCTATGTTTTTTATTTCTTTTGGTGTCTCAGCCGCGGACATGTTTAATCCCCATGCGTCTATGGCGTCTTTTAGTGTGTCTGTATAGGCCCATGTGCTCGAATAAAGCTTAATTTCAGGCGCGACGCTGCGGATTATGGAGCAATAGCTGTTGAGCATGTCGGCTATCGGTTTCCGCCAATAGTAGGGTTCGTCGGATACAAAAAATATAAAGCGGTTTTGCCAGCCCTTTTTGGCGATGTGCGAGTAGACGCATTCCACTCTCGACTTTGTGTACGAGGCGAATTCCGGCGAGATTTTTGAAAGGTCCATGCCTTCGTATGGCCATTTCCCGTCTATGGGCTTTATAATTTTGCCGGCGCATTTTACGGGAAAAAGAGGCCGTGCCCAGTTGAGCATTTGTATGGGGATAGGCAGGTATAGCAGGGGGACTTTTTGAATGTTCAGGGCGATGTTGCAAAATTCGTCGAATTTAGTAAAGTCTCCCTCAATAGAGCCGTCGGGCAGTTCGCTGAATTTCGCGCGGGGGGGCGTGTCGAGCGAGAGGCGCTTTTTTGCCATAAATTTTTGCACCCTTTCCCTGTCGTACGCCCTTTTGCGCATTCCCGGCTCAAGCGTTTTTGCGCGCCAGCTCCCCCAGAATCCGTCTCCAGATTGGTATGAGAACATCGCTCCGAGGTGGGATTCTTTCGGAATCGCAAAGTTTCTTACCGTCACTTCGTACGGAAGAGCGGCGATCGTTTTGCCTTCTTTTTTAAATTCCACCACCCCTTCGTATGTTCCGCTTGCATCGCCTTCTCCTGCTTCAAACGTTATGAACACCGATTCAGTGCTGCATTTCGGCAAGTCGAGCGATTTCTCCGGCAATATCGGGTCGGGATAGTATTCGAGCATCGAATTTGGGGGTATGCAGCGCTCGTAGAATTTAAGATGCGAAAAATTTAAATAGTTGCTGACGCTGTCCGTGGCCACATGGCCGACGACCCCGATTTGCGGGGCGGAGAGCGACGTTTCGGGATTCCCCTTTAACTTCGGGGGCTGCGCCACGATCGACACCCCCTTCACGCCGACGTTCGACCTGACGGCTATTTGCAGGTTTTCGACTTCGTTTTTAGCCAGCGAAATCTTGGCTTTTGCAGGGCTTAACGGAGGGGCGAAAAATCTGAAAACCTTTACGATAGAGTTTACCTGCCATGCGACAGTTTTTTGACCTTCTTTTAGGTCGAGTGGGGTGGAGTAGTCGAATTTTTCGGCGTTTATGCATTCGCACAAAGCCGCGCCGTCAAAAATATGGTCGGTTTTATCGCGGTTGACGATGATAAACGATGCTGTGGCGTTTTTGTACGGGTTTTTCAGCCTCACGGCCTGAACCTCCCATTCGCCGTCGCTTTTTAGGGCGGGGTCTTCACGGACGTCTCTCTTTCCCGAGGCGTCTGATATTTTCAGCACTGGAGCGCGCACGCCGCCGCCTTCGCCGATTTTTTTTGCGCATATTATGGCTATGTATGTAGTGTCGGGTTTTATGGGCACGTTTTGCTGGAGCCCGGGATAGTTGGGAATGCTTTTGTCTATCTTAAGGCGCATCGCCTTGTCTCCGAATATGCCTCCCTCGACGATTGACACCACTGGACGGCTGTTGGAGCGGTATGACCAGCCTTGGTCTCCGTTTTCAAAATTCGGGTTTACGAGTAAGTTGCGGGTTTTTGAAAAGAGCTTTTCAAAGTCTTTCGGGTCGCTTTTGGCTCTTATTTCGGCGATCTGGTCGCTCGGAAGGTCGCTTGCCTGCTTTGCGCCCGAGGTTTCCGCGTTTGCGTTTTTGCGGTCGGAGCGCAGGTATATATTAAATTGTGATTCTGTTTTTGGGGTGATTTCGTCGACGTTTAGGATCATCAGGTCGCCGAAAATGGCGAATTGCACAGGACGTCCATTTTTGAACACCTTGAAGTCGGTTTTTCTGAAATTGCCCTGGGTTATCCTTTTTATGGGCATTGCTCCCAATGCGTTCGTTATGGCGGAATCGCCGAGATTAAAAAACGAGGCCGTTATGCGCGTGTTGAATTTTGCGCGCGAAACTTCCCATTTTTTTGGAGCGGCATCGCACGCCAATTTTAGCGATTCTGGTTCGCCTATTTGACAGGAAAAATCCTCCGGGGCGGAAACTTCTTCGATTTTAAAGTCGTCAAAAAAAACGTCGGCGCCGCCGCATTTGCTTTTTGTCTTTACGACAAGCCTGTTATAGCCCTTGGGAACTTTTATCTTGGCGCGCATGGGCGTCCAATCGCAATTTCCGCTTATCGTGTTCGTGCTGAATATTATTTTCTTTAAATCGTTTTTTGCGGGGTCTTTTGACCTTTTTAAAAATGAGAGTTCCGAATCTCGATACAGTACGAAGTGGACCCCTATGATGTTGGAGCTTTTTTCCTTGAGCATGTTTTTTACCTTCGCATATCCGGTAAATTCGTAGGACGCTCCCTCATTTACTTGCATAACGCGGCGCAAGGCGCTCCAATTTTCCCCGAAGGTTCCGGCTTTAATATGCGCCGACCTCTTGCCTCCGCGGGCCTCGCTTTCTGATATTTCAATAGGGTCGTGGAGCGTTATTTGCCCGTCGCTCCAGCGCCGGAAAACCTCAAATTCACCGTCTTCGAAATCTTCGTTTACAATCCCGTAGGGATAGAAGTCAGGCACTTCGACCGCGCGGGCGTTGCCAAAATAGCACCAAAGGGATATCTTAGACTTCGGAGGGCAGTCGAAGGGTATCGTGACTACCGCGTCCTCCGGGATTATTTCGGAATAGGGGGATATTGAAAATAAAAGTTCGCTTCCGCGCTGAGATACGATTCTTACGGAATCCCGGCGCTGCCCCGACAAGCCGAGTTTTTTGGCGGGTATGAAAAGTACGCGCTCTTCGATATGCTTGTCAGAGTTGTTGCTGACAGAGATTTCCACGCGGTTTTCTGCGGGTTGCCCACCGTCGAGATAGAGAGGGAAATGCCACGGAGTTTTTGCGTTTGAAACAAAGGGGATTACAGATAAAAAAGCAAGAATCGTAAGTCTTAACATAGACTTTTGCCTAACAAAAACACCCGCCACGGTCAATTAAAAAGTGCGTTTGCTTACTCGCACTCCGAACCAACAAAAAATAGAAGGGCGAGTTATTTGGAGCTTCTTTAGCCGGTTTTGCGGAAATGCCAAACGTTCGCACCAGTCTGGGCTTCATTTAAACGAACGTGTAGATATAGATATGCGCCGGACAGCGCGCTTCTGCCCTCCGGCAGGCAGGAGAAAGTAAAACCGCAGGCGCAAAATGCCGCCTGCGGCTTTTGTCGCTGCTCGGTGAATTTTAGGGCTTAACTTTAGCGAGGATTTCGTTCATTCGCTTGGCCATGCTTCTCGGATTTTCGAGAAGCCCCGCGGAAAGCAGGGCGTTGTCGTACAGCTGGTCGAGGACGAGCTTTGCGAGGGATTCATCCGAACTTCTCAGAGAGTTTAGGTTCTTTATCACCTCGCTTCGCGGATTGATTTCAAGCTTTACCGGCGAGGGCGGAAGCGGCGAATCGGGATTCATGGCTTTAAGCATCATGCGCATTTGCGGTGTGATGCCGTCGGTATTGAGCGCGGCTATCGGGCTGTCAACAAGCCTTCCCCCGCTTGAAACTTCCGACACCTTTGAATCGCCCAACGCGGATTTTATCCAGTCTTTTAACGGTGTCAATTCCGCGTCGGGAAGGGGGGCTACATCCGATGAAGAGGGCGCGTCTCCGAGCGCGATATCGCTTGAATCCACACTCGCAAACGGTTTTTCGTCGAAAGCCCCGAGGTTCCCCGTCAAGAAAGCGTCGATGGGGTCGTACATATACAATACTTCAAGTCCGCGCGCCGCAAAAGCCTCGACGTAGGGGGCGCTTTCAATGGTTTTTCTGTCGGCGCCGCACGCGAAGAATATGTCCTTTTGGTCGCCCTTCATTCTCGACACGTAGTCTTCAAGCGAGACCTTTGTGCCGTCGGGGTATAAGCTCGACTCGAAGCGGAGCAGTTTTGCAAGTTCCGCCCGGTTTTCAAAATCCACGGCGGCGCCCTCCTTGAGGAAAGTTCCGAATTTTTTAAAAAACAGCTCGTACTTTTGTGCGTCTTTTTTAGCCGTTTCGGCAAGGTGTTTCAGAAAGCGTTTAAGAACTACCCTTCCGAGCTTTTTGACAAGGCCGCTGTCCTGCATGCTTTCACGGGATATGTTTAACGGAATGTCGGAACTGTCTATCACGCCCTTAACAAAGCGCATCCACTCGGGGAACAGCCCTTTGGGAGACGGGTCTATGAGCACCTTTTTGCAGTAAAGCGATACTTCGCATTCCGTTTTTCCGAAACCTAACCTTTCGGGATTTTCAGAGGGGACGTATATGAGGGCATTGAGTTCGACCGGGGCGTCCGCTTTAAAGTGCAGCCAGTCGGTAGGCTTGTCGTACGAGTGCGTTTGAAATTTATAAAAATCTTCGTATTGCTCCGGGGTTATGTCGGATTTTGCCTTAAGCCATATGGCTTGGCGCGTCTTCAGCTCCTCGTCGCCGAGGAAGATCGGGAAATCTATATAGGCGCTGTATTTTTCCACAATCGACCTTATCCGCGCCGTTTTTGAGAATTCCGAGTATTCCTTTTTAAGGTGGGCCACTATTTTTGTTCCGCGCTCGGATTTGTCGAAATCCTCTATGGCGAAATTTTCATCGCCCGAGCACGACCAGTGGAGTCCGCAGCCGCTCTCGCTTTTTGTATAGACGTCCACTTTGTCGGCAACCATGAATACGCTGTAAAAGCCCACTCCGAACTGGCCTATCAAGCCGTCTCCGATATTGCCCTTACTTTCTTTCAAGGCTTCTATAAACGCCTTTGAGCCGGAATGGGCTATCGTCCCGAGGTTAGAAATGAGTTCGTCCTCGGTCATGCCTATTCCGAAATCCTCTATGGAAAAGAGATTTTCCTTTTCGTCGGTCGCCAGCTTTATCTTCAGTTCGCCTTCCGGTATCTTTTCGTCGGAGGCGAGCTTGCCCAGGCGCAATTTTTCAGAGGCGTCCGAGGCGTTCGAAACCAGCTCCCTGACAAAAATCTCCTTGTCGGTGTAGAGCGAGTTTACAACAATATCCAATACCTGTTTTACTTCCGCTTTAAATTTGTATTCCATGTTTTGTATAAAAAATTAGCGCCGGCTGCAAATAAACACAACCGACTTTAACCGGTCAAAATCGGCGTCTAACGCGATTAATTAAGTCTAATATGGAGATTTTTTCGCCCGTTAAAAGGTTTTTTTAAGAAAATATTTTAAATATGGTGTTGAACATTTCCGCAAAAAGTAAATTATTAAAAAAATATGCCTAAATTTGAAAAGAAACTTTTAAGCGGCAACGAAGCCGTGGCTTTGGCGGCATTCCATTCAGGGTGCGCGCTCGGGGTGGGATACCCGGGCACGCCTTCGACTGAAATACTCGAAAATTTCTCGCTTCTCGGGGGAAACGCGGAATGGGCCCCGAACGAAAAAGTCGCCGCGGAGGTTGCCCTCGGCGCCGCTTTCGCCGACGCGGCGTCTCTGGCGACGATGAAACACGTCGGGTTTAACGTGGCGCAGGATTTGTTTTTTACAGCATCGTACAGCGGAGTGCAGGGGGCGTTTGTGGCGGTTGTCGCCGACGATCCGGGCATGGCGTCGAGCCAGAACGAGCAGGATACCCGCTCGCTGGCGTACGCCGGAGGCTTGCCGGTTCTTGAACCGTCCGATTCGCAGGAGGCGTACGATTTTACAAGGTTGGCATTCCGCCTTTCCCGCAGATGGGGAATACCGTTCATTCTTAGAACAACCACCCGCATAGCGCACAGCAACACGCCGGTAGAATACGATTTGGATTCGTTGGAGCCTTTGCATAGCGCAAAATATCAGAAGGACATTTCCACGCACGTGATGGTTCCGGGGCATGCGAAGCCTTCTCATTTGCGTTTGCGCAGAAAGTTGGCGGAAATATTGAAATGGAACGAGTCTGACGAGTCTCCAAATATGGTTGTCGAGGGGAAATCTTCCGAGCTTGGAATCATCGCAAGCGGCGTTGCGTTTCAACATGCCATGGAGGCTGCTCCCGATGCGGGTTTTTTCAAGGTGGCGCTTTCCCACCCGCTTCCAGTAAATAAGATTTCCGAGTTTTCAAAGCGCTACAAGCGCTGCGTGGTGATAGAAGAGGGAGATCCGTATATGACGACCCTTCTTCTCGCCGCCGGGGCAAATGTGGAGCCGAGGGACGAGGTGTGGCGTTTTGGGGAATTCAACAGCGACAGGGCGAAAGCTCAAATCGATGGAGCGACCGACTATTCCGAACCCGCCGTAAAGTCGAAGCCTCCGCAGCTTTGCAAAGGATGCCCGCATGTGTACAGCTTCAAGCCGCTTGTGGATTTGAATTGCATAGTTTCGGGCGACATAGGCTGCTATACGCTTGCGGCGATGAAGCCCGTAAGCGGCATGGATCTTCAGATATGCATGGGGGCTTCGATAGGCATGGGCTTAGGGCTGCGGAAAGTTTTGCCGGAAAGCGAGGCGCGCAGGGTTGTCAGCGTCATAGGCGACAGCACTTTTATGCACAGCGGCCTGACGGGTCTGCTTGAAATGGTTTACAACCCGCCGCCCACGGGCCATGTGGTTGTCGTTCTCGACAACTCCACAACGGCTATGACCGGGCAGCAGGAACATCCCGGGACCGGCAGGAAACTCGACCATTCCCCGGCGCCGCACACCGTGTCCATCGCCGACGTGGCGAAAGCAATAGGCGTTCAGAATGTGGAGTTTTTCAACCCTGTCAGGGACGCCGAAAAAATAACTGAATATTTGAGGGAAAAACTCGCCACAAACGAGCTTACGCTGATAATATTGAAGCAGCCGTGTTTGCTTGCGGCTGCAAATTTGGCAAAAATGAAAGCATAGCGAAATGGACAAAGTGACAAACATACGCATAGCCGGCTTGGGCGGCATGGGCGTTTTAAAGGCGTCTCTGATTTTGAGCGAACTCCTTTTTGAGGAGGGATACGACGTTAAAAAAGCCGAAGTGCACGGAATGTCCCAAAGGGGGGGCTCTATATCGAGCGATGTGCGTTTCGGCAAAAAAGTGGTAAGCCCGATGATAGGTTCGGGCAAAATAGATTTTTTGCTTTCGCTTGAACCCGAATGGTCGGACGTCCACAAAAATTCGCTTGCCCGCGGAGGGGTTGTAATATCGCCGGCCGATTTCGATGTCTCAAAACTCAAGAGCGCAAAATCTATAAACGTGGCGGCTCTCGGGGTTTTAAGCAGGCATCTCGACATACCGGAGGGGCGCTGGCTTGAAACCATAGCGAAATTCTTTCCCGAAAAGCTGCGGGAAGCCAATGCGGAAGCGTTTATGCTCGGAAGAAACTCGTAATAGCAGGTTTGAAATGGTGCAAAATTGGAACGATAAAAACGGAAACTTCAACACGGCCAGCGCAATGGATTTTCTCCCGCGCGAGCAGTTGAAATTTATACAGAGCCAAAGGCTTTCGGCGATGGTTCAGCACGCCTACAACAATGTGTCTCTGTACAGAAACAGAATGGACGCAAAAGGGGTGAAGCCTTCGGACATAAAATCGATAGACGACGTGTCGAAGCTGCCCTTTACGGAAAAAAGCGATCTCCGCGACACTTATCCATACGGCCTTTTTGCCGTTCCTTCAAGCGAGGTTGTGCGCCTGCATGCTTCGAGCGGCACAACCGGCAAGCCGATAGTCGTCGGATATACGGAGGACGACATGGAAGTCTGGAAGACGTCGGTAATGCGCTGTCTGCTCATGAGTGGAATCAACCGCGGAGATTTCGTGCAGGTATGCTACGGGTACGGATTGTTCACCGGCGGACTCGGAGCGCACGGCGGCGCGGAAAACTTGGGTTGCACGGTAATTCCGGCGTCAACCGGAAACACCGAACGGCAGCTGATGATAATGAGGGACTTTGGCACAACCGCCATATGTTGCACGCCAAGTTATTTCATTCACCTTATCGAGGAGGCCCCAAAATACGGAATAGACATGAAAAGCCTTCCCTTGCGACACGGAGTTTTCGGGGCGGAACCGTGGTCTGAACAGATGAGAAATTACGTCCAAAAAAACACAAACGTCGTCGCAAACGACATCTATGGGCTTTCGGAAATAACCGGCCCGGGCGTAGGATGCGAATGTTCGGAGCAAAACGGTCTGCACATTCTTGAGGACAACTACTATCCGGAAATAGTGGATCCCGATACCGGTGAGGTTCTTCCCGACGGCGAGGAGGGTGAGCTTGTTTTGACGACGCTCGCCAAAAGGGCCATGCCTATTTTGCGCTACCGTACCCACGACATAACGTCAATAATAACCATGCCTTGCAAATGCGGCAGGACTTTGCGCCGCATACGCAGAATAGGGCGGCGCAGCGACGACATGTTTATCATACGCGGCGTAAACGTATTCCCGTCGCAGATAGAGGTGGCGCTGATGAGGGTGGAGGAATGCACTCCGAATTACAGAATAATACTGGAGCGCCAGAAGGAGCTCGACACGGCGACGGTCGAGGTGGAAGTCGGCGAAGAGCACTATACGGACAGCGTTTCCGAATTGGACGCCCTCCGCAAGAAGATAAGGACGTCGATAATGAACATAGTCGGCATCAAAATTGAGGTGAAGATTGTGGAACCCAACAAAATTCCGCGCTCGCAAGGCAAAGCGAAGCGCGTTATTGACAACCGTAAAATTTAACGATATACAACTTGACATGAGATTGAAACAATTATCGGTATTTTTGGAAAACACTCCCGGCCATCTGGAGAAGGTGTGCAAGGTTTTAGCCGAAGCGGGCATAAACCTTCAGACGATCACGATTGCCGAAACAAAGGATTACGGCATAGTTCGCGCTATCGCCGACAATCCGGAAAAAGCCGCCGACACTTTGAAGGATAACGGCTTTTTTGCCAAACTTGTGGAGGTATTGGCGGTTGAAGTAGATGACAAACCGGGAGCGCTTGCCGACATTTTAAAATATGCTGCGGAAGTCGGACTAAACATAGAGTACATGTACGCTATGACCAGGCCAATGAACGGCAGACCGGTTATGGTTATGTCCTTTAAGGATATAGACGCGGCCGAAAAAATATTCGGTTAGCGCGGCGCAGACGTTATGGCAAACAAGACAAAACGTCAATCCGGGATAACGCATAGGGTGTTTTTGGCGTTCTTGGGCGTGTCGTTTTTTGCGTTGGCCTACATAAACCTGACGAGTCAGGAAAATTTGAGGCTCGTTGCGGAGCAGTTCCCCGAGGTTAACATATCGTTAAGGAAGGCGTTTGTGGAGGGCTACAAAATGTCTATGTCATTGGCTGTGTTTTTCGCTGACATAATCCTTGTGGGGCCGTTTGCCTGGCTGAGTTATTTTAGCGACCATATATCTCCCAAGCGCACCCAGGCAATGCGGAACGTCAGCTTCTTTGATCTCGGAATTCTGCTTGCAACAGACTTTACGCTGGCAGTCATAGCCTTCAATTTTACCATTGTCAACGCAGTGGATAAAAATCCGGTAAAAATTATAGATTCCGCATTTCTCTGGGTGGTGACTGCCGCCGGTTTTGCGGTTTGTCTTGTGGCCTCACTGTTTAAGATTTATTCGTATAATTCAGACCAGCGCAAAGCGCTGAAAAACTATATAATAAAGTTTTGACCTTTGGCGCGTTTTGTTGTCGGGGGAACATGGCGTTTGCGGACAAATGGAGTTGCGCTGATTCTGCCATACACAAATTCGCCTTGCCGTTTTGCCGCCAAGTGGTGAGAAGCGAAGAGTTGTTCCCAAAGCGCGCTGCGGCTCGAAAGTCGGACTTTAGTTTCGGAATAGCGCGTTTTAAGTAGTTTTTAACTTTAAAAACGCGGGATTTTGCCGTTTTTTTTTGGTCTTGAAAAAAAAATTTTTATATATTTGTTCGTTCAACGGCAATGAGAATTTCAAAACGCATACAAATCTTTTATAGAATACTGTTTTCGGCAGCCATGCTATTGGGAGCTGTCCTTAACTGCACGGCCCAGAGTCCGTTTTCAGCGCTTGCGGGCGCAACGTCCCCGCAGGCGGAGGCGTCCGATTCGGAAATAAATAATTCGGAATCGGAATATACTTCTCCCGAGTTGATTGCTCAAAAAATAAGGGAGAAGAGCCTTAGCGACGCCAAGGAGCTTCACTTTATGGCGAGATCCACAGTGCAATTCATACGGGAGAATATTTCCGAGGATTTCGCCGATTTTTTGTCGAAGAAATATTTCGGGATACGTGGGGTGGTTGTTCTTCTTTCCGTTCTGATAGTGGGCTTGGCTTGGGCCTTGCAGCGCTTCGTAATAGCCTTTATATTCAGATTGCTGCTGCGCACGAAAAACGGTGATACCGTAAAGGCGAGCAGGTTGATACTGTCGCGTTTGCGTTCGCCGATATCGTGGTTCGTTATTTTGATGGCGCTCGACGCCGCAATTCTTCTGCTGTCGCGCAATCCCGACGTCATATTTTTTGCGCGCCGGGTTTCAACGGTTCTGTTTTTCGTGCTTTTGTGTTGGGCGCTTCAGATATTGTCGGACGCGCTTTTCAAAATCGCCGAGGAACGCGTGGCCATAAAATATGCCGCGACAAAAAATCTCCTATTTTTAGGCAACCGCATAATGCGGTATGCAATTTATACGATAACTTGCCTCGTCATACTCGACACTCTCGGGGCAAACATAACGGCCGTGGTGGCGTCTCTCGGAATAGGAGGCGCGGCGCTGGCTTTCGCATCGAAGGATACGATAGCCAACTTTTTCGGATCTATGTCGCTCATCATAGACAGGCCCTTTGTGGTGGGGGATTGGATTTCCGCCGCGGGTGTAGAGGGTATAGTCGAATTTATAGGGTTCCGTTCGACAAGAATCAGGACATTTCCCCGTACGGTTGTGTCTATTCCAAATTTTGTTCTTGCAAACGAAACTGTCGAAAATTGGTCCAAGCGGAACAAGCGTCGGGTGACGATGACGGTTGGTTTGACATACTCTACCACCGCAGAGCAGATAGTACAGATTGTCGAAGACATCAAGACGCTGCTAAAAAACAACCCCAAAGTCGACAGCTCGGATGTCAGGGTTAATTTTTCGGGGTTCGGAGACTCTTCGTTGGATATTTCGATCCTCTATTATGTTTTCGAACTTGATCCGATACCCTTTGGGGAGGCCGTTCAAGACGTTAATATAGATATAATGCGTGCCGTGCAAAAAAGGAATTTGTCTTTCGCGTTCCCCTCGCGTTCGCTTTACGTTGAAACCTTGCCCGAGAAAAAATGATGAATATCGTCCGCTTGACAATCCAGCTGCCTATGGTTGCGCTGCTTGCGCCTTTGTCGGCTCTTTGCGAAGTAAAGATAATCAGCGGCCCTGTTGTACAATATACGACCGAGAATTCCGCAACTATCGTATGGGCTACAAATGTTGACGCCGTATCGTGGGTGGAGGCAATGCCCGACGACGGAAGTCATTTTTACGCGGAGGAACGCAAAAAATATTTCGATTCTCCGCTGGGTAAAAAACAAATAGGGAAAGTTCACAGAATAAAGCTTGACGGATTGAAGAAAAGCTCCACATACAACTATCGCGCGTTTTCCAAAGAGGTGGTTGACGTAAAGGGCGTTAAAGTTTTTTACGGCGATGTTGCCTCTACCCGGGTATATAAAGCTATTCCACCGTCATTTAAAACGTTTGACGATTCCTTAGAAGAGCTTGCATTTTCGGTCGTAAACGACATACACGAAAAGTCCGATCTGCTTAAAGCGCTTTTAAAACACGTTCCCAAGGAGGCCGATTTTCTTATATTTAACGGTGACATGGTAAATTCGATGTCGTCGCCGTCGCAAATTTACGACGGATTTTTCAGCGCCGCGGCGGCGGCTACAAATTCGTCGAAGCCGATATTTTTTGCCCGCGGAAACCATGAGGCAAGAGGGCCAATTTCCGATAAATATTCCGATTATTTTCCCACACCTACGGGGAAACCATACTATTCGACGAAAATCGGCGAAACATTCTTTATATTTCTTGACTCAGGGGAGGACAAACCCGACAGCGACATAGAATATTACGGCCTCGCTGATTTCGACAAATACCGAATAGAACAAGGCGAGTGGCTTAAGTGCGTAGTCGAAAGCGACGCTTTTAAAGCGGCGCGCCACCGCATCGTAGTCACGCATATACCTCCGGCCTGGGGCGAATGGCACGGTTCGCGCCACTTTCGGAAGGTTTTCGCTCCTATACTCAATGGAAGAAATATCGACGTATATTTAAGCGGGCACCTCCACAGTCACAAGTTTTACCCGGCCGGCGAAGTTTTCGATGCTCCCACGGTGGCGAATTCAAATTCCGAAATCATGAATGTAAAAATTCGCAAAGACGGCATAACACTGAGTTTTTGCGACGCCGGCGGCAAAAAAAAGCGTCCCGACATTGTTATAAAGAAATAACCGCAGCTCTCATGTTGTGGGTGGTAGCGCGTTTTTACATAAATCCGCTATAAGCGTGGGCTTACGGCCGGAGCATCGTCGTCCCAATATATTCGCGCAAGATTAGATGAGGGAAATATGCGGAAAATATTTCGTTAAGTAATATTATATGCGCCCGTATCCGTAATACGCCAGGAAGACGCTTTTTCGAATTGTGCATGGAAGGCGATGAATAAAGTAATAAACATCGTCAAAATCCGAAACAGCATGTCTGATGTTTATTTGCACGCATAGGCGGAACTTTAGGCTGATTAAATATGTGAAAAAGAAAAAGGCTTCGGTTTTGCGGGCTTACGCGGTTGTTTATATGTTAATTGCGGATTTTCAGCAATCTTTGCCTGCATTTTTTGTTTATATATTTTTCGATTTGAATTCGCCGCCACGTGAACGACAAAATTTTGCCGCATGCTGTTGCCGTTAGGCATGCAAAAAGCGCACCATCTTGCGCAGTTGTCCGCATGGAATCATGCTATAGTTCGGCGTTTCCTTTTTGCGCAATCGGGGCAAACGCCGTTAAAGGTGATGCTGATGTCGGAAATCCCAGTTAATGACTTTGGAAGTTCAATTGACGAAATATCGACGTCCAGTATTTTACCGCACCTTGAACATAAAAAATGGCCGTGCCTTTCCGACGCGTATTCGTATTTTTTTGCACCGGGAACCTCTACTTTTCTTATGTATCCGGCTTTTTCGAAGTCACCGAGAATCCTATAAACGCTTTCCTCGCGGAGTTCGGGATTATTTTTTGATATTAAACTCATTATATCCTCCACGCTCAGATGCCTGCGGGCCCCATGAAAAAGCCCATATACAATTTTGCGTTGAAGGGTCCTTCTAAAGCCCGCCTTGCGGCAAAATGAGGTGAAGGTGTCTTCAAATGTCTTTCCGTCGTTTTTCATCTGCCCCGTATGATGCGGCTTTTATAAAATAATTGCAAGTTTTTTATAAATAATACTTGACTGCTATTGTTAATTATTTACATTAAACCCAAAAAAACAGGGCTTTTCGGGATAGGGAAGGGATAAAAAATTTCGGCGATAGGTATACTCCCTATATCCAGAAGGAACTCCGCTACGGGCGAGCCAACGTTTTTTTTGCAAACTTATTTTAAAACTGAAAATGAAAGGAAACAATATGGAAAAAGACAGACTGACAAATAACTTCGGCATGCCGATTCCCGACAATCAAAATTCCAGAACCGCGGGACCGAGAGGCCCCATGTTAATGGAGGATGTTTGGTTTCAGGAAAAAATGGCCAACTTCAACCGAGAGGTCATACCCGAGAGGCGAATGCACGCAAAGGGTTCGGGCGCATTTGGAACTTTTACTGTCACAAGGGATATTACAAAGTACACGCGGGCCAAACTCTTTTCGGAGATCGGCAAAAAAACCGATGTGTTTGTGCGTTTCTCAACGGTGGCGGGCGAACGCGGAGCGGCGGATGCCGAAAGAGATATTCGCGGTTTTGCCGTGAAATTTTACACTGAGGAGGGCAATTGGGATTTGGTCGGAAACAATACTCCCGTATTTTTCCTGCGCGACGGACACCATTTCCCCGACTTGAACCACGCCGTAAAGCGCGATCCCAAGACCAACATGCGGTCAGCTAAAAATAACTGGGATTTTTGGACGAGCCTGCCAGAGGCGCTTCACCAAATAACCATTACCATGGGCGACGACGGTATTCCCGCCTCATACCGCAATATGCACGGATTTGGAAGCCACACATTCAGCATGTACGACGCCAATCTCAACTTGGTATGGGTAAAATTTCACTGGGTGTGCCAGCAGCCGATAAAATTCCTTACCGATGAGGAGGCCGAAGCGGTAATTGCAAAAGACCGCGACAGCAACCAGCGCGATCTTTTCGAACACATCGAAAAGGGCGATTTTCCCAAATGGAAGCTCTGCATTCAAGTAATGACGCGCGAACAGGCTAAAAATATGCCGTATAACCCTTTTGATTTGACGAAGGAATGGTATACGGACGAGTTCCCTCTCGAGGAGGTCGGCATTATGGAATTAAACCGAAATCCAGACAATTATTTTCAAGACGTTGAGCAGGCGGCGTTTAATCCGGCAAACGTGGTGCCAGGAATAGGGTTTTCGCCAGACAAGATGCTGCAGGCGCGTTTGTTCGGATACGGAGACGCCCAAAGATACAGGCTTGGAGTAAACCATTATCAAATTCCGGTTAACCGACCGCGCTGCCCCGTCACGGGATATTCCCGCGATGGGCAAATGCGCGTTGACGGAAACCACGGCGCCAAGACTTCCTATGAGCCAAATTCATACGGGGCATGGACAGAACAGCCCGATTATAGGATTCCGCCCACGCAGGTGTGCGGCGACGGCGACTCTTGGAATTTCCGGGAGGACGACGACGATTATTATTCACAGCCCGGCAGGCGTTTTCGGGCAATGACGCCGGAACAGAAAGAGAGGCTTTTTGCAAATACGGCGCGGGCTATGGGAGACGCCCCGGAGTTTATAAAACGCCGCCATATAGAAAACTGTTCGAAGGCCGATCCGGAATATGGGAAAGGAGTGGCAAAGGCTCTCGGATTGGAGTAGCAGCATTTGATGCAAAAAAAGCGCCCGCCGAAAATGGCGGGCGCTTTTAGTTTGTCTGAAGAAGGGTTATCGCGCGGTACCGGAAGTTTTTGCTGTTTCCAATAAACTTATTTAATTTATGTGTGTGGATGTATTCTTATTTGGCGGCGGCGCTTTTATAAGTAAATTGAAATTCTACTTATTCCAGGGCAGTTTCCTCAATAGGGACGCCATGGTGCATGTATTGGATATTCCTGCGTATATCAGTCCGCATCCGACAAATGCTGGAATAAGCGCGAAAGCCGCATTGAAAAGCACGGCTAAGACACTTCCCAATAAAACTATAGAACCGGCTGCGATGCGAACCTGCCTTTCCATTGATATTGCAGCGCTTTCAAAGACAGCATCCTGCCTGCCGGCGAGCGACGATATCCCGCCTGATATTATCGATACGTTGGGATATCCGGCATTTTCAAGCTTTTCAGCTGCTTTGCTTGCGCGCATTCCGCTCTTGCAAAGCACATAAACGCATTCACCTTTCAAGCCGTAATCCTTTATGAAATCATGGGCGTTAAAGCGCGGCAGTTCGATAAAGTAGTGCTTGCGTTTCAGGGCGGTTTCGGAATGTTCGTTTCCGTTTCTAACGTCGAGAATCACTGCGTCGGCGGGAAGATTGTCGTAGTCGGTTTGATTTTTATATAATTTATTGTCCATTTTTTATTTTGAATTTAAGGCTTTCCATGTCAGATACCCGCCCGAAAGATTTGCGGCGTTGAAACCGTTTTGTTTTAATATGCGTTCGGCTATGTATCCCCTTAGCCCGACTTGGCACGAAGCCACTATGAGGCGGTTTTTGTCAAGTTCATTCAGGCGTTTTCTCAGTTGCCCGAGCGGTATGTTCACGGAATTTGCAATCTTTCCGTTTGCGACTTCAGGAGGTTCGCGCACGTCGAGAACGAGCGCGTTTTCAGGAATTTCGTCCGCGTAAACCGGAGTCGATTTGCCAGTTAATACGTTTGAGGCAATATATCCCAGGTAATTTACGGGATCTTTTGCGGAACTAAACGGAGGCGCATATGACAGCTCCAATTTTCCGAGCGTGTCGGCCTTTAAACCGTTATACATCGCCTGGGCGATTGTGTCTATCCGCTTGTCAACGCCCTTTTCGCCTATGATTTGCGCCCCGTATATCGCGCCGTCTTCCGAAAAAATAAGTTTTATGTCCATGCGCGCGGCCCCCGGATAATACGATGCGGAGGAAGACGGGTGCGTGTATATTTTAAGGTATTTTTTCCCCGAAGATTTCAGGCGTTTTTCAGTCATACCGACGCTTGCGGCTGTGTATTTGCCGAGTTTTAATACTGAGGCGCCGTATGTACCCTTATAAACGCTGTCTATTCCGGCGATATTGTCGGCGACTATCCTTCCCTGTTTGTTGGCTGGGCCGGCAAGGGGGATATGCGTCTTTGAATTGAATAGGGGTTCGTCAATTTCTACCACGTCGCCGGCGGCATATATGTCTGGATCCGACGTGCGCATGTGCTCGTCCACTTTTATGAATCCGTCTTTCGAACATTCGATTCCTGCTTCAAGCGCAATGCCGGAATTAGGCTTAATGCCGGTAGATGAAATAACGATGTTTGAGAAAATTCGTTCGCCGTCGTCCAGAACCGCCACTACGCCGCCGTCGGCGTCTTCGTATTTTTTTACGACGCGCCCGAAAATTACGTTCACCCCCATTCCTTTCAGCTCGTCCGCCAGAGGAATGGCCATTTCGGCGTCGAAAACGGGCAATACGTGCGCGCTGCGCTGTACGAGCGTGACTTCTACGCCCCTGTGCCTTAGATTTTCGGCTGTTTCCAAACCGATAAAGCCTCCGCCGACAATCGTCACTTTTGGGGATGCGTTTTTTGCAAGCATCGACAAGATATCGTCCATATCCGACATTGTCCATAAATGGCGGACTTTGACGTTGTCGTCGCCTTCAGTTTTGGGAGTGTAGGCTCTTGCGCCTGTCGCTATGACGAGTTTGTCGTAGTCTTCCAGATGTTCACCGTCGCTGCCTTTGACAAGAACGCGTTTGTTCGTTCTATCAATGGACATTACTTCGGAGGAAACTTTAACATCTATATTAAACCATGCGGAAAATTTTTCAGGTTTTGTGAGTATAAGATCGCTTCTGTCAGCGATGACGCCGCCGATATGGTACGGCAGGCCGCAGTTGGCGTAGGAGACGTATTTCCCTCGCTCAAGAATGGTTATTTGCGCGGTTTCGTCCAAGCGTCTTAGCCTTGCGGCGCAACTTGCGCCGGCGGCCACTCCGCCGATTATGACAATTTTTTTAGGCTTGTTCATTGTTTGCATAAATCGGTTGTAAACTTAAGAATCCGCAGTACATTAACAAGATTTTTCTATGTTATAAAGCATATTAGGCTTTTACTTGCGAAATGATACTAGTTGTTTCATGTAAAATAGTTCGGTGGTTTTACGCAAATTTTAAGGCTATATCTGAAACGCATATTGAAGATAAATACGCAATGGGCAGGGTGTGCGGTTTTAATGCTGCTGGTCGGCATGGATTAAATCAATATTGGACACATGAACCCGGTTAAAATATTTCTTTTGATTTTTTATGCGCCATTCTTTATTTTTGCCACCGTAATTTTTTGTATGTTTTACAGTACAACCAAATTAAAAATAACAGCTATTCCATGAAATTGTCTGCAATTTAATTTTATTAGCAAATAAGTCCATATTTTGCCGCCACTGTTTTTAATTATGATTGAATTTTACGGAACGATTTTTTCAATTTAAAACAAAATGAACATACTGCAAATAAACACGGTATGCAATTCCGGTTCAACGGGAAGGATAGCCGAACAAATCGGCATTGAAATCGCTCGCCGCGGTTGGACAAGCCATATAGCATACGGAAGAAAAGCACTTAAAAGCCAATCTAATCTCATTCCCGTCGGGGCAAAATGGCACAGATATCCCAACGCGCTGTGGACTCGGATATTCGATTCCGACAGTTGCCTTTCCAAGTTGTCAACTTTGCGATTCATAGAGAAAATAAAAGAAATAGCCCCGGATATCATACATTTACACAATCTGCACGGATATTACTTGCATGCTCCAACCCTTTTAAATTTCCTTGGAGAATACGGCAAGCCGGTTGTGTGGACACTCCATGATTGTTGGGCGATTACGGGGCATTGCACGCATTTTGAACTTTGCGGTTGTCTAAAATGGAAATCAGGCTGCGGCGATTGCCCGCAAAAACGAGAGTATCCGGCTTCGTGGTTTGCAGACCGTTCGTATGAAAATCACGCGGAAAAAATATCGTTGATTTCAAAAATACGGAATCTGACTTTTGTACCCGTGTCCGGTTGGCTCGGCAACTTGGTTAAATCATCAAAAATACCGAATCCTAAAATTAAAGTGATAAGAAACGGTATAGACTTGTCGTCTTTTTGCCCGGAAAACGCCTGCGTTGATGTCGGATTTATACCGGATCGCAACCGTAAGATTGCATTATTCGTATCAAATATTTGGAATGATAGAAAGGGATTTTACCTTATACCGAAATTTTCGGGTTTACTTGGAGAAAATTTCCAATGCGTAGTGGTCGGAGTGACAAAAAAACAGGCTAATTTACTTGAAAAATACGGAATAAAATCCATCGGGAAAACCCAGAATATAGCGGAACTCGCCGGACTTTATAAACTTGCGGACGTATTCGTGAACGTGAGTTTTGAAGAATCGCTTCCGACTGTAAATATGGAGGCAATAGCTTGCGGAACGCCTGTGGCTGCATTCAATGTGGGCGGGACTCCTGAGACTATACCGAATGAAAAAATAGGAATAATGGCGGAAAAAGGCAATTTGACAGACTTAAAAAAAGCCGTAATAAAACTTGCAAGCGCAGATAGAAGTGAAATTAGAAATTTGTGTTTGCAGGAGGCAAAAAACAAATTTGACGCAAAAAAAACCTTTAAAGAGTATATTTCGCTATACGAGCACATTTTAGAATAACATATTTATATATTGACATCGGTGTCTTTTGGTTTGATTTTCGTCTTTTACTAATGAATATACTAATAACAGGCGCTTGCGGGTATATCGGAAGCCATTTTACCAATCTTTTGTCGGCGTCCGGAGAGCGCAATCTTTTTGCCATAGACAATTTGTCTACCGGATTTAAAAATTCAATTCCGGGTTCGGTTGAACTTTTATGTTGTGATCTTGAGAATACGGGAAATATCGAAGATTTTATTCGCGGAAATAAAATAGATGCGATATTTCATTTCGCAGGAAAAATAATAGTTCCGGAATCGGTAAGGAATCCGTTTCTTTATTATACGTCAAACACTTTCAATACTTGCAATTTGGCAAGTATCGCAGCCAAATCAGGGGTTAAATACTTTATATTCTCAAGCACGGCTGCCGTTTATTCGCAACCTCCCGACAATCGTCCTATCGATGAAAATTTCCAGACTAATCCGTTGTCCCCATACGGAGCTTCAAAATTAATGTCTGAAAGGATTATTTCTGATATTTTTGCAAATAAAAATGTTAAATATGCGAACCTTCGCTATTTTAATGTGGCGGGAGCGGCTTTAGACGGTTCTAACGGGCAGCGTTCTCCAAATAGCGCACATTTAATTAAAATGTGCTGTAAGGCCGCTTTGGATAAAAACTTTATTTTAGACGTATTCGGCAACGATTTTAATACGAAGGACGGAACGGGCGTGAGAGACTACATTCATGTAGAGGATTTGGCAAACGCCCATTTGAAGATTTTTGACTACTTAAAAAATGGAGGTGTGTCCCAAGTGTTTAATGTAGGGTACGGCAGGGGACATTCTGTTTTTGACGTGATAAAATCCGTAGAAAGGGTTTCAGGGACAAAATTAAAATATCAGATAAAGCCGAGACGCTCGGGCGATGCTGCCGAAATCGTTTCCTCCAATAAAAAAATCACTTCTCTTACGTCGTGGAGGCCGAAATTTGACAATCTGGATATCATCACAAAAACCGCTTTGGATTGGGAGAAAAAATTACGTTAGCCATACTCTGTTTGCAAATAACATAGAAATACCAATTTTTCCCGGCGGATTACTTGTTCCGCTATAAGTATTTTAATTTTGCATAAGAATTTTCATGCCAACGGATCGGCATATTTGACGGCTACGCGGAAAAAATGGTTGCGCGAGTTACTTTTGTTTTGTGTTAAAATTGGAAATTTATATCGAGGATATACAGTGATTCTATTGCGGCTTCATGCAGGTGTTCAAAGAAATTTTGTGGCATATCCGTAGTCGATTGCAAATAAGATGCGTACAACGGTAAGAGATAGGCGAGTGCAAAATTTAGGAAGAGCGTGTTAATACGGCACTACACAATAAGAAGACCAAACGGATTCAAGACGCAAACGGCACTTTATAATTGGTTTGGTTGAACAATAAAAAAAACCTGTTTTCATAAAGTATGTAAACGTTGAAGCAGCTATATTGGTTGAATAATTTGGATATGGGACATTAATTAAATGATTATACCTTTGTTTGCAGTATAAATATGGATTAATGTTTGGATAAAGAATATTTTTTATTTGCAACGAAACGTGCCATATAACAATAGTCGGACTTCATAAGTTTTATAGTAATCCGAACTATCGTCTAATTTTTATGTTTTGATAATAGTTTATTAACTCTTTCAATGCAAAGAGTAATTACCTTGTTAAAAACACCGAAAGATTTTGGGAATGTTATTTTTGCTTTGTCCGGTGTATTCGGGGGAGTTCCATTTCTTTTTACAGCTATGCGTGGCATGTCGGTTCCCATGAAAAAATAATCTTTCCGTGCAAGTGTAGATTATTATTAAGACGCTTTAAACTTAATGTTAATCGCACATTAGCGTTCGGCAAATTTATCTGCTAAATTTGATAGCGTATTCGGATTGACGCAAAACGTCCGGAAGGTTTTTTGTTAACTTCTTATCTTGCAAATTCAGCATTGCCTTTGCCTAAGCGCAAAACACGGTTGTCTCCACCTTTCATATTCAGCGTGATTTTGGGGCCGACGCCCAACTTTTCCCCCGTAAGAGCGTCGAATATTTCCTTATCGGATTTTACATCGATTTCTACTGGACGCACAGCATTATCTTTACCGAGCGCCGTCACAGAAACGTATGCGCCGTTTGCATATACCGACATCGGTATTTTGGCATACATATGGGCTCCGGAAATTTTTATCATGTGCCAATAAATCTGGAACGGTATGTCGGCTACTCCGCAAAACAGGTGTTTGCCGCGCAATACTACAGCCGGCATGCCGTTTTCGTAAACGGCCAAAACCGTGTCTCCCTCAATGAGTTTCGGAGAGAGGAGGGGTCTTACGGCATCCTTAAAGCCGAATGCCTTTTCAAGGCCAATTTTTCTCCCTTCGGCCGTCGGATTAAGGACGGCATTTACGTTGTCTTTTACAAGCTCTACTTCAAATCCGGTAGCCTCTTTTACTGATTTTGTCGAGAAATCTTTTTGGTCGAGGTCTATATAACCGGGAATCCATACGAATATCGCCGCGCAATTTTTTGTTTTCTGCCGCATGGCTTCGCGACGTTTGGCGTCGAGGGCAAACTCGATTGGAAACACCGCAAGTTTGGGGGTTAGGCGGGGAGCGTCTGAAATAAAATCCTCGAACAAGTAATATCCAATCGGAAGAGGGCATTTCCCAAGAAGTGAACGGCTCAATCTGAGTGAATCCGTGGTAAGGCGAGGTGTTCCGGCTACTCCGCCGTAGTGTACTGAACGTTCGTCGGCGATGACTGCGACTTCCGGATTATATGGAATCGGATTCTCAATCATATCTTTTTCCATGGCTTCTAATCGGGGAATAAGTTTCCATAGATCCGGGTCGCAATACCAACCCGTGCCCGCCAAATCCATCCACCAGCATCCCTGATTGCGTATGGCTTGCCGCGCCATGTCGCGCTGAAGAACGCTTATAGTGTCGGAGAGATTCCTCAATTCGCGGCCGAGCCCGGTGACTTTCTGCTGCGTTTGCGGCGTGCGGTGCGTTCTGATATCCTCCTCGTCGAACCATATTTTACCGTGGCGGGCGATAGTTTCCACCGCTCCCATGGAAAATCCGGGATCGCCAAGATCCCTGTCCGTATAGGAGACGGGTCCTGTAAGTATGTCGAAATATGGAGAGTTGACAACCCTCCACAATCCGTAATGCCCCGTGTTGGACGGCCCTTTGTTTTTTGCCCCGGAATATTCGCAGGTATAGCCGTAAAATAGCGCGGAAAGCTTGTTTGGGGCTTTCTCCCTGATTATTTTAGCCAAATGTTCCACCGTGTCCACCATCTCGTCCTGTAGAAAGGCGTTGTAGTCGGCTATTTTTGCCTGACTTTTCGGATTCAACAGATAGAGGGCGCTTGAGCGTTCTTCGCGCGACGGAACTTCCACTCCTACAATGGTCGCAGATCCGTCGTTCCAAGCCTTTTTAAGGTTTTCGTCGGTCCCATATTTTTTTGCAACCCATTTCTTCCATGCGTTCGCGGCGGATTTATTGAAGCCGTACCAATGCTTATTCCATGTTGTGGGATAGTACCATTCGCTGGATCCTCCGCCTCCGGGGTGGTAGCCCATGATATTTTTGCCGTAATTTTCTTCGCAAAAATCAATAATCATTTTTAGAACTTTTGAGGCGTCGTTTCTAAAACGTGCTGAAGAAACGCATGGGAAATGCTCCTTGAATCCGTCTGACCTGGTGATGACATCGTCTGGATATTTTTTCAACCACCAATCGGGCGGGTAAAATCTGATTCTCAACAGTATTTTCGCATCGGGATTGGCCGCTATAATTTCGTCGAGAGCACCTTTTAGATTGTTGAAATTATATGATTTCCCGTCTTCTGGTATGAAATCCTCCGCTTGTACGGGGAATGTTATCATATCTACTCCTGCGTCCTTTGCGAGTTTCGTTTGCAAGCCCACAAACGAACGTATCTTAGGCTCAAACAATTTCCCGTTTTCGGATATGTACATATCGAAATCAAAAGTTTTTCCGCCTTTGATTTTTATGTTGATTCTGTACGCTTTGTCGCCGTTTAAATTAATCCCGCCAAATATTGCGGAAGACTTTTTGTCTGACAGCGACTCAATTTTAAGGGCGTCGGTTCCGTCTGGCATTTTTTCGAAAGTAAGGGACGATTTGCCTTTCGAAAGGATTTTGATTCTTCCGTCCCTGTTTTTTACGTCAAATTCGTATATTTTTTCCCCGGTGTCGGATTCCACTATTTCGAGCGCGGCAATACTATAATGCAGGGGGCCTTTGGGAACGTCTATGCGTATTTCGCCGTTTTCCAACCGCCTGCCTGTTTTAGGAATTTCCACAAATGTTTCCACCCAATTCAGATAGTTAAACGCCGTTCTTTTTGTGGGTGAACCCAGCAAAAAATACGTTGGAGATACATACAACATTCGCGCGCGGACGGGTTTGCCGTCAATGGTGATTCGGGGAACTCCGCCTATATTTTCCACTTTGTATGAATGAACGTTTTGCTTTGAACAGCCGTAGAGCAACATCAGTGAGGCGAGAAACAAAGATAAAATAAATTTATTACCTAACATAATTATAAGCGATGCAGATAAGTTGTCTTTATTAATACGGCGCAGTTTTGTAAAGACAAAAGAGTGTGGATATTTTTAACGACAATATAAACCGGATTTTTTTATCCAAATATTTAGCGCACCACATCGGAAAATCGCCTATGATGGTGGGTTTTACTTGCTCTAATAAATCCGGATAAAGCTTATGCCGCCACTTTGTGAGGCGTTTTCATATATGGTTGGTTTTGTGATTTAAGCCTTTACTCCAGCGGAAGCGTAAATTAATAAAAATTATATGTATTTTAAATTTTTCTCTTGCGCCGTTACCTTACTGATTTTCAATTTAAATATTTTTGCAGGGCAAAAGACTTTAAATGATTATGTTCAGGAATATATCCTTGCGGAAAATAACGACAATATTTACCAGATATTGGCGTTTGAACCTTTGGGCGATTCGCACGGGTACAGAATCAGAAGCGAGGACGAAATAACCGAATTCCTGTTTTTAGCCCTCGAAAAGCTTGCCGACGACCCCAAACGGCCGAGCTTGCAGTATTGTTTCCGACTAACCCAAGTGTTAAATATGATTTTCAAAAACGTCGATGCTACCAAGTTTAGAAGCTCCAAGCCCCTTAAAACCAATCTCGACGACAGACATGTAAAAATTCTTTTTAAGGCGCTTAGGGCGAGAATGTTTTTGATGGCGGGAAGTGATGCGTCTTTAGCAGAGTTTCTAGAAAAAGTCACGCAAGTCGACTGCGGCTATTCCGCGCAAACTGTTAGGGGTTTTTCTTCGGAAGCAGAAAGGATAAGGCTTTTGGACTTGTGGGAGAAAAAGTATTTTGAAGCCGAGCGCGATTTGCCGGCACTTGTCGCATTGCCCAAAAAAGCAAGCGCATACGAAATTTTTTTAAGCGCCTGCCAAAATTTCAGGATTATTTATGACGGAGGCATCTGCATGGACGGAGGGAGCATTCCGGTTACGATAACCAACGGCGTTAGGATATACACGGTGTATTTCAACCAATCGTCGATGGGCAAATACGCGAAAAATCCGGTATCTTTAAGAATTACTAGCAATTCAAGCAACTATTATGCAGGCGAGGAATTGGAATTTCCGACAGATGATCCTCTGCTTTTGTCGTACGGCTATACCGACGACAGATTTTTCGAGGCTGTAAAGGGCAGATCGTTAAACTGCGAAGCCTTGGGCAGATTAAGATCCATTGCTGATTCTACTAAAGATAAAAATATAAAAACGCAAATAAACAGGTTTTTGGACGCGTTAAAACCATGCGCGCAGCCACTATGACGAAACAGCTGCAAAAACGCGCGTTCGCCTGCCGCGTTAGATTAAAAAAAATGGGGAATCCGCAAGGATTCCCCAGAAGTTTTCAATTCGAAATAGTCGTGTTTGCCAGAGATATGTCTTTTAGAAGCCGATTGAAAGCGAGGTGCCGAACCAGACACGGCTGGCAGTTCCTTCAAGGTATGTGTTGTCGTTGTTATATGCGTATCTTACGCCCGCCGAAAGCGAGCAATAATCGTTTACGGCAATGACGGCGTCGGCCGAAAAGGCCACATAGCTGTATCCGCCGGAAGTTGCGGTTGTGGCCCAGCCGTAAACGGCGGCAAGGTCTATCGTTCCCCAGTTTCTGTCGGCTATCCATTTTGTGACAGGCGCGGAATATACGGCGCCCGCTTCGAGGGTGTAAACGCCGAGTGTGAAGTCGTAATAAAAAGCCGCTGCCGGGCTTACGTTAAAGTCACCGAGAATGTCTGACGTGTCGTACGATACGGCGAATTTCATTTCGTGAGAAGAACTTTCATCACCGGTGTATGTATATGCCGCATATCCGAGATCAAACAGGAAGTTTTGTATGGCGTATGTGATGCCGGCGTAATAGTCTATTTCGCTCTCAATGTCCGAGTCAACAGGCGTGTTGGACCAAACACCGGCGTACAATCCCAATCCGTATCCGACGTCGTAAGCCACGTCGATTTGCGGGTTTAACGAGGCTCCGGCCATGCTTTTGCCGCGGAATATGTATTCCGATTCAAACCCGAGCGTAAGCGATGCGGAAAACCTCTCCAACACCGGAAGGCAGATGTCCTCGTCCGCAAGGGTGTTGATTTCCGCGGTTTTTTGGGCTGCAACTGCCGCTTCGTTTGCCACCGCGGGTTTCGGGGTGACGGCGACTGTCACAGTAGCTTCGTTTCCTTCGGCATTCAGGTAGCCAGCAAAGAATGCTGTCAATAGTGGTAATATTATGAATATTTTTTTCATGGTTTTGCAGTATTTTGTATGAAAGACTTATCTTTAGATGTAACTTTTAGATGCTCTTGCAATAAAAATATGAGAAAAACTGAGGTCCGCCGGCCGGCGGCATTCCGGCCGGCGAATTGCGGCTATTCGTTGGAGAATATCTGAAATCCGTGGTATGCCTCCATGCCGTGTTCTCCGACGTCCAGTCCTCTCAGTTCATCGGAATGTTCCACGCGCAGCCCTATTGTGGCCTTTATGGCAAGGAATATCGCTCCGCTTATTGCCATCGCTGTAGCTCCGACAGCGGCTATTCCTATGATTTGCGGCAGCAGCGCATGTTCTGATGAAAATATTCCAACCGCTAATGTTCCCCATACTCCGCATACAAGATGTACCGAAATTGCGCCTACGGGGTCGTCTATATGGATTTTATCCATAAAATATACCGCAAGAACCACTATCGTGCCGGAAATCAGTCCTATTGTGCACGCCGAACTTATAGACACGCAGTCGGCCGATGCAGTGATGCCCACAAGCCCGGCGAGACATCCGTTGAGAATCATGGAAAGGTCGGGCTTTTTTTGCACTATCCACGACACAGCCATGGCCGCAACAAGACCTGCGGAAGCGGATAGGGCGGTTGTTGTGAAGACGTAGGCGACGGCCGTCGTGTCTGCGGAAAAAACAGACGCTCCGTTAAACCCGAACCAACCAAACCATAGGAGGAAAACTCCGAGCGTGGCAAATCCGAGGTTGCTACCCGGTATGGCGCGGATATTCCCATTTACATACTTGCCGATGCGCGGCCCGACAAGAAAAGCTCCCACAAGTGCCGCCCATCCGCCGACGGAATGTACGAAAGTGGAGCCTGCAAGGTCGTAAAACCCAAGCTCTTTAAGCCATCCGCCGCCCCAGCCCCATGAGCCTATGATAGTGTATCCTAAAGCGGCGTAAAGAACCGCAAAAATCAGATATGCGCTGAACTTTATCCTTTCCGCTACCGCTCCCGAAACGATTGTCACGGCGGTTGCCGCGAACATTCCTTGGAATATGAAATCAGTCCAGTAGGAATAAAGCCCACCGTTATATTCTATGTCGGCGCCTGACGGAGCCGACAGGCCTAAGCCGCCAAATCCCACAAACTTTCCGAGGATCCAGGATTCTCCCGGATACATCAGGTTAAACCCGAAAGCGGAAAACGTGAGGAGGCCTATCGCTACGGTAATTAGGTTTTTAGCCAATATGTTGACGCTGTTCTTTGCGCGGCATAATCCCGTTTCCACCAAGGCGAACCCGGGGTGCATGGCGAACACGAGAACTGCGCCTATAAGAATCCACAGGTTGTTTATCGTGAACATTTCTGCCGAGACTTTTGCAGTCGCGGCGTTCCCGCCTTCTTGGGCGCCCGCAACAGCGGCGGCGAAAACCACCGATGCGGCAGTTATAAATATCTTTCGGTTCATAATATTTCGATTTTTAAACGTTTATTTTTTTATCCTATCGCTTCGGGACCTTTTTCGCGCGTTCTGACACGCACGCATTCTTGCAGGTCGAGCACGAATATTTTTCCGTCCCCTATATGGTCGGTTTGCGCTCCTTTTATTATGGATTCTATCGTGGTTTCGACGAACTCGTCGTTGACTCCGATTTCAAGGCGGATCTTTTTTAACAGATTTACCTCTATCTCGTTGCCGCGATAGTTCTCGCTATATCCTCTTTGCCTTCCGCAACCGAGGGCGTTTGTGACCGATAGCCTGTAAATTTGGTTCTTGAAGAGTTCCTTCTTCACTTCGCCTAATTGTTCGGGCTTTATGTATGCTATTATTAGTTTCATTGTCGCATTAGTTTAGATGCAATTTTTATAAAGCAGAAGGCGTGCCAATTTTATTGAAGTTTTAATTTGTTGAATTCCATTAAGAAATGAAGGCGCGTTAATGGCGGCAAAAAACGGGCCGCTACCGATTTGTATAAAATCTCCCTTATGTGCTACAAAATTGTTATGGACATGGTTCCGGAGGGAAACATTTTTTTCGCTTGGCGAAAACAGAGGAATTTTCTTGAGATTGAAGCGCAAAAATGAAAACTGAATGGAATATATGAATAACACTTCCAAGTTGCCGACAGTTCAAAAACGCAGAACAGATAAATTTTTCGTGTTTGTATATTCGTTGGTGGCTTTAATGTTCGCGGCGCAGATTGCCATTATCGTCTGGGGTTTAATTTCGTAACTAAGCAGAGTTGCCATGTTTCAGGATAGCCCAGTTTTTTCAGTAGCGTCGCTGGCCGTGGCGGTATGGCTTTTCTATATGTGGCTGGGCGACTGCCGCCACTACTGCAGGACGGGAAGCGAACGCAGGGGCGCATTCGAGGGCGCGTATCCCGCGCCGGCCGGACTTGTCGCTGTCGGGGTGGTTTGCGCGCTCGCGCTTCTTTTTGTAAATTCTGCGGCGGAGCGTTTTCTCGGTGTCACTTGCGACCAGACGAAAGTGGCGCCATGGGCTTTGCTGTCATGGATCGGGGCGGCGTTTGTTGAGGAATTGATTTTTCGCGGCTATCTCGTCGTGCGCGGCAGGGGAAAATTAGCGCTGGCGGCAAGTATTCTTTTCTTTTCATTCGTGTTTGCGGCGGGGCATCCATTTTTGTGGAATTACGAAGTCAGCGAGGGGGGATCTATTTTTTCCGGGAAGTGGTCGTTTACCCCATCGGTGCAGGCCCTCATAAACACGCTTGCCATATTTGAATGCTCTCTCTTGTTTTACGCGCTTCGCTTTGCGCCCCAAAATAAAACACGCTCGCTTATTCCGTGTATATGCGCCCATGCTGCGTATAATTGCGGCGTGTTTGCGGTAAAAGCCTTCCAAGGATTTGTGGAATGGTAAGCTTTTTGAAAAAAAATTTTCTCTTTTTGGCCCCGATGGCGGGCTTTTCCGACAGCGCATGCAGGCGAATATGCCGCGAATACGGAGCGGACGGGGCTGTGACGGAATTTGTATATGCGGGCGCCGTTTTGCGCGGAATTGAAAGCGCGTTTGAAAAAATAGCGTTTTGCGAAAGCGAACGCCCCGTGGGAATACAGATTTTCGGATCCGATCAGCAAGAGTTGGCTGATGCGGCGGTTTTGCTGGAGGAGAAATTCGCGCCCGATTTTATCGACATAAATTTCGGATGTCCCGCCCCGAACGCCACGTCGGCCGGAGCGGGCGCGTTCCTTTTAAAAAATCCCCCCGCAATGTATTCGATGGTGTCGTCGGTGGCGGCGGTTCTTAAGCGCACGCCCGTGACTGTAAAAATGCGGACCGGCTGGGATTTGTCGTCGATACTCCTACCCGATGCTGCCAGGGCGTTGGCCGACGCCGGCGCGGAAATGATAACGATTCACGGGCGTACGAAATCTATGGCTTATGGCGGAGAAGCCGACTGGAAGCTTATAGAGCTGACAGCAAACGTGTCGCCGATTCCGGTAATAGGAAACGGTTCGGTGGAAAAAAGATCCGGAAACCAGCTTAACAGTTCGGCTTGCGCGGGTTTTATGGTAGGGCGCGCGGCGCTCGGAAATCCCTGGATTTTCAGCGAAATAAAGGCGAGAATGCATGGCGCGGAATTTTCAGGGCCGTCGCCTGCGGAACGCGCGAGTCTGGCTCTGCGGTACGCGGAACTTGTTTCGAACGGGACGAGGTCGGGCATAAGCCGCGAAAATATTTCGCATGCAAAGCCCCAAATAATGCGTTTTCTAAGGGAAGCGGCGGGGTTTAAAAAGCTTAGGGCAAATATTAAAAACATAAAAACTTTGGAAGAATTGAGGGAAATGTTATGCGCGTATGTCTAACGGTTTTGGTTTGGCTGGTGTCTGCCGCGGCTGTTTTTGCCGAAAGCCAGGCGGAGTTCTTCGCAAGCGGAATGAAGTATTTTCTCAGGCACGACTATTCCGCCGCGCGCGAAATGTTTTCTCATTCGGCCGAGGCTCCGGGGGAATACGGCGCGCTTTCCATGTTTTACTTGGCTTCGATTGCCGCCTTTAATGGGGATCCGTCGGCGTGCGACTTGTTTGAGCGCTCGCTTAAAAATCCGCCCAAGGGTTCTTTGAATAAAGTTGCCGCCCAGTATGCAAAATTCGCGCTTGCGAACGGGGAGTATGCCAGGTTTTTAAAGGCCGCCGCTCCGATTGTTGAATCTGGCAATTCGGATTCCCTTGTGGATTGGTACTATGCGGAGGCGCTCTACGATTCCGGCGAAAAGGCTAAAGCCGTTTCGTTTTGGAGAAAGGCGGTTGATAAGTATTTTTGCCAACCGGACGCCGTGGGAGCCGACGTATTTGTCGATTCGGCATGTTCCGGCGGAAAATTGGCTGCCGAATTTCCTCCGGCGTCCCTTCCGGATTCGTCTCCTGCGGCCCGTGCTCGCGCAGAAATTTTAAAGGGCGAAAAAATTTCGCAGCCGCATTCGCAGATAAGCGCCTATGCCCTCGTCAAACTTGCGGAATCTGGTGCAAAAACGGACGCCAAACTGCTGGCCGAAGCCGTATATGAATGCCGCGACGCGCCGTTTGCATGGAGGGGGTATCTTGCGCTCTCTCGCGGCGCGGCCGAAAGCAAAAACTACGCCGACGCCGAAACGTATGCCCGCGACGCCGAAACGTTGGCTCCTCCGGATTCGAAACAGATGCTTGAAGTCTATATGGCTCTCGGGGACGCCCTTCGGCTCGAAAAAAAATATCCGGACGCGCTTTATTATTACCAGAAGATTTTTATGGACCGCAAAAGTTTGGGCGAAATGGCCGCCGAGTCTCTATATAAAGCCGGGCTGTGTTGGTACGAACAGGGCGAATGGGGCAAGGCGCACGCGTATTTCGAGCGCGTTTTTGTCAGCTATTTCAATTTTGAATACTGGGGGGCGCGCGCTTATTACTACGATGCGCGCGCGCTTTTTTCGCTCGGGCTGAGGCGCGACGCCAACGCCACTCTCGTGGAGTATTTCAGAAGGGCTAAGGACAGGAAATCGGATATTTACAGGCAGGCGAGAGCTTTTTACGAGGGCATATAGGACAATATGGCTTTTATGCTTGAATATGTTTAGCCAGGCTGTAGGTTTTAGCCTATGGACAGGAGAAAATTCTTAAAAAACGCCGCCGCAATTGCCGGCGCGTCCGTTTCGGGGTCCGCCATGGCGGCTAGCGTTTCGGGAAAAAAATCGGTGAAGTTCAGCGTGTTTTCGGATTTGCATTTCCGGGAGGGCGACTATAATTGGGCTACAAAGCGCCTCGCCCAAATCCTCGAAAGGGCAAAGCGCAACAACGTGGATTTTGTAATACATTGCGGCGACTTTTGCCACAACGTTAAAACCGCCAGCCCGGTATTAGAACCCTTTAACTCCTTTGAAATTCCCACTTACCACGTAATGGGAAACCACGATTTTGAAGCCACCAAAACTCTCGAAGAGGTTTGCAGCGCATATATGATGTCGAAAACCGGGAATTTTTATTCTTTCGACGTCAGCGATTTCAGATTTATCGTTTTGGATACAAATTATTTTAGGCGCAAAAACGGAGAATTAATGCATTACGCTTCGTCAAGCGCGTATGAAAAATGCCACCAAAAAGAAGCCCTGTTGCCTCCGGAACAATTGGAATTTTTAAGGCAAAAGCTTCTGACGGCAAAAGGGCCGTGCGTCGTATTTTCGCATCACGGATTCAAGTACACAAGCGGTATAATAAACGCTTCGGAAGTGCTGAGCGTGCTTTTTGCATCGCAGCGGTTCCCCGCAATGTGGATAAACGGGCATCACCATAGAAACAGCTTGAAACTTATCAACCAAACGGCTTTCTTCAATCTAAACAGCACCACTTCTGAATGGGTGCCTAATCCGCACAGCGCGTATCCCGAAGAGATTATGAAGAAGTGTCCCGTTTCAAAGCACGAACTCCTCTTCGACAAACCCGTCCACGCCATAGTTTCCGTCACGATTGACGGAGAGTTTGACATAGACGGCATGCAGGGCGGCATGTTCATGGGAATAACTCCGGAAATGACGGGAAACAAGTCACACGATTCCGAGGGCCTCCCGTGCGACGCAAGCGTGCTGTCTTCGCATTTTAAGCTTTACGCTCCGAAGGCGTCGTAATTCGGGCGGCTGTTGCGCGCGGCGGCGCGTATACTTCTGCACAACGCGTTTACGCGTGAGCGTGCCGAATTTAAAGTGCGTTCGCAGGCAATAATAGTAAAAGGGCGGACAACCCTCCTATATGCAAATGTTTTTGCAGAATTTTGACTTTTTAATTTGATATGCCACATATGGATTGACTACCGCATAAAAGATATAATGTTTTATCGAGATGATTCTTATAGCAGACAGCGGTACTACAAAAACTGATTGGAGGGCGATTGAAAATTCGAATACGGTTTTGCCCATATCGACCGAGGGAATAAACCCCGTATTTCAAGCTCCGGAAAAGTTAAACGACATATTGGCCAACACGCTCGGTTCGCAGATAAATCTTAGCGAAGTGTCGAAAGTGTACTTTTACAGCGCGGGCATTTCGGCTTCGCACGAAGCCACGTCCGCGTTGATGTCTGCATTCGAGTTAAACTTTAAAAACTGCGAATTTTTTGTCGAGACCGACAAATTGGGCGCGGCAAGGGCTCTTTGCGGTCGGTCTGCCGGAATTGCATGCATAATGGGCACGGGATCAAATTCATGTTTTTACGACGGTGAAAAAATAACCGACGATAATGTCGGCGGGGGGTTTATACTCGGAGACGAGGGCGGTGGAGCGTCTTTGGGCAAAAGGCTTTTGTCGGATTTTATACGGGGGCTTTTGCCCGCGGAAATATCCGCGGAACTGCGCGGACGTTTCGGACTCGACTATTTCAAAATAGTTGACAACGTTTACAAACGCCCTATGCCGAACCGCTATTTGGCGTCGTTCGCCCCGTTTATATACGAATTTTTGGGGCACCCCTATGTTTTCGATTTGGTCGATTCTCAGTTCGATTCGTTCGTGAAGCGCAATCTTCTCAGATACGATCTGAAAAAATATACGGTAAACGCGGTCGGTTCGATAGCGCACTTTTTCGTCGGCATATTGGGGGGGGCAATAGAGCGCAACGGGGGAAGGCTCGGAACCGTGTTAAAGTTTCCCATCGAAAAACTTGTTGAATACCATTCTCAGGACCTTTAAAAAATGAGTTTTTTTAAACCCGACACCGAAAGCCCCTCCTATAAATGGGAGATACTTGCCTTTCTATGGGTCGCGTTTTTCTTGAACCAGGCCGACAGGCAGATTTTTAATGTGCTGCTTACGTCGATTCAGTGCGACATGCGCCTTACCGACGCGCAAATGGGGCTTATTGCAACCGTTTTCAACTTTGCGTTTGCCGCACTGGTGCCGATATCCGGATTGTTAGGCGACAGAATCAGCAAAAGAAACATTCTCGTTTTCAGCATACTACTATGGAGCGCTGCGACGTCGATGACGGGGCTCAGCACCACGGTATGGATGTTTATACTTTTTAGAAGCCTCGCCACCGGAATGGGAGAGGCCGCATTCGGCCCGGCCTACATATCGACTCTCGCCGATTACCACAAGGAAACCAGGGCTCTGGCGATGAGCATACACCAAACTTCGTATTATTTCGGAGTCATAGCAAGTAGCGTAATCGCCACCTATATCGGAGGTCTTTTTGGCTGGAGAATCGCATTTGTGATTTTCGGTTCTGTGGGCGTACTGCACGGACTTTTGATGCTCGCGCGCATGCGGGATAAGAAACGCTCCGGCCCCGCGCACGCGCGCGCCGCCGCGCCGCAAGGCGGTTCAGGCGCCTCAAATGCGGCCTCCCGCAAAATAGGCCTGTGGGATTCAATTAAAATAATATTTTGCGTGCCGACGGCCGTAATTTTGATGATAAGTTTCAGCGGTTTGATTTTCGTTCTAACAGGATATTTAACATGGATGCCTGCGTATCTGGAAATCGACATTGGCATGTCCAAGGAGGCCGCCGCTTTTAACGCGACTTTTTACACCCATTTGGCGGCTTTTGCGGGGGTTGTGCTTGCCGGTAGGATGTCGGATTTACTGGCATTAAAAAATCCTGCAAACAGAATTCTGTTGCAAAGCGCCGGTCTTTTTTTTGCAGTTCCGTTTATAATACTCATGGGAAGCGCGTCGGAGCAGTCGCTGATATTGGCGGGGCTTGCGGGCTTCGGCTTTACTCGAGCGTTCTTTGATGCCAACACATATCCTGTGTTGTACGACGTCATTCCAGAAAAATACAGAAGTTCGGCGTCGGGAATCATGATGATGGCGGGTTTTGGCTTCGGCTCGCTTTCGGCTTTCATATTGGGAGCGCTCAAGCCGGTTTTGGGGTTGAGTTTGGGAATATCGCTCCTTTCCGCTGTTTGGCTTCCATGTTCCGCACTGCTTTTTATTGCCTATAAGTTTACCTACAAGCGCGATTTTATGAAACGCGCCACAGTGGACGCCTCAAGCGAATAGTTTGCGGCTTATTGCCTTGCGGAATGCGTATTTTCACGGGAACGTATAGCGCATTTGTGGAAGGGAAAAACGCCGGCCGACATGGAATAATTTATTCCACGGTGACAGCCTTTGCGAGATTGCGCGGTTTATCCACATCGCAACCCCGCGACCGCGCGATATAGTACGCCAAAAGCTGCAGTGGGACCGTCGCGACTATCCCCCTTATCGATTCGTGGACTCTCGGCATGGCTATTACGTCGTCTGCTATGCCGTCGAAGAGTTCGGGGCGGTCGGTGACGGCGATAATCGGGCCTTTTCTGGCCTTTATCTCCTGCGCGTTAGAAACTATTTTGAGGGAGATGTCGTCGGAATTCGCAAGTATGACCGACGGGCATTCCGGGCATACGAGGGCAATGGGGCCGTGTTTCATCTCCGCAGCGGGATACCCTTCGGCGTGTATGTATGAAATTTCCTTCAGCTTAAGCGCGCCCTCGAGCGCTATGGGAAATTCGGCAAGCCTTCCAAGAAACAGGAAGTCCTCGTAGGAAGTGTATTTTTGGGCGATTTTTTCTATGCCGGAGGCTTTCGCAAGAACGCTTTCGACCGCCCGCGGAAGGGAGTTTATGGCCGAAACTATTTCGCGTCCAGCCGCGAAGGAGAGATCGCGCATTCTGCCGATATAGAGCGCCACAAGCAGGCAAATTGCTATTTGCGAAGTGAATGCCTTTGTGGAAGCCACGCCGATTTCCTTGCCCGCATATTGGTATAGTCCGCCGTCCGATTCCCTCGATATCGTCGAACCGACCGAGTTGGTGATTGCCAGGGTTCTAAATCCTTTGCGCTTCGACTCCCTTAGCGCCTCAAGGGTGTCTATTGTCTCTCCGCTTTGGCTTATTACAAAAACGAGCGTATTTTTATCGAGCGGAGCGTTCCTATATCTGAACTCGCTTGCGTATTCGACGTCGACTGGAATGCGCGCGTATTTTTCGATGAGATATTCGGCGGCAAGACAGGCGTGCCAGGCTGTTCCGCAAGCGCAAAAAAGTATTCTGTCAAACTGTCTCAATTCGTTCGGGGTGATGTTGAGGCCGCTGAGCTTTGCCGTTGACATGTCGTCGGATATTCGTCCCCTTATTGCGTTTTCGAGGGCTTTGGGCTGCTCGAATATCTCCTTTTCCATGTAGGTGTCGAATCCGCCGAGTTCCGCGTTTTCAAGCTCCCAGTCGATTTCGTTTACGCGCACGTCAACCGGAGCGTTGGACACTGTCACAATGTCGCAGTTATCGCGCGTAATCGAGGCTATCTGACCGTCTTCAAGGTAAATAACGTTGGAGGCCCTTCCGGCGAATCCGAGAATGTCGCTCGAAACCAAATATTCGTTTTTACCGACGCCTATTATTAGGGGAGAACCTTTTCTGGCGGCTATCATCTCGTCGGGGCAGAGTTTGCTGATAACCGCGAATCCGTATGTTCCTTCAATATGGCGCAGCGTTTTTCGCACGGCCTCGAGAAACCGGTTTTCGGAGTCTGGGGGAGTCCTGTGCTCGTAATGGTAGGCTATTAGGTTTACTAAAGTTTCCGTATCGGTCTGGCTGGAAAAGCTATATCCCTTGTCGAGGAGAAACTTCTTTATGTTTTCGTAATTCTCTATAATGCCGTTGTGCACTATCGCAAAATTGCCGTCGCTCGACACATGGGGGTGTGCATTGGCGTCGGTGACTCCCCCGTGAGTCGCCCAGCGGGTATGGCTTATCCCCATTGTCGCCCTAAAAGGGTGTTTGTCCACTTCCTCGGCAAGTACGGATACTCGGCCTTTTTTCTTTTTTACGTCGAGCGTTCCGTTGTCCAAGAGGGCGAGTCCGGCGGAGTCGTATCCGCGGTATTCAAGTTTAAGCAGGCCTTCTATTAAAATCGGGGTGGCGTCGCGGCACCCTATATATCCGGTTATTCCACACATAAAATAAATTATTGTATAAAAAATGCATTTAGTTATATTATTTTGACACTTGCAAGCTTATTTAGTTCTGGTGTTTCTTATCGGAAGAATGTGGGCAAAGGCCTTGTCGATTGCAAAAAACACATGTACGCATTAATTGAAAACCATACGGCAGCGCGTTAAAAATCTTAGCAGGGAAGGGAAAATGCTTGAAAACGAAAGGCGCCGCCCTAAAAATTTTCCCGATACTTTTTTCTAATAGGCAAATATAATGAAGAATTTAATTGTATTATTTTCCGCGGCGTATGCGGTATTGGCCGCAAATGCCGCGCAGGCGCAGTCCCTTGCTGACATGCAGCAGGATATGGCGGATTTAAAGCGCCAAGTGGGAAGCCTTCGCTTGGAGGTCGAGCAGGTCATGCGAGAAAAGGAAGCTCTCGAGCGCAAAATCAGGCAGATGGAATCGGCCGGGGCTTCGGGGGATCTCGTCCGCTCCCAGATGGCCTCTGTGCGCTCCGATGTGACGTCGCAAAACGAGGCGCTAAAACGCGAGATTATTTCGCTCGTGAAAAAGGATATGGAAAGTCTCGCCTCGCAGACGAACGACGCCATCGAGAAGCTTGCCAAAGCCATAGGCCAGCGCCCGCAGGCTCCGATGCCGACGACATTCGGGGACGACTACCCAAAAATGGGCATTCCGTACACCGTGAAACCGGGAGACACGCTCGGGAAAATCGCCCGCCAGTACAATTCGAAAATTAAATGGATTCAAGACGCAAACAAGATAGCCGATCCCAACAAGGGGCTGCGCGTCGGAGATTCTATATTTATCCCTCAAAATTGAACGCATATGTCTATTCAGCGAAAGTCATTGGGCAGGGGCTTGGGCTCCATAATATCGGCGGGCGCCAAAAGAGCCGCCGACAGCGGCACGCGCAAAATCGCCGCCGGGCCGTCCGCCGCGTCAAAGGACGTAAAAATAGCCTCCCACGGATTGTTTAGCGAGATTGCTATCGACAAGATTGCGCCGAGCCCTTATCAGGCCCGTGCGGAATTCGACGAGGATTCTATAGCCCAATTGGCAGAGTCTATCGCTTCCGAAGGTCTCTTGCAGCCAATCCTTGTCAGAAAACTCAATGACGGCACTTTCGAACTCCTCGCGGGCGAACGACGCTTGAGGGCGTGCCGGAAAATAGGCATGAAAAAAATCGTCGCGTGTGTCCAGGGCGCCAGCGACGCGTCCTCCGCGGCAAAGGGGCTTATCGAAAACCTTCAGCGTTCCAACCTAAATCCCATCGAGGAGGCGCGCGGCATTCTCAACCTGATGGAGAATTTCCACTTGACGCAGGATGCGGCTTCGCAAAGGCTCGGTAAGCCGCGCTCCAGCATAGCAAATTCGCTCCGTTTGCTTAAATTGCCCGAGGAGGTGCGCGGCTATATCTCAAGGGGGCTTATAAGCCTCGGACACGCCAAGGTTATTTTGGGAATGGACGACCCCGTCCAGCAGACGATAATAGCCCGCAGAATCATAGAGAGCGATTTGAACGTTAGAAGCACCGAAGATGCCGTAAAGCGGCTTAAGACGTCGTCCGACAGAATCACCGTGGGAACTCCCGCTGCCACTGCTGCCCAAAACGCCGTTATTCGCGATATTCAAAACAAAATATCGTCGCGCTTAAATGCCGAAGTCGAAATAAGGCACGGGCAGAAGCGCGGGAAAATAGTGATATCATATCTGGGGAACGACGATCTGCAACGCATTCTCGACGTTATGGGCGTGAAGGTTTAATGGCGGGTTTTTCTGCAAACGCAATGGTGGCGGCGGGACTGCTTACGGCAATTCCGCTTTATTGTTTTGCCGTCAAAAGCAACGATTTCACAAAAGCTTCCACTTCGTTTTCCAGAAAATACCAGACCGAAGAGAGCCGTTTCGGAGAGCGCAGGTCGAAAATGCAGGACATGAAAGCCGATTCAAAGGTTTTTTCTCCGAAAGTTGACACTTCGCGTTATCAGGGCCGCGAGTCTTATCTTAAGGATAATGAAGAAGCAAAATACAGGTTTGATAAGGAGGTTCCGGACGCTTCAAAAAAATACGACGCCGAAATGTACAAAGGCAATACGGACAAGTGGAGACATGGAGACGAAAAGGCCCACTTAGATAATTATGACGTCAACATGACGCGCCAATATAAGGGCAAAATAGACCTTTTTAAGCGCGACATAAAAAAACAAAAACTAATAGACGAATACTACTCTACAATTTACCAACGCTCGATGGAGGAAATAAACAAATTTTATTCCCGAAGTTCGCGTGGCTCTTCCGGCGCCGACACGGTAAAAAAAGCCGGAGCCCAAATCGGCGGAGAAAGTGACGACGATTGGGATTTCTTCGATTTTTTATCCTCTAAACAAAAAATAGAAAGAACGCCCGTAATGTTCAAGGGCAGGGAATGGACGAGGGAGGAACTCAAGGGTAGAAACGCCGCATCTTTGCCGCCCTCTGAAGCCGCGCCGAAAAATGCGCCGGAATCGTCCGTTCCGGTTTTGCAAAAAGCGGCGGTTTTGCCTCCGCGCGGGAAACCGATGCAAAGGCTTAATTCTCCCGTCCTGAGCGAGGAGCTAATCGATCCTGAACAGGCAAAAAAGCTGCAGTTCCTAAAGGTTCCCGACGAAATGCGTTCGAAAGCGACAATAAAAGTGCAGATAAAAGAAGATTGATGCAAAGGCGCGCCGCGCGCCTTCCCCTTGATAAAAAGACGCGAACCGCTAAAATTTGTTTGCGGCGCGTATTCTAAGTGCTAAGCTGCCTTTCCATGAAATTAACGGGAACAGTGGCGGTGCTCGGCACCGGATTGTTGGGGGCGTCATTTGCGCGCGCCGTAAAGAAATACGGCGTGGCGGAAAAAGTCTGCGCGTGGTCGCGCGGCGAAAGCACGCGCGCGAAGTGCGCGGCTCTTCCGTCGGTGTTCGACGGGGTTTTTTCGGCTCCGGAGGATTCGGTCTGTTCGGCCGACGTCGTCGCCGTGTGCGCGCCGACGGCCAATATTCCCGAGCTCGTAAAAAAAATCGCTCCGGCGCTAAAAAACGGGGCCTTAGTCACCGATGTCGGCAGCGTCAAGGGCCCGATTTGCAAATTGTCGGAGGGATACCTTAAGGATACCGGAGCCGTGTTTGTCGGTTCGCATCCGATGGCGGGTTCCGAGAAGGCGGGCATAGAGCATTCGGATGCGGATTTGTTTAAAAGCCGTCCGTGCATTGTCACTCCGTCGTGCGCCTCGCAGGAGGACGCGGCGAACCTTTTGGAAAAAATATGGTCGGCAATCGGAATGCGCGTGTACAGGCTTTCTCCGTCGGAGCACGACGCTGTAGTTGCGAGGGTCAGCCATCTTCCGCACATCGTGGCCGGCCTGCTGTGCCGCTGCGCGGCAAAATACGACGGCGCAGACCTTAGGGACTATGCTGGGCCGGGGTTCAGGGATTCCACGAGGGTGTCGTCGGGAAATCCCGGCATTTGGGATTCGATAATCGGCGACAACCGTGATGAGATACTCAAGGCCCTAAAAATCTTTTCCGGATGCCTTTCCGAAACGATACGCGATATAGAGAGCTCCGACAGCGAAAGCGTGGGCAGGCTGCTTAGGGAGGCAAAATCTTACAGGGACAAACTTCAATAACAGGCGGCATGAATTCTGAAATCTCAATAAAACCTTTCAGGGAGTGCAGGGCTTCCGTCACTCCGCCGGGGTCAAAAAGCGTGACAAACCGCGCGATGGTTCTGGCTGCGCTTGCGGGAGGGCACACCCTCTTGGAGGGTGCGCTGTTTTCGCGAGACACCCTTATTATGGCTGAATGCCTACAAAAGCTGGGTTATATGGTAAAACTCGACGAAAACGAGCGCACCGTCGAAATAGACTCCGCCTTCGGGTGTATTCCGAATTCCGAGGCGGAAATAAACGTCGGCAACGCCGGGACGGCGGCGCGCTTTATAACGGCCTTGGTTGCGCTGAGAAAGGGCGGAAGGTATCTTCTCAACTCGGACGACGCCATGTATGCGCGCCCGATAAAGGGGCTTGTGGACGCCTTAAAGTCGCAGGGAGCGGAATTCGAATTTCTCGGGGAAGAAAACCGCTTCCCGTTTAGGATAAAAACAAGCGGCCTTCGCGGAGGGGAAGTGTCGATAGACGCCGGAGAGTCGAGCCAGATGCTTTCCGGGTTGTTGATGGCATCTGTAGGCGCGTCGTCACCGATGACGGTAAAACTGTCAGGCGGGACGGTGTCTAAGCCATTTGTATCGATGACAATGTCAATGATGGAACATTTCGGATTCAAGTGTGAAACCGACGGGACGTCCTACAAGGTGGCGCCGCGCAAAGCCGGGATTCCGCCGATGTCGCCGTCGCCGCGCGTTTACAGAATCGAACCAGACGCCACTGCCGCAAGTTATTTTGCAACGCTTCCGGCTGTCGTAAGCGGCGTCTGCCAAATAAAAAATTTCGGAGAATGCGTTTTGCAGGGCGATTCCGCGTATATTGAGGTCTTGAAATCGCTCGGCCTTGCCGACGCGGAAAATATGGACGGAAATATTCTTGTGTTTTCAAAGGACTTCCCCGTGCGCCCGGAAACCGTCGAGGTTGATTTTAACGATATTTCCGACACATTTCTTACGCTTGCGGCGGTGTCGATGCTGTTGCCCTTCAATCTCCGCATAACCGGAATAGGGCACACCAGACGCCAGGAAACCGACAGGGTGGCGGCCGTTGCGCGCGAGCTGCGCAAGTTTTGCGAAACTGTCGAGGAGGGCGACGGCGAACTTTTTATCGCGCCGTACACGCGCGGGGAATTGCTTAAAAAAGCCAAAGCTGAAACGCTGGTGCACACTTACGGCGACCACCGCATTGCCATGAGCTTTGCAATCGCCGGATGTGCGGACATCAGGGGGGACGGATCTTCGTGGATAAGAATAGAGGATCCGGAGTGCGTTTCGAAAACATGGGGCGAGTTTTTCGAAGTCCTTTATACCGCCCGCAAAGATTCGAAAAAATTTAGAATCGTCGCGGTGGACGGCGGCGCCGCCGTCGGCAAGTCGAGTGTTTCAAGGGAATGCTCGCGAATATTGCGCTACATGCACGTCGATACCGGATCGCATTACCGGACCGTCGCGTACGGGCTTCTTGAAAACGGGGTTGACGCGTCAGACAAAGCCGCTGTTGCCAGCGCTCTTTCAAAATTAAAAATAGGCGCAATGCTTGACGGAAATTCGGCAAAAATAACGCTTTCCGGAAATGTTGTTCCCGATTCGGAAATCCGCAACGAGCGCATAAACATGAAGGTGGCGGAGTTTGCCGCCATAGCGGAAGTCAGGGAGTTCCTAAAAAGCTACCAGCGTTCCATGGCCGATTTTGGGCGTTCGAACGGTTTCGAGGGAATGATTATGGAGGGCCGCGACATAGGCTCCGTCATATTTCCGGACGCCGACACGCGAATATTTCTCGACGCCGACGAAGCCACGCGCGCGGCGAGGCGCGCAAAAGAGGGCATATCGGATTCCATAAAGAAAAGGGACGAACTTGACCGCACCCGGAAAACGGCCCCTCTCGTCTGTCCCGATGGCGCCGAACTTATAGACACTTCAAACATGACGAAAAGCGAAGTGGTCAGGAAGACGCTTTCGATAATACTCGAATCGTAGCACGGGAAAATGAGAGCTCGTTTTTTCAGAATAGGCAAGGGCAAGTACGTTTACAAGGGTTGGTGGCTTCTGTCGTCGGTAATATGCGACGTATTCGGGCGCATCGAGCTGTATGGATACGAAAACGTCCCCAAAGAGCCATGCATCATAGTGGCAAACCATGTGAGTTATCTCGACCCGATGGCTGCGGCGTTTTTCCACGAAACGGAATTGTGCGCTGTTGCGCGCGACTCCCTTATGGACGGCAAATTTTCGGGTGCGTTCTTTAGAAGGTTGAACGCCATTCCGATTAAAAGGGGGCAGTCTGGGAACCTCGGCGCATTCAGGGACGTGCTGTCGCGCATAAAGTCGGGCATAGGCGTCATAATATTTCCGGAGGGCACGCGGAGTTTCGACGGAAAATTGCAAAAGGGGAAGGCGGGAGCCGGTTTGCTTGCAATAAAATCGGGAGCTCCCATACTGCCGATGCGATTTTTCAATATGCGCGACATACTCCCGCGCTCGAATACGCTGCGCGGCGGCATCCGCCTCGCCCTGTGCGCGGGGAAGCCCGTCGATCCAAAAGAATTGGATCCGGGAAAGGACGTTCCGGACAGGGCGCAGATTATTGTGGACAAAATAATGGAGAGAATCGCGCTTATCGAGCCTCCCCCGTTGAAGGAAATTTAGGATTTTTAAGCTTCCCGCTTCCGCGTGTTAGCGCATGTAGTGTTTTTTCGCACGCGTCGATATTTTGCGAGCGTTTCCATTGCGCTCGCAAATAAAGCTTTTCGACTTACAGTTTCTGTTCGGGAATGCCTATTCCAGATTTTAAAATCTCGCGCACAAGTTCGTTGTTTCCGAAATATTTTTCTACGTCCTTAAGCGTCCATTCGCCCTTTATATCCGGAGTTCCCGCGGGGGTGAGGGCGTATTTTCTGTTTGAAAGTTTGAAATATCCGAAATAGGGAAGCGGACTATTATAGAGAAGGTTTCCTTCGAAAATGTTAAAACGCTCCCTATCGGTTGTGAAAAAGTTTTCGAGAGACTTGTATTTTTTATAAGGCTCCGACTCTATATCCACCTCTTTTTTCAGCCTGTAGAGATATTCTTTGAAAAAGGTGTTTTTCCACCGCTTGTCGTCCCAAGGTGAATGTCCGGCGGACGCGTCGCAGTCTATAAAAACGTTTTTACTTACTAAGTTGTCGTGCCCGCCATGGAAAAATACAGCCGCAAACATGTTGTGCTTGCCGGGAGTTCCGCTTTTACAGAATATGTTTTTCGATATGTTCATTCCCCCCGAGCCGTCGTCGATGTAAACGGCGCATACTTTGGAGTCGGGATTGCGCGCGCGAATGTTTGTAAAGAAATTGTTTAAAATTGCTATACCCTTGTTGGACGGATTCCTTCCGGTGTAAATGCAGCCCATGTCGCTCGTATTTAAACACGAGTCGGCGAAATAGTTTCTCGATATGGTGTGGTCGTTGCCGCTGAAAGTTAGAAGTTGGTTTTCGCCGTTTTGGAAATGGCAGTATTCAACCTTTGTCCCCACCCCGCCGATCGCAAGTCCGGGCGAATAATTTTTCTTTATGCGGCAATTTGAAACAAAGGAGCACCATTTGACCGTATTGTTTGCGCTTGCCAGCGTTTTTCTGTCCCCACATACGATTTGCAGGCCTCCGGTTCCGTTGTTCGTAAACTTGCACCCTAAGAAAGTGTACTCGTTTTTAGGATTGTCGGGATTCCCAAATGCTTGCGCCCCCCATGCTCCGAAATTTTTAAACGAGCAGTTCATGATGGTTGCGCGGTTTGAGTTTCCGAGCACGAAGCCGTTGAAACGCGCTCCCGAAAATTCTATTTCGGAGACAACGACATTTTTTGCGTCCTTTATTTCCAATATGGGAGATTCGAGAATGCTGAAATCAAAAAAGTCGCTTTCTCTGGGAGAGTCAGGCAGCATGACGTAAAATACGCCTTTTTTTCTGTCTATGTAGTATTCGTACGGCTCGTCTATTTCCTCAAGGAGATTGTAGACTTGATAACCGCGTGTAGGAAGGTCTTGATCGGTTTCGATAAATCCCGGTTGGGAACTGAGAACTCCGTAGGCGGTGGGATATTGCAGCTCTATTATTCCAGTTTTTTTGTCTATCGATTTTACGCGCTGGTGGTCGTCTGCCCAGCCGACGGAAAATGTTCCGGCAAGCCAGATGTCGTCGTGCCCGAGCCATGTTTCGGGAATTTCGTGCGAAGCGACAAACTTGCCTCCCCGCCATCGCATATCTTTGTTTTGATATCTCCAGCCCTTGAGTTTTATATAGCCGATGTCTATTACCTTGCCTATGGTGAGAAGTTCGTCGCCGTTGGGATAACGGGCAAGTCGCATGTTGCGGGAAGCGCTGAAAAACGCCTCCATTTGCATCGGCGCTGGATTTGCGGCAAAGCCTCGCTGGGTCATTTTCCCGTATTCAGACAACCCGTATTTTTTTAAATCGAGGCTGTAAAGGACACCTTTAGAGGGTTTCCTCAACCGCGAAAGTATTTTGGGGTCGTTTACTTTTGCAAGTTTGGAGGCATAAATTCTTTTTGAACCCGTAAATTCGGTTTGCGCCGAGTCCGTTCTTTCACCGATGATTAGTATTTTAGAGGGCAGTTTCCCCGATATAACGGCGCTTTTTCTAAATTCGTACAAACCTGCCTTTGCAAAGATTATAATTTTTTTTTCGGACAGATCGTTCAAAGCGCGCTCAAGAGTGGCGTACGGCTTTTCTTCTGAACCGTTCCCCTCCGAGTCTGAACCGTCGGGAGAAATTACAATTTTTGATTTTTTTTCCTCCGAGTTCCAAACAAAAGCGGCGCTGTTTCCCGAAATTTTAACCCCGGCCGACAAAGTTGCCGAAGCCAAAACGAATAAATAAACCAACGGTGATTTAAACATATTAAGCCTCCCCAATAAAAAGATTACATGTAAAATTTTTGGAAGGCCTTTATTTGTCAAGCTTAGTTTCGGCTCTTGAGAGCCTGTCGTTTACGGCTATGCCTATCCCGATATTTGGAACGCGCTGGCAATAGAACAATGCGCCTTTTGAAATTTTGTCTAATGCGCGCAGGAGAACAAAAAGGTTTCGCGCGGCCTCTCTTACATCTCCGCTTTCGCTTAGCCAATAATGGTTTTTTAACGGTAAATCGGGACGTTTAAAAAATATTATTTGGCCGCCAAATGATTGCGGTATTTCGCTCGGAGAATCGAAAAGCGCCAGGCGGGACTTCGGGCTGTAATGGGTTTTCATCATGCCCGGAGCCTGGGGGTGTGCCTCATTCTTTTTGGGCGACTTGTCGATTTCTTCGCCTAATGCCGACTCCAAATCCTGCGCGCATATCGGGCCGGGCCGCAACAGCTTGGGAGGCACGGACACCATGCCTATGATTGTGGATTCGACGCCGCACGAACATTCCCCGCCGTCGAGCACAAAATCTATCTTTTCTCCCAACTGTTCGCGCACGTGCTCGGCGCGCGTAGGACTGACATACCCGAACGGATTCGCGCTCGGCGCGGCTATGGGCCGGCCGGAAAGCTCTATGAGGCGACGCATTATCGGGTGCGAAGGCATTCGCACTGCAACGGTGTCCATGCCGGCCGTGACGATGTCCCCTATGATTTCCTTCCGTGGGAGAACCATGGTGAGCGGCCCGGGCCAGAATTTTTCGGCAAGCCGCTTTGCTTTGTCGGAAAAACGAGCAACCGATTCGGCCATTTCAAAGCTGCATACGTGCACGATTAGCGGGTCGATAAACGGGCGTCCTTTGGCTGCGAATATTTTTTTTACAGCCTCGCCGTTAGTGGCGTCGGCCGCCAAACCGTAAACCGTTTCGGTCGGGACGCCTCCTATGCCCCCCGACAAAATAAAATCGGCCGCAGAGCGTAAATCGCATTGCGGCCGTTGTCGCGTCGGTTTGTCTGCCATTCGGATAAAACGGAACGGGATATCGCAATATTAGCGCGATTCTCCCGGTCTTATTTCATTAGAAGCATGTTGCGGGCATGCTTTACCGTCTTTTTCACATGGCGCTGCTCTTTCGAGGTGAGGCCTGTAAATTTGCGCGGCAGAATTTTGCCGGTTTCGGTCACATAACGGCTAAGAGCGTCGGTGTCGGTAAATTTAATGTCGGCCGCGTTTTTCTTCTTTGATTCTTCTGTCATATTATTCAGGTTTATGCGTTTTAATAAAATATGTTCGATTCATAGTGTCTTTGTAATTTTTCATTGCAAGCCAAATTTTCATGTTTTTGGAAGAATTAAATTATAAAAAACAAGCCGGGGATTTTCATCGGCTCGCTAATAGAATATATTGTGGGCATGATTTTTGCGCTCCTGACCGGCAACGTTTTGCCGCGCGTTTTTTAGGTGCTAAATTTTTGAAAAAAAAAACTTGCAATAGGGCTCCAAAAGGGCATCTTAACTTGCCTTATTAAAGTTTACGGTGTTGCGCCTGTAGCTCAATTGGATAGAGCGTCTGACTACGGATCAGAAGGTTGGGGGTTCGACTCCCTCCAGGCGCGCCACTTTAATAAAATCCGCGCTGTGCGGATTTTTTTTCAGCATGTTTTCTGTTCGTGAAAGCTAAGTTCTTTGGCCGTTCTTTCGATAAAAGACAAAAAGCCTTCTGCCTCGCATAAATTATTTGGCGGCGGAAACCTTGGCGTTTTCACGCGTTCTAAGAACTACTGTACTGTAACATTTAACTTGAAACGTTAGAATATGGACGCACATTCCCCAGCGCTTTTGTTGAAAGATTTGGCAGTAGTCATAGTGTCGGCTACGCTGTCAATGCGGATATTTTCGCTGTTGAAGCTGCCCCAGCTTCTCGGATTCATACTTGTGGGTATCATACTTTCGCCAGTGGCAGACGTTATAAGCTCGGCAGATAATATAGCCGCGCTCGGGGAACTCGGCGTAATGCTTATGATGTTCTTCGTCGGTATGGAGTTTAACCTCGAAAGGCTTAAGAAAGTTTTTGCGCCGAGCTTGTTTGGCATAGCCTTTCAAATAGTGGCCATGGGCATACTCGGCATGGTTTCGGCGGAAATGCTCGGCCTTTCGAAAACGGACGGCATCTTTCTGGGCGGCGTGTTAGCAATGAGTTCAACGATAGTCATTGTGGAGATTTTTGCGCAGCGCAGAGACCTTTCCAAATTGTACGCCCAGATAGCAATCGGAATATTGATTATCGAGGATATATTTGCGGTTTTTCTTATTGTGGTTTTGTCGGGCCTTTCGTCGGGCGGGCTTCCCGGCATCGGCGAACTGTTCAGGTCAACGCTTTCGATTCTGAGCTTCATGATAACGATTTTTGTCGTAGGGAAACTCGTTGTGCCGAGGCTATTGTATAAATTTGCGCTTTCGGGGAACAGACAGGAGCTTATCATGCTGGTTTTTTGCCTCATTCTCGGGCTCGGCGAGCTTGCTGAAATGTCCAATCTCTCGCTCTCGCTCGGGGCGTTTATGGCAGGCTCTATCATATCGGGTTCCGATGCGGCAAGAAAAGTGGAGCACATTGTCGATCCCTTTAGAAATCTTTTTGTGGCGCTTTTTTTCGTGTCTGTCGGCACTCAAATAAACCCTTCCACAGCTGTTGACTTGTGGCTTCCGATTTTGATTATTTCGGGGTGCGTGATTGCATTTCAGACACTGGCATGCTTTTGCGGCATAACTTTGGCGGGAGTACGCTGCCGCGACGCGTATCTTGCTTCGATTAACAAGGCGCAAATCGGCGAATTCAGCTTTGTCATAGCTGGCTTGGGCATTTCGAGCGGAATTATGGATCCATCTATAATGGTTATCGCAATGGGAGTTTCGTTTTTGACGGTATTTGCCAATCCGTTTATTGCCGCGAGATCCGAAACTGTTATGTCTTTTGCGAAATCGCTTGCGCCGAAAAAACTGCTCGACGCTCTCGATATCTATAGAAAGGCGGTATCGGGCATGTCCCGTTCGGCGGCCGGAAGCGCAAAGCTGCGCGAATTTCTTCCGAGCGTGGCGGCCATATTTATATATACGCTGATATTTAGCGGAGTCATGTTTGCAGCGGCCCACATAGCGGGGGTGATAAGGAGCGAAAGCACGCCGTATCCGGATTGGATGGCATTTGGGATATGGATGGCCGCCGCCGCCCTTTCCATGCCTCCGCTTGCGGGAGTATTGAAGGCTTCGGGAAACTGTGCCGCAAAAATAGTTTCCATAACATATGGACGCTACAATCTGGTTTCCGGAGACGAAAACAGGCTGCACGCCTTTTTAAGGGGTGTATTTTCGGCTTTTGTCATGTTAATTTTCGCCTCCGTTTACTTTGTTTTCGTGTTCAATTTTTTGCCGATAGGCGACGCTTTTGCAACGTTTGGGGCTACGTTGCTTTTCATGGCTCTGTTTTTTAGGAGAATATTGTCTAATTTCAGGCATTCCATGGAGGGGCGTTTTTCTTCCGTTTTAAAAAACCACCTCGAAAATGCCGAACACAACCGGCGCGAAGCCATTTTGGACAGTGTGCGCGCAAGCCGCGCTTGGGCAAAAAACATCGCCGAAATAGAGATAGGCGAGTTTTCCGAGGCTGCCGGGCGCACTGTGGGCGAATTGGGGATACGCAGCGGAACGGGAGCTGAAGTGGCGGCGGTAAAGCGCGGCGCGTTTTCAATATACGACATTTCGGCGGATACGCGGCTGTTCCCGGACGATATTGTGATTTTGTGCGGAACTGACAGGCAGATAGCGGAAGCCGAGAAAATATTGGAGCGCGTTTCCTCTGCGCCGCAACCGCAAGCTTCGTGCGCACCAGGGCCTGCGGGCCTTGCGGTGCTCAGTATTTCCGAAAATTCAGGGCTGATAGGCGAAAGCCTCAAAAGTGCGGCACTTCCTGCAAAATACGGTGTAAAGGTTATGGGGATTTTATATAGCGGCTCCGACCAGCCCTCTCAGCCGGATCCTTCGCGCCCCTTGGAGGCCGCTGACAGGCTTCTTTGCATGGGGACGCGCGGCGGCATCGAAAGGTTGTCGTCCGATATGAATCTGCTTTCTGATTCCGCGCCATAACGAGGGGAACGCATATTTTCCCGTTTGTATCGCGCAATTGTGCATTTTAAATTGCAATGAACGGTTTAATCGGGCCGAATTGGACAATATTCAGCCACGCTGGAGAGGCTTTTCATTGGCGGAATACGCATGTTGTCACAAACAGCAAGCTTTGCATGCAATATAAATTCAGAGCGCTTCCTGCAGAACCCACTGGTGGCCTTGCGACCGGCGCATTATCGGCTGTTTTATCTGTCTTTGCTGAGAAATTTATCGACAAGTTTTATTACAGCCCCGCGCGTGTCGGGGGGGAGGAGCACATCAGATACGGCAACAATTCTCTTGGCGCCCGCCCTGCGCACTTCGCCCGCAGTTTTTAAGTTTATTCCGCCGATGGCGAACCATGGTAGAGTAGGATTGCTTTGGGCTACGGCCCTTACGAGCCCGAGGCCTACGGCGGGCCTGCCCGGCTTGGTATTTGTCGCATAAACCGGGCCGACCGCAAAGTAATCGATGACGTCGCGCAATTCTTCGGCGGATTTAGCCTGTTCTTCGGAATGCGTTGAAAGGCCCAACACGCGCCTTTTGCCTATGATTTCGCGCGCCTGCCGCGGAGGGATATCGTCCTGCCCGATATGCAGGCCGGCGTTTGGTATGATAGAACATATTTCGGCCGCGACTTGCGGGGAGTCGTTGATGATAAAATAAGGAGCCCCCTTTTTTCTGAAAAACGGGAGAATTTCAAAGGCCATTTCCCGCAGGCGCTCAACAGTTTCATTTTTCGCCCGCAGTTGGATTAATTTCGCGCCGGATTCGACAAGCATTCTGCATTTGTTTGCCATATCGCTTTCGGCCACATATCCCGTATCGAGGATTCCGTAAAATACGGCGTCGCGGAGAGAGTCTGAAAGTTCCGCCATTACTTGTCCTGCGAATCTTTTTTCGGATCCTCTCCCGTATTGAAGAGGGTGTTGTCGTCGGACAATATGACGTCGTCGTCCCTATAATCGGGCGCGGGCGGCAAAAATTTTGTGGTCGGTTTATAGATAAGCCCTTTGAAACCGGTGACGCGGACGTCTATTCTTCCGAGCTTTTCCACGCCGAGATGCTCGCGGAACGCGGAAGTTAACGCCGACTGCACTTCGCTTGTGGCGTCAGTAAGCTTTTGTCCGGATTCGAGCTTGAGGGAAACATTCATGCAAAGGCGCCCCCTGTGCGTATATATCTTTACGTCCGGCCTGTTCAGAGCGCCCAAGCTGTAGCATACGCTTTGCACGAGCTCGTCGAGGGCCTTGTGCGAAACTTCCACTACGCCGGCGCGGTTGTCGAAAAGTTTTATGGGCCTTCTGAATTTTCTAAATTTTCTTATGGCCACAAGGATGAGAAAAGCCAGCAGAGCGCCGCCGAGCATTTCGGGGGCGTTGGGTTGCGCCCATGCGGTTTTCAGCAATTCGGTTGCCGCGTTTATCCATTCGACGGCGGTTTTCATGTAGGCGTCAATATTATTCATTATAATATCCTTGTGGGGTGTAATTCAAAAGCAAGTGCGGCGTTTTTCAAGTTTATTTATCGAACGACAGGTCGTCGGGCCATTCGCGCCCATAGCCGTCGGCTTTTCCCTTTTTGCACGCGTCGATCAGGCAGAGCCCGTCGGGCTTGATTAGTATGTCTCGCAAAGGGTCGGTGTTGTTGAAAATTTTCCAAAGAATTTTTGAATTGTCGGAGATGTCGATATCTGAGTCGAATAGGGCGAAGACGCGGAAAAATTCCGAAAACAATCCGTTTGACGCCGCTTTTTCGAGAATGTCGCGGCCGCGCGAATCCCCCTTTTCGATTGCGACCGCGCAGAATCCGCGTCTGGCTTCCATTCTTAAAAAGCCTTTTATGTTTTTGCCCAAAAAATCTCTCATGAGGGATATGTCGTCGTCCGACGGGGTGCGGAGTTTGCGGATTTTTCGCGGAGATTCGCTTTCGAGCCTTTCAGTGAGGTCTATTCCTATTTTTGATCCGCGCAAAGGTTCGGGGGACGAGTGGTCGAGGACGTCGAGAACGCCTTCGGACATGAATACGTCCGTATTCGGATCGAAATTGTCGAGCAGCTTTTTCCAGATGCGCTTCATGTCAGAAGGGTCGGTGTCGGCGCCGACGGCGACCACGGCTTTGCAGAAACTCATTTGCCCCTGGCCCCAAAGGCCCGATGCGAGTTTTTGGGCGTGCGCCGGATATTCCTTGTCCATTGAAACTATGGAGATGTTGTGGAAAACGCCCTCCCACGGGAGAAAGTAGTCGCGTATTTCCGGCATTACGGCGCGTATTGCGGGTAAAAAAATCCTTTCGGTTGCCTTTGCCATGTAGCAGTCCTCCATGGGCGGAGGACCGACGAGGGTGGCGCAATAAATGGGGCTTTTTTTGCGCGTCAGCGCGGTGAGGTGGAATACGGGGTACATGTCGGCTTGGGAATAGTATCCGGTGTGGTCGCCGAACGGGCCTTCAAGCCTTCTTTCATCGCAGTCAACGTAGCCCTCGAGGACGAATTCCGCTTCCGCGGGCACCTCCATGTCGATGGTCACGCATTTTGCCATAGGTACGCCTTCCTTGCGGAAAAAACCCGCAAGCAGCAGTTCGTCCATTCCGCGGGGCATGGGGGCGGTCGCCGCGTATATGGTGGCTGGGTCGGCCCCTATCGCGACGGCGACCGGCATTCGTTTTTTCCGTTTAGAATATTCCCTGAAGAAATGCGAGCCGTCCTTGTGCACGTGCCAGTGCATGCCCGTGGTAGAGCGGTCGTAAATTTGAAGCCTGTACATTCCCAGGTTGCGTTCGCTCCCGTCTGGAGATTTTGTGAAAACGAGCGGCAGCGTTACGAATCTTCCGCCGTCGTGCGGCCAGCATTTTAAGACGGGGATTTCCGAAAGGTCGATTTGGCTTCCCGTCCTGACCACCTGCTGACAGGGAGGGCGCCCGCGAAATTTTTTGGGGGCTATGCGCGACAATGGAAAGACTTTTTTTGCAGCGCGCCAGAATTCCACGAGAGACTTCGGAGGCTTTGTGCCCAGCAAATCGGAAATTTCCGCACCCGCGTCGGCGAGCTTTTCCAATCCGAGGGCGGCAGCCATTCTGGCGTCGCTCCCGAACAGGTTTACCGCGACGGGGAACGATTTTTTCCCGCCGTCGACCACGTTTTCAAAAAGCAGCGCCTTGCCTCCTCCGGGCTTTTTTGATTCCGCGTCGGCGTATTTCGATATGCCGACGACCGGCGAAACTTCTTCGGTTATCCTGGCAAGTTCCCCCTTTGATTCGAGGTAGTCTATAAATTCCCCTATGTTTTTATAGCAGCTTTTCACAGTCCCCATTCCTTTACGGTGTCTTGTTCGAATCCCATCGACTGCACTATGCGCGCAGCGATCGTATCGGCCGCGTCGCCGGCTGTTTTAGGCTCGCCGTAAAACGATATGGCCGGAGGGAGTATGACCGCCCCCGCCATGCAGAGCGTTTCCATATTTCTGATGTGAGTGAGGGCCAGAGGGGTTTCCCGCGGGCACACCACAAGCCTTCTGCGTTCCTTAAGTGCGACTTCTGCCGCACGGACTATGAGATTGTCTGCTATTCCGCATGCGAGCTTGCCGAGGGTCTTCATCGAACACGGAGCTATCGCCATGGCTTCAAATTTAAAGGATCCGCTCGCAGGCGGCGCGTCGAAATTGCGCTCGTCGAAAATCCTTATATTGGCGGGGAATTCGCCTAAAACCGCATCAAACGCCGCGCGCGCGTCAGCCGCGCCGCGAATTTCGGCCGGTATTATCCGCGCGGCCGCGTCGCTTACAATGCAATATACGTCTACGTCCGCCCGGGCGAGCATTCCGGAGACTCTTATGCCGATTGTCACGCCCGAAGCCCCCGTGACGGCCACCACTGCGCGTTTTTTATTCATGGCGTACATAAAACATCAAAGCAGATTTGTTGCAATGCCAAAAAACATGAGAATGGATATCGACGCGTTTTCGTAAAAGAAGACAAGCTGGGTTTTGTCTTCCCCCCGAATGGAGACTGCCGCCATGCCCGCGGCGTAAAGAAACGCTATAACCGCAACGCAGGCGTTGTATGCGGCGCCGAGCCCGTAAAGCGGGCCCGCGCAATACAGGCAGCCTGCCGCGGCGGCGAACGAAAGCGCGGCTATGCATAGCGCGGCCCTGCGCCCGAATTTCGCCGGCACGGAATGAAGCCCATTTTTTCTGTCGAAATCGAGATCTTGAAGCGCGTAGATTATATCGAAGGCCGCTATATTGAAAAACAGCGCAAAACTTACGGAGAGTATTCTGGCGTCGAAATATCCGGTGGCGGCGATCCAAGCGCCCGCCGGCGCGAGCGCCAGCGACACACCCAAAATGTAATGCGAAGCCGCGGTGAATCGCTTTGCGTAGGAATAGCCGAAAAGCACCGCAAGCGCGGGAAATGAAAGCAAAAGGCACAATGGGTTTAGCATGGCGGCCGAAAATACGAAAAGCGCCGCCGAAACCCCCGTAAAAACGAAGGCTTCCGCGACGGTTATTTCGCCGGTGACGGTCGGCCGCGATTTCGTGCGCGGGTTGATTGCGTCGAATTTGTGGTCGGCTATCCTGTTAAAGCCCATAGCAGCCGAGCGCGCCGCGGAAAACGCCAATATTGTCCATAAAATTTTCGCCCATCCCAGAGTATACCCCTCAATACTGGCCAGGCACAGCGCCGAAAGCGCGAAAGGCAGCGCAAAAAGCGTGTGCGCAAGCTTTATCATCTCCGCGTAGGTTTTTGCAGATTTAAAAAATTCCATGCCGCTATGTTTGCACCGCTCCGTCGGAATCGCAAACTAAATCCGGCTTTTCGTGAAGGTAAAGAAAGTTGACAAATTTCACATGCGTTCCATTTTGGGTCGAATGGAAAATTTTGCGGATTCCCAGTTTAAGTCGAGGGTGGGGCGGCAAGAGGCACTCGAGCTTTTGACGGCGGCCGATTTGCCCGCGCTTGGCGAACGCGCGGACGCGTTAAGAAGGGAACGGCACGGGTCCGCGGCGTATTACGCGGTAAACGCCGCCATTACATATTCCAATATCTGCCAGGCAATGTGTCCGATATGCTCATTTTCCCGCAGGGAGGGGCAGCCTGGAGCGTATTTGCTGTCTGCCGATGACGTGCGCAGACGGGCCTTTGCATTCTCGGAAATGGGCGCGGAGGAAATACACATAATTGGCGGCATATACCCTAAGCTTCCGTTTGAATATTATCTCGAAGTGGTGAAAGCCGTCAAATCGGCCGATCCTTCGCTTAATGTTGTCGCTTTCACCGTTTCGGAATGTTCTCTTATGGCTCGGGTTTCCGGGCTCGGACTCGAAAGCGTCTTTTCCAGCCTCATCGACGCCGGAGTAAACGCGCTCCCGGGCGGCGGCGCGGAGATATTCGACGAGGCCGTGCGCAAAGTAATATCGCCCAACAAGCTTTCCGCCGAAGAATGGCTGGGGGCGATGCGCGCCGCGCACAAATGCGGGCTTAAGACGAACGCCACTATGCTTTACGGGCATGTCGAAACTCCCGAGTCAGTTGTGGACCACCTGTTGCGCCTGCGCGAGCTTCAAGACGAAACCCGCGGATTTAAAGCTTTCGTGCCGCTGCCTTTCAGAAAAGGCGCAAGCCCCGTCCCGTCGAAGGCGTCGGGAGTTTACGACATAAGGATTTGCGCTTTGGCAAGGATAGTTTTGGACAACTTTCCGCATATCCGCGTTCCCGTTCCGCATTTCGGCGACAGAATGGCTCAAATTCTATTGAACTTCGGAGCCGACGATATAGGCGGAACGCACTGGAGGGAGGAGGTTGCAACTTCCGCTGGGGCCGTCCGTTCCGAGCGCACCGAGGATTTTATGCGCGGTGTTGTTGAGGGCGCCGGGTTTATGCCTAAAAAATGCAATTCCAACTACAATGTATAGTTTCGGGAAAGTTTCGTACATCAACAGCATGCCCCTGTTTTGTGCCGAATCTCGAGATTTCGACATAATCGAAGCCGTGCCCGCGCAGCTAAACGCCATGGCCGAAAGGGGTTGCCTCGACATATCGCTTGTTTCGCGCTGGATATATCCCAAATTGGAAAAAGATTACGCGATAGTCCCCAATTTTTGCATCGGCGGGGACGGAGAAATCATGTCGGTGAAGATTTTTTCAAAAGTGCCGCTCTGTAAATTGCGCGGAAAATCGGTTTTTATAACCGGAGAAAGCGGCACTTCGGTGCGTGCGTTTAGATTCGCAATCGTAAAAAAATACGGCATAGACATTTTCGCACTCGAACGCGCCGACGCACGCGCCGCCGATGCCGTTTTGCTTATAGGAGACGCCGCTCTCGCCTTCGACGGAGCGGGGTATCCTTTTTCCTGCGACCTCGGGGAAATATGGAGGGAGGTCGCCGGAGTGGGCATGATATACGCAGTGGCGGTCGTAAGGAGAGACATTTTCGAAGACGCGTCTTTGCTTGTTTCCGGTTTTTTTGAAAAGTCCCTCGCGGCATTCTCCCAAAACAAAAAATATTGGACGGGTAAAGCGGCGGCGCGTTTTCGGGCAAATTGCGGCAAAGAAATCTCAGAGGATACTATCGGGCGCTACTATTCGCGCCTGGTCTATAAATTTGACGATTTGAATTTTGAAAGAAATTTTAGCTTTGTGGAAAACTTGAGGAAAGATGGATATCTTTGACAAAATAAAATCGGGCGGACGAATCGCTGAATGCGAGGCCATAGCCTTATGGGATAGCCCGCTTTTCGACCTTGCGCGAGCGGCGAACCTGCGCAGGGCGCAACTCGACCCCTCGGGAGAGGCGGGATATATTGTCAACCGCATGTTAAACTATTCAAACGTATGCAATGCCGGATGTAAATTCTGCGCTTACCACGCAAAGGCGGGCAGAGTGGCGCCATACAGGCTTTCCGACGACGAAATATTCGATATTTGCTCGGACGCAGTCTCCCGCGGGGCTGTGCAGCTTATGTTTCAAGGCGGCTTGCATCCCGATTTTACGCTCGACTGGGCGGAAGGCGTTTTGCGGCGGATAAAATCCGCTTTCCCATCCTTGTGGCTGCATGTGTTTTCGCCCTCGGAAATAGTTTCGTTTGCCAAAGGCGCGGGGGTATCCGTGTTCGAGTGCGTGTCGCGCTTAAAAAACGCCGGGGCCGATTCGGTACCGGGGGCCGCCGACATTCTCGTTCCGCGCGTCAGGAAAGCCGTATGCGGGAATAAATGTACCGTCGCCGAATGGGAGGAGGTAATGAGGTCGCTTGCAAGGCTCGGAATGTACTCATCGGCGACGATGACTTTCGGATTGGGGGAAACGGTCGTCGAGCGCATCGAGCATCTTGCGCTCGTCCGCGAGCTTCAGGACGAAACAGGTGTTTTCAAGGCGTTTATCGCATGGCCCGTCGCGCCGGAAAACACGGATATGGAACGCGTTGTAAGGCGCGTGGGCGCGCCGGAATTTTTAAGGACGCTGGCGGTATCGCGCATTTTTCTCGACAATATAAAATATGTGCAATCCGGGTGGCTTACGGAGGGCTTGCGGGTCGCGGAAGTGGCGCTTGCGTTTGGGGCCAACGACGTCGGCGGCGTTCTCATGGACGAAAAGGTTGTGCGCGCCGCGGGGGTCGATAATAGGGCCAACGCGGAAAATATGCGCAGAGCGATTTCCAATGCGGGTTTTGTGCCGAGAGAGCGCGACGGCTTGTATAATACTATCAAAACATTTTAAATATGAAATTCGCAATAACTCCCTGCCCAAACGACACGTTTGCATATTTCCCCATGATATCGGGAAAGGAGAAGTCTGACTTTGAATTTGTTTTCGACGACATTGAAAATCTAAACGCGGAAGCGGCTCGCGGGCGTTTCCCGATAACGAAAATGTCGTTTGCGCAATACCTTAACTGTTCCGACAAATACGAGCTGCTTGACGCGGGAGCCGCTCTCGGGGTGGGAACCGGACCTGTGCTCGTGGGCCTTTCAGACAGTTTTGACATCGGGGCTGAAGTCGCCGTCCCAGGACTTAACACTACTGCGGCGCTCCTTTTGAAATACCGCTACGGAGGCGGGGTTAAAATGCGCCCAATGCATTTTAGGTCGGTTGCCGAAGCGGTCGCCTCCGGGACCTGCAGTGCGGGGGTTCTTATACACGAGGGGCGATTCGTTTACGGAGAGCTGGGATTGAAACTGGTATGCGATTTGGGGGCGTATTGGAGCGAATCTTCCGGGCTTCCCGTGCCGCTCGGCTGCATATGTGTCAGAAGGGATTTTCTGTCCGCCAAAGGCGGCATAGAGGGAAAAATCCGGGCGAGTTTGAGGGCCGCATTTGCGGATCCAGAGTCGGCATATCCGTATGTCAAAAGCATGGCGCAGTATCTCGACGGAGACGTTTTAAAAAAGCATATTTACGCGTTTGTAAACGACTATACTTTCGATATCTCGCCATTGCGCGAAAAACTTTTAAAGGAGCTTGCAAAATGTGCGGGATAGTTTTTGTGGCTACGCGCATGGAGGCGGAACGCGCCCTTGCGAAAAAGGCCTACGGCTATGAGGAGGTTTCGAAAAGCCCCTTTGAAATTTGGCAAAATGCCTCGCGCGTGGTGGTTGTGACCGGGATAGGTCTGGTAAACGCGTCGATGGCGTTCGCATGGGCTGTGCGGAACTTCGACTTTGAGTCGGCTTTCAACATCGGTGCGGCGGGAGCGACGGTGGCCGGCGGAACGGACGGATGCGTTTCGGCTCGCGTCGGGGAGATGTTCGCAATATCGTCTGTCACTTGCATGGAACCGTACAACAGGAGTCGCATAGATATCGGAGACAGCGGAATTCCGTTGGTCACGAGCAGCCGGCCCGTGATTTCGCGCGCCGACAGAGTTTCTGCGGGGAAATACGCGCCGCTTGTGGACATGGAAGGATACGCTTTGGCAAAGGGAGCGTCCATTTTCTCTAAAAAACTTTATATGTTAAAATGCGTCAGCGATTTTTCCCCCGAATGTGACATTGTCGGAAACATAAAGGCGCTCGCCGAAAGCATGGCGGCGGCAAAAAACGTCTGGATTTAGTCTTGAATGAGCCGCGCGATGGCATAGGCTGATGTTTTTTATGCACAATTTCCCAAATAAAAGGTTATTGAAGCTTGCGGCGTTCGGAGTGGCGTGCGTGGCGGCGCTTTTGGTGTGGGTATTTTGTTTTTGGAGAGCGGAAATCGCACTTTGCCTTGGCGAATGGAGCCGATATTTCCGCGACAGCGTGCAGTTCCTCGACGAACTTCCCCTCGCGTTCTATTCGCTTGCGATTTTCTTGCTGCCCATTTTCTTTTTGCCTGTCACTCCGGTCTTCATACTGGCTTCGGCGCGCGCCGGGGAGTCCTCATATGCGCTCGTCCTGTTTTTTTGCCTGCTCGGGGTCACGGCGAATATAGTCGCGTCGTATTTCATATCCCAAAAGTTCGGTTCGTTTTTGAGAAAGGTTTTGGCCCGCCGCGGCATAACGATACCCGAAATACCCGGCTACGAACAATACGAGCTCACCTTTCTCATGCGCATGATACCGGGAAATCCGCTTGCGGTTCAAAATTATGTTCTCGGCGCGGCAAACGTGTCATTCTTTAAATACGTCGTGGTTTCGCTCCCGATACAATATATTCAGATTTCGGCTTATGTATATTTCGGAGAGGGTATTTTCGAGGGGGGAATATCGAAAATAATCTTGGGTTCAAGCATACTGCTTGTTATTGGTATAATCGCCAGAATGTTGGAAAAGCGCTACGGATACAAGCTGAAAGGACGCGGAGATGGCCTTCCTGACAAGAAGTGACGAAATTTTGGGGGTCGGGGAATTCTCGAGGCGCATGAAGGCGCTCTTAAAGATGTCCGTCCCCGAATTGTGGCTTAGCGGGGAGGTTTCAAACCTGAGGACCTACCAAAGCGGGCACACTTATTTTACGCTTAAAGATTCTGAGGCTTCTGTTTCCGCGGTCCTTTTTAAGGGAAACGCGCGTTCGGTTTCGTTTCCGATGCGCGACGGCATGAAGATTTTTGTTTACGGGGAAATTTCCTATTACGAGCAGCGGGGCGCCTGCCAAATCATCGTGCGAGCAGCCCTGCCGGACGGGGAGGGGATTTTGTCGGAACGCTTTAACGCGCTCAAGCGCAGGCTTTCCGAAGAGGGCCTGTTCGACCCTGCGAGAAAAAAGGGGATTCCTCCGATACCAAAAAACATCGCCGTAATAACGTCTCCGGAGGGCGCGGCGGTGAGGGATTTTTGCAGGATACTTAAAAGGCGAGGATGGCGCGGCAATATTTGGATATTGCCTTCAAGGGTGCAGGGCGCGGAGGCGGCAGCAGAAATTGTGGGGCAATTGGCTTTTGCGCGCGCCCACCGCTTCGCTGACGGCTCGCGTTTCGACGTCATAGTGCTGATGCGCGGAGGCGGCAGCCTTGAGGATTTATGGCCTTTCAACGAGGAGTCGCTGGCGAGGGCGGTGGCGGCATCCGACATTCCTACAATATCGGCGGTGGGCCACGAGATAGATTTCACGCTTTCGGATTTCGCCGCGGATTTGCGCGCGGAAACTCCGAGCGCGGCGGCGGAGCATATTTCCAGCGCGTTTGTGGAAGCCTCCATGAGGTTGCGCGAACTCTTTGTATCCATCGCAAAGCAGGCTTCGTTTAGGATATCGTCGCTGCGCGCCAACTTAGACTACCTTGCGGGGGGTATAAACGTAAATTCGCCGCAAATTAAGATAGAAAACCTTTTCCTTAGGCTCGACGAAATTTCGGCGCGCATGGATTGCGCTGCGGGTTCTAAACTTTATACGCTGCGCGCCGGACTTTTAAAATCGAAAGCTTCATTCGACGCTGTTGCGCCGCGAGCGCGCTTGCGCGCGCTTTCGGAGAAATTGGGTTTGCTTTCGAAGCAGCTCTCCATTTTGGGAGTAGAGGCCACCTTAAAGCGCGGGTATTCCATAGCAACCGACGCCTCAGGGAATTTCGTCTCAGCCAAAACGTTGCGTTCCGGAGAGCTTTTGAAGATCCGCTTTTCCGACGGTTCCGCGTCTGCAAGGGTTGAAAAAACCGAAATTGGAGAATCTTTGCGATAGTTGGAATGCCTGTCGGGCGGGCTGTTTTCGGACACACCTTCGCGCTGCGGAGGATATTTTTTCGTTTTGTGTTGTAAATTGCGCGGGATTGTCCAACTATGCCCGGCATGAAAAAAGCAGTGTCGATTTTTTTGTTGGCGGCGTGCGCGGCGCATGCCGAACCGCAAACGGAGGCGGTAGCGTGTTTGGGCAGGGTCGTTCCCGGCGACAGAATCGCAAAACTTACGGCAGTTTCGCCCACCGGAGGGCAGCCTGTCATAAAAAAGCTGTTTGTAAAAAAGGGGGATTTTGTTGAGGAGGGCGCCCCCGTTGCCGAAATGGAGGGCATAGATAAGGCGAGGGCGTCTTTAAAGCGTGCGGAGGCGGTTTTGAGCGCGGCAAAAAGCGCTTCGGACATACGCCTTCAGCAGCAGCGAAACTTGATAGCCGACATGCGGGGATCCTTCGACCAAAACGCGAAAATTTTGGACGAACAGTCTCCGTCCCGACGGGAGAAGGCGGAAATAGAGTACGAACAGGAGTCGCTGTCGAGGAAAATAGGACAGGCCGAAGGCATGCTGAAGCTTGTGGAAAAAAACGAGGCCAATGTCGTCGCGGAGGCCGAATCCGCGCTTGCGGAGGCGAAAGAGCACTTTGACGAATTCACCCTGAAAGCCCCCATTTCAGGAGAAATTCTTGAACTGAACGCCGAGAGGGGGGAATCTGTCGGATCGGACGGCGTATGCGAAATCGCCGACACGAAAGCGATGTTCGTCAACGCCGAGGTATATGTGGCCGACGTTTCAAAAATCAAATTGGGCGACAAGGCCGCAATAACCTCGGACGCGCTCGGAGACAAGGCTTTTTCGGGTTCCGTCGTACAGATTTCAAGATATGTAAAATCCAACAGGATATTTAGCACCAACCCGAGCGACTATTCCAACACGCGCGTAGTCGTCGCAAAAATAAAGCTCGACGACCCCTCGATGTTCAGAAACCTGATCGGCTCGCAGGTCGATGTGAGAATATTCGTACGTTAACCTGTGGCGCGCGCGAAAAAAAGTCTGTTTGAAAGGGTCATACCGCTCGGCATTCCGCTGGCCTGGCTTCAGCTGGCCTCCGAAAGCAAGCGCTTTGCTGTGGCGTTGGCGGGCATAACGTTTGCGGTTGCAATGATGCTCTTTCAAATGGGGCTTCAAAAGGCGCTTTACAAGCAGGTTGTGGGGCCGCTGCTTCTTCTCGACGGCGAGGTAATGATTGTGGGCTCGCATTACGAATATTTCGGCGTGGGCAGGGGCTTTGCAAACATAAGGCTGCACCAGGTTCTCGCCAATCCGGACGTGCTGGAAGCCAACTCCGTGAGGCTCGGCTGCGCTTCGTTTAAAAACGTCGAAGACGGGCGCGAGAGGGATATATTTTTGATAGCCTTCGACCCGTCGAAAAAAGTCTTCCTGTCGGGCGACATAACCTCGCAGCAGGAACTTCTAAAAAAACGCGGCGCGGTTTTATTCGACGCGCTTTCGCGCTCGCAATACGGCGATGTCGGAAAGCTTTTCAAAAGCGGGGGAAAAGTAAGAACCGAAATCGCGGGGGTAAAATCCGACATTGTGGGGCTTATAGAGATTGGGCCCACGTTCGCGGCCGACGGGAACGTCCTGATGAGCCTTGCGACCCTCGAAAGAATGTGGCCGCACGCTTCGGCGGGGACGAGCGACGTGGGTGTAGTAAAATTGCGCGAAGGCGCGGATCCAAAAAAGGTTGTCCGCCACCTGAAAGAGATTTTGCCGGAAAGCGTGAAAGTGATGACAAAAGACGATTTCGTGAAGTCCGAAAAGGCATACTGGGGCGAGCGCACGCCTATCGGGTTTGTAATCGGAGCCTCGATGGCAGTGGCGATTTTTGTCGGGGCGGTGATAGTCTACCAAATATTGTACACCGACGTTTCCGACCATATTCCCGAATACGCCACCTTAAAGGCGGTGGGATTCAGCGATTCGTTTTTCGTTGGAATCGTGGTTCAGGAATCGTTTATACTTTCGTTCCTCGGATTCATACCCGGCGCGCTGCTGGCCGAGATCCTATATGTCATGACGCGCGAAATAGCGGGTATGCCCACCTATATGTCTTGGGACAGCCTTTTGATAGTGTTTGGACTATCCATATCTATGTGCATGGTTGCCGGCCTGCTCGCCACCCGCAAGCTTCGCAAGGCTAATCCGGCAGACATTTTTTAGCGGAAGTCGGGCATGGACGCCTCGAATGCGCGCCTTTTTGCGGCATAGATTCTTAAAATATGCTCCTCGGTTATTTTAAGATTTGCATCGGTGGCGATGGCTACGCCGCTTCTCATATAAAAAGGCGTGCGCTCCTTTAAAAGGCTTTTGATGCGCTCTATGGGATTTTCCACGTTTAAAAGCGGCCGAGAGTCGCTGCGTGATACCCTTTCGAGAATTTCTTCGGGGGAACTGAACAAAACGACGCTTACGCCCTTTGATTTTACCAATTCCGGCATGCCCTCCCTGCAACACAATCCTCCGCCGCAGGCGACGACGCAATTGCATTCGGGGTGGCCGCTTTCCATAAACTCCCTCTCCATTGACCGAAATTTGGGCTCTCCCAATTTTGAAAATATGTCCTTTGTTTTCATGCCGCATTTTTTCTCGATTTCGGAGTCGGAATCGAGAAAGCGGAAACCGAGCCTTTGCGCAAGCCTTTTGCCGAGCACGCTCTTTCCGGTACCCATGAATCCTAAAAGGTACAAATTCGGAAAGTGTGCGAATGCTGCTTTCTTTTTTTTGGACATCTTTCTCCAAATATTTCACCGCATTAATTTTTATCAAGCACAAAAAAAACCGCGGGCGCAGGCGCCCGCGGTTTTTGCCGCTGCTGTCGCGCTATTGGGCAATCAGCGATTTGCCGGTCATTTCATCCGGTTTTTTCAGGCCCATGAGCTGGAGCACTGTCGGCGCGATGTCTCCGAGGGTTCCTCCCTGCCTCATTTTTAGGCCTTCAAGCCCCCTTCCATAGACAACCACTTCGACCGGATTCATCGTGTGCCGCGTGTGGGGCTCGTTGATCGACGGCTCGAAAAGCTGGTCGCTGTTGCCGTGGTCCGCCGTGACGACGAGCGCAGCCCCGGTCTCGTCGGCCGCCCGCGCTATTTTCTCTACGCATTTATCCACGGTTTCCACCGCCTTTACCGCCGCTTCGAGGTTCCCGGTATGGCCGACCATGTCGCCGTTGGCAAAATTTACTACTATCAATGCGTATTTATTCTCGCCGATGGCCTTTACGACCGCGTCGGCCACAGCGGGCGCGCTCATTTCGGGCTTCTTGTCGTATGTTTGAACGTCGCGCGGAGAGTCTATCAGTATGCGGTCTTCGCCCCTGAAAGGCTCCTCGCGGTAGTCATTGAAGAAAAAGGTGACATGGGCGAATTTTTCGGTTTCGGCGCACCGCAGTTGTGCCAGCCCTTTGTTGGATATGTATTCCCCGAGTATATTCGCCATTTTCGGGGGTTTCGGGAAAAGAACGTTGGGGCAAAGCCCCACTTTGTATTCAGTCATCGTGGCGAAATAGGTTTGGGGCCATACGGAGCGCTTGAATCCGTCGAAATCCTTGTCGATAAATGCGCTTGTTAGTTCGCGAGGGCGGTCGCCGCGGAAATTAAAAAATATGACGGCGTCTCCGTCGTGAATCCTCCCGATAGGTTTCCCATCTTTTTCTATCCAAGTGGGGACTATAAATTCGTCGCCCTGCATGTTGTCGGAAGCCGGATTCTTATAGTAGTTTTCGAACGCCGCTTCGGCGTTGCCGACCGCAGCTTCGGTTTTTGTGCCGACGAGACAGTCGTACGCCTTTTCCACTCTGTCCCATCTCTTGTCCCTGTCCATCGCCCAAAATCTTCCGATTACCGACGCCACTTGCCCTACGCCGTATTCCCTCATTTTTCCTTCGACTTCTCTTATAAAGCCGAGTCCGCTTGTAGGCGGGGTATCGCGCCCGTCAGTAAAGGCGTGTAGAAACACGTTTTTATAATTTTTTTCGGCGCAGATTTTGAGAAGCGAATACAAATGGCGCAGCATGGAGTGGACTCCGGCATCGGAACAGAGTCCGAAAAGATGCAGGGCTCCGCCGCCGTCGAGTTTTTTGAATATCTCCTTAAGTACGGGGCTTTCGAGTATCGAGCCTGTCTGGAATCCCTTGTCTATGCGCACAATTTCCTGGTCGACTATCCTTCCGGCGCCGATGTTTTGGTGGCCGACTTCGCTGTTGCCCATTATGCCTTCCGGCAGTCCGACTTCGAGTCCGCATGCAGATATTTCGGTTCTTGGCCATTTTTGGGACAGCATTTTGCAAAACGGCGCGTCGGCCAATTTTACTGCGTTATATTTGTCGAGAGAGGCGTCGTGGTTTTCTCCCCAGCCGTCTCTTATAATCAATATTACAGGTCTTTTTACTCCGTTCATAAAATTAAAAATTCCAATAAATAAAACATCAATATCGGCGCGCCGCAACACAATTTTAGAATCAAATTATTTGTCTTGTATGAAATCCCCGCAGCGTTATCCTTTTTTTCAAATGAGCGACGGAATTTTAAAGCGCGAAGGCGCTGAGGATTATATACCTGCAACGGAAGCCGAACAGGCCGAGATGCTTTGCAAGGTGGGCGAAAGCTCCCTCGACGGCCTTTTTGATTGCATAGCCGATACTTTTATTTTGGGAGATTCGGGACTCGGAAAGAAGATGTCTCCTGGCGAAGTTATGGCGGGCATGGAGGCTATGGCGGCAAAAAACAAGCTGTTTAGACATTCCTTTTTGGGCGATTCGCTCCCGATATGGAATGTAGAGCCGATATGTTCGGAGATAGCCTCAATGCGCGGCCTCTATACTGCCTACACCCCATATCAGCCCGAAAGAAGCCAGGGTACTCTCATATCTCATTGGATTTACCAATGCGCCGTTTCCGCGCTCACGGGTTTCGAGGCCGTAAATTGCTCGCTTTACGACAGGGCTACCGCAATTTTTGAAGCGGCCGCATGCGCGGTGCGTATCACGCGCGGAGACACGGCGGTTCTAAGCTCGTCGCTTTTGCCGGGCGACATAGAAACCGTGAAAACCCTCGCCCGCTTTACGGGCCTAAAAATTGCCGTCGCCGACGATATCGCGGCAGCCCTCGACGTTTTCCCGAACGCCGCCTGCGTTGTTTACCCGCAAATTTCAAACGTCGGATTGCTAAACGACGTCGATGCCATAGCCGACATTTGTTCCGAAAAAAAAGTAAAATTTGTGGCTGTTGTGGACCCCATGCTTTTGGGCGACGGCGGCCTCAAGCCACCGTCGGAATTCGGTAAAAAGGGAGCCGACATCGTTGTGGGGGAAGGCCAACATTTATGTTCACCGCCGAATTTCGGAGGGCCCGGCCTCGGCCTGTTCGCCGTAAGGTTCAACGAATCTAATAAAACCGATATAAGGCAGTCTCCCGGGCGTTTTGTAGGCATGGCAAAAGACATATCCGGCCGTCCGGCGTTTGCAATGGTGATGTCCGCGCGCGAGCAGCATATCAGGCGGGAAAAAGCCACATCAAACATATGCTCCAACCAAGCTTTTATGGCGACGCTCGCCGGCGCCGCGCTTTTAAGCATGGGCGATTCAGGAATGCGGAAGGCTCTGGAAACCGCAAGGGCCATTGCAGAGGAGGCTTTTGAAAAAATAACTTCGCTTGAAGGGTTCGATTACCCCTTCGGCGAGGCTCCGTTTTTTAACGAATTTTGCGTAGAAACTCCCATTCCTGCCGGTTCGCTTATCGAAGCCGCTTCAAATGCCGGAATAGCCCTCGGCATTGACGCCGGAGGCCGCGCCGGAATGGGAAAAAACATTTTGAAAATATCGTTTTCAAACGCGAACACGCGCGCGGACGTGGACGCGCTCGTAGGGTTCCTTTCGGGATACGCCACAGGGTTGCGCGCCGGCAGAAAGGCCCCCGAAATACCGCGCTCCGCGCTGCGCATTTCGCCGCCGAAAATTCCGTCGCATTCTTTCGTCGCCTTGAAAAAGTACTATTTAGAGCTTTCCTCCTTAAACGCCTCTCCGGATTCGGCATGCTATCCGCTCGGCTCGTGCACGATGAAATACAACCCGCTGCTCCTCGACAGGGCGGCGGCGTTGCCGGGCTTTGCCAATTCACACCCACAGGCGCCGGAGCGCGACACGCAGGGAAATCTCGAGCTTTTGTGGCGTTTTGCCGAAGCCGTAAAATCGCTCACGAATCTCGACGACGTCGCGCTTCAGCCGGTTGCGGGCGCGCAGGGAGAATTGTGCGGATTAAAAATGGTGCAAGCCTACCACAGGGACAATTCAGACGGCGCGCGCGACGTCATATTAATACCCTCAAGCGCGCACGGAACAAACTTTGCGTCGGCTGCCATGGCGGGTTTCAAGACGGAAAATATAATAAGGATTCCCGCAGCCGAAAACGGCATGATTGATTTAAGCGAGCTTTTGAGGCTTGTCGAAAAATACGGCGACCGGATTTCGGCGGTCATGATAACAAACCCGAATACGTCCGGCATTTTCGAGTCGGGTTTCGCGGATATAGCCGACGCTGTGCATAAGGCGGGAGGGCTTGTGTACATGGACGGCGCCAATTTCAACGCGGTGGCAGGCAGGCTCGATCTCAAGGCTATGGGCGTCGACGCTGTCCACAACAACATTCATAAAACTTGGGCAGTGGCCCACGGAGGTGGCGGCCCGGGAGACGGGTTTGTGGCGGTGGCTAAAAAGCTTTCCGACTATATCCCATCATACCGCGTGGTTCGGCGCGGGGAAAAATACTTTTTGGAAAAGCCGAAAAAATCCGTGGGAAGCTTTCACCGAAACTTTGGAAATTTCGCAAACAAGGTCCGCGCTTTGGCGTATATTTGGCGGCTCGGAAACGCCGGCGTAAGAAGAATGTCGGCTTCGGCGGTGCTCGCTTCGAGGTATTTGTTCGAAAAGCTCGGAAAAGATTGGGAGATTCTTCCCAAAGAAACAAGAAGCGTTCCGCGCATGCACGAGTTTATAATCACCCCTCCGGACGACGTTTTTGAGGCTCTCGAAAAAGCCGGCGTATCCAGGCGCGACGCGGTCGCCCGCATAGGAAAGATGTTTCTCGATTTCGGGTTTCACGCGCCAACCGTTGCGTTTCCCGAAGTTTTCGGGCTAATGGTGGAGCCCACCGAAAGCTACGACAAAGCCGAACTCGACAGATTTGCGGAGGCGGCTTCAGCCATATTGAGAATTATTCGGGAAAATCCATACGCCGCCGCAAAAGCCCCGCGGTTTACCCCCATAGACCGCATAGACGATGTTGAGGCAAACCGCAAACCGGTTTTATCGTCCGCTCTCGACGTGCTTCCGGAGATTCCGAAAGATAGGGTATTATTTGATAAACTTGGAAAAATGGATATAAAATATTTGATAAAATTGATTGCCTCGGATTCTTGAACTGTTATTTATATTTTTTAAAAAAAGGAGGAATACATGTTAAAATTAATACCTATTGCTACTACAATATTATGTCTATCATATATATGCAACGCATCTTCAAACGCCGATAAACACACCGCCGAAATACTGGTTTCCGCAGGTGAAAAGATTTCGGTGGTTTCGAAAACAAACGGCACATCCGCCGTCCACGCAAGCTGGCTCGGTGTGGACGCCCCAAAAAACATATCGGCCACCAAAACCGCATTCTCCGACAAGTGGACGCCTATGGGGCTTTCAGTCATGCCGACAGCCGACGGCTACGTAGATATTATATTGCGGAGCTGTTTCGCGCGAGATGCAAACCGCAAGGTTCTTGAAAACCGCACTCTATTTAGAAATCTCGTCGTTGACGGGGTAAAATACGGTTCGGACGAATTGAAAAGCCCCGATGGCAGCGAGGTGACCTACAGCAAAAAGATATCCGTTCCCGTTAAAGCACAAAACGGCAAGCCGCTTTCGATATCGGTGGAAATGAAAGTTCCCGACAGATGGTACGGGACTAAAACCATAGATTTGACGAAGCATGCAAACATGCCGGCGGACGGTTCCAAAGGGGCGCTTACCCCCATGAAAAACCTCCCCGTAGGCGAAACCGTCCTGGGCGGGATGAAGTACGATTTTGTAAACCCGGAAAAAACGGGCGGCAAGAGGGCGGCGCACATTGCCTACAATTCCCCGCTGTCTGTCGATTTGGGAGGCGAAAACGTGCGCGGAAAATACCTGTACGTTTTGGCGGCTTCGTCTAATGACCTCAATTATACGGACCATGCAAACTGCAATCTTGTAATACACTATAAGAACGGAATATCTAAAAACTTCTGGATAAGAAAGGACCGGGAGTTCGGCACGTCAAAGGACGCGCCAAAGCCGGCTACTAAGGGCATTCCCGTCTATGTAGACGACAAGGAAAAAAACACGGGCGTGCTTTACTTTACCCAGCTTACGCTGAAGAACGATTCCCCCATAGACCGCATCACAATAAGCGGAGAAAAACTAAACGTATTTGCGATTACGGTTTCAAACGAATTTGTTTCATCGACAATCCCCCATAAGTACGATATGTCGCAGTGGAGGGTTGTTGACATGTCGGATTTGGCGGTAAAAGACGGATCGGCGTTAGACGTCTCTGAGGGTATCGGGAAGCCGAAAGCCGGCAGATACGGAAGAGTTGTGATATCCAAAGACGGCCATTTTGAATTCGAAAAAATGCCCGGAAAGAAAGTCAAATTTAAAGGCACGAATTGGCGGCCCGGCGACATGTTCGGAAGAACCGCAAAAACGCATGCTGACATAGACGAACTCGCCAAAATGATGCGCAAGCAGGGATACAACCTCGTGCGCTGGCGACTGTCGATGAACAAAAACGAATTCGCCGCCCCGTATGTGCTCAAAGAATACAACAAAGACATGTACGATTATTTCTTCTACGCCATGGCGCGCGAGGGCGTATATTCCCACTTCAACCTTTCAAGCCACGATTTGGGCAATCCGGATTTCGAATGGGGAGACCGCTACGACGTTAAAATAAAGATGTTTTTCGGCGATACTCAGACGCGCGAGGATTGGCGCAAACTTGTAAAGATGCAGCTAAATCTCGTAAACAAATACACAGGTAAAAAGTGGAAGGACGACCTTTCGATAGCAACCACCGAATACTATAACGAAATAGAGCTCGGACCGGTCGATATGAAAAAAGCTTCGCCGCAAACGAAAAAGTTTGTGGACGAAAAATTCGTGGCGTTCCTAAAAAGGAAATATGGAACGTTTGAGAACTGGAACGAGCCCGAATGGAAAAAGCGCTTCAATCTGAAAAGTTTTGACGATGTAAAATTTTCTAACGCCGTCAACACCCATCACGATGTGGCCCATTTTCTGTTGGAAAACGGGCGCGACATGCAGAAGTTTTGCGAGAATGTTGTCAGAAACGAAGAGGGCTTCGAACCTCCGTTGCACCAGCACAACGTAATAAGAACAACACCGTTTGCGCTTCTTAGCGCGGAAGCCGGCGATTACATTGCGCTGAATGTTTACCACAACCACCCGTCGGCGTTTATGGACATAGGTTCTTATGTGGGCCAGGAGTCTTCCATTTCAAATTTCGCCAGATATTTCCGCGCAACAGCCGCCAAGCGCGTTGCGGGAAGGCCGATGATGCTTTCCGAATGGCAGCACTGCCACTGGAATCCGCGCAAATACGAGGGCGGCATCGTCATGCCTGCCTACGCGGCTTTGCAGGATTTTGACAACCTCACCGTCCACGACGTTGCGGTTCTCAATACGCAGTCTCCGCTCGGGCCTTTTGAGGTCGCCAGAAGCCCGGTATTTAGGGCTAACGAATTTTTATCGTATGTCCTCTTTTACAGGGGCGACGTAAAAAAGTCTCCGTCGCGTGTAGATTTGGTTTACGATAAGGATTATATAGAGAACTCCAAGAATTTTGGAAATGCCATGAACGACGAACAGTCGAAGATAGCTCTCATGACCGGCTTCGCCACGGATTTTCCATCCGCGCGCGAAACACCGATGGTCAGAAACATAAGGCGCACTCCGGCTTCCCTTAAAATAAAACCGGTAGGGTATTCGGAAACATGGTCTTCCAACAACTTCGCATCGAGTGGTTCGGGCGACAAGAAGTTCGACATCTCGGAAATGACCGAAACACTGCGCAAGAAGGGCATTCTGCCGAAAGAAAACATTTCCGATCCGTCTAAGGGCGTTTTCCAAAGCGACACCGGAGAAATCACGATGAGGGTTCCGGAAGAACTCATAAAGGTTGTCACCCCGAATACGGAGGCCGTAGCGCTTACGCCTGCCACGAAGAACGAAAAACTGGGCTTGGTCACCGTGAAATCGACTTCGGAACCCGCCGCTTTCGCTGTCACCAGCGTTGACGGGAAGCCTTTGTCGAAATCCCGACGCATGGTGGTGATATACAATACCGACAATATCTCGACCGGCTTTGAGGTCTCGAGAGACATGTGCAATCTCGTTTCGAGCGGAAGAACGCCTATTTTAATGAAAGTCGGCAAGGTGTCTGCTACGATAAAACTGCCCGAAGACAAAGGGGGGATATTGGCCCGCATGGCGGCGCTTTTCGGATTGAAGCGCGATGCGCCTACGTACTCGCTGTATGCGCTAAAAATCACGGGCGAACGCCTCGAAAAAATCCCCGTTGAAATAAAGGACGGTATGATAAATATAGAGTTGGATACATCCAAACTTAAAGAATTTTCTCCGTTTTTCGAACTCGCAGCCGAATAGAGTCGGTTGCGAGGCGGATTCTTTTAATTTTAATCTATAAATACCATAATAAAAAATATGAAAAAAACTCTACTACAATTAGCATTGGCGTTGTCCGTTGCCGTGTTCTCGGCCGGCTGCGACAAAAAAGCGCAAGTGGCCGATATCTCCGCATCGGTAAACGCAAAACTGGATTCCGTAAAAGGCGTCAAACCCGGATTGCAGGACTTTGGCGGCATGGGATTCGCAATAAGCGATCCGGCCGCCACTGGAGGCAATTGGGTGATATCCACATCGGCCCAAAACAATACCGCAGAGGCGGACGTTTCAAAGTATATAAAGGATAACGACAAATATATCTTTCTTTTGCACGCCTATGAGGGAATGTCGGGAAAGGGCGAGTTCGGCGGAGAAATGGAGATAATATTTTCCGACGGCCGCGTAATAAAGTCATGGGTAAAGGGAGGCAGGGACATAGGCCCCGTCGAAGGCCCTCCTAGCACATATGACAACGCCATGCCCGTTTACGTCGGTGACAAGGTTGGCAAATCGGGAGTATTGTATTTAAGCCGCTTCATTGTAAATTATGGCGCAGTACCCGGCGCTAAGCCGGCAACGGTTTCAAAAATAAAGTTTAAATCGAAGAACAAGTGGCACATTGCGGGCATATCGCTGTCTTCCGAGGAGGTTCAAACCACCGAAAATTACGTTTTCGATCCTAATATATGGAAACCTTTGGATACTTCGGACCTATCGATAAAGGAGGGCAGCGCCCTCGACGTGTCGTCGCAAATGACTGGCGCGCCGTGCGGGGTTGACGGAAAGGTCGTCATAGGTAAAACAGGGAAATTCGAGTTTGAGAAAAAACCGGGTATCCCGATACGCTTTAAGGGCACAAATTTGCGCCTTGCAAACCGTTTTCCGGTGGAGAACGAAGTGACAGACCCTTCGGCGCCCAAAGTCACGGGAGAACTCGTGCGTAACCACGAGGAAATCGACGAATATGTAAACATACTCAAAAAGCAGGGATACAACGCCGTGCGCTGGCGCCCGGCCATGCGCGGCAAGGCCGAATACGACGCGCCGTACCGCTTGAAGCCAGAAATTCAGGATATGTACGACTATTACATATATGCGCTTAAACGAGAAGGCATATACATATTCTATTATCTTTGCAGCAACGACGACGGCAGCCCGGATTTTAGGTGGGACGAACGCCAAACCATCAAGGTAAAAATGATGCTCGGCGACAAGCAGGTTCGGGAAAACTGGCGCAAGCTTGCAAAGATGCAGCTTGAGCATGTGAACCCATACACGGGCATGGCGCTTAAGGACGATCCCGTTGTGGCTACGCTTGAGTATTGGAATGAATTTGAAATCGGTGCGAGAAGCTACAACGCTTTGACTACTGAGGGCAAAGAACTCGTATCCAAAAAGTTTAAGGAATTTGCAAAGAACAAGTATGGCACCGTTGATAAGTTCATTGCCGACAATAAGAAATGGGTGCAGGATCTCCCTATTAAATCTTTTGACGACTTAGACCTATCGCCGTATTCGAACAGGTTTACGAAGGTTTACGCACAGTTTGTCATAGAGGCAATGCGCGACACGCAAGCATATTGGAGAAAGGTCATACACGACGAAATAGGAATGAAAGTTCCCATTCATCAGAACAATTGCGCAAAGGAAATCTATTGGGGCTTTATCGGCGCTGAGGGCGGAAGCTATATAGCTTGCAACACGTATTTTGTACACCCGTCGTCTTATCTCATAGGCGGAATCGTGTCTGGCGAAAGCGAATTCAAGACGGATACATATTTTTGGCGTTCCACAATCGGACGCAAAGTGGCCGGAATGCCTATGACCGTCACTGAATACCAGCACTGCCACTTCAATAAATACAAGCACGAGGCGGCCCTCACATTCCCGGCCTATTCGGCGTTCAACGATTACGACGGCCTTATCGTATTCGACGCGGCCGTGGCGCCGCGCGGAGGCGAATTGGGCTATTTTAACGTGGCAGAAAATCCGGTATTTAGGGCTAACGATTTTATCAACTTCTTCCTGTTTTACAGGGGGGACGTAAAAACTTCTCCGAACCGGGTTGACGTTCTTTGCGACGAAAACTTCATGAAGAACAGTGGTACAATCGCCTTAGGATTGCACGACCGCACGAAAATCGCCTTGATGACGGGGTTTGCGGTGAATTTCCCGTCGGCGCAAAAGGTCGAGGAGATTAAAAACGTCCCGATAAAGCCGGCGGCGCTTTCAATATCGCCCGACGACCAATTCGACATAAACGCGTTTGCGAAAGAGCTTAAGGCCAAAGGCGTCCTGCCCAAAGACAATATATCGGATCCGTCGCAGGGAATTTACCAAAGCGATACCGGCGAAATCACGATGCGTTCAAAAGAAAACATGATGAAGGTGGTCACGCCGAAAAGCGAAGCTATCGTAATGCGTTCGACTCTCAAAAACGAAAAATTGGGGAATCTTACGGTTAAGTCTTCCACTGCCGACGCGGCTGTGGCTGTATCCTCTCTGGACAACAAGCCCATATCCGATTCCGACAGACTTGTGCTTACATACAACACCGACGCAATCATGAAGGACTTTGGGGTCTCCAAGAACAGGCTATATGTGACGGCTTGGGGTTCCATGCCCGTTCTGATCGAAACGGGAAAGCTTTCGGCTGAACTGAAGCTTTCGCCGAACAAGAAGTACTCTGTATATTCGCTGAAGATGAACGGAGAGCGGGTGGATAAGATTCCGATGGATGTCGTTGACGGGGTAATGAAAATAGAATTGGACACCTCAAAACATACGGCAGTATTTTTTGAGATAGTATCGGAATAGCGCATTATGCGTCGGCCTTTCCGCGCGGGGAGTCGGATCCCGCGCGGAAGGTTGTTTCCTGTCCGGCGCGGTACCCGGCGAGGTCGTGGCGTCTGTGTCTGGAAGGCGCTTTGCGGGTTCGCAATGTATTCGGTCCAGTATTTTTCAAAGTTTGCAACGGGTTTAGGCGGAAAAATTTTGCCTTCAACTTATTAAATACGGATATTTCAACCGCGCAGCCGGAACCTTCATTAGCGGAACACTCATGTTCCAAGCAGCAAGCTTTGTGTACAATAAGCTTTACAAAAATCCTTTTGGGGAGTTTATAATTCAAAGCAGTTTGGCGCATATAATTACGTCGGGAATGTTATTCAACATTCCAAGAATATATTTTTTACAGCACACATAAAAAATGAGACAAGACATAAAACATCACAAGTGGTACAAATGGGAAGTATTGGCGCTTTTGTGGATGGCTTTCTTCCTTAACCAGGCGGACAGGCAGATATACAACACACTGCTTGTTCCCATAAAAGAGAGCCTGAAGCTCACCGACGGGGAGGCGGGGTTGATAGCAACTCTTTTCAGCCTCGTGTTTGCGGTTCTCGTTCCGCTATCTGGTTTCGTGGCCGACAGGGTGAGCAGAAAATGGATAATAGTTTTTAGCATCATGGTTTGGAGCGGCGCGACGGTAATTTCGGGCGCCTGCACCGGATTTGTAATGTTTATCATATTTCGAAGCATAGCAACCGGTATGGGAGAGGCTACTTTCGGCCCCGCGAACTATTCGACTATCGCCGATTACCACGACGAGGATACGAGGGGAACGGCGATGAGCATACATCAAACGTCCTATTATTTCGGCGTAATAGTCAGCGGTTTGATTGCCGGTTGGATAGGCGAGATGTGGGGGTGGCGGAGCGCTTTCTACATTTTCGGAGCCGTGGGCGTTCTGCACGGGTTGATAATCGTTTGGCGTTTGCACGACAAAAAAACGGAGGTCGTTCCAGCCGCCGAAGAGCGAAAGGGAAACGGAGACGGCGTCAAGTTTTTGGATTCTATGGCCATTCTTTTTAAGACTCCGACTGCACTGATTTTGACGATAGGTTTTGCGTGTCTCATATTTGTATTGCAGGGCTATCTCACATGGACTCCCACGTTTTTGCATGAGAAATTCGGCATGGATCTTGCGCGCGCCGGATTTAATTCGATGTTTTACACGCATATGGCGGCGTTTGTCGGCATTTTGCTTGCCGGCAGGATATCAGACAAGCTTGCGCATTTTAAGCCGGCATACAGAATATTAATGCAAAGCGTCGGACTTATCGTGGCCGCGCCTTTTATAGTTCTGATGGGGTTGTCTTCCGATATGTGGATGGTCTATTTGGGCCTCGCCGGTTTCGGTTTCGCAAGGGCGTTTTTCGACGCCAACACATATCCCGTGCTTTACGATGTAATACCTCCGAAATTCCACGCATCGGCCGCAGGCGTAATGCTTTTCCTCGGGTTCGGCGTCGGATCGCTTTCACCGTTTGTCCTCGGGTTGCTCAAGCCAGTTTTGGGGCTTTCCGCGGGAATTTCGCTTTTGGCGGTGGTATGGGTATTCGGCAGCCTTCTGCTTTTTGCGGGATATAAAATATTCTATGCGCGCGATTATAAAATCGCCCATTCGCAGCAATGAGTTCAGGCATGGAAAATCTGGCTCCGGTAAGGCTGAACGGAGACGGCGGCATTTCGGTGTTGGTGGCTCCAGAATTGGGCGGGCGCATCATGGAGCTTTCGCTCGGCGGTTTTAATTTTCTCTTTGTAAATCCGGCTTTGGCGGGAAAGAAAAATGTTCAGAACGACAGCGATTGGAATGGCGTTTGGCAAAATTTCGGCGGCGACAAGATATGGCCGGCGCCGCAGGGGTGGGATAGCGACGCCCAATGGCACGGCCCGCCGGATCCTGTTCTCGACGGCGGCTGTTTCAGCATAACCGGACAAAGCGAACGTTCCCTTGCGACTCTAAGCCCGGCGGATCATAAAACTGGACTCCAAATAGGCAGGACAATATCCTTGCTGGACGGCGAATGCGGGGTAAAAATCGACGCGCGTTTTTCCAACATTTCCGGCAAAACCGCGGAGTGGTCTATATGGCCCGTTATACAGGTCGCGGCGTCAGCCTCCGAACCGGACAGGCATGCCATAACGTTTCCGGCGCCGAACGGATACCGGGTAATGCACGGGGTGGTAAACAATCCGGAATACCGCACTGACGGATACGGGAACTGCGAAGTGTCGTATCGGTACATAATCGGAAAAGTGGGGGCCGATTCAAACGGAGGCTGGATAGCCTATTCTGACAAATCGGAAGGCAGGGCGCTCGCTGTCTCATACGACTATGCGGAGGGCGCAAAATATCCCGACGGAACAAACATTCAGGTGTGGACGTCGGGCAGGGGGGCAATCTATTCTCGTGGTGTTTTGAGAATTGAAAACGGCGGCTCAGAAAATCCGCCGTATATGGAGATGGAATTGCTTTCACCCCTTACATCTCTGAATGCGGGCGAAACTTTCGGATTTTCCTATGCGATGAAGGCGTGCGCAATCCTCCCGGGATTCGCGGTAAGGTCTGTGTTCGGCGCGGGTGTGGTGACGGAGGGGCTTTCCGTAAAAAAATGCCAAGATTCCTTTTTAATATCGGCGTCAATAGGTGTTTTTGCCGAAGGGAGGGCGGTTCTGAAAACTGATTCCGGCACCGAGTTGTGCGAACCCGAAATCGTTTCTCCGTCGTGCGGAAAGCGCATATCCGCATCTTTGCCGTTATCCGCTCTCGCCGGCGCGCGCGAGATTATACTTGAATATTTTAACTCAAAAAACACATTAGTAATAGAGAAAGCTAAATTATATGAATAACCTAAAAATTACTTGGCTCTGCCAGGGGGGATTTCTCCTTGAAGCCGACGGAAAACGAATTGTGGTCGACCCGTATTTGTCAAACAGGCTTTACGAGACATCGCGCAAGGACGAACAAATGAACCGCATGATGCCGCAGCCCGTTCCGTACGAGGAATTGGAGCCGGATCTTGTATGTTTTACCCACGACCATGCCGACCATTACGACCCGGAATCGGTGAGAGAAATAATAGAAGTGTATCCCGACTGCAAATTCGCCGGCCCGACAAGCACGCTCGAGCATTTTATCAAGGACGGCTATAACAAATCCAATTTTACCAAGCTCGATATCGGAGACTCGCTCGAAACCGATTTCTATAAAATAACAGCCGTGCCCGCCTACCACTCCGACAAGCTCGCGGTGGGCTTTGTTTTCAACATCGGGGGCAAGACGGTGTACATAAGCGGAGACACGCTTTATGAGCCCACATTGTCGGCGGCGGTAAAAAAAGCTGCGGGAAAAGTGGAGATAGCGTGTATATGCATAAACGGAAAGCTCGGCAATATGCCGTGGGAGGACGCCGTAAAGGTCGTCTCGGAAATCATGCCGAAATTCGTATATCCGATGCATTACGGCCTTTTTGCCCGCAATACCGAAGATCCCAAGCCTTTTATGGCGGCGGTAAAAAAACTCGGAGTGGATTCCGAAGAGCCGTCAGTGCGCGGAAAAACATTTTAACTGTTTTCTAAAAACATTTGAAACCACAATATTGCAAAAATGAAAGTAAGCGGAATTAAAACGTATATATGCCACGCGTATCGCACGAACTGGGTTTTTGTGAAGGTTCTTACAGACGAGGGCATTACAGGTGTTGGTGAAGCCACACTCGAATACAGGGAGCCGACCGTCGTTCAGGCCATAAAAGAGCTTGAAAGATATTTGGTCGGACGCGATCCCAATAACATAGAGGAGTTTTGGCACAGGGTCTATAGGGACGCTTATTGGCGCGGAGGGGTGGTTCTCATGAGCGCCCTCGCCGGCGTAGAAATGGCTCTATGGGACATAAAGGGGAAAGCTCTCGGAGTTCCGGTGTACCAGCTTTTGGGAGGCAAGGTGCGCGACTCGATCAAATGCTACGCAAACGCTTGGTTTGCCGGCGCAAAAAAACCAGAAGAGTTTGCAACCATGGCAAAAATTGCCGTTAAAAACGGATTTAGCGGCTTAAAATGGGACCCCTTCGGCAAGGAATACATGCATATAGCCCCCAAGGAGCTTCATGAGGCGCTCGATTGCATAGCCGCGGTAAAAGACGCCGTGGGGGACCAGGTCCACCTTATAATCGAAGGGCACGGACGCTTCAATATCCCGACGGCAGTAAGAATAGGAAACGCTCTTAAGGAATTCGACATTCTTTGGTTTGAGGAGCCTATCCCTCCGGACGACAAAAAGGGGTTGGCTTGGGTCAGAAGCAAAATCGACACTCCCGTATCCGGCGGCGAAAGGCTCTACAGCCGTTGGGAATATCTCGATTTTCTGAGAATGGAATGCGCCGATTTCTGGCAGCCCGACGTTTCTCACGCGGGAGGCATATCGGAAGTAAGAAAGATAGCCGCCATGGCTGAGGCTCACCACATTGCTGTGTGCCCGCACAATCCGAGCGGCCCAGTCGCAAATGCGGCAACTTTGCAGCTGGCTGCTTGTATGCCGAATTTTTATCTTCTCGAAACGATGGCTACCGACATACCTTACCGCAAAGACATCACTACCGAGGAGGTGCGGTTTGAAAACAGCCAAATGTTCATTCCGGACAAGCCCGGCCTCGCTTTGGACATCAACGAGGAGGAGATAGCAAAATATCCGTACGAATGCCGCAATTTGCGCCACTACGAGGGCACTCTTACCGACATACGCCCGAAGGGGGAGACGGTCGGAGGCTATTTTAAAAAATAGTTTTTGCAGCAAAACTTTTCCAGACGGAACGCGGATTTTACCCGTTCCGTTTTTTTGCGCGCTGCGGATTGTGCCTTGTGCTACGCGCCCGAAAGGCGGCGTTTAAAATCAAAGCGCAGGCAAAACGGCGTTTCGATGCCGCAAAGATATTTTGTGTACATTCGAAAACATGCTCCGGGCTTTTTACAAAGCAAACGCCATTGGCGCGCGGATGGCGGGCGCAAAAAAATGCGCCTTCGAAACCGAAAGCGCATTTTAAAGTTAAAGTGGCGCAATTATTTGCTGATAACGCGCGCCATTTCCAAAACCTTGTTGGAATAGCCCCACTCATTGTCGTACCAGGAGACGACCTTGACGAAAGTCTTGTCGAGCTGGATGCCGGCTTTTGCGTCGAATATGGAGGTCTTGGGGCAGTTGCGGAAATCCGTGGAAACTACGGCATCTTCCGTGTAACCGAGAATTCCCTTGAGTTCGCCTTCCGAAGCCTCCTTCATAGCGGCGCATATTTCGTCGTATGTGCACTCTTTGTTGAGTTCCACAGTAAGGTCGACAACCGAGACGTCGGAGCAGGGAACGCGCATCGACATGCCGGTAAGCTTTCCGTTAAGTTCGGGAAGAACCTTGCCGACCGCCTTTGCCGCGCCAGTGGAAGAGGGTATGATATTTTCGAGAATGCCGCGTCCGCCGCGCCAGTCTTTTTTCGAAGGGCCGTCAACCGTCTTCTGGGTGGCTGTGGCCGCGTGAACCGTTGTCATGAGGCCGCGCTTGATGCCGAACTTATCGTTGAGTACTTTCGAGATGGGAGCCAGGCAGTTTGTGGTGCACGAGGCGTTGGAAATAATTTTTTGTCCGGAGTACGATTTGTCGTTTACGCCGTAAACGAACATCGGGGTTGCGTCCTTCGAGGGTGCCGACATGATAACCTTCTTGGCGCCAGCTTTAAGGTGTGCGGAGGCGAGCTCCTCTGTGAGGAAAAAGCCAGTGGATTCCACCACCACATCGGCCTGTACTTCGTCCCACTTGAGGTTGGCGGGGTCCTTTTCGGCGGTGATGCGGATTTTCTTGCCGTTCACAACCAGCATATTTCCCTCAACGGAGACTTCGCCGTCGAATCTTCCGTGTACCGAATCGTATTTGAGCATGTAAGCCAAATAGTCGGGGTCGAGAAGGTCGTTGATTCCGACGATTTCGATGTCGTTCGAGAAGTTTTCAAAAGCTGCACGGAAAACCATGCGGCCTATGCGTCCGAAACCGTTAATACCTACTTTGATTGCCATTTTATTTTCCTTTTCTAGTGAGTTTAATAAAAAATTGAAGCTTCGCATTATCCACCGGCGGCGGACTGTTGCAACTCTTTTTTTTGTTTTTTTAAATCGGGCGCGTGGCGGATATTAGGCACGGTTTAAATAAATTTGACACGCTGCTTTCCGGTTTTTAGCATCAACATAGATAGCATTCTTAATGGAAGTATTACTATGAAACGAATATATATATGGCTTGCGTGGGGGTATATTTTTGCATTTCCGCTTTTTTCCGCGCAAAAATTCAACTTAAAAAACGACTTTATCGAGGTGTCTTTCGATAGCAGCGGTAACCTTGTGGAATTAAAAAACGCGCTTACGGGCGCGGACTACGCGGGTGGGCAAGGACTTTGGAGAATCATATATTCTGATGGGGACAAGCTCGAAATCCCCGTCGATTCGGAAAGCGTTCCGGCAAGGGTCGAAAAGCTTTCGGATTCGCAGCTGCGTATTGAATACGGCGGCGAATTTCCGGTTGCGGTATCCTGCCGCATCGACGGCGACGGCGCATTTTTTACCGCAGAATTGAAAAACGGATCAAAAGGAAAAATCCTGCGTGAATTCCAATTTCCGCTTGTGAAAAACGCGAATATCCCCGACGACGCCCGCCTGATACACACTATGGGAGGGGGCGCGCAGGAGGACAATTTAAAAAGGCACGTGCTTGGGGCGCACACACAGTATATTGCGCAGGACAATTCGGGCATAGAGCGCTGCGCGGTTTATCCCTATGAGCGGATGATGAATTTCTTCCTTGTAAACAGCGGCGAAAATTCTCTTTATTTCGGCAGCTACGATCCGAATTTTGAGAGGACTTTGCACCTAATGCGCTACAGGAAAAGCGGCGCCGATTACAAATACCTTGATATTGGAATGGCCAAGTATCCGTTCATGGCGCCCGGCGAAAGTTATAGAACCGCCGAATTTGAAGTGTCTCCCCATTCGGGCGATTGGAGGGTTTCGGCGCGCAAATTCCGGGCCGCAGCCGACAAATACTGGTTTAAGGCCCCTAAAATTTCGGATTCGATAAAAAAAATGAACGGTTGGCAGAGAATGATTCTCCGCCACCAGTATGGCGATGTGTTTTTTACCTATCCCGAACTCGATTCCAAGATAAACAAGGCGGGCCTCGAATGCGGCATAGACACGATTCTCCTTTTCGGCTGGTGGAAAGAAGGCATGGACGCCGGGTATCCAAACTATTCGCCCGACGATGAGCAGGGGGGCGACGAGGCCTTGAAGCAAAACATCAAAAAAGTGCAGGCAAATGGGGGCAAAGTGCTGCTGTACTTCAACGGGCAACTGATAGACGCCTCCACTGATTTCTACAAAAGCGGTTTGGGGCAAAAGATTTGCGTAAAGACGCCAAGCGGCATGCCGCATATCGAAAGGTACCCGTTCGGGGGAAGGGGAACATCGTTGAGGGTTTTCGGAAACAAAACTTTCGTGACGGCATGCCTGGCAACGGAGGAGTGGGAAAAAATTTTAAAAGGTTATGTTGACAGAGCTCTAAGCCTCGGCGTTGATGGCGTGTTTTTCGACCAATTGGGAAGTGAAACAACGCCTTCGGCGTGTTTTGATCCGTCGCACGGGCACAAGGTTCCCTGCACGGACGCTATGAAGTACAAATCGCGACTTCTAAAAAAGATGCGCGACTATATAAGGTCTAAAAATCCGAACATGAGTTTTGGGATAGAAAACGTCGGAGATGCCACTTCTATGAACGTTGATTACATGCACGGTTGCTGGATAAGCTACAATATTATAGGCCGCGAGAAAAACGGCAAACCCCGCCTTAAAAATCTGCCGATTTTCAGATATACATTTCCTGAAATGAAAGTTTCCGACCGCACGATACGCGACGATAGCGATATCGAAAGAAGGGTTAACCTGTGCCTGATGTGGGGGTGGTTGAGCGACATTGAAATATACAGATGCCGGGCCACAATAGACGAAACTCCGCGCTATAAAGCCTATATGGCCGCCGCCAACAAATTGCGCGACAAATACCGCCCACTCATACTCGACGGGAAATACAGGGATCGCGATTTGGCGGAAATTTCCGACGACAGGCTCGATTATACCACTTTTGAAAACGACTCCCAGATAGCGGTTTTTGTCTCTAACTCGTGGATGGACAAACCGTGCTCGGCATCGGTAAAAGTCCGCGGAGCGGACTTTGTGTCTGCCGAAGGATTGGGGAATTTTACAGCCAGGGGCGACGAAGATTCGGCGGAGGTTTCGCTCGGAAAATACGGTTTGGCCCTTTTAATCTTCAATAAAAAATAAAAAACACGCAATGAGAACAGTAAATATAATATTGGCATATATAGTTTGCGCACTTTACTCGGCCGTTCATGCGGAACAAACGATAGAAAACGATATTATTTCGGTGTCGTTCGACTCGCAAGGAAATCTCACCTCGCTTAAAAACAAGTCCACTGGCGAGGACTACGCTGGAAAGCAGGGGCTTTGGCGCATAATATATCAGAAAGACGAACTACTCGAAGAGCCAGTCGAGTCGGAAGATGTCCCTGTAAAAGTGGAAAAACTTTCGGATTCGCAAATCAGGCTGACATACGGAGGCGAATTTCCCGTAGAGGCGCTTTGTTGGCTCGACGGAGAATGCGCGAGGTTTTCTGCAAGAGTTTCGAACAACTCGAAGGATAAAATACTGAGGGAATTTCAATTTCCCATGATAAAAAACGCAAACATTCCTACCGATGCATCTTATGTGAAATCCAGCGGTGGGGGAGAATTCGTGCCCAATTTTCACAAATATGTAAAAAGCGCACAAACGCAATACAAGTCGCAGGACAATAAAGCCGTGGAGCGTTATGCGCCGTACCCGATAGAACGCACAATGAATATGTTTGTGGTTCAAACCCGAAAAGGGGCTCTCTATTTTGCATCGTTGGACCCGGAGTTTGAGCTGACTTTGCATCTTGCGCGTTATCGCAAGGAAAACGACAAATTCAAGTATCTCGACGTCGCCATGGTGAAATATCCTTTTGCAAAGCCCGGAGAGTCGTATTCGACGGCGCCATTTGCTGTCGCACCCATACGCGGCGATTGGCGCGCGGCGGCCCGCATCTACGCGCACGGCGCGAAAGAGTGGTTTTCTTCGCCGTCAGTTCCGGAACACATAAAAGGCATGAAAGGCTGGCAGAGAATGATTCTCCGCCACCAGTACGGACGCATTCTATTCCCCTATCCCGAACTCGACTCCAAGATAAATAAGGCAGGTCTCGAATGCGGCATAGACACGATTCTTCTTTTCGGCTGGTGGAAAGAGGGCATGGACGCCGGATATCCAAACTATTCGCCGGAGAATTCCCAGGGGGGAGATGAAGCCTTGAAGCAAAACATCAAAAAAGTGCAGGCAAAGGGGGGTAAAGTGCTACTGTACTTCAACGGGCAACTGATAGACGCCTCCACTGATTTTTACAAAAGCGGTTTGGGGCAGAAGATTTGCGTAAAGACGCCAAGCGGCATGCC
>CALXLM010000026.1 GCA_944389195.1 uncultured Opitutales bacterium
AATCGAGAATCTCGAAGCCGGTCTGCGCTATGTGCCTGTCGCTTCCGACAATTTGAGGACGGCCGAGAGACGGCCTGATAGACACCAGCCTGACACCGTGCGCGGGAACCCGAAACGCAAACGGCGAATCCATGTTTCCGTAAGTCTTTTCGGTCCAAAATTCGCGGCAAATGTACGGCTTATTCGGCGGTATGCCGAGCTCCTCCGCGGAAACCTCAACGAGTTTCTCGGTGTCGCCCCAGTTGAAAAACGCCACAACGTTGAAATCTCCGAGAACAGGGCTTTTAACCGCCAAATTCCAGACGGGGAGCATGCTGAAGTACGGATAAAGGCTCATCGGCCTTACGAACGCCGGAGGAAGCGACTGCTGCAAAATTTTCATGCGCGACGGATCCAATCCGTCGAGCTTGTCCCCAAAGAAGGTCAGCTGTCCGGGCAAAGCCACAATGGTGGCGGTGACGCGCGCCTCCTCAAGAGGAAGATCGCGGACTAAAAGGGTGTCGGGATCGGCTATCATCGATATGTTGTGCGTAAATATTTGGTTTATCGTACAGCGCCCTTGAAGCATGACGTTCTTCCACATCACGGGCTTATTGGGGTGGACAATGTCTGCGCCCGTCCGCGCCATTTCGGCGTAAGATGCCTCAGGCCCCGACGTGTGCCCCTGGCAGGCGAGAAAAATTCTGTCGTCTCCGATTCCCTCGCGGAAAGCCTTTACAGTAACCTCAAACGGATTTGGGCAATCGGGATTTTTAAAGCGCGCGCGTATTTCGGGACGCTCGTAAAGGTGGGCGCAATAACTGCGGTTTCTCCCCGACATTCCGTCGATTTTAAAGAATTCATAGCCCCATTCCCTCGAAGCCTTCCGAAAGATGTTTTTCAAATGCTCGAGCGCCTCCGGAACTGTGGGGTCGAGCGTGTACACTCCGTTCCAAGACTTTATGGGATTGCCGTCGGCGTCGTGGAGAAACCAATCCTTATGGGCCTCATAAAACTCCCTGTTTCCCGTACCGTACGGAGCCATCCACAACCCCGGCCTGAATCCGAGCGCTTTAATGTCGCGCGCAAGCTTTTCCATGCCCTCGGGAAACTGTTTAACATTTGTCTCGAGATTCATGTTGTGGAATTTGGAAACCGGAAGTTTGTCGGAATTGCCCTGCCACGACTCTATAGACCAAATCTCGCAGCCGAACGGCTGAAGATACTTCTTGCCTATGCGGGCCTCCGCGAGGTTGTCATCGGCGGTGGCCTTGTCGAAATATGTGTTCCACGACATCCAACCCGTCGGCGTTTTCGGACAATTCTTTCTGTCGAGAGGCCTGTAATAAGGCACATAGCGGTTTTTAAAATAATTTTTCTGCAAATCGAAAGAAAATTTGGCCTGCGAACTTTCGCCGATATCGCCCGACATTGAAACCTTGAATAAACCTTCCCGTACGGTGCTAATGTTAAGAGAAGCCGCCGATAATTGCAAAAGCGTGTCGGATTGAGGGTCAAAGACGGAATCGTTGAGATTTGAATCGGCCCCGTTAAAGCCCAATGCGAGCACGCGTTCGCCAGCTGACGGTTTCGAGCGGCAAGCAAAGCTTCCAGAGGCGACTTTTATTTCGCCGTCGAAACGCATTACCCCGTGGTAGGCCTGCGCGGTCCGATGGTAAAAAAGCATTTCAAGTTCGCTGTTATTTTTCGGAAAAACTATGTACCCCTGGACGTCGCCGGCGCCATCGACCAGCGCGAGCCTGTTTTTCACGCCGTCGCGCGACTCCGATATCGACCATTTCTTTCCCCCTGAAAAAAACGACAGCGTTCCGCTTATTGCGACACCCCCGCTCTCGGCCGAAAACGCGGAGTTCTTTTCGTCGAATTTAAAATTCCATTCGGAGCGCGCAAAAAATGGAAAAGTTAAAAATGCCATAAAAAACGATATAGATAATAGCCGTATATTCATATTATGCACACGTGATTAGATAAAGTTTAGGCGATAATAAAAAAACCGCAAAAGGTCAAACGTTATTATCCGCAATATCCCCAAAAAACGAGTTTATATCGGAGTGCTTAAACAAAAAACCGCTCTCAATGAGCTTTCCGGGAACTGCCGCAATATCCGAACAAAGCAGGTTTTCCGCCATTTCGCCTCCGATAAACCTCCCTACAACCGAAGGAATACGCGCAACAACCCATGCGCGCCGCCGCGCCGCAAGCTTTTCGGAAAACTCAAGTTTTGACGGGCACGACGGCGCGGAAAAGTTCACCGCTCCCCCGATATTACCGCAACGGATGCAAAACAAAATGGCCCTCGATAAATCTTCAAGCGAAATCCATGAAAAACTGTCCTCCGCAGCCCCGAAATATGGAACAACCTTCCATTTCGCGAGAGTATCGAGTTTTGACAGCATGCCCCCCGAAAAGTCCAAAACCGGCGCAAACCGGGCGTTTACAGTGCGCACTCCGAAGTTTTCCGCCGATTTTGCCGCCGATTCCCATTCCCGGCACACCTCCGCTAAAAATCCACCCCCGGAAGGCGAATTCTCCGTACAGGGCGTTTTGCTTGAAATTCCGTAATAGCCGGTCGCCGACGCGCAAATAAAAACTTTCGGTTTTTTTGAAAGCTTGGAAATGGTTTTTGCAAGAATACCCGCCGACTTTATGCGGCTTTCAAGAATTTTTTTCTTTTTGGAGCTCGTCCACAATCCGAAAATGTTTTCCCCCGAAAGCGACACAAACGCCTCAAAACCCTCAACATCGTCCGGATTAAGCATGCCGCGTTCCAAATCCCAAAAGATTCTTTTTAATCCTCCGGCGCTTGAAGCGGCCGCCCCAGCAGATGAACGGGAAAGCGCTACAACCTCAAAGCACTCCGCTTCAAGCTTCGCCGCAACTGCGCTCCCCACAAAACCCCCGGCTCCGGCCATCAGGACACGCGGACGTTCGCTACTTTGCACCGTTGTATTTGAATCTTTCAATGTCGTATCCCCGTTTTTTGGCAAGTTTGAGAATTTTGTCGATAACGTTTTGGGGCAGAGTTTTTGTGCGCGCCAAAATCCATAAATAGTCACTGTCGGAGCTGCCCACAAGAGACCACGAATAGTCGTCGGCCAACTCCAATATGTAATAATCGGCGTAAAACGGCCAAAAGAAAGAAACCCTGATTTTTGAATTTTGAGACGGATCGGGAACGTATGCGCTCCCTTCGGCCGAACGAATTTTGCCGTCGGCGCCGACGCCGCTGTTGACCACCCTTATCCGGCCGTCCCCCTTCAGCTCGTAAACGGCGCGCGAATCCGCAACGCCCTTTTGAAAAGAATTCTCAAAACGGGCTATTTCAAACCATAGCCCGGCATATTTTTTTAAATCTACGCCGTCCTTTGTCGAAATTTCGGGCTTTGACGCGCATGAGGCGGCCGCAAAAGCCAAAAATAAGGCAAAAGCTGCGTTGGCGATTACTTTAAAGATTATTTTTTTGCTCATTTTCACTCAATATTCTTTCAATAGCAAAATCCTTAGCCTTCGCCTCGATTTGGCATACGTAGGGAATGCCGTAATACGGAGGCATATCCCGACAGTAGTCGGCGTGCGAACGCGGAGCCGCAGACGAGGCGCTTTCGGCGTAATGAAATACGGGCTTAAATCCGCCCCAAGTTTCGGCCGCCGAAAAAAAGGCAACATCATCAGGTTCACCGTCGCCATTGAGCTTGTGGTGTAAAAAGTCGAAAGTCAACGGAATTCCGTATTTCGGCAGAAAGCGAATCAGTTTCGAAACTTTCCACGGGCCCCTGTCCTCGTTTTCAATCGCAATACGGGCGCGCGCAGAAGGCGAAAGCATGCCAAGCCCGTCCTCAAAATCCGAAACGAAGGTTCCGCGGCGCGGGTCGGAATTTATATGGACGTTTATCGGAGAGCTAAAATCCGCAGGAGCGCCCATAATATCCAGGATACGCGCGTTGAAGTTTATCTCCCCTGCGGAATTTTCCCTTGTTTTCCTGTCTGCCGACGCAAACACCACAAACTGCGATGGATGCATAGAAAGCCCGACGCCGAGAGACTTTGCGGCATTTCCCGCCGATTTCAAAACCTCCGATATTTCGCCCGACAACGGCAGCGCATCGAGCGAAAGCCCGAGCCTGCCGAGCGTCAAAAGCGGGAAAATGTCGGAAGGCAGGCGGTAGTGCGCTATGCCGCTTTTTGCGCAAAACTTAACCGTTTCAAGCGCCACGCGCGCATTGTTGAGGCATATTTGCGCAAGTTTTTCCAAGGCCCCGCCGCGTCCGAGGCTCTCAAACGAGGCCGCCGTCATTTTCCTATATGAAATTCCGCTTTGCTTTAGAGCCAAGGATATGCAGCACAAACCTAATTCCGGGCGATTCATCGCCGTATTTATCGGAAATTTACCCCCCGCCCTTGAGCGTTTTTTTTGTTGCATTCGCCAGGCGGCCTGACACTATGGGAGACTTACAAAACAAAGAGCATTATTATGGTATCCTACAAAGAATTAGGTCTTGTTAACACGCGCGAGCTTTTTAAAAAGGCGTTCGCAGGTCACTATGCGATTCCCGCGTTTAACTTCAACAACATGGAACAGATGCAGGCCATAGTGCAGGCCAGCGTTGAAACAAACTCCCCGGTTATACTGCAGGTTTCGAGCGGCGCGCGCAAATACGCCAACCAGACGATACTCCGCTACATGGCGCAGGGCGCATGCGAATACGCCAAGGAACTCGGCAAAAGCATACCGATTGTCCTGCACCTCGACCATGGAGACTCGTTCGACCTGTGCAAGTCGTGCATTGAATACGGATTCTCGTCTGTTATGATAGACGGTTCGGCTCTCCCCTACGAACAAAACGTAGAGCTTGCAGCAAAAGTCGTGGACTACGCGCATAAGTACGACGTCACGGTTGAGGGCGAACTCGGCGTTCTTGCGGGCATTGAAGACGAGGTTTCACACGAAACGCACTCATATACGCGCCCCGAGGAAGTAGAGGATTTCGTAAACAAAACGGGAGTTGACTCACTCGCCATTTCAATCGGCACGTCGCACGGCGCCTACAAATTTAAGCCAGAACAGTGCAAGCGCAACGCCGACGGCAGGCTCGTTCCGCCGCCGCTCCGCTTCGACATACTTAAAGAGGTGGAAAAGCGCATTCCTGGCTTCCCGATCGTCCTTCACGGTTCGTCGTCGGTTCCGCAAAAATATGTGGACATAATCAACGAGTACGGCGGCAAGCTCGAAGCCGCGGTCGGCATTCCCGAAGAGCAGCTCCGCCAGGCGGCGGAATCGGCGGTATGCAAAATCAACATAGACTCCGACGGACGTCTGGCAATGACGGCAGCAGTCCGCGAGGTCTTTGCAAAAAAGCCGGCGGAATTCGACCCGCGCAAATATCTCGGCCCGGCGCGCGACGAGCTCAAGAAGCTCTATATCCACAAAATCGTGAACGTCCTCGGTTCGGCCGACAAGGCGTAATACGGGTTTTGCGAAAAAAATTAAGCGCGGTTTCCAAAAGAGAGCCGCGCTTTTTTTACGGCCCCAGCGCATTTCAAAAAGATAAAATATGTCACATTAAAAGAGAAAAAATGTCCCACATTCCGCACTTGCGGCAACAGCGCAATATGATACCAAACGACTTGCAAATTGGCACGCATAATGCTAAATAAGAAGTCATGAGTAATATAGACGCAGAAAAATTTACCGAAAAAAGCCTTGAAGCTCTCAACGGAGCGCGCGAAATAGCCAAAGAAAGACAAAACACCGAAATTTTACAAATACACCTTCTTGCAAGCCTCGTCGCACAAGAAGGAGGCATAGTCGGATCTATGCTCAACAGGCTCGGCTCCGACAAACGCGCAGCCCTTGAACTTGGCATACGCAGGGTTCTCGACAACCTTCCCAAAGTAAGCGGTTCGAACACAGACCCCTATTTAAGCACCGGCCTTTCGGCCACGCTCGACAGGGCCGCATCAATCACAAAACAAATGTCCGACGATTTCATATCCACGGAACATTTGATGCTTGCGATTGTGGGGCAGCCGGAACCGCCCGAAATTGCGAACCTGTTTAGAAGCCTTCAAATAACGCGTTCAGTCATAGAGGAGCTGGTTTCGGAAATGAGGGGTTCGGCGCACGTGACGACAAAGACGCCGGAAGCCACATACGAAGTGCTTGAAAAATACGGGGCCGATTTGGTAAGGCTCGCCCGCGAGGGCAAACTCGATCCGGTAATCGGGCGCGACGACGAAATAAGCCGCGTGATACGCATACTTTCGAGAAAGACAAAAAACAATCCCGTGCTAATCGGCGAACCGGGCGTGGGCAAAACCGCCATAGCCGAAGGGCTTGCCCAGCGCATAGTCAGGCGTGACGTTCCTGAGGGGCTAAAAGACAAATCTGTATTCGCCCTCGACATGGGAGCCCTGATTGCCGGCGCAAAATACCGCGGAGAATTCGAGGAAAGGCTAAAGGCCGTTCTCAATAAAATAAGGGAGTCCGACGGCAAGATAATACTTTTTATCGACGAACTGCACACGATAGTCGGCGCCGGTAAAACCGAAGGCTCTATGGACGCCTCCAACATGCTGAAGCCCATGCTTGCCCGCGGCGAACTTCGCTGCGTCGGCGCGACGACCCTCGACGAATACAGGCAGTATATCGAAAAAGATCCCGCCCTTGAGCGCCGTTTCCAAAGCGTGTACGTTGCCGAACCGGACGTCGAAACAAGCATTGCGATACTGCGCGGATTGAAGGACCGCTTCGAAACCTTCCACGGCGTGCACATACAGGACAAGGCGCTCGTAGAGGCTGCAAATTTAAGCGACAGATACATCACGGGAAGGCAGCTTCCGGACAAGGCCATCGACCTTGTCGACGAAGCCTGCGCCCGCATAAAGACGCAACTCGACTCAATGCCGGCCGATCTCGACCTGCTGTTGAGAAAGCTGAGGCGACTCGAGATAGAGGAAACCGCCCTTGTAAAGGAAAATCACGACGAAAAGCGCCTGGCGGAAGTCCGCAAGGAGTTGGCAGAGATGCGCGAGCAGGCAAACGCCATGAAAGCCCAATGGGAAAAGGAAAAGCAGGCCACGAACAAGGCCGTAAAGCTACGCGAACAAATTGAGGCGGCAAAAATAAAAATGGAACGCGCCGAACGCGAATACAACCTGAACCAAGCCGCCGAAATAAAATACGGCGAACTTCCGAAATTGGAGGAGGCCCTCAAAAAGGCAATGAACGAGGAAATGAGCGAATCGGCCCTCGTAAAAGAAAGTGTAAGCGCAGATGAAATAGCCGCGATAGTCGCCGACTGGACGGGCATTCCCGTAAAGAAGCTTCTCGAAACCGAGCGCGAAAAGCTCTTAAAACTTCCGGAAATACTACACAAAAGGGTGATAGGCCAATCGGAGGCCGTAGACAGCGTTTCTAACGCCATATTGAGGTCGAGAGCTGGCATACAGGATCCGAAGCGGCCCACAGGCACGTTCATGTTCCTCGGCCCCACGGGCGTCGGCAAAACGGAGCTTGCAAAAACGCTCTCAGAGGCTCTTTTCAACAGCGAAGACAACATGGTGCGAATCGACATGTCCGAGTACATGGAAAAACATTCTGTCGCCCGTCTGATAGGTGCGCCTCCCGGATACGTCGGCTACGAACAAGGCGGCCAACTCACGGAAGCTGTAAGGCGCAGGCCGTACAGCGTGGTTCTCTTCGACGAAATAGAAAAAGCACACCCCGAAGTGCTCAACACGCTACTCCAGGTTATGGACGACGGCATTTTGACGGATTCGCAGGGCCGGAAAGTCGATTTTAAAAACACGGTTATAATCATGACGTCAAACATAGGCGCCCGCTTTATAACCGACGGGGCCATCGACGAAAAGGGAAATTTGTCGGACTCATCGCGCGAAGCCGTCATGACCGAGGTAAGATCCCATTTTAAGCCGGAATTTCTGAACAGAATAGACGACATCGTAATATTCAAAGCCCTGCGGCTCGACGAAATAGTAAAGATTGTAAAGCTGCAAATCGACATGCTTAACAAGCGTCTCGAACCGCAAGACATCAAGGTGGAGCTTACAAAGAAGGCATACGACTTCCTCGCAGACAAGGCTTACGATCCGCTTTATGGTGCGCGCCCCCTCAAGAGGGTAATCAACAATAAAATCGAAAACCCGCTGGCTCGCGCTATTATTTCAGGCCAGATCAGGCAGGGCGACACCATGAAATTCACAGAAAAAGAACTTCAATAGCCTAAAGCTACACGTTGACTTCAAAAGAAGGTCCCCAAGCGGACTTTCTTTTTTTTGTCTGCGCAATCGGCAGAAAGCCAACGCTATTTGGAATAAAAGCCGAAGCGCAAAATTCCGCGGCAACCCTTACCGTTATTATCCTTGTAGGCTGCAAATCGCGTGAGCGCCGCGTTCGAAGCGCACTTCGAGCCGTTTCCACTCCAAAAATCCGGGGCAGAACCGCAAAGCTGCCGCATAAATCCCGACAAGCCTCCAAAACCAAACCTATTTCGGGGCGTCCAGAGCCAAAACCCATTCGGCGACGTAATATCCAGAATGGCAAACACCCGCATACTGGCATAAAAATTACACCGATTATCAAAAAAGTTTAAATTTGCGCCCCATAGAATTAAACGCGCCCTAAAAATATGCTTGTTAATTAACCCAAAGCGGATTCAAATCGTTCTATGGAGACGGCATTAAAAAAAGTTTATTTACATATTGCCCTGCTTTTGTCTGCGGCAGCGTGCTTGCATGCAGAAAACGCGGACGGGGGATACTTAAAATCCGTCCGCATTGGCGCCGACGAGTTTTCGGCCGGACTGGGGAATCCTGCAAAAGAAGCCGTGGAAATCGGTTCGAAAAAATTTCCCGCTTGGATATTTTCAGGAAACGCAGAAGAGTCCGTAAATTGCGTTGTCAAAGATATCCCCAAAGGATGCCGCGGCGTAAGGATTGAAATCGCCGTAGCGTCCCTACGCAAACCGGAAAATCAGCAGTCCGAAGACGTCTATAGGGCAAGCGTATTTCAAACGGACGGTCCCGAAAACAAGCATGTTAACAAATTAAAATGCGTCCCCGTGCGCTCCAAAATTTCCTCCTCACCTTTCGTTGCAAGAACTATCGAGCTGGAATCGTGCTATCCGGCAAAACCCGGCCTTCCCATACATGTAAAAATAGAACGCCTTAAGAACGACCCCGCCGACACCTTCGGCGGGCCGACGGCGCTGTTGGAAGCAATAATAACGCCTGTAAAAGACCGCCCCAGCCCCATGCAGGTCGAAACGGCAAAAGGGTACAACTCATGGCCCATGATGCAGGCTCTCGGGAACAAGCTCGTCTGCGTCTACAGCAGGGGGAGCGCCCATATAATAGGCGAAGGCGCGCGCGGGGCATATGCGCGCACGTCGGCCGACGGCGGCAAGACATGGACCGGCGAAACCGTCCTTTCAAACGACCCCCATTACGGCGAGGTTCCGATAGGAAAGGGACTCGACGAAAACGGAGACATGCTCGTGTGGGTGAGGTTCCAGGGCAAAGACCGCGTTCACAAACTTTACAGGACAAAAGACGGCGTAAACTTCGACCTTATATCAACTCCCAAACTGGATCCGATGCCCATGCAAATTACCGACGTGTTTTCGGTTCCGACAGTGGGCCTTATGGCGATATGGTTCACGGGAAACTATAAAAAAGACGCGCTAAACGCATGGGGAATAATCGTAAGCAAAGACAACGGCGCCACTTGGACCCAAAAGACGGTTGAAGCGAACTTAAAAAGAACCGACTGGAATACGGAACAGTCGGCAGTTTACCTCGGAGGCGGGAAAATACTCGCCATAGCGAGAGTCGAACACAGTTCCGACTCAACCGACAGGGCTCAGTTTCAATTGGAGTCGTCGGATTACGGCAAAACTTGGACGCGCAAAAGAACGAACATCGGCGATATTTACATATCCACCCCAAGCCTTATATACGACAAGAAAACCGGCCTAATAAGCAACTATTACTACCAGCGCGCGCGCGGAATGCTGAAGCGCAGGGTTGTGGAAGCAGACAAAATCTTCGGCAACCCGCTATCGTGGCCGGCCCCAGAAATAACGGCATTCGCAAGCGACATAGGCTACGACGCCGGCAACGCAAACGCCACTTTCATGGGGGACACCCACTATATCGCCTACTATTCCGGCGACAGCAAAAACGCGGCAGTTGTCGTGTCCAAAGCAAAGGCGCCGTCGAAAGCCGCTACAATGGGCGACAAGGCCGAATAAAAGCCTCACGGAGCCCCGATAGAACTGTCGGAATTGTACGCCGACGTGCGGAGCGCAAGCTGCCCGCATGCCGCGTCTATTTCCGAACCCTTCTCGCGGCGCAACGTAAAGGATACCCGCTCCCTTTTCAAGACCTCGGCGAAATCCGCCCTCCTGCGCGCAGGAGAGCGCTCCCACGGAAGCCCCTCCACGGGATTGTACGGGATAAGATTGACATGCGCGCCGATACGCCCGGCAATTTTTGCCAATTCTCGCGCATCAGAGGGGCTGTCGTTGACGCCCTTTATCAGGATATACTCGAGGGTTATCATTCTTCCGTTCGATGCTGCAAAAGCCTCCGCAGCAGCAACGAGCCTTTCCAACGGAAATTTTGCGTTTATGGGCATTATGCGTGAGCGGGTCTCGTTTGTGGCGCCGTGCAGGCTTATGGCGAGGCGGTACGGAAAATCGGCCTTTGCTATGCGCTCTATGGAATCGGCTATCCCGCACGTTGAAACCGTTATGCGCCTCGCTCCGAAAGCGAATTTTTCCGGCGAATTGAGAACGTCCAAAGCCGCCAAAAGGTTGTCTGTATTCATCAGCGGCTCCCCCATGCCCATGACTACCACATTCTCGAAAGAAAAAACGCGCGCCTTTTTTGACCCGCGCCTTTCCTCTTTTACAAACGGCAAAAATTGCGCCACGATTTCCCCGGAAGTCAGGTTCCTAAAAAATCCGTTTTTTCCCGACGCGCAAAACCTGCACCCGCACGCGCAGCCGACCTGCGTGCTCACACAAAGGGTCTTTCTGACTCCCCCGCCGTCGTCCGGGGCCTCGAGCAAGACGCACTCGACGAATTTGCCGTCATTAAGTTCGAACAAAAACTTCTTTGTATCGTCGGAAGCCCCCTTCCCGACCACTAGCCTGCCCGCCGAAAATTCGCAATTTTGCTCGAGCCACAACTTTAGTTTTTCCGGTATGGACGGAAAATTGCGGGGCGAAAATATCTTGTTTTTATATACGGCGTCAAAAACCTGACCCGCGCGGAATTTTTCAAACCCCGCATTCTCCAACGCCGCGGACAATTCGCGCCGCGACAATGAATAAAAATCGGCCTTCACGCCGCGCAAACCGATTAAAAGCGCTCGTTCGACTGCGGCCTCCAGGTATCCCTGTCGGACGCCCTATTACGCTCGCTGACGCGCCTCACATAACCGCTCGCGTCGGTGGTTTCGCCGGTCATAACAGAGCCGATCGGAGTTTGCCTGGCATCGTCTTCCACATTGCTCAACGCAGAACAGCCGCATAAGCACGAAATCAGCCACGCCGACAAAAACAATCTTGATATTTTTAATTTTTCCATACCGTTTACCGTTTTGTTTCCTTAGCCCGCACGCTTTTGGCGTAATATTTCGAATCTATAAAAATTCTTCCCTTGTAAGACCATTTGGCCGATTTTGTGCCGTCGCTTTTCTTTAATATTATCCGTTCAAATTCTACGGTTTTCGACTGGTTGCCGTCAATAGGCAAAACGCAGATTTCGTCAAGGGTTGACGACGGGTCGGGCAATTCCGAAATGGCCGATCGAAGCTGCGACATGCTCGGTATGAACTTTCCTTTTTTTTCTGAAAGTTTTTCTGTATCTTTCATATTGTATGTTCTAATTATTTAGAAAAATTTTACGCGGTGTGCAAGAATATTAAGCCGCCGGCTGCTGCTGTGTCAGGCAATGCACCGCCCCGCCCTCCATCAGGAACACCCGCGAATCCACCCCCACGACTTCTCTGCCGGAAAAACATTCCTTCAATATGCCCAGCGCCCTTTCGTCCGACTTCATCGAATACGTCGGCACCAAAACCGCGCCGTTCAAAACGAGGTAATTGGCGTAGCTTGCCGGAAGAAGCCTGTTGGAGCCGTCGTAGTATTTTGCAAAAATGGGCTCCTCCGGAAGCGGAAGCTCCACAATTTCGAAACGCCCTCCGCCCGCGCCTGAAGCGTTTTTCAATAGCGACAAATTCCTGCTGAGCGCGCCGCATGAAGGATTGCCCTCCCCGCATACCGACACAATCAGCCGCCCGCCCGGAGCGAAGCGCGCAATATTGTCTATATGCCCGTCGGTATCGTCGTTATACAATCCCCCGGGCAGCCATATCGTTTTCTCGACTCCGCAGTACTCGGCGAAAATCCGTTCTGCCTCAGACCTGCATAGGCTGGGGTTCCTGTTCGGGTTTAAAACTACGCTCTCGGTTGTCAACAACGTCCCGTTGCCGTCGAACTCTATTGCGCCGCCCTCGCAAACAATAGGAACCCTTATTGGCTCGACCCCCGCATTCTCCGCCATTTTGCCCGCCAGAGCATCGTCGAGATCCCACGGCGGAAATTTTCCGCCCCACGCGTTATAGCGAAAATCGAGCGCGTCCAAGCGGCCTTCTCCCGTGCGGAATACAGCTCCGCTGTCCCTGCACCAAACGTCGTTAGTTTCATTCGGAAAAAATTCGACATTGGAAAAATCGCAGCCGGGCGCGGCGCGCAAAATTTTCGACACCGCGCCTATCCTGCCGGGCGCGCAGTTTATGCGCACCTTTTCAAAGCGCGAAACCGCCGAGGCGAGGTTTGCGAAAGCGGATTCCGCCTCCTTGTCGAAACCCTTCCACCACTGGCCTCCGCCCGGCCATGTCATCCATACGGACTCCTGCGGAGACCATTCTGCGGGAACACGCATTTTCATTTTCTTTTCGAATTTCTGTGCCGGGCAAGCTCGCGCATGTCCACGGCTATGTCGTCCGTTTCGAAAATCTCCGAGCCCAAAAGGTGTTCGAATATGTCCTCAAGAGTCACAACTCCCGTAAGCGACGCGAACTCGTCCACCACTATGCCCATTTGTTGGTGTTTCTTTATAAGTTGCTTTAAAACGGCAAGCGCCGTTCCGTTTTCCGGAACGAAAATGGTGGGCTGCATTATCGAAGAAATTTTTTTATCGACGCTGCCGTTGGCCATCGACGTTAGTATGTCCCTTCTGCGGACGACGCCGACAATATTGTCTATCGCGCCCCTGCTCACGGGAAAACGGGAAAAGTTGGGGCTCGGGTGTTCGGCAAAAAACTCTCCCACAGTCTGGTCCTCGTCGGCCGTCTCCACCACTGTGCGCGGTGTCATTATCTGGGCGATTGTCACGTCGTCAAGCGAAAGCGAATTGGCTATTAAATCGCGTTCCTGCTGGGTTATCAGCCCGTCCTTTTCTCCCTTGTTTGCAAGCATTACTATTTCGTCGTCGCTGAGCGAACGGCGTTTCGCCTTGGATTTTAAACCCCTTAAAACGAACGAAGTGGCCCTTGCCACCGGGGCCAGCGCCACCCTCAGCCACGACAGCGGATACACCAAATACGGCTGCATCGGACGCCTGTAGAGTATGCCTATATTCTTAGGCAGTATTTCGGAAAAAAACAAAATGGCCACCGTAAGCAGCGCGGGAAAGACATACTTTGTGCATATACCCGATCCGAAAAGGGCGGCGCATTGCACGCCGGCAAGAGTCGCCCCAAAGGTATTGGCTATCGTGTTGGCAGTAAGTATGGCAGATGTTGTTTCGTCTATGTCGCGCACGCAACTTTCGAGCATTTTCCCCCTGCGCGGGGACAACTTTTTCAGGCTCTCTATCTCGAATTCGGTGGTGCTTAAAACCATGGCCTCGAGGGTCGAGCAAAATGCGGACACGCCCAACGTTAAAACGACTGTGATTGCAAAATAAATCATTTTTCCAAACCTATTCCATATCCGCCGGCATTTCGCAAACATAAATTTGCGGCTTATGACGCCGTACGTTTACGCTCCGCAGGCACCATCGACAAACTTGGCATAGTCGGACGACGCCGAAGCCGATGCCACAATCCATTCGGGGCATTCGTATTCGTGAAGCTCCATAAAGCGCACCCTCAACCTATCGAGAACCGATGCCGTCGCCTTAATAAAAACAGGATATTCCCTGCTGCGACACATTTCGCCCTTCCAAATATACGTCGAATCCACAGGCGAGCCTATTTGAACGCACGCGGCAAGATGTTCGGCAACGAGCGTTTCCGCCAAGCGTTCGGCGAGTTCTTTTGAGGGGGAAGTCGAAGAAATGCACAAAATTTGATTTTCCATGCAACAATTTTACATAATTATTTTGACTATTGAAGTTTTATTTTTTTAATCGGTTTAAATGTTCGGCGGATGCGCAAAAAGCTCGCCGTTTTGTTGTTTCACCTAATGTTAGAAAACGGAGGAAATATCGCCATGTTTACAAGAAGGAAGTTTCTTCTCAATTCGGCGCTTCTGGGAAGCGCCGCCATGTTTTTGCCCGGATGCGCCTCGACGCCCAAGCCCCGCAAAATAGGGGCCAACGAAAAGCTTAACGTTGCCGTAGTCGGACCCGGCGGCCGCGGAAGCGCGACCGTTTCGGCGGTGGGTTCGCACGCCGAAAACGCCAACCTGGTGGCACTTTGCGACGTGGACGACAACCGCGCGACCGAAGCATATAAAAAATATCCCAAAGCAAAAAAATTCCGCGACTACCGCGTAATGCTCGACAAGATGGACAGGGACATCGACGCCGTCGCCGTTTGCACTCCCGACCACATGCATTACCCGATATGCGCATGGGCCATCGCCAAAGGAAAGCACGTTTTCTGCGAAAAGCCCCTCACCCGCACCATATGGGAGGCAAGGGAGCTCAAAAGGCTCGCAAAAGAAGCCGGCGTGACAACGCAGATGGGCAACCAGGGCCACACATACGACGGCTGGAAAGACCTGCGGGAGTGGGTTGAAGCCGGCGTTCTCGGAGAAATAGAGGACATTTGGATGTGGACAAACAGGCCGGTTTGGCCGCAGGGGGGAGACCTTAAAAAACCTGCCGGAGAGCCCGTTCCGAGCACACTCGACTATAAAACCTGGCTCGGAGTGGCGCCCTACCAGCCATACAGTAAAAACATACTTCCGTTTAACTGGCGCGGAATAAGAAACTACGGAACGGGATCGGCGGGCGACATGGCGTGCCATTTCTTCGACACTCCGTATTCAGCGCTCGACTTGGGCTTCCCGGTGTCTTTTACGGTAAAATCGTCTTCGTTCTCAGACTACAGCTATCCGGACAAGACCTCCATGGTCATGAACTTCGACAACAAGCTCGGCGTAAACGGTAAAATAAGGCTTCACTGGTTCGACGGAAAACTCAGGCCGGACGCCATAAAACGCGTGGACGATTCATTTCTGAAAGACCCGCGCAATTCCAACTGCCTGTTCGTCGTTGGGACAAAAGCGACCTTTACCGGAACGCACTATGGCACGGAATCAAGGCTGTCCTCCCGCGAGCAGATGATAGAGCTTAAGAAAAGCGGCCTCCCGGAAAAAAAATATCCCCGCTCTAAACATCCCGGGCTTCCGCAACTCGGTTGGATAGACTCGTGCATTGACGGCTCAGTTTCGGAATCGAACTTCGACTACGCGTGTCCGTTCACAGAAATGGTTCTGCTCAGCATGGTCGGAGCGCTCATGCCCGAGCGCGAATTGAAATACAATCCGGAAAAGATGTCGTTTGAATCTTGCCCCGAGGCCGACAGGCTCGTTTCGTCGCTCTACGACTACAATACGGAATACCTGCCCTAGCCATATTGCGATGCCCTATCGGTTCGCGGGCAAATAAATTAGCGCGCCGCAAGGCTGGGTGTTTTACCGCCGCTTGCAAGCCGCCGCTTCAAATTCCGAATTTCGGGAGAAACGGCGAGAGTATTTCGGCGCAATCTTCGGCGCTTAATCCGCTAAGCTGGACAGCCAAGGCCAGATACACGCATTCGCGCGGGCCGCAGGAGCCGCATACGTCGGCCGCAAGCCTGAACGCCTTGCGCGCAAGCTCCGCGTCTGAATTGGCTGCGGCATTCATTCCTATCGCGCAGATATCCCCGAACAAAACTTTAAAATGCCCCCTGTTCCGGATCCGTTCCGATATGAAAGAAAAAGCCGCGCCGGGTTTGCCCAACGAAACCATATTTCGCGCCACAATTCCGCACAAATAGGCAAAGCCTTTCGCGTTTTCCGCTCCGCCCCTTGAAAGCTCCGAAACCGCCAAACGGTTTAACGCTTCCGCCGTCTTTGCGTCGGCGGACGCTATCTTAAAAGAAAGCTTCGCCAAACGCGCGCCCTGCAGCAATTCGCGCCCGAATTTATCGGCGTCGCCCGCGCCGTCAAATATCGACAGGCAATCGAGATTCGAAATATCCATGGACGATATGAACGCGACAGCCTCCTTGTCATTCGACGAATCGAACGCATGCTTTGCCCCGCGCGCCAAGGCGGCGTTTTTCCATCCGGCATCCTTTATTTTTGAGGATATTTCGCGCGATTCGGCGTACATGCCGCGTTCGGCTACATTTGAAGCCAATTCGGATAAAAATTTGTCCTTTTCGCCGCGGTTCTTGAGCCTGTCGGAAAGAACAACAGCCTGGCGGTAGTTGTTTTTGTCGCGCCCTATTTTTTCGGCTATCTCATAAAACACAGAATTGAACATTTCCGCATTTTCAATCTTGTACGTTATTGCAATGGCCCTCAAATTATCGCCGAAATTTGCAAACGCCACCGCTATGCCGCACAAAGCCTTTTCGCGGATGGAGGCCGCGCTTATTTTCAAAATGTTGTCGTAGGCGTCGGAAAGAATTTTTTCGAATTGCCCTCTTGCCGACCCGTCGGCTCCGCGGACTGCCAGGGCCTTTTTGCGAAGTTCGTCAACGGAGGCGATATTGTAAGCCACAAGCGAGGCGTCGGTTTTTGCGGCTTTAAGAAAAGCCTCTATATCGCCTATCTTTGGCGTATTCTGGACGGAAAGCGAAACTTTTAAAACAGGCTTTTCCGCGTTTTCCGCCCGCGGACGGCCTTTCAAAACGCCGGACGCGAACTTGGCACCTGCCACTCCGCGAAGCTCCGGAGACCTTATGTTTGAAACCGCCGCCGAAACAATTTTCCCGGCTGCCCCGGTCTTGATTTTCGGCAGAAACTCTCCGCCCGAAACGGCTTCAGCCAAGCCGAAAAGCGCGGAATCGCGCCTATCCGGGTCGGCCTGTGAAATTGCAACAACCCATGCGAACTCAACGCCCTCCATATCGGGATTTCCGAAAAGGGAAAGCTTGGGGATTATTCTCTCGGTCAAATCGACATAGCGGCACGGACCTATGAGAGTGGAACTGTCCGTGACGACTTTCAAGGCGACCGGTGTTTCGGGATATTTCTCCACTATTTGCTCTACGTCGGACCGCGCCTCCGTGCACAATTTGTAGGCGCCTTTGTAATCGGCCGCATCGAAAGCCTTTGCGGCTTTTAAAACCTTTCTTGCGGCATTGACGTAATCGCGGCTCGCGCTCTTTTCCGGAGAATCGGCGCATGCGGCAAGCAACGCGCAAAGCATTGAACCGGCTATGATAATAATCTTTCGCATAAACGAAAGTCTGCCACCGCGGCGCAGCAAGTAAAGACTATATTTTGCGCTCCGGGCAACTTTTGCCGAATAACGGTTCCCGAAACAAAAAAATCCGCGAAGCAAGCGCGTCGCGGATTTATGCAAGAAAAATTCCGGCTATTTGCGGCGCCGGAACAGCGCCAAAGCAAGCACAGCCGCTCCAAGAGCCGCAGCCCAATGTGCAGGCTCGGGAACCGCCGTCAGAACCCAATAATTCCCGTCGCTGCTTTCAAACCAATTCAATCCTGTAAATGCGTTAGAATCGGAATCTATGAAGTATAGCCTCTCTGCCTTTCCGGAACTTATTATGACAAGCGAGGCGGTTTCCGAATCGTATCCTGACGATACGATGTCTTTCAAAAATAGTATGGATCCATCCGTAAGATCATTTTCAATCATAATTTTTGCGGAGATTCCGTGGTTTAAAATGCTTGCACCATCTATATAAAGTGTTGCCCCGTTTGTTATATTCAAGTGAAACGTTGTAGAGCTTCGAAAATCCGATATAATGCGCTGGTTTTCTGACATATTCAGATAAACATTATTTGTGTTTGTAAGCGTAAAGGCGCCGCCGCTAAGCGACCTTATTCCATATTCCTGGTCAAGATTTAATGTCAGCATAATATTTTGTCCGCACACTTTCGGAGTTATGAGGCCGCCGGCGCCTTTAGCGACACTTATAGTAAGGGGACCATTAAAAGAATTAATGCCCGAATTGGAGGGTGTGATAGTAAGCGTTCCAGAACCCGTAAAGTTAAGCACCGCGCCCGAAGTATCTAAAGTAGTAAAGGAATATTTTCCAGACGTGCCGAGAGACTGCGCCCCCGACGTAAGCGTTATAGATGTATCGTCGTCAAAATTTATCTGCCCACTTAGGCGAATCCAATTATAGGACGTGCTTTTCAAATCGCTGGCGCTTCCGGTGCCTACGATGTCGAAACCCTCCACGCCGTCGGAAAGCGTGGAAGTTTCAGTAAAGTCGGCAAACAAAGCAGCGCTAAAAACAAAGGGCAGTAAGGAGTAGAAATATTTTTTCATTTTTTAAGAAAGAGCAGGTTATACAATTACTTTCAAAACAGATATAATAAAAATACAAAAACCTAATAAAGTCAAGATATTTTTATCAATAAAAAACTTAATGAAAATATAAAACACATCGAACGCTGCTGTTTTCTTTCCCGCACTTTCGCCCGCCTTTAACAACAACGGCCATACTGCCGAATTGGGCCGGCTTGCGGCAATAAAAACACAAAAAAAGACCATCCGCTCTCCGGCATAAAAACCGCATTAAAATTGCAAAAAAAAATATTTCAGCGTGCCGATCGGCGCGGATACGCCACAAGTTTCCGCCCGCGCCGCCGCGGCGAGCGCAGCTTTCAATGCGCCGCATAAATTCATGCATGCCCCGTACCCCGCGGCAAGGCCCGTAAAACTTAAGCAAGGTCCGTAAACTAAATATCGGCCTAAATGAGCTTCGCCTGCTTAACCCATTTTTCGAGTTCGCCCGTTATATAGTCGAAGGCTTCGTCGACCGTGTCGGCGTAAATAAAGAAATCGAGATCTGAGCGTGTAATCACGTCGGCCTTTATCAGCGTTTCAAAATTCACGCTGTTTTCCCAGAATTTTTTCCCGAACAGAACCGTGGGAATCTTGCGCGCCGTCTTGCGCGTTTTCATAAGGGTGAACACTTCGAAAAACTCGTCGAAAGTACCCGTCCCCCCGGGGAAAACCACAAGCGCCTTGGCAAAAAACAGCAGCCAAAATTTCCGCATTAGAAAATAGTGGAAGTTAACCCAAACCCCCTTGTCCACATACGGATTTCTGCGCTGTTCGTCCGTAATGAGTATCGTAGCGCCGACGGGAATCCCCCCCGCCATTTGCGCGCCCTTGCCCGCCGCCTCCATTATGCCGGGCCCACCTCCCGTCATGATGTAAAACTTTTGGTCTTCGGGAAGCGGAAGCATATTGAACCACTCCTGAAGCCTGCGCGCAAGCTCGCACGCGGCAGTATAGTATTTCGACATCTCCACGCACTCTTTCGCGGCGGCTAATTTTTCCCTATAGGCCTTCGTGCTCTCGGGACGCTTTTTAAGGGCCTCAAGCGCGTCCTTTGCGACCTGCTCCGACTTTATCCTCGCCGACCCGAAAAACGTGACGGTGTTCTGTATTTTCTCCTTCTCGAAAATAAACGCCGGCGACAAAAGATCGCGCATTATGCGCATGAGCCTTTGCGACATGTCTGAAAACACGCATTCGATAGGCTGCTCGCTGCTTATCTGCTCGTCCTCAAGCGACGCGTTCTTTACCACGACGCTGTGGGCGTTTTTAGACGCCGAGGTCCTGCCGCCCTTTTTCCCTGCACCTTTTGCCATAATAGAATCCTTTGCACGTGTTTTTCCGGAGTCGCAAGCCCCGGTTTTATGAAAAGCCTTTTTACAGAAACGGTTTAGCGGCCCTATTTTGAGGGCGACTCCGCCTTGGCGTCGATTTCGTTTATGGCGCTTTCTGCCTCCTTCATTACCGGTTCGGCGGTGTTTGCCGAAGTTATCTCCACCGGAATTGTTTTTTCCTTGAAGCCGAGCCCGTTGATGTAAAGGAAGCCCTTGCCCGGAGCCGCCGCCTTGACGGTCACGCTGACTGAACTCTGCCCTTCGGGAACCACAACCTCGTCCATTATTATGGAACTCGGAATGTTCGTCTTGACGTCGATGGGATAGCCACCTTTGGGAGCCGTAAATCCTATGTTAAAAATCATCGTCACCAGATCTCCGCCAGTCATCTTTATCTCGGAGGGAGACACTCCCATCTTGGCGGTATCGACCCGAAAGGCGCCTATCCACATTTCGCCTTTTTCACCGATAAGTTCCACATCATACGTTTTGCCGGATTCGAGCGGCGGAACTATGAAATTGAGTGTGGAGCGCGAAAGATATTCGGTATCGGCAATTACTCCGCCAACGCAGATTTTGTCCTCCTTGTCGAATCCCCTGCCCAGAATCGGAATGGAGGCGCCGACGGGGCCGCGCTCGTTTTGCATGCTGACTATATAGCGCGTCGCCGGGCTGAGCGTATAAACAGTCGGGCTTTTCATCTCGCGGTCGCGGTTTACGCCGTCGATATTGCTGCTTACTTGATACTTTAACAGAAAATAGTATTTAGCGTCCTTTCTTCCCTTCGGGAGGGTGTAGTCGTACTCGTAAAGGCGGTCATACTTCATATCTTTGATCTCCTTCATGGGGATCGTTTCGCCGTCTATAACCACGAACGGCTTAATTGAATCCTGCACGACCGAACCGTCGTTTATGTATGCGCTCATGCTGAGCGTGTACACCCTCGACGAGTTTTCCGGTACGCGTTCGGGAGTGAGATTTGTAAGCCCAGAGCAGCCCGCCGACAAAAGTGCGGCCGCCGAAACACACGCAACGAGAAAATTCTTTGCTTTGTCCATAACTTTAGATAATATCGCGCTTTTACATAAAAAATACCTCCTATGCAAGACATTTTCGAGAATTTCGGAATATATCTGCACGTTCCGTTCTGCGCCGGAAGCTGCGGCTATTGCCGCTTTTACAAGCGCATACCGACCCCCGAACTTTTCGACAGATACGCCGACGCTGTGGCTTTGGAAATAAACTTGAGAAAAAACGAAAACGGAGGCTTTTTGCCCCGCCCCCAAACCATGTTTTGGGGCGGAGGTTCGCCGTCGATGCTTCCAGAAAGGCATATTGAACGCATTGCAGCAGCATTCGGGGAACTGACTCCGTCTCTAGAATGGAGCGTAGAAGTCGCCCCCACAAATGCTACGCGCCAAAAACTCGCCGCGCTAAAAAGCGCCGGCGCGACCCGTATATCTATGGGAGTGCAAAGCTTCAACGAGAAAACGCTCGCCTCCCTTGGCAGAAAACACTCCCTCAAGGCCACGGTCGAAGCAGTGGGACGCGTTGCAGAAGCCGGTTTTAAACATTTTTCAATCGACCTTATTTTTGGAGCAAAAGGCCAAACGCCTGACGAATGGCTTGCCGACATTGAAACTGCTGCTGCATGCCCCGTGGACCACATAAGCGCATATTGCCTCGAATTTGAAAGCGCCACGTCGGCTTGCGGAGGAAACAGTCCCGACGGAGAAATTCCCGACGCCGACGGGCTTTTTCTCGAAATCGCCCAATCGCGGCTTCCCGAACTCGGGTTCCACCAATACGAGATTTCCAACTATGCAAAACCCGGCGCGCAGTGCCTGCACAACCTGTCCACATGGCACATGGCGCAATGGCTCGGGCTCGGCCCTTCCGCGGCATCGCAATGGCGCGGAAGGCGCGCCAGAAACGCGCCGGACTTCGAAAAGTGGGAAACCGGAATAAAGTCGGGAATGCCCTCCGAATGCGACATCGTCGCGCTCGACGACGCCGAAATGTTTTCAAGCGCGCTAATTTTCGGACTCAGAATGAACGAAGGCGTAAGCCTGAGCTTGCTTTCAAAAAGATTTCCGAAAGCCGACGCGCAAAAATACGCCCCCGCCATAGATTTTTTAAAATCGCAGCGGCTGATAGAAGAAAGCGGCGAAAACATAAGGTTGACCCCGAAAGGAAGGCTTGTCGCCGACGCCGTTGCTGTCGAGCTGCTGTAGCTTCCATTAAAAATTCCCACTAAAAAACCTCCTTTTAATTCCTGCGCCGGATTTGAAAAACTAAAAAAAACGCCGAGCCGAGCCCCCTGCAAACAGACGCGCCTCCCGGGCGCTTCCTTAAAAAAAACTTCCGGCGCGCGGCTCTCCCGCGGGGTTCAGAACAAACAAAAAACTTTTGAAGACAAATGCGCCGCCGCAAAAATTTCGCCGCCGCCCCCTGCCGCTCCTGCGACACTCACCGGCGCCTGCCGTTCCTTGCCGTCACTGCCACGCCTGCCGAACATAACGCGCAATGCGCAATGCGCGTTTAGACCGCGCCATTTGGCGGCGCATTCGTTTTTTAGGCAAAACACCTCGCGTTTCCCACAGCGCCGCAAGGCAAAAAACACCGTAAAAAACGCCCCCCCCTTCTGCAAAACGCCGTATTTTGCCGTAAATAAAACTTTAATACCGCCGAGCCGTTGATTTTTTACGAATGGATTTGAGCGCCGCCTTTAAGACCGCCTTTAAGAATGCCTGTACCCCGCGCATGTCCCGCCGTGATTGAGCCAGGCGCCGCCCTTAAAAAACAGCTGAATTCGCGCCGAAGGGCGGGAACTGACAACCCTAATGTACCGCAAGCGAAGCGTCGAAATCCTTCCATACGGGATCGAGACCGTGCATTCTGAGCGCGGCGCAAAACTCCGCCGGAGTGCGCCCGTCGTCGATGCGGAACTGTTCTCCGCTCTCCTCGCGGTCTGCGTACCCCCCCGGCTTGGTGCTGCTGAACGCGCTCATTTGTGTGACGCCGAGCCCCATGAGGCCGTCGCGCAGCCTTACGCTCTCGCGCGTCGAAACCACAATTGCAAGGCGGCTTAAAAAAATTCTCAGCGCGCATATAATCTGAACGAGCTGCCGGTCGTCGGGTATGTTTTGGGGAAGCGGCACATAGCCTCCCGCCGCCGGCCTCATTCGCGGCAGGCTGACAGATATCTGCGACCTCCATGCCCTGTGCATGAGATATTTGGCGTGGAGCGCCACCGCCAGAACTTCAAAACGCCACTCGTTTACACCGAGCAGCGGCCCCAAGCCTATTTTCCTCATTCCCGCCTCTGCTCCGCGTTCCGGCGTTCCCAACCTCCACCAGAAAACCGACTTCGGACCGGACGGGTGAAGTTTCGGATAAACCAGCTCGTCGTAAGTCTCCTGAAAAACGGTGAGCCCCTCGCATCCTGCGTCCACATATTTTTTGTAGTCGCAAACCCTTGAAGGGGCTATTTCAATAGATACCGACGGCATTTTCGACACCGCCAATTTAACAATGTCGGCAACATATCCCGACGACACGAGTTTCGGATTTTCCGCAGCCACGATAAGCACATTGCGGAAACCGAGATTGTAAATGGCCTCTATCTCGCGCTCAACCTCGGCCAGGGAAAGAGTTCTGCGCTCTATCGAGCGGCTGTGCGCAAACCCGCAATATACGCAGTTGTTGACGCATTCGTTGCTAACATACAATGGCGCAAACAGGCGCATCGTGCGCCCGAAATACCTGCTCGTAATCTCCGCCGAAAGGCGCGCCATGGGCTCTATGAAACCGAGGGCCGCGGGCGAAATAAGCGCCGCAAACTCTTCGAGCGAGTCGGCGCGCCCCTTCCTCAAAATCAACTCGACTTCACGCGCCGAAACGCCGAGCGAAGCCGCCGAAAGAGAGTGCAGGTCCCATTCCCTCAGCTCCTCAAGAAAAGTATCCTTCATGGCGGCCTACTCCAAAAAACCCGTTAGCGGGCTCGTGGCCGAAGCGAAAACTCCGCGCACCGAAGCCCCGACGCACCGCGCGGCGCGGCCCGCCGCCACGGCCGACGAAAACGCAACCGCCATCGCAACCGGATCCGACGCAGCCGCCACAGCCGTGTTCACCATGACGGCCGCAGCCCCCATTTCCATCGCCTCCGCCGCGTGCGAAGGAAGGCCGAGCCCGGCGTCGACCACTACCGGAACGTCACACTGGTCTATCATAATCTCTATCTGCCCGCGCGTTTCAACGCCCCTGTTTGTCCCGATGGGCGCCCCAAGCGGCATTACGGCGGCCGCCCCGGCGTCCTGAAGCCTGAGTGCCAGCACCGGATCCGCATTTATATACGCCATCACTTTAAAACCGTCCTTGGCCAAAATTTCGGCGGCCTTAAGGGTGTCTATGGGATCCGGAAGCAGATAATTCGGATCGGGGTGTATTTCAAGCTTTACAAAATCGCCGAAACCGGCCGCGCGGCCCAGCCTGGCGATTCTGACGGCCTCGTCGGCGTTGACGGCGCCTGAAGTGTTCGGAAGCACCATATATTTATCAGGCTCCAACCACTTCGCAATGTCGGCCGAAGCGTCCGATTTCCCGCTAAGATCCGCGCGTTTAAGCGCAACCGTGGCAACCGACGCCCCGCTTTTTGCCAGAGCCTCCCTCATTATTTCCATCGACGCGAATTTTCCCGTTCCAAGAAACAGGCGCGAAGAAAACTCCCTTCCGCCGACGATTAGATTGCTGTCGTTATACATACGAAAAACAAAAATTTCCGCCCGAAAAGCCCCCGAAAACTACCGCGAGTCTTCGGCATCGGCAAATTCGACCGCTATTTTTAAAAAGCCCAATATGTCGCCCGGAGTGCCGGGACGCATCTTCCTTATATCGGCAAAAACCGCCTCCGGATCCCGCCCGCGCAGCTCGTAAACCTCCCTGATGCCGGCGTCGAGCAGCGCCCGCGCCGCGCGCACGTCCATGCGCGGAATGCGCATAAATGGGCTGTTCAGCGCGGCATAGTCGGTTTTCTTTTTTTTATTCCGGGGGAAGGCCATCTATTCTTTTTTTCCCTTGGCCTCCTTCAATTTTTTTGAAACCTCAGCCGCGCGCCCGTCGGAACCGTACTTTTTCAAGCCGTCCTCCAAAAGCTTCACCACGGCCTCGTCGCGATAGAGAAGGGAGGCGTTTTTATCGAGCGCGCCAAAATAGAATATGTCGGCCGCGTCGTCCCTGCCCACCGAATATTGCACGAGAGCCGCAAGCACCTGCGGAGAAGTCTTTATGTCGGCCGCATACCCCTTAAACATGTCCCATATGGCGCGGTTGCGCGAAAGCACAAAAAGGTCGACGCCGTCGGTGGCCGCATCTTTGTCTCCGGCGTTGTACGCTTTCATTATGTAATCGGCAGCCCCCATGATGTCTCCCGTCCTGTACGAAACCAGCCCCATCCCGCGCAGCGCCACGGGATTATTCGGCTCAGACTCGAGAACCTTTTTATACGTGGAAAGCGCAAGCGGCCAAAGTTCCGCAAGGGCGGCCGCGCGGGCCGGCACCACCAGCGTCGATACGGGCCATATATTCTTCGTGGCCATATAAAGCCTGAGAACGGTCGACATTCCCTCCGGAGTCGCCGATTCGAGAACTTTGCGCGCGTTTATCGACGCCAAAATCTCCTTTGCAAAAGCCTCGTCGAAAGACTTTCTGTCGCGACCGGCATAAAAAAGAAGAACGTTCAGCGCCTCGAGATTCTCATTTGCAAGCTTTTTAAGCGCCGGCAGATACGGAGCTATCTCGTCCATTTTGTTCGCCATTATATACGCGCTGCCAAGAAACACGACCGACTTGTCGTCTCCGGCGTCTATCGCGGCCTTGTAATATTTTATGGCCGTATCCACATCCTTCAAAAGAAAGCTTATCGTTCCGAGCGTCCTCAACGCGCGCAGGTTTTTCGGGCTTGTCTTCAAAAACGACTCAAACGCCGACTTTGCCTTGGGAATGTCTCCAAAGCTCAGATAGCACACTGCGACTGGCAAAAGCTGCTCGGGTTTGTAAGCCGACTTGTTGGCCTCGTAATCGCGCAAAAGCGCGGCGTTTGCCGCCTTGTCCGCGAAGACTTCGTTCGGTTCAAACAATTCGGTTTTGCTGAAGTTCTCCTTATTTTTGAGAAGTTCGGGAGACGGCTGCTGTCCGAATGCCGCCGCGCACGACAAAACCAATGCTGTTAAGACTTTCTTCATATCGATATGTTTTTTACCTTGTTAAAAAATGAACGCGCCAATCCGAGATTTGCCAGATTGGACTCAATTTTCCTGTCTGCAAGCCATTTTTTCGGAAGGAGCCCCACGCTTCCGCCGGTAAACACCGTTTTTGAATCCGCCGACTCCCCCTTAAAAAAATCTCGCTCTATATCCTTTATTATTCCGTCGGCAAGCTTGCAAAAGCCCTTTACGCACCCCACTTGCATCGCCGAAACCGTATCTTTGCCTATGCTTTTACCGTAATCGGCCTCGGCCGGATTTATTTTAGGCAACTGCGCGGCGCGTTCACCCAAATAGTCGGTAAAAGCGTGCATGCCGGGCGCTATCGCGCCTCCGGCATATCTGCCTTCGGCGTCCACAAGATCGATGGTGACCGCCGTTCCCATGTCCACTACTATATACGGGGGCTCGAAAAAAAGCCCCGCACCCACCGCGTCAGCAATCCTATCCTGCCCGACTTGCGCCGGGTTGTCCAAATCTATGCATATCGGCGAATTTTCATGCGTAAGCTGAAAGCTGCCAAACCCGGCAAGCGCGCTTTTTAAGCGCGCGCCGTATTCCGGAACGACCGAACACCATGCCGCATACCCCGCACCGCTTTCCTCCGCGAGGCGTCCGCAAACGGAGGTCCCGGCAAAATCCGCGCTCGCATAATCGGCCGAGGAGAGTATTTCCAAACGCCCCCCCGACAACCCTACCAATGCGCAATGGGTTCTCGTATTGCCTATATCGACGGTAAATACAGTATCCATTATCTCGACAATAATTGACGCTCAAGAGTCCTCAACGCGCGCGCTTCCCCGGCGGCATACCAAAACACAAAAAAAACGCCCCGCCGCAGCTTATCCGAAATTTACCATGACGGATAATTCAAGCGGCAAAGCGTTTTGAAAACAAAAAATAAACGCGCGGCGACTGGGGTTTGAATGCCGTCCGCACGCATTTTTAAAAAGGAATCAATAGTCTTCGATTGAAACGAGCCCCCAGAGGAACTGGGTTCTATCGCCGGAGGGCAACTCCATGCCGCAGGCATCTTCCGTACGTACGGTCATTGAAGTCGGGGACGAAGGGGCGAAGCAACCGGGTTCATACGTGTAAAGGCCGAAAACCGTGCTCTTCTGATGAGCCGTTGTTTCGTCCGCCACATTGCAGCCCGTCAGAGCGGCACCCGCTGCAAACAAAGATAGAAAAACTAAATTACGAAGTTTCATGGTAAGCTACTGTATGCGGCGAACCGCCAAATGCAACTCATTTTTTTTATTTTTTTTTGGAAACTTTTAAATTGCTGTTGCATTTAACATGTAAGACTGATTACATTTTGTCCGTACGTTCGTCACCCTAATGGGGGGAGAGTGCGTGCTTTATCACTATATACCACTATATTTATTCCGTACAGCATATAAAAATGTATATTTTTAAGACAAGAAACACGGCTGCGATGGCTGCGGCCGCCGCGTTAACGGTCGGAACGATTGCGCTTCAGGCTCAAATCCCCGCCGAAAACTCCGAAGCTTCCCAGAATCTTCAGCCCCAAGAGCGGAACGCGCAAGCCCAACCGCAAACGCCGCAAGAGCAGAACGTTCAAGCCAAACTGCAAACGCCCAAACTCAACGACGACCTTCAGGGACCGTTTTTCATAGTTGACGAAACGCCAGCCAACACCGTAAAGATTCTCGAAGCCCTTACCGGACAAGTGGCGATTATGGCACCGAATCTGCCAAACGTCAAAATAAACTTTTCCACCTCCGGCAAGCTCACGCGTTCTGAGGCAATAATAGCGTTCAAGTCGCTGCTTGCTGCAAACGGAATTGCGATTATCCCGCTGGGAGAAAAATTCTTCAAGGCGACCCCCGTGGCGGGTTCAAACTCGCAGGCGCCCGAACTTATTACGGGATCGGCAAAGGATATCTCCCCGAGCCAGGCGCTTTACACAAAATTGTACGAACTAAAATACATCGACATCGAGGGGTTCAACGCCTCAGTTCTGAAATTTCTGTCCGCCGACGCAATCGCATCTCTTGCAATTTTCCCCCAAAAGAACGCTTTCATACTTTCCGACACGCTTCTGAACCACCAGCGCATAGAAACGCTTTTGTCCAAATTAGACACACCTACGAGAATCAACGAAGATATTGGCGTAATAATGTTAAAAAATATGTCCGCCGAAGATTTAAAACGGCGTTTCGCAACGCTCAAAAGCGAAATCTTAAGAAAATATTTCGACCGCACGACCATTGAGGCCGACGAACGCACAAACCAGGTCATAATCGCCACTGCAAGGGGCAATCTTAAAAATATTACCGATATAATAGAAAAACTCGATGTTGACGCCCAGCCCCTCACAAAATCGGAAGTCTTCTACATAAGGCACGGCGAGGCAAAAGACATTGAAAGCGTGCTTAACAGCATTGTAAAAGGCCAAAAAGCCGCGGCAAAAAATGCCCAAAGCGCAAAAGTTGCGGCCGCAAATACGGCAAACCGCATGAACAGAATTGCTAACGCCCAAAACCGCAACACGGGCGCGGCACGGCTCCCCACAAACATCACGGCCGACCCGACCGGCGCGGCCCTCCAGTTTTCGGACTACATAACGATAGTTGCCGACGAGCGCAGCAATTCCGTCGTCGTTTACGGAACTCCGACCGACCTTAAGCAAATAGGGGACATTATCGATAAAATCGACGTTGTTTTGGCGCAAGTAAAAATAGACGTCATCATAACGGAAGTCACCCTGACGGACAACCAAACCTCAGGCCTGTCGTCCTTCGGGCTGGGCTACTCCACGCTTCCCGACTCCGACGGCAAAAAGGGGTGGACCGGAAACACCACCATGGCGGCCTTGGACGGCACCGAGACTTCTCCTTTTACGCTTTCGATTGACGAATATGGCTTCAACAGCGTATTCAGCGTTGCTTCGCAAAACAACAACATAAAAATACTTTCTGCACCGTCGATTGTCACCACGCACAATAAGGAGGCGACAATCAACGTGTCGGAAACGCAGGCCCTGATAACACAGACGACTTCCATTGAAACAACCGATTATCCGCAAACGAAAAACACGGTCGAATGGAAAGATATAGGCATCATACTCGAGGTAAAACCGCTGATAGGGGAAAACGGCGTAGTGCAGATGGAAATAAAGCAGACTGTCGAGTCGGTAGTCCGTACCCAAATCATAAACGACATAAGCCAGCCCGTAATCGGCAAACGCGAGGCTGAAAGCTTTGTGAGCGCAAAAAGCGGCGAAACCGTCGTGCTTGCGGGGCTGCAACAAACCAAAGCGAACAAGACCGACGGCGAAGTGTTCCTGCTTTCCGACATTCCCCTGATAGGAAATATTTTCAAGCCCGAATCGGAAAAGACGGAACGAACAGAGCTGATTATTTTCATACGCCCCACAATGCTCCACAGCCAGCACTATTCAAAGATTATCAAGGAGAATGAAATAACCTCAAAAGAAGTGTCCAAGGAAGTGGAGCAATATTTTAAGACGGGCAAATTCCACGATCCTGAAAAAGAAACCATGGGGCTTGAAAACCGCAAATACAGCTCGTTTGAAAAAACGATAATACCCAAATCGCTGAGGGATTCAAAAGACGGCGAAAATTCCAAAGACGAAGGAAACGTTCATAATTCCGAAAGCGCGCAAAACTCGGACTCTGGAGAATTTAAAAACGCGGAAACCGCGGAAAACCCGCAAAAAAACAAAGACGCAAAAAAACTGCGCGGCTTGAGAAAATAGTGCAATATGAATACACTTATCAATCGCATGGTTTTCGCCGCCGCGTTGGCGGTGCCGGTATTAGCGCAGGAGCCGCCCAACCTCCCTCCCCCGCCGCCGCAAGCGGCGCAATTTGACGGCGGCGCGCAGGCCGCTATCCATCAGGAGGGCGCAGACCAAATCCCGGAAGGCCCCGCGCAGGAATTTCCCGAAAACGCGGCGCCAGCGAACGCCGCGCCGGGGGCTGAAATGCCGAACAATGCCAACCCGGCGCAACCAGCGAATTACATTCCCCAAGAAGTTCCGCAACCCGCAGCGAATGCGGAAATTCAGAACGCGCAATATATCCCCGCACAGGCGCCCGCAGAAACCGACGCGGACTCCAGGCAAACTTCCGAAGCGACGGACGTTGAAAACTCAAACGGCGCTCAGGCTCAAGATTCCGCCGAAAAAGCCAACGTGCAGAAAGCCACGCCACCCCCCCAAGAAAAGCTTACTCCCCAACAGGAGCGCATCAGAAACCTTCTCCAAAAAAACCCCTTCGGCAACTCGGCCAACGCGTCGGCATCTACGGCAAGAAATGCCGAACAGTCGGCTCAAAATCAAAACGGGCTTGAATTGCGCTCAATATACTGCGTTGACGGCGTGTGGACGTTTGGAATATCTGACAGCGTGACAAAAACCACATACGCCATAAGGCTACGCGAACCCATGTCGGAAAAAGTCCCATACACGATAGACTTCTACGACGACGAGACAAACAGCATCAGCATATCAAACAATATAGACGCATTCATTCTAACGCTAAAGACTCCCGATCCACCGAGCGGTCCGGCGCCGAAACCCGCGCCGTTGTCGGGAGCGGCCGCGGCGGCCCCAAAAGCGCAGCCGCAACAAAAAAACACGACGGTCAGGGTACAAACGCTTCCCGCGGCAAACCGTCAAAGGACCGCCAGATGAACATAAAAGACGACATAGTTTTGCAAAGGGCGCTCGAATCGTTTTCGGGCATACTGTCTCCGAACGATTTGGAGGAAATGGCCAAGCTGCCGCCTTCGCGCCGTGCCGCATTCATACTCGAGCGCGGCTCGCTCACGGAAAGCGAAATAGCGCGCACTTTGGCGGAAATTTCCGGACTGGAGGTTGCGGAGTCGGTGTCGATAGCCCAAAATCCCACCGACGATCTGCCAATACGCATCATAAACGAGTACGAATGCTTGCCGTGCTCGGACGGAACGCTCGCGCTTTCGTGGCCGCCCTCCCCCGACATGACGCGCTGGATAGGCGCCATAACCGGGAAAACCCCGCACTGGGTGATAGCGCCCGCAAACGCCGTTTCAAAGGCAATGTCGGACACGTTCGGAGTGGGGGCCGAAAGCCTCGAAGGCAAAGACGCCGACGAATTTTCCGACATAGACGACTCCGACGCGCAGGAGGACGAAAACGCCGCCATCATAAAATTTGTAAACGAACTGATTACGCGCGCAAAAGCCGACCGCGCCACCGACATACACATCGAGCCGCAAAAAGGCTCGCTCAATATAAGATTCAGGATAGACGGGAACCTCGTCCCGCTGAAGCTTCCGGAGAACCTCACGCGCTTCAAGGACGCCATCGTCTCCCGCATAAAAATAATGTCGCGCCTGAACATTTCCGAAAAACGCCGCCCGCAGGACGGGCGCATAGCGTTCACTTCGAGGGAGGGAGAGGAAATCGACATTCGCGTATCGAGCCTGCCGACGCTTTACGGCGAAAGCGTTTCACTGAGGCTTCTTTCGCAAAAGTCGCAGCCCGTGACGATAGAGGACCTCGGGTTTATGCCCGAAGACGTCGCAAAAATCAAGGGCCCCCTCGCGCGGCCGCACGGCATAATACTCGTGACGGGGCCGACCGGCTCCGGAAAATCCACCACTCTTACGGCCTTCATACGGAGGCTGCGCTCTCCCGAGATAAGAATAATAACCGTAGAAGACCCCGTCGAATACGAAGTGGACGGGGTAAACCAAACGCAAGTGCAGCCGGAAATAGGCCTTACGTTTTCGTCGGTGCTCCGCTCCGTTTTAAGGCAGGATCCCGACGTGATAATGGTCGGGGAAATACGCGACAGGGAAACCGCCGACATAGCCATACGCGCCTCCCTCACCGGGCACCTTGTTCTCAGCACCCTCCACACAAACGACGCAGCCGGAGCGCTCACCAGGCTTATCGATATGGAAATAGAGCCTTTCCTAATAGCGTCGTCCGTCGAAATGATACTTGCCCAAAGGCTTGTGCGCAGGCTTTGCCAATGCGCAGTGCCCGCCGACATGCCCGCCGAGATCTTAAAAAACAGCCTCGCCGCGCTTGAAGTCCCGGCAGACGAGGCGCGTTTTGCGCACCTGATAAGGCGCCCCTGCGGCTGCGACAAATGCAGGGGCATCGGATATTTCGGGCGGGTGGGAATTTTTGAAATACTCTTGGCCAACGACGAAATACACTCCATGATAGTGTCGCGCGCAACCGCGCAGGAGATAAGGAGGGTTGCGGAAAGCCGCGGAATGCGCTCGCTCCAAAGGTGCGGTTGGGATTTGGTCAAGCGCGGCACCACCTCCATGGAGGAGATAATGTACTACGCCAACATAGCGGAAAACCAAAATGCCTGATTTTAAGTACAGGGCCACCGACGAATTCGGAAAGATAGGCGAAGGCACGATTTCCGCCCCGAATAAAAAGGCGGCTGCGGCGATTCTGTCGTCCATGATGCTTTCCCCTCTTTCCATAAATGCCGTTTCCGATTCCGAGTCGCAATCCCGGGCCGCGCAGGAAGCTCCGCTGCAAAAGGCGGGTGGTGAAAAAACCGCACTGGCGCTCGTCAAAAAGCTCCAGCAGCTGTGCGGAAGCGGCGGAATGCCCGTAAGCGACGCCTTAAAGGCACTGAGCCTGCGTTCGCTCGACCCCAAGGTGAAAAAGCTCTCGCGCGAGCTTTACAAGGATTTGAGCGAAGGTAAAACCCTCGCGTCGGCGCTGCAAAAATATCCCGACACATTCGACGCGTCCATGACGCATTTGGTAGAGGCCGGCGAATCCACCGCAAACCTCGGGTTTGTTTTCAGCAACATAATCGAATACATCGAGGAGCGGAAAAAGCTGCGGGCGACTATTACCTCGGCGCTCGCCTATCCTATTTTTCTGTGCCTGATGGCATCGGGAGTCGTATTGCTGTTCCTGTTTTTCATGTTGCCGAAGATAAAATCCATGATGGCCAACATGGGCGCAGCCGAAAATATACCCATAAAAATGATGAACGTCATAGGCGACGCCCTCATTGTGGGCGCGCCGGTTTTCATGTGCGCGGTAGCGGTGGCGCTAATATCCCTGCATTTTTACAGAAAAACCGAAAGCGGCCTCAGAAGCACCGACGCGGCTATGCTAAAAATTCCGTCGATAGGGAAAATCCTGCTCGACTCCGATATATGCCGTTTTTCGAACCTCGCCTCAACCCTGTTCGCGTCGGGAGTTAACACCACAGAAACTTTCAGGCTTGCCGAAAAATCCCTCAACAATACCGAGCTGCGGTTCCGCTTCAGGCAGTTCAGAACGGCGGTCAACGACGGCGCGCCCATTTCGGCAGCCCTTCAAAGATTCGGGCTGCTGGACGCCGAGGACGTTGACGTTGTCTCTGTGGGCGAGCGCACCGGCAGCCTTGTCACGGCTTTCGGGGAGCTCGGAGCGGCCCATTCGGAAAGCCTCAAGCGCCGCATAAGAATAGCTACGGCCGCACTCGGGGGTTTTGCGCTCGGCTTTGCTTTTCTTCTTGTCTTCACTTTTGCGACGGGTATAGTTTTAAGCATATTGGGTTTAAGTCAAAGCATCATCGCAAAATGAAGGAACATAAAACTCCCAAACGCGACCGCCCTATGCTTTTCGGAATGTTTTACAGGCATTTCGACGAAAGTAAATCGGCTTGGACGTTCCGGGCAAACTTGAAAAGAATCGCGCTGTTTTGCGTATTGGCGGCCGCCGCGTTTTGGCTCGCATGCGCCGCGGCGGTATATTGCGGATTCAAATATCTCAGAAAGTACGAGGAAATATCGTTCTTTGACGTCCTTCAAATGCCCTTTTCAACAGACAAGTACAGGGTTGAAATGGGGGAGTCCCTGATAAGAAAAGCAAAGGAATGCATAAAAAACGAGGATATTCAGGGCGCCTTTGCTAACATATTGAACGGGGTTGCCCGCTCTCCCGACAACCTTGAAGCCCGCATGATTCTGGCAAACATGTATTTTATATTTGCCAAAGACAGCGCCAAGGCTGCCCAAACTCTCGACTTAAAAATCGCCAAGGCATTCGAACTGAACAAAACCGACTACCTGGCCCTGTCAATCTCCGTATTTTGCGCATGCGACGCATACAGGGAGAAGTCGGCGCATCTCATTTCGGCGTGTGTCGATTCCGGCGTCATATCCGAAAAAAGCGGCGTAAAAATACTGTCTAACATATTCAAACATTTAAACGCCGTAAACGAGTACGGCTTAATAGAAGATTACGCCGCCTTGATAATATCGTCGTCGAAAAGCGTTCCCCTGAGGAAAACCGCGGCGGTAAACGCGGCCGTATCCATGGTTTCGAATTCCGAAAGCGGCAGGGCGCTCGCGCTGCTAAAAAGCGCCGGCATAAATTCCGGCGAGACGTTTGCATTGGCGCTTTCCGCAAACATGGCCGAAAACGGCGACGAAATAACTGCGCTAAAGCTCCTGAACAAAGCCATAAAGAAATTCCCGAAAAAACTTTCGTTTTACGAGGTTTTGGCGCGCATTAGCGACGACTTCGGAGACGAGGAAGGCGCAAAAAACGCCAGAAAGGTCGCCAGGCTGATGTCAAAAGACATAACCTCCGCCCCGCTTGAAGAGATAAGGGAATCCGAAGGAAACGAAGCCGTAAAGCTCGCAAAAAAATTCGCGAGCGACTTCCCGGACAAAATTTCCAGGCTGTCAAAAATCGCAGCCCTATCGAAAAACCCCGAATTGATAGATTATTGCCTTTCCCAAAAACAGAATCCCAAAGCCGAGATTATATTAAAGCTGTCCAAAGTCGAAACGTATATATGCCAAAACAACCCAAGAGACGCCCTCTCAACCCTCGATTCGGTGAAGTTCGGACCGAACAAGGCGCTTCTGGAAGACGGCCGAAAACTATCCCATTATGAAATGGCAATAAACGCCCTTTCGGGAAAGGACGTATTTAAAGACATAGCCGTTTTTGTGGCCTATTCCGACAAACGCCCGCAGAATGTGTTGTCGCTGGCCAAGCTTCTCCAAAACGCCGGGCTTGACGGCCACGCCATTTACGCCGCGGAATGCGGGCTGGCCGCATTTCCGAACAACGCGAGGCTCGCGTCGATATTCTGCGAATCTGCCATGCGGAAAAACGACCCCGGCGCAATAATCGGCGCCATGGACAAATACGGAATCCGCGTACCGGTAAAATACATGGCGAAGCTCGGAGATTTCGCCCGCTCCGACAGAATGGTTTTCATGGGCCCGGAAAAAACGTCCGAATTGGCGAAAAAATCCGCGGAAGCCGCGGAAAAAATAGAAAAATTCAAAAAACTGCAGGGGAACTTTTGATGCTTCCCAAACGGCCTCTAATGGGGGCGGATTAAAAAATCACGAACTGGCTCAAACGCGCTGGTTCATATCCGAAGCCGGATTTTCCTCCTGCGGAATCCCCACCCTTCTTGCCGGGACTCCCGCAACGGTCGTATGGGGCGCGACATCGTCAAGAACCACGCTTCCTGCGCCTATTTTTGCGCCCCTGCCGACGGTTATATTGCCTATGAGTTTTGCCCCAGCGCCTATCAAGACTCCCGACTTGACTTTCGGGTGCCTGTCGCCGGTTTCGTTGCCAGTGCCTCCCAAAGTGACCTCGTGAAGTATCGATACATTGTCCTCTATTACGCTCGTCTCACCCGCCACGAAAGAGGTGGCGTGGTCGAGCAGTATGCCTCCGCCGATTAGCGCGGCAGGGTGGATATCAACACCGAATATCTCGCTTGAAAGGCTTTGTAGGTAGTAGGCGAGCGCTTTTCTGCCGCGCAGCCATAGCCAATGCGAAACGCGGTATGTGGAAATAGACTGAAAGCCCTTGAAATACAGCAGCGGATTAAGATACGACGCGCACGCCGGGTCGCGCGACTTCACCGCCAGAATATCGGCAACGATATTGGCGCGTATTGCGGCGTCGGAATCGAAAGCCTCCATGAACACGGAATAAAAATCTCCGGCGGAAATCGCATTTCTGCCGAGCTTGCGCGAAATGCGCCACGCCACGGCGTCGAAAAGATTCTTTCTGTCAACGATGGTCTCGCGCAAAAGCGGGCCAAGCATAGGTTCAGACGCAGATATCGCTGAAGCTTCTTCGCGTATTGACGCCCAAATATCGCCGGCGCGTGTTTCAAATTCATTCATGATTGCCGCGCATACTGAAACATTGCGCAGTAATTTCAACACTAATTTATTTCGCAAACGCCATTTATTTAATTGAAAACGCCGCGCTAAATATTCAAACTCGCCTTATGAAAATAATTCTTTTCTCTCTTTTGGCAGCAGCCGCATTTTTTCAATACGGATGTTCCGTGACGCAGGAAATGCAGGAAAACGCCTCATTTGAGGGCCTCGTAAAATTTTACGTTGAAAACCCCGTCGGAACCGGGGAGCTGTTTTTTCAAACGGGAAACGTAGAAAACGTTGATGCTGTTTTAAAGTCGGCCATTTCGGAGTACCTCAAAGGGAAAGGCTTCGACGAAGTGTCCCAAAAAAGCGACGCTCAAATTATTTTCAGGCCGTTGTTAAATGCATCGTACCGCCAACCCGAGTTTGAAGACTCCCGCAGTATAAACTCAACGTCGCAAGCGCTTCCGATAGGCGCAACCGCCGCGTCAAACCTTTACGCCACTCTTGAAATACAGGCGATTCTTCCCAACAGCGGCGATATATGGTCATGGCGCGGATTTTCCCCGACCATGATGTCCGCGACAAATTTCACAACCGCAAGCATAAAAGAGCAAGTTGCGTGGTGCCTTGAATACTTCCCGCCCGAAAAGAACCCTTCGAGGCTCGAAGAAATAAGGGAAAAGCGCAAGGAGTCAAAAATCAAGGCCGAAGAAAATCCGTTCAAGGAGGTTCTCGTAAAGGAGCGCGAAAAAAGAGAGAAGGCTTCGCAATAACATTTCTTGCAAAACATCCCCCATGCTGGGCGCCGCGGATTTTTTTTCGCGGCGCATTTTATTTTTCCAATCGTGAACCGCCCCTCTGAACAACGGGCAAACAGATCATGCCCGTATGTCCGTTTTTTATGCGCTAAACATGCGGGGCAATAATCCGATATATGAATCGATATTGTTCTACTGTCACTGGGAAAAAACAACTGCCCGCGCTTTCTACAAAAAATCGACGACTGTGCGCGCAAAAAAATAAAGAACAAGGAGAACAATATGGTACTAGGTACAAGATATCCAACATTAGCGTTTCACACGGGCGGCGCGGGACAAGCCGCCGACGGGATTCCTCCCCAACCATTCGAAACGTTTTGCTACGATTCCGCCCTACTGCAGGCGAAAATAGAAAACTTCAACGTGATTCCGTACACGTCTGTTTTGCCGAAAGAGCTTTTCGGCAGAATATATCCGGTCGATAAAGTCGCAAAGTATTTCAAACACGGCGCCGTGCTTGAAGTGATAATGGCCGGAAACGGCGCGAAAAGCTCTGACCACCGCGCCATAGCAACTGGAGTGGGCGTCTGCTGGGGCAAGGATTCCAAAGGCGAACTAATCGGTGGTTGGGCGGCCGAATATGTGGAATACTTCGACACTTGGATTGACGACGACATCGCGAAGGCTCACTGCGAAATGTGGCTCAACAAGTCGCTCAACCACGAACTCGACATACGCGGCGTGCAAAAACACAGCGACTTCCAAATCTTCCACAATTTTATCAATATCGAACAGCCGTTCGGATATTGTTTAACAGCTTTAGGATTCCTCAACTTTGAGTTTGCCGAACCGGCGGCCGTAAAATAAGGAGTTAACATGTCCGATTCTAACGGAAGCGCGGGAAAAACGGCAGCGGTTCCCGCGCCATCTAAAAAACTCGGAGTCATCGGGCTTGCGGCAATTGTCGTAAGCTCGATGATAGGAGGCGGCATTTACAGCCTTCCCCAAAATATGGCCGCAGGCGCGGCAGTAGGGGCAGTAATTATCGCTTGGATAATTACGGGAGTGGGTATGTATTTCGTTGCAAACACCTTCCGCACTTTGTCTGCGGCCCGCCCGAATCTTACCGCAGGCATATACATGTACAGCAAAGAGGGTTTCGGCAACTACGTCGGATTCACTATTGCATGGGGGTACTGGCTATGCCAAATATGCGGAAACGTCGGATACGCCGTAATTACAATGGATTCACTCAACTACTTTTTCCCCGGATGGTTTTCCGGCGGAAACAACTGGGAATCCATCGTGGGCGGTTCGCTTTTGATATGGATCTTCAACTTCGTGGTTCTGGCGGGAGTAAAACAGGCTTCCATAATCAACTTGGTGGGCACTGTATGCAAGCTGTTGCCGCTGGCGGTATTCCTTTTGGTTTTGCTGTTCGTTTTCCAATGGGACAAATTTACATTCGACTTCTGGGGGCACCTTACCTCTGGCGGCGAAACGAATCTCGGAGGATTGGGAAAGCAAATTAAAGGAACGATGCTCGTGACTCTCTGGGCTTTCATAGGAATTGAAGGCGCGGTAGTGCTGTCAGGACGGGCACGCTCGCAGAACGACGTCGGGAAGGCTACGATACTCGGCTACGGCGGAGGCCTGGCCATATTTGTGCTTCTTTCAATTCTACCGTTCGGATTCATGACGCAAGCCCAACTTGCAACCGTGCCAAATCCGTCAACCGCGGGAGTTTTGGAGAAGATCGTAGGTGAATGGGGCAGCTGGCTGATGAACGTAGGCGTCATCATATCTGTTCTCGCAAGCTGGCTGGCGTGGACTATGATTACGGCTGAAATGCCATACGCAGCCGCAAAAGACGGCACATTCCCGAGCTTTTTCGGCCGCGAAAACAAATACGGGGCGCCAAGCTTTTCCCTTTGGATAACGAGCTCTCTCATGCAACTGGCAATGCTTATGGTTTATTTTTCAAACAACGCTTGGAACACAATGCTTAGCATTACGGGGGTAATGGTTCTGCCGCCGTATCTTGCAAGCACGGCGTATCTATGGAAGATAAGCGAAAAAGGCCAACTCGGCAGCGTTGTTCCGAATATTCGGATCAGCCGTAAATTCGCGCTTGTTTCGGGAATATTCGGATCGGCTTACGCAGTCTGGCTCATATATGCGGCCGGTGTAAGTTATCTTTTGGATTCAGTGATATTCCTCGCTCTCGGCATACCGTTCTATGTGTGGGCCAGAAGGGAAAACAGCCAAAAGGCCTTCACAAAAACGGAAGCAGCCATAGCGTCGATTCTCGTATTGATAGCCTTGTACGGATTGTGGCGTATGCTATCTTAACAGATTTCGACTTTATACAAAAACGCGAAGGCTTGAAACAGGCCTCCGCGTTTTTTTTAACATTCCAAAACGCCAATAAATCTGGCGTCAGCGGCCGTCCGGCAAAAGCCGTCCGCGGAAAATAAACCCTTATAACGACCGTCCAGTAAAAACTGTCCGGAAAAAAAAGAAACCGCCGTAAGAACCGGCAATTTAGAAGCCGTCCGGAAGCGCCCTCGATTCGGCGTCGCCCGCGATTTCCTCTACCGCGTCTTCGACCACCTTTACGCCCTCAAAAGACTTGCGGACGCGCGATCTTACCGACACCCTCCCCGACTCTGCCTCTTTGCGCCCGACGACAAACATGTGCGGCACCTTCTCGGTTTCGGCCTTTCTGATTTTAGCGCCGAGCTTCTCGGCAGATGCGTCCATCGAAACGCGCAGCCCTCTTTTCTTGAGTTTTTTAAAGACCTCGTCGGCGAACGGAAGAACCTCGTCGGTAAGAGTAATCACCCTGACCTGCTCAGGAGCCAGCCATGTCGGGAAATTGCCCGCAAAATGCTCTATTAACACTCCCGTAAAACGCTCGAGAGACCCAAACGGAGCGCGGTGGATCATTATCGGGCGGTGCGGCTTGTTGTCCTGTCCGATATAAGAAAGGTCGAACCTTTCCGGCAGATTATAATCGACCTGGACCGTGCCGAGCTGCCATTCGCGGCCGATGCAATCCTTGACCACAAAGTCGATTTTCGGGCCGTAGAATGCAGCTTCACCTATCTCCTCAGTAAACGGAACCCCAAGAGTTTTTGCGGCCTTGCGTATGGCGGCCTCGCTCTTTATCCAGTTCTCCTCAGCCCCGACATACTTGTCGCTCGAAGGATCGCGCAATGATATCCTCACCCTGTACTCCTTCATGCCGATAGTCGCAAAAACCTCGCGCACCAAATCGAGGCATCCCTGTATTTCGCCGTCAAGCTGGTCTGGGGTGCAAAATATGTGGGCGTCGTCCTGCGTAAATCCGCGCACGCGCGTCATTCCGTTCAGCTCGCCCGACTGCTCCCAGCGATACACGTTGCCGAACTCCGCCAGGCGCACCGGAAGATCGCGGTAGGAATGCGGATCGCTCTTGAAAATCTCCACATGGAACGGGCAGTTCATGGGTTTAAGCAAAAAGCCCTCCACGTCGCCCGACTCTATTTTCGGCTCAAATTCCGCCACGGAAAGATTTTCTTCGGCCATTTTCTGGAGGTCTTCGCGCTCCACAATCGGCACAAACTGCGACTCTTTGTAATAAGGGAAATGCCCGCTTGTCCTAAACAGCCCGAGCTTGCCTATGTGCGGGGTAAACACCTGCTGGTAGCCCTGCTCGTTGAGAAGCTCGAGAATAAAATCTTGAAGGCTTTGGCGAACTACCGCCCCTTTCGGCTTCCAAAGTATGAGGCCCTGCCCTACCCTGTCTACGATTGTGAAAAGCCCCATTTCCTTCCCTATCTTGCGGTGGTCGCGCAACTTCGCCTCTTCTGCGCACTTAAGATAGCTTTCAAGCTCTTCCTTTGAGGCGAAAGCCGTTCCGTAAATGCGTTGAAGCTGCTTATTTTTCTCATCGCCCCTATGGTACGCCCCGGCGACTGATAAAAGTTTAAAAGCCTTTATTTGACCCGTGCTTTCCACATGCGGGCCGGCGCATAAGTCACAAAATTCACCGTTTTTATAGAATGTTATTTTTTCTCCCTCCGGTATGTCGGAAAGGCGCCCAAGCTTAAACTCCTCCTGCCCGTTTTCCCTTATTCTTGCGGCCGCGTCTTCGCGCGAAAGTTCGAATTTTTCGAACTTCTGGTTCTCCGATACGATTTTAGCCATTTCGCGCTCGATGTTAGCCAAATCCTCCGCCGTGAATTTATGGCCGAGATCGAAATCGTAATAAAAGCCGGTGTCGGTAGCCGGGCCAATGTCGAGTTTCGCGTCCGGAAAGAGGCGCAAAACGGCCGTTGCCAAAACGTGGGAAGCGCTGTGTCTTATTTTCAGGAGATCTTCGTTCATTTCATTCGTCCTCTGTATAAAAAATTTTTCCGTTTATAAAAATGTTTCACTTGCGGGGGAACGGCGCCCCGCACTGCGCGCACGATCCCGCAAACCGATTTATAGTGAACCAGACGCCATAAAAGTAAAGAGTTTTTATAAATCAAATAAAGGGCAAAAAAAGCTATAGGTCTATGCCCATAATGTAGTCGTTCATGAAAAAGCAGTTTCCGATAGGAAAATCTCCCCTGCCGACCTCCGACATTCCCATGCGCTTATAAAAACCCAAAGCGGCATTGTACCTGTTCACGTTTAAAATCATTCTGCATGGCGACGGGCACTCAGACTTTACATGCTCTTGAGCCTTTTCAAAAAGGAGGCGCCCAAGTTTTCTGCCCTGAAAACGCTTGAGAAGGTATATCTTTTCAAGGTGGAAAAGAGCTTCAGACTCCCTCCTAACAGAAACATACCCGAAAGGCTCTCCGTCAAGCAGTCCGATATAATACGTATGACCCTCTTTCATCTGTTCGGCGATACTCTTTTCGGAATACATCCAATCGAGCATGTATTCTATCTGCGCAGGAGACAATATCTTCTCATAAGTCTGCGGAAATGCCTCGCAGCCGAGTTTGTGTATAAGCCGTATATCGGCTTCGGTGGCTTTTTTTATTTCTATCATAATTAAAAAATTTCCGGTTTTACGCTGCGAATTCTCGAAGACGCCTTCCATAGGCCTCCGATTTCGCAAGTCGCCGCCCAAATCTTTTCAAAATCCGACACTATGAATTTTAACGCCGTCTTCTGTGCGTCCGATTCCGTGGAGATGTCAGAACGCGCCCGGACGGCCGCCCACTTGGCCATCGCCCCAGCAAGCGCAAATTCGGCCGCCAATACAGCCGCGTCGCGCGACTCCGGTTTTGAAGAAGCCGCCAAACCCATGGCGAAATCGGCCGCGCCCTCAATCACATCTAAATCTGCAGCCGAATATGATGAAGCCAAAGCGCGCACATCTTCTTCCGAAACGCCAAACATTCCGTCCACAAAGCGGCTGGAATCCACCCTTCCCAAGGCGCATAAGGCTCGCGCGAAATCTCCCGACGAATCGTAAAACACAATGGCATCAAGAACATTGCAAACCGCCTCTTCTGGAACAGCCTTGCCCCACATTGAGGCTGCTGCATGCGCAATGGCGGGATACGCGGCACAAAACGGGAAAAACGCGCCGCCCCCAAACGGAACTCCAAAAATCGCGCCGGCGGCGCTAAACTTCTTGGCCGCAGCGCATGCGGCGTCTATTTTTTGCCTAACAAGGTCAAACTCCGGACAAACGGCCGCATCCATTTCCGCTGAAACAAAAAATTTTCTGCCCTCCGCAAATGCGCTTTCGCATAGCCCGACTAAAAGCGCGTTTTCTCCGGAGGAAAATACCGGAATACCCCACTTCGGCAAATCCGAAACTTCGGGCACCCGCAAAAGCCGCGTTTTGGCAGAATAAAGCGCTGGCGAACCGAAAGACCCGAACTCGGCGCACAATTTGGCCTCCACATCTAAGCGCTCCGAAACGTCTCCCAAGTTAAAATGGCCGCCTTCAAAATTGCGAACAACCTCCGCTGCGCATTCCCTGGCGCAAATACCCCCGGACAAATCAAAGCGGCATGCCAGCTCCATTCCCGACAGTTTGCAGCGGCGTTTCAAAACCGCTATTTTCTCTTCCGAAAACGTCCCCTTCCCCGCCCATTCCGACTCCCTCCCCCGAAACGGATAAGCGTTTGAAACGTTCAGCTCAAGCATGTTGTACTTAAACAGAGAAAGCCTGTCGGCAAGAATTCCGAGATACTCCGAAGTGGGAACGCAGCCAAAAGACGCGTCCAACGCAAACGCCCGCACGGGTATGTCGGGATAGTCGTATATTTCGCAAAACCTGAAACCGCGGCTGTCGGCCTGCATTCCTATTTGCCTAAGAGTTTGAAGCGCGGCCTTCGCTCCTGCGACCGATGCTGCCTCTATTGATATGCCTTCCCCGTTTATCGACAGCCTATAAGCTTCTTCAGAATCAAACCCGCCCGCATAATCCGTCTTGACGAATTTGCCGCATGCGAGGCCGTCGCCGTCTATCTGAAACTCCGCCTTCTCCCATTCCAAAAATCCGTCGCCCCAAAGAGCCTTCTTCGGAACAGGCAGAAGTTTCGGAGTGCGGAGGATATAAGCCATATCTAAAACGTATGTACAAACAGCCCCGAACGCAATTTAGGCTCAAACCATGTACTTTTGGGCGGCATGATTTGCCCGGCGTCGGCTATGGCCATAAGCTGTCCGACGGTCGTCGGATACATCGAAAATGCCACTGCGAATTTTCCGGAATCAACAAGCCTTTCAAGCTCCCCCGTACCCTTTATGCCGCCGACAAAATCTATGCGTTCGTCGGTGCGCGGATCCCCTATTCCTAAAACAGGTCCGAGAATTCTGTCCTGCAAGAGGGCTACATCGAGCGACGAAACCGCATCCAAGCCGTCGGTATTGCCGAAAGAAAGCATATACCATTGTCCATCAAGATACATCGAAACTTTTTTAGAAGAATCCGGAGACTTAGATTCGGTTTTCTCCACACTGCATATTTCCGAAAGTTTCTTTAGCAAAGTTTCCCGCGTATAACCCGCCAAATCCCTCACGACCCTATTATACGGCAATATGCTCAGCTGGCCCGCGGGAAATACGACCGCCAAAAACCAGTTGTAGTCCTCGTCTCCGGTATGGTTAGGGTTTTCAGACTTAAAATAGCGCGCGCAACGGGCATTGCTGGCGCTGCGGTGGTGCCCGTCGGCCACATAAGCGCAGGGAATGGCGCCGAATATGGCGGTTATTTTCCCGATGACATCAGGATCGGAAATTTTCCAAACAGTGTGCCGTATGCCGTCGTCAGCTGTGAAATCAAACAGGGCGGTGTCGTCGCTTTTATCCTCGACTATTTTGTCGAGCTCCGTTCCGTCTTCGACCGTGAGAAACACTGGGCCTGTGTTCGCGCGGAGGGTCCGCGTGAGCATATAGCGGTCGTTTTCCTTGGCTTCGCGGGTTTTTTCGTGTTTTTTTATAATGTCGCGCTCGTAATCGTCGGCACTGAAGACTGCCACAAGCCCCGTTTGGGAATGACCGCCCATAATCTGCCTGTAAAGGTACATACACGGAACGTCCTCCCTCACCAGATGCCCGTCTGCGACGAGCCTGTCAAAATTCTCCTTGGCATGCCCGTAAACCTCCTGAGAATACGGATCCGTCCCCAAAGGAAGCTCTATTTCCGAGCGCACCACCCTCATAAAACTGAGCGGTTTGCCCTCGGCCTGTTTTGCCGCCTGCTCGAAATTGACCACGTCGTAGGGAAGGCTCGCTATGTCGGCAGCCTCCCCGCATGCGGGCCTCAAACCCTTGAAAGCTTTAATTTTCATATATGCCTTTAAGAATCGCAATTTGAATTAAAATTTGCAAGTTTTACTTCAAAAACCTTGCAAATTTACGGAATAATCAGCAATAATTTAAAGGTAATGAAAGCTCAAATTCCAAATTCCAGAAAAGGCGGTTGCCTGTTCAAGCTAATAAAACTCTTTGTATTGGTGGCGGTAATACTGTGCGTCGCCATTTATTTCAGCCTCGGTTTAATTGCAGATTACGCGCTGAAAACCGTGACATCAGGAACCGGAATAGAAGCCGGGGTTTCGTCGGTATCGCTCGGCATAACAGACCAAAAGGTTCAAATAAAAAATTTCTTTATAACAAACCCGCCGAATTTCAAGAAATGCGACGCCATTGCGTTTAAAGAGGCCCTGTTTGACGCCGGCATAACATTATCGGACGTCGTCGCAAAAAGGCTCATAGTTATAGACGAAATAAAAGTCGTGGGTCTTTCCATGAACATGGACATAAAGACCGCATCCGGGCTTTCCGCCCTTACGACGCTACCGCAGTCGAATATATCGGAAATACAAAACACCCTTATGGGTAAATTGGGCGGAGGCCAGACCAAACAGACCGAAAGCGCAGCAGAACCCTCCGAAGCGTCGCAAGATTGGAAAATAATAATAAAGAAAATCGTTTTTGACAACGGCGAGATCTCGGGTTCGGTGAACGGGAAAAGCCTAAAAATAAACATACCGTCGTTCACCCTCGAAAATCTTGGAACGTCCAAGGGTGGCGAAACTCCGACGGAACTCATGGCCGATATCGTAGGCCAGCTTGCGAAAATCGGGACTTCCAACCTTGTGAAATCGGCAATCAAGGGCGGTCTCGACGCCGGAGAAAGCGGTGCTGAATCCACGGAATCGGCAGTAGGAGGAGCGGCAAAAGCCGTCGGGAACACGCTAAAAAGCCTGTTTGGAAATTAAGGTGCGCAAAAAATTTCTCGGCCTTTTGCACAAAAAAAGCTTTCGGAACAAATCCGAAAGCTTTTTTGCAATTTTTCAAGCCCGCGCCGAATGCGCGAAACTCCGAAATATTACGGAAGAAATTCCTTTTTATAGTCGTAGAGGGAACGGACATATTTGTCGGCCTCAGGACAATCCGCAAAACGCATTTTTGACGGAATGTATGACAGCTCCCTGTCGGGGAAGCATATCGCTATCATTCCGAGCAGCGCCATCTCCGTAAACGGAGCCGCGTAGTTGAAATTGCCCATCGGCTGCTTGCCGGCATGGCACGCCTCAACCCATTCGCGGAACGGATTACCCGGAGATACGGAACGCGGCACCGTCTTGCCCGGAAGCTTGCCACCTTTCGAAAGCTCCTTCATGCGGGCAGCGGGCCATATGCGCGTTCCCTGTCCGTATTCGTTGGTATAAACCGTCTCCTTTGTGCCGACTATGAATGTCGCGTTGTTATTGCGCGGATCCTTTAGGAACGCGTCTTCGACGCGCTTGATAGACTTCGGCTTTCTGCCGCCGTCGTACCAGTGCAGGCGGATTCTGTTGTTTACGCCGCACTTGTTCATGAATGTCATAACCGACGACGCTTGGCTCGGCCAGCTGTAATCGTTAAACGGCGAGGAGTTTCCCTCGATTTTTATCGGGAATCCGAGATCGAAAGCCGAATACGGAACGTCGAGGAAGTGGCATGCCATATCGCCGGCAGCTCCAGTGCCGTAGTTGCGCAAGCCCCTCCATTTAAACGGGAGAACCGCCTCGTTGTACGGCTGGTACGGCGCCACACCCAACCAAAGCTTGTAATCCAGCGTCGAAGGTACGGGTTGACCTTCGGGCATCTGCAAATCTCCCTGAGGCCAAATCGGGCGGTTCGTCCAAATGTATATGTCCTCTATTTCTCCCAAAACTCCGGCCTGATACCACTCTTTTATAAGCCTCCAACCCTCGTTGGTGTGCCCCTGGTTGCCCATCTGGGTTATTACGCCGGCGTTGTTTGCAAGCCTCTTAAGCTCTTCCGCCTCCCATATCGTGCGCGTGAGCGGCTTTTGGCAAAATACATGCTTGCCCTTTGCTATGGCCCATGCGGCTATCGGATAGTGCATATGGTCGGGCGTAGAGATAACGACAGCGTCGATCTGCCTGTCCATTTTGTCGAGCATGACGCGGTAGTCCCTAAATTTCGGCATCCAATCAGGAAACTTTTTAAAGTTTTGCGCGGCGCGGGCGTCGTCAACATCGCAAAGGGCGACAATTTTTGCAGATTTGCACGGAAGGAGGCTCGATATGGCCATGCCGCCGATACCGCCCACTCCCACGAGCGCCACGTTCAATTTGCCGTTTGGCCCCGGCTGCCTGCCGATACTCCAAGACGGCAACAACATAAGGCCGCCCGCGGCGGCCGTCGATTTGATGAAACTTCTACGATTTAACATAGATGACTATCCTCTTTTAATTTATTTTATAAAAACCGGCGGAACGCTCCCGCAACACCGCTTTTATTTACCAATAATTTTACCGGAGCAAAAAAACGTCAATAAAAAAATCCGAACGGCGGTTTAAAAAAACGGCACAAGCATTTGCCGCGCGCGGCAAATAAGAAAAATAAAACGCAAAAAAAGCGCGGCCAAAAGCGTAAAAACGCCCCGCCGCGCCTTTAAGCACGCATTCGAACCCGCGCCGAACCCGCGCCCATCAAACCGGGCCGGAATCCGCCGCGCGCCGAGCGCTAAAAGAATATTTTTGACGGTAGGAACTCGTCGTTATACGCGTAAAGCGACCTTATATACTTGTCGGCCTGCGGATAATTCAGGAACGACATCGTTTTCGGATCGTAAACGAGGGGCATGTTCGGCACGCAAATTGCGACCATGCCCAGCAGCGCCATCTCCGTAAACGGAGCCGCATAGTTGAAGTTGCCCATCGGCTGCTTGCCCTCGAGACAGCAAAGAGCCCATTCCTTGTGCGGATTTCCGGGAGCTATGGAGCGCGCCACCGTTTGTTTCGGAAGCCCACCGCTTTTGGCAATCTCTTTCATGCGGGCTGCGGGCCATATGCGCGTTCCCTGTCCGTATTCGTTGGTATAGACCGTCTCCTTTGTGCCGACTATGAACGTCGCGTTGTTGTTGCGCGGGTCGTTCAGGAATGCTTCTTCGACGCGCTTGATAGACTTCGGCTTTCTGCCGCCGTCGTACCAATGCAGGCGGATTTCGCCGTTTGCGCCGCAATCGTTGTCGAACGTCATCACCGACGACGCCTGGCTCGGCCAGCTATAGCTGTTAAATGGAGTTGAATTTGCCACAACCTTCTGGGGGAATCCGAGATCGAAAGCCGAATACGGAACATCGAGGAAGTGGCATGCCATATCGCCGGCAGCTCCAGTGCCGTAGTTGCGCAAGCCCCTCCATTTAAACGGAAGAACCGCCTTATTGTATGGCTGGTAAGGCGCCACGCCCAACCAAAGCTTGTAGTCCAAAGTCGAAGGCACGGGCTGTTCCGGCGGAACAGTCAAATTACCCTGGGGCCAAATCGGGCGGTTCGTCCAAATGTATATGTCTTCTATTTCGCCGATAATCCCGGCCTGGTACCACTCTTTTATAAGTCTCCAACCCTCGTTGGTGTGCCCCTGGTTGCCCATCTGGGTTATTACGCCTGCGTCGGCGGCGAGCCTTTTAAGCTCCTCCGCTTCCCATATCGTGCGTGTGAGCGGTTTTTCGCAATAGACATGCTTGCCGTTGGCAATCGCCCATGCGGCTATCGGGTAGTGCATATGGTCGGGCGTTGCTATCGCCACTGCGTCGATGCGGTCTCCAAGCTTATCGAACATAACGCGGTAATCGCGGAAACGGGGAACTGCGGGATACTCGTTATACGCTTTTTTTGCGCGGTCGTCGTCAACATCGCAAAATGCGACGAATTTAACCTGCGGGACGTTTCTCAACGCCTGAATGACCGCATATCCGCGGCCGCCGCAACCTACAAGGGCGACTTTAAGTAAGTCGTTGGGACCCGATTTCTTTTCCGCAAAGGCGGAAGAACGGCCTCCCATGAACATTGCGGCGCTGCCGAGCAACGCCGAATTTTTTAGAAACTGCCTTCTGTTGAACATAGTTTTTAGTTTTACCTTTTTATTTTTCCAAAAATGGAGGAAACACAACCACCGATCTTATATCGGGCGAACTACGCTACTCCCCCACTTTTTCAACCATTCAAAAAATATCTCAAAATTAGTCAAATGTTTTTATGCGAAATTTATGCGAAAATTTCGCCCGATTAAGTTTGGCATATATAAATTAAAAAAAAATAATACTCAAAATTAATAAAAAGGCTTGATATAACCTAAAAAATGCTGATTTTATAATATTGGATCCGCCGCTGTTTCGCACGACGCGGAAATAGTGTGGGTTGCAACCTCCAAAAAATGGGAGTTCTATGAAATATCGAAAAGAGAATGCCGCCGCGTTCGAATACGAATTAAACGGCAGCTCAAAAACGGGTGCAAATAAAAAGGCATGCAGACCGTCCAATTCGCTCGAGGAATACATCGAGCGCGAATTGAAAATCGAAGCCGAAGCTCCGAACCGCGGACGGCAATGCGCTAACAGATGCGGCTTGCTCAGGGCGTTTGCGCTCAACTGAATAAAAAAACGGCGCAAACTTTGAACCGAGCCGCGATGTCCGCGCATCATGAAAAAAGGGCGGCAACTTTCCGGTTGCCGCCTTTTTTTACGCCCATTAGGGTAGCCCGCCCACTAAAAGATGTTTTGTTTTATTTTGTTGCAAGCGTCCGACTTTGAAAATATCCACTTTACAAAAGATATGAAACAAATAATAACGCCAATCATTGCGGCCATGCTTCTCACCTTTGCGTCGGCTCCAGTATCGAACGCGAAAAACTATGGCGCCCTAGAAATAGCTCCAAAAGGCATAACCGAATCCAACGGGACAAAAATGGCCGTCGTATGGAGATATTTTAACCAGGAGGAAATAATTAAAATATCATCGGGAAAAGGCGGGGAAGAATCCTACGAGATATGCGGAAAAATGTCGCACCCGAAAATCGGCGAAATGGAGCTGGCACAGCGCTTCCTAAAAAAATCCCCCACTCAAACGTCAATGCGCGCCGATATGCGAATACTCGGAACGCCCCCGCGCGGATCCAGCCTCGAGCCGGCTTTCCAATTCCACCTTCCCCGCGACGTGTTCGACGGAAGGCTTTTCGCCGACGGCGCGCCGGTTTCTCCGGATACAAAAAAATTAGACGCCAAGGAGCTGTCTTTTCAATCGGAATCCGGCGAGCTGAAAATATCGGGGAACCTAAATGTCCACCTCCGCGACAGCACGCGACAAAGAATACTAAAATATAGAACCATCTCCATAGTCGCCGACGACCTCGGAAACGGGAAATACTCTTTGGAACTCGATTTCTCCTTTGATAAAAACAAGAAGCCAGTGACCCTTGCCGGCGAATACAGGGTACGCGAAAACGAAGATTACCAAAAGTTTGAAGTAATCCGCAATACGCTCAAATCGAGCGCCCTCGACTTTTCGTTCCTGCTCGACGCCCCCGCCGGAAAATACGGGTTTGTCAAAACTGACGGTGAAAACTTCACTTTTGAAAAACTTCCCGGAAGCAAGGTTAAATTCTTCGGTTCAAATATATGCCAAAGCGCCACGATTCCCGAAAAAGACGAGGCAAAAGCGCTTGCCGACGAATTTGCCGCATCGGGGTTCAACACCGCGCGCCTCCACCAGTCTTCGTCGATACTCCGCGGCACAAAGAGCGACTCCGCGGCCCTAAACCAGCAAAAAATGGACAAGTTCGACTACCTTTTTGCCGAATTAAAAAAACGCGGCATATATTCTACAATAGATTTCTACTCGTCCGGAAAACTATATCCACACGAGTACGACGACGTCCAATACCGCGGCGACAACATGAAAGCGCTGTTTTTCGCCTCCGACAAGGCACGCGCAACGCTAAAGAGATTCATATCCAATTTTCTAAACCACATAAATCCGTACACGGGACTGGCCTACAAGGACGATCCGGCTCTGTTTTTTGCAAGCATAATCAATGAAAACGCAATAGCACGCATTCAAAACTTTGTGGTCAGGACGCATCTCGACCGCGATATTTTCGAGCCCATTTTTAAAAAATGGGAGGAAAAAAACGCAAAATTCCTCGGCGAAAAGCCCTACACGGAGCGCTTTCAGCTTTTCCTCATCGACAGATACGAAAAATATTACGCGGAAATGTCCTCACACATAAAGTCGATTGCCCCGCACCTTCTCCTTACCGACCAGACAAACGGCGGATGCCTGCTTACGGTGTCCATGTCGGAAAAATACGACCTGTTCGATTGCCACGTCTACAACGGGCATCCCCTGTTTTACGAAAAACGCTTTACCGTACCGCTCTATGTTGACCCTTCAGATCCGATAGGGAATTTTGCCGGCGCGTTTAAGTCGGCGGGAGCGTTAAAATTGATGGGAAAACCCTCGGCCGTCACCGAATGGGACTACGTGCGCCCCAATCCGAAAGCCGCCGCCGGGGGGCTGATTGTCGGGGCCTACGCCGCTCTTAACGGAATAGACGGCCTGTGGCAGTTTTGCTATACCCACAACCGGCAAAAGATACTTTCCAACATGCCCCTCGGCCTGTTCGACACGGCAGGCGACGCTGTCAGAACGCTCGCCAACAAGATAGGCGCCCTCATGTATCTGCGCGGCGACGTGTCGGAAAGCGATGTCACAATTCCCATGATAGTGGAGTCGAACCTGTATGCGAACGGAAACACGGCGCGCGCATACGAACTGAGCGGCGGCCTTGCAAAACTTTCTCTGGCGGTAAAAACCGGAAATATCGTCGCGGACAGCGCCGAATCCGCAAAAAAAGCGCTCCCGAAAAACTCAGCCGCAGCCCTTTACGCCGACAAAAAAATGGCGCCTAAAAACATATCCGTCAAGGCGTTCGACGCTTTCGACGGCGACGTCCTCAAAAAGGTAGCCGATTCGGTAAAATTGGGCCGGGGCGCAATCGATGCCGAAAACGGCGTATTTGCAAGCTCTACCGGAGAACTGTTTCTCGATTCAAAGAACGCCATATGGAAGGCTGTCACTCCGCGCACGGAGGTCTTCATACAAGGTTGCGGCGCAACGCAAAAGGGCGCTTTTGCGGAGGTCAAAAACATAAAAGGCTGGTCGATTGCGGCGGTGTGCTCAGTTGACGGAAAGCCATTGGATTCGTCCGATCGCATGCTCATAGCGCATTTGACCGACGCCATGAACGACGGCCAGCGTTTCGGAAAGCGCGACTTTAGCGTCGTTCTTGAATGGGGGGGCGGATGTTATCTGCTAAAAAGGGCCGATTCGGAAATAACTTTTTCGTCGGAACTTGAAGGGTTTAAATGCCACGCGCTCGACACCTCCGGGAAACGCATAGCCGAAATTCCCGTCGAACGCAAAAACGGAAGGGCAAAAATTTCAATCTCGACGCACAATTCCTTCGGAAGCGTTATAGCCTACGAACTTTCGCGCAAATAGCACCGGGAAACGAGGCGCAAAAAGTGTTCGGCGCGTCTTCGTAATTCGGACGCACTCCGTTTTCCCGCGCCGGCTCAGCTTTTACCGTTTCCCATCGCCCTATGCCGCCCGCGCCGTGCCGGCTTATCCCGTTGCGCGACGCGGCGGTTTTGAACCGCACATAACGCACCGTTCCAAAGTTAAAAATTTTTAGAGCGCGCCGTCCGCGGTTTTTACGCAAAAGTGGAATTATTTTTTTTGTGGAAATCCTTGCAAAAAAGTGTTTGACTCGGCGTTTTATACAATTTCTGGAATATTATCTACCACCATGTCCACATTCAAATTCGCAGTACTGCCCGGCGACGGCATCGGGCCCGAAGTAATGAAGGCGGCGCTTGAAGTCCTCGAAGCCGCATGCAAAAAGCACGGCCACGCGCTCGACTATAAAACATGCGCCGTCGGTGGCGCAGGCATAGACGAATTTGGCAAAGCCCTTCCCGACTCCACCGTGGAAACCTGCAAGAATGCCGACGCCATACTTTTCGGTTCCGTCGGAGGCCCAAAATGGGAAAACCTTCCGCCCGCCGAACAGCCCGAACGCGCAGCTCTTCTGCCGTTAAGAAAAATATTCAAGCTTTTTGCCAATATCCGTCCCGGCCTGCTCTATCCCCAGCTCACCGACGCGTCGCCCCTAAAGACGGAACGCATACCCGACGGAATAGACATCGTTTGCATAAGGGAGCTTACAGGCGGCATATATTTCGGCGAGAAAAAGACCTGGACCGAAGAGAACGGGGAATCGGCCGCCTGCGACACGATGGCATACCGCACAAGCGAAATAGAACGCATAGCCGAAGTTGCCGGAACCGCCGCAATGTCCCGCGGCAAAAAGGTTTGCTCCATAGACAAGGCTAACGTATTGGAAACGTCGGTGCTATGGCGCAAGACAGTGACCGAATACTTCAAAAAGCACTTTCCGGAGGTAAAGCTTACGCACATGTATGTGGACAACGCCGCAATGCAGCTGGCGCGCGACCCCAACCAGTTCGACGTGTTCTTTACCGAAAACATGTTCGGCGACATCCTGTCCGACGAGATGGCCGTGATATGCGGCTCTCTCGGCATGCTTTGCAGCGCGTCGCTGGGCGACATTAAAAACTCGTTGGGCCTGAAATTCGGCCTGTACGAACCGGCGGGCGGGACGGCGCCCGACATCGCCGGCAAGGGGATAGCAAATCCGTGCGCGCAAATACTTTCCGCGGCGCTCATGCTCCGCTATTCTTTCGGGCGCGGCGACATCGCCACCGAAATTGAAAAAGCCGTCAGGGGAGCCGTATGTTCGGGCGTCCGCACGGGAGACATCGCCTTCGGAATCGAACCCGTATCCACGGATAAAATGAGGGATGCGGTCATATCAAGGCTCAAATAAAGCCATCGCCATCATGGACTCAGCTGAAATCAGAAAAAGCTTTCTGGAATTTTTCAAATCAAAGGGGCACACGATAGTCCCTTCGGCATCGCTCATGCCGGCATCTCCGAACCTCCTATTCACAAACGCGGGAATGAACCAGTTTGTGCCGTACTTTTTGGGCGAGGAGAGAAACCCATTTTTGAGGGCGGCGGACACCCAGAAGTGCATACGCGCGGGGGGTAAGCATAACGACCTTGAAGACGTCGGGTTCGACACGTACCACCATACGTTTTTTGAAATGCTCGGGAACTGGTCGTTCGGAGACTACTTTAAAAAAGAGGCGATAGAGTGGGCGTGGGAATTGCTGGTGGAAAAATGGAAATTTCCCAAAGAGCGCCTTTACGCCACAGTTTATACTCCCGGGGAGGGCGAACCCGCCGAATTCGACTCGGAGGCGTTCGGATATTGGTCGGAAATTTTCCGCAAGTACGGAATGGACCCCGAAATCCACATAAAGAAGTTCGGCAAAAAGGACAACTTCTGGATGATGGGAGAAACGGGCCCTTGCGGGCCGTGCTCCGAAATACACATGGACCTGACTCCGAATGGCGACACCGGCGGAAAACTTGTAAACGCCGGATCGCCTCTCTGCATAGAGATATGGAATCTCGTGTTCATGCAGTTCAATGCCATGCCCGACGGAACTTTCGTTCCGCTGAAGAGCAAAAACATCGACACCGGAATGGGTTTCGAGCGCGTGGCCGGAATAATTGCCACAACAAAGAATTTTACGGATTTTTCGAGGCTTGCGTCCAATTACAACAGCGACCTTTTTACTGACATATTCAAATATATCTCGCATATGTCCGGCAAGACGTACGCCGGAACCCTTCCGAGGGATCCGCGCGACATGTCGGCGCAGGAGCTCACCGACTGCGTTTTCCGCGTGCTCGCCGACCATATAAGAACCCTTACGTTTTCAATAGCCGACGGCATAATTCCCGGAAACGAGGGACGCAACTACGTTTTGAGGCGCATACTCAGGCGGGCGGTGATGTACGGCAAGCGGCTCGGGCTGGAGCGCGGGTTTTTCACCCGCCTTACAGAACCCGTGATAGAAAAGATGTCGCCCTACTTTCCGGAGCTCGCCCAGCAGCGCAAAATGATAGTCAAGACCATAGAGGCCGAAGAGACGAGTTTTGCCAGAACGCTCGACAGGGGGCTCGAACTGCTCGACAGAATAACCACCACCGATGGCAGAATCAGCGGCGAACAGGCCTTTATATTGTATGACACTTTCGGGTTTCCAATCGACCTTACCGAATTGATAGCCAGGGAAAGAAACATGCCCGTGGACCTCGCCGGATTCGAGAGGGAGATGGAAAAGCAGCGGCAACGCGCAAGGGACGCCCAAACCCGCAAGGTCATAAGCGTATCGGATCTGGCGGAAGCCGAGCACGCGACGCAGTTCATAGGGTACAGCCCCGACAATCTTTCAAATTTTTCAACGACAATAAGCGCGATTCTCGAGGACGCCGACGCCGACTACATCATATTTCCGCAGACGCCATTCTACGCCGAGAAAGGCGGCCAGGTGGGCGACACCGGCTTCATAGAAATAGACGGGGTTGCGCACGAAGTCTCCGACACTAAATCGGACAAGGCCGACCACGTTCTGCACAAGGTTCGCAAGGGAGTGTTCAAGCCGAACATGATAGGCCGCGAAGCGATAGTGTCGGTCGACGCCATGAGGCGCCGCGCGATACAGCGCCACCATACGGCGACGCACATACTGCACTGGGCCATGAGGCAGGTTCTGGGGACGCACATCAGGCAGGCAGGATCGTACGTCGACGCCGACCGCCTGCGCTTCGACTTTACCCATTACGAAGCGCCCACCCCGGAGCAGCTGCACGAAATAGAGAGCCTTGCAAACCACAAAATCCTGATGAGCGAACCCGTGACATGGCGCGTTTTGCCGCGCAACGAAGTTCCGCCGGACTGCATGGCCATATTTTCCGAAAAATACGGCGCAGTGGTCAGAATGGTAGAAATCGGGAAGTTCAGCAAAGAGCTGTGCGGAGGAACGCACGTGTCTTCGACGGGAGAAATAGGCTTTATAAAAATTCTAAGCGAAGGCGCCATATCAGCCGGAACCCGCAGAATAGAAGCCGTTGCTGGGGTCGCCGCTCTCGACAGGGTTGACAAAATGCAGTCGATGCTCGGAGAGATATCGCGCGGGTTGTCGTGCAAGACTGAAGACGTGCCCAACAGGCTTAAAAAGCTCATAGACGCCAAGAACGAGCTTGAAAAGGAGCTTAAAAGCTTCCGCAGGGAAAACGCAGAAAAGCTCGCAAAGAGCCTGGCAAACGACGCCGTTCTGGCGAACGGCAAGACGCCGTTTATGGTACGCATCGTCGAAGCTGAGACGCCGGCTTCCATGCGCGAACTTGCTGTGGACGCGATAAAGGAACGCCCTGACGGAGCCGTTGTCCTTGGGGCGCGCTTCGGCGAAAAGGCCACCGTTCTTGCATTGTGCTCTCCGGACGCCGTGGAAAACGGGATAAAAGCCGGAGACATCGTCCGCGAGCTCGCGGCAAAACTCGGCGGCAAGGGCGGCGGAAAGCCGGACTTTGCGCAGGGCGGAGGATTGTCCGACAATCTCGCCGCCACATTCGCCGAATATAAAGCGTCAATAAAGTAGAAACGCCATGTATTTAAAGCAGGTAAGCATCAACGGATTCAAAAGTTTCGCCGACCGGACCGAACTTCCACTTACCCCCGGAATCACGTGCATCGTGGGTCCGAACGGATGCGGGAAAAGCAATATCGTCGACGCGATCCGGTGGGTGCTCGGCGAACAGAGCGCAAAAGCCCTGCGCGGCGGCAAGATGCAGGACGTAATATTTCAGGGTACAGAAACCCGCAAGCCACTGCAATTGTGCGAGGTCAGCCTGCTTTTTTCTGACTGCGAAAAACAGCTCGGAACGCAGTTTAACGAAGTCGAGATTACGCGGCGCGTCACGCGCGACGAAGGCAGCGACTATTTTATAAACGGCAAGGCCGCGCGCCTTAAAGACATACAAAATCTTTTTATGGACACCGGGGTGGGCCGCGTATCCTACTCGTTCATGGTGCAGGGCCAGATAGACCAGATTTTGTCGTCAAACCCCGGCGAAAGGCGCTCGATTTTCGAGGAGGCCGCCGGAATAACAAAATACAAAACGCAGCGCCGCGAAGCGCTCAACAAACTTGCGCTCGTCGAGCAAAACCTCGCGCGCGCCACCGACAGGATAGAGGAGATAGGCAGGCAGATAGGAACCCTGAAAAGGCAGGCATCGAAAGCGTTGCGCTATAAGAGGTTGACTTTCAGGCTTAAGCATTTGGATCTGGCCTCAAACGCAAAAGCCTACTCCGAACAGTCGGCGGCCCTGAAATCCGACGAGGAATCTTTGGGAAAGCTTTCATCGGAAATACTGAAGCTTACGCAAAAACTTTCCGACGCCGAAGAAACTCTTGCCCGCATGCGTTCCGAAAGGGCCGACTTTGCCGCGCAGCTTGAACATCTGCGGCAAAACGCCGCCGAAACGCGCTCCCAAAAAGAGCAAGCCGAAAGGAATTGCGAATTCGCCGCCGTGAGAAAGCGGGACCTGTCGGAACGGCGCGAGCAGATATCCGCAGAACTTTCGTCGCTTTCCGAACAGCTTTCGTCGCTTGAGGGCAAAGCCAAAGGCGACACTGAGGTAAAACAAATGCAGTTTGACCTGGTGACCGCCGACGACGAAACCTACCGCAGGCAAAGCGCGGAACTTGCCGACATTGAAAACGCATTGCGTTCGGCAGAAAACGAATTGTCGAGGGCAAAACAGGACGCCCTGATGAGCGAAAGTTCCGTCACACGTCTGAGGGCTGACTGTACGACGCTCGAGCTCGAGCTTAAATCCTACCAGGTTCGCCATGCCGCCGTATCTGACTCGGTATTCCAGCTCAAAGAGGAAAGAATAGCCCTTGAAAACCGCAAATCGGAGCTCGAAGCGGCGCTTGACGGCGCCCAAGAGAGGCTCGGAAACGCCGAAGCGGACATCGTGGACGCGCAGTCCATGTCCGACGAGCTCCGCTCACAATACAGGGCCAAACAGGCCGAAATACAGCAGTTGGACAGGCTTTTGGCCAGCAAAAGCGCGCGGCTCGGACTTCTAAACGACTTCCAATCCAGAATGGAGGGTTTTTCCGAGGGCACAAAAGCCATTGTCAAAGGGCGGCTTTCCGAATTTATCGACCCTTCCGACGTAAAGATAGTCGGGCAAAACATCGAAGTCGCCGAAGGTTGGGCCGCCGCGTTTGAAGCCATGCTAGGAACGGCCGCCGACGCCGTAATTTTGGACGACAGCTCCAAGCTTTCGGAGACGCTTTCGGCCATTCGGCAAAGGAATCTCGGGAACGCCTGCCTGCAAATTCCCGAAGCGGCCTCCTACGATTGCCCCGCCGAGCTTCCTGACGGCGTATATAAGGGGTCGGACATAGTCGGAACGGAACGCGAGGATCTCAAAGCGTTTACCGAGAATCTCGTGTCGGGCTGCTACTTCTGCGAAGACATCGCCGAATTCGCACGCTTTGCCGCAGGCAGAGGGGATTTCAAATTTCTGGTCGCGGCAGCCCGAGACGGCAGCATGCTTGACTCGCGGGGGATATTATTCGCCTACGGCGGCGAAAAGCGCGACACCGAAACGAGTTTTATTCTCAGGAACCGCGAGATAAAGCGCCTCAACAGGGAAATAGAGGACGACAACGCCGCCCTCACGGCTCTCAACGAAAGCGCGATGGAAATAAACGCGCGCCTCGAAGCTTCGGAGGCGGAAATTGAAAACAGGAAAAACGTCGCGGCCGAAATAAAACGCGAGATTGCATCCATTAACGGCCAGTCGGCCGGCGTAAACGCGTCGATTGCGGAAAAGTCCGCCGAAATAGAGAGAAAGGCGGCGGCAATAACCGAAATGGAAAACTCCAGGTTTGAGGCCCAAGACAAACTAAATTCGGCGGCGGAGGCTTTGGCAAAGGCGGAGACGACTATTGCCGAAGCCAGAAAAATTGCCGCGCAAAAGGAGCTTGAAATAGCTTCAATGCGCGAAAACAAGGATCAGAAGTATGCGGTTGTATCCGAAACGCGCCTCGAACTCGCCTCGAAGAGGTCGCGCCTGGAAAGCTTGGAGCGGGGGCTCGGGGCAATCAGGGAGCAGCAAAACGAGACGCGCCTGCTCATGGAGCGCCGAAAGGCAGAATCCGACGCGGCAGAAGAACAAATAAGCAAACTCGACGGCGAAGCGGCGGCGGAAAAGGAGCGCGCTTCCGCGCTTGCCGAAGCGCTCGAAGGCGATCTTGAAGCCATAAGCGCCCAAAACTCCAAACTTTCCGAATGCGAGCGAAACATATCGGAATTCGAGGAATCTCTGACGGGCGATCGCGAAGATCTCATGCGCCGCAACGTTCTCAAAAGCGAGGGCGACGTGCGCGCGGCAAAGCTGAGGGCAAAGCTCGACTACATAGCCGAACGGATATTAAACGAATACGAAACCGACATAGCGTCGGTTGACTGGAAAACGGAGCTTTGGAAGTCCGAGGACGAATTCGAGCTCAAAGTGAAGCTCGACGAGCTTGAGGACGGCGAAATAGCCCCGAAACGCAAGAGGGAGCGCGGCGACCCCACCGAAGCCGACCTCGCCGAAATGGACAGCGCCGACTTCGCGAAAATAGCTGACGAAGTCCGCGAACTGCGCGAACGGATAAACTCCATGGGGGCAGTAAACCTCGTGGCCATCGAAGAGTACGCCGAACTCAAGGAAAGATACGATTTTCTAAAGTCGCAAACCGACGACCTGTGGGCCTCCAAGAACGCGCTGGTCGCCGACATAGACGAAATCAACAAGACGAGCCAAAAGCTTTTCGACGACACTTTCGAGCAAATCAAAAAGAATTTTGCCTTTACATTCCAAAAGATTTTCGGCGGTGGAACGGCCGACTTGAGGCTTGTGGAATCTGAAGACGTCCTCGACAGCGGAATAGAAATAGTGGCCAGGCCGCCCGGAACAGTTTTAAAAAGCCTGTCGCTCCTTTCTGGCGGCCAGCGCACGATGACGGCCGTATCGCTGCTTTTTGCAATATACATGGTAAAGCCCAGTCCGTTCTGCGTGCTCGACGAACTCGACGCCCCTCTCGACGACGCAAACATAGGCCGCTATACCGACCTGCTTAAAGAGTTCACCAGATATTCGCAGTTCATAGTGATATCACACAACAAGCGCACAATGTCGGCGGCCCGCACTATTTTCGGGGCTACGATGCAGGAGCGGGGGGTCACGCGCCTCATATCGATGCGCCTGAAAGAGGCGGAAGAAATGAAAATGTAATAAACCAGCCGCCAACGCGCAAGCGTTAATACTCTAAGCATGCAATAGAAAAGCGCGAAAGGCGCCGGAGATTTTAATCCGGCGCCCTTCTGTTAAAAAAAGCCGATGTTTTTTCGTTAGCGCCTCGAATTCGCCGCCGAAAGGAGATACAAAAGCCAGCCCAAAGACGATATGAACGCAGCAACGTACGTAAACGCAGCCGCGTCCAAAACGTCGTCCACGCCGCGCGCTTCCGACCCTTCGATAATCCCCAGTCCCTTCAGCTGCGCCTTAGCCCTGCTCGACGCGTTAAATTCGACAGGCAGAGTGACGAGCTGAAATACCGCCAATATTATGTATATGCCTATGCCGATATAAATTGTCATGAGGTTGTTGAAAAGGAAAAAGCCTCCGAGCATTACTATGGGAAGGAGAGAGCATGCAAAATTGGTAATTGGCACAAGCGCCATTCTCAAGTTTAAAGGCGCGTAGCGGAAACGGTGCTGCAAGGCGTGTCCGGCTTCGTGCGCCGCGACGCCCAAAGCCGCAAGCGATGTGCCGTCGTAATTTTCGGCGCTTAAGGCCAAAACTTTTTTGGACGGGTCGTAGTGGTCGGTGAGATGCCCGGGGATAGACACTATTTTAACATCGTCGATGCCCGCCGACCGCATGACGGCTTCCGCTGCGTCGCGCCCCCTCATGCCCGAACGCGACGCCACGCGGGAATACTTCTCGTACGCCGACGTCACTTTTGCCTGCGCATACAAACCGATTACAATCGGCACCAATATCAACGCTATAAATTCCATTTTGAATGATTCCGTATAACCTATTGTTTTTTTCTTATATATCTGACAACGTCAAAGAGCGAATGGCTCAAAATTGTTTCAGCCTTATCGAATTTATCTTCAAATTTGGGAAAGAAAACATCGCCTTCGGGAGACATTTTCACGCGGCTTATGACAAGCTCGGAACAAAAATCCAAAGCCGACTCGTACAAACGGGCACCGCCTATTATCCACAAATCGCGGCTATCTGAAGCGTACGCGTCAACAAGCGCCTGAGGGGAAGCAAAAACCCTCGCGCCGCCTCCGACAGAGCCGGGGTGCGACGTGACAACGGCGTTTTCCCTGTTTGGAAGCGGCTTGCTACCCAAACTCTCCCACGTTCTGCGCCCCATGGCTACGATGGAACCCGATGTTGTCTTTTTAAAATGCCTGAAATCTTCGGAAATATGCCACGGTATGGAAAGGCCCTTCCCTATCACTCCGTTTTCAGCGATGGCCGCTATGGCTTTGACAGTGCTCATACGGCAATCGGCGCCTTAATGGCCGGGTACGGATTGTAATCTTCAAGAACGAAGTCTTCAAAGACGAACTCGTCAAGCTCCCTGCGTTCAGGATTGAGCTTCATGGCGGGAAGCTCGCGCGGCTCGCGGGAAAGCTGCTCGCGCACCTGATCAAGATGGTTCTTATATATGTGCAAATCGCCGAAAGTATGCACAAATTCGCGCGGCTTCAAACCGCAAACCTGCGCCACCATCATTGTAAGAAGCGAATACGACGCTATATTGAACGGAACGCCGAGAAACAAGTCGGCGCTTCGCTGATACAACTGGCAACTGAGGCCACCGTCGGGCCAAACGTAAAACTGGAACATTGCGTGGCACGGCGGCAGGGCCATTTTGCCCAGCTCTCCGGGATTCCAAGCGCATACGACATGCCTCCGCCCGAAAGGATCGCGCCTGATTCCGTCCACGAGATTTTTTATCTGATCGACGCTGCCGCCGTCGGGAGAGCGCCAATCCCTCCATTGGGCGCCGTATATCCTTCCGAGGTTGCCTTCGGAATCCGCCCATTCGTCCCATATCGTGACACGGTTGTCGTTAAGATATTTTATGTTCGTATCGCCCTTTAAAAACCAGAGAAGTTCGTAAATTATGGAGCGCGTATGAAGCTTTTTTGTTGTTAAAAGCGGAAACGACGAGCGCAAATCGAAACGCGCCTGGGCGCCGAAAAGGCCCACCGTGCCGACACCGGTTCTGTCGGATCTCTCCTCACCGTTTTCAAGAACAAGTTTTAAAAGGTCCAAATATTCTTTCATTTGTTGTCCCGTTATGATGGCGGCAAGGAGCACGGCTTGCAAATAAAAAACTCGCGCACGCCCAATTTGTAAAAAGCAAAAAAACAAATATCCCCTGTAAAAACCCGCATGTTCCTGCAACATTCTACGCCGCATGGATTTCCAATCAAAAAGGAAAGCCGCCGGCAAAACGCGCGCTTCGCATGCTGCGCGCAAGCAGAATGCCGTGGAAGCGCGTCCGGAATGGCGTGCGCCGTTAAACAGATGCGCTCAAAGCGAAGTGCATGCGCCGGGCCGAATATATGTCGGGACTGTGCGCCAAACCGGCGCGCCGGGCACCTAAACGCCCCGCGCGACGTCCTGCAAAGGAAGGCAAAATGCCGAAAATAATTCGGCATCGCCGCGCGGCAAAATAATAAAAAAGCTTCGGGGAAATCCCCGAAGCCCGAAAATCGTAATATTCCCGCAACCAGCGGTTTTATTTTACAATTCCCGCCGTTAGCGGTTTTCGTAGCGCTGGCGCAACATGTTATTGAAAGCCGCCACCTTGTTCTTGCGACGCTTGATTTCGCAAGGTTTTTCATAATAGCGCTTCTGCCGGATATCGCGGATAATCCCTTCGCGATCCAACTTTTTCTTGAGACGGCGCAACGCTTTTTCCATCGCCTCTCCTTTGCGCAATTTTACTTCTACCGGCATTACCATTCACCTCCTTGCAAAAAAAACGATTCGCTACCTGGCCAGGGACTCGAACCCTGAACCAATTGATTAAGAGTCAACTGCTCTACCGATTGAGCTAGCCAGGCAAAAATCAATAAGCGTTGCATAGTGGATATTCATACAGCGAGTGCAAGAAAAAAAATTATTTTTTTTGGCATGAATGCCGTTATACTCCCCGTCCCGCCCGACGCGCGGCAAAATGCCGGTACGGTTTATTATTTGTTGACGACCCGAAACATTTATATTCATAATAAAGCCATGATGTCCGTATTATATAAAAATTTAATCTTAATCGGAATAATTGCGTTTGCGGCAACAAGCTCTGTTTTTGCCGGATCGGTCAAACCGAATACGCTTCTCGTCTGGCCGGACGGCAAAATGCCGGGTACCGCCGCAGAAAGCGACAAATGGAGGGGAACGTCGGTATCGGCGGTAAAAAATCCGACGCTGGAGCTCTATAAGATAAACTCCGATGCCCCCACCCCCCTTGTAATCATATGTCCCGGAGGCGGATATAGCGGCCTCGCATACGACCACGAGGGTAAACAGGTGGCGGAATGGATAAACAAGTTGGGAATGTCGGCGGCCATACTGAAATACCGCGTGCCGCGCAACCCGGAAGGCGCCCTTATGGACATACAAAGAGCCATAAGGCTTGCGCGGGCAAACGCTAAGCAATGGAACGCAAAGCCCGATAAAATTGCGGTTATAGGTTTTTCAGCCGGCGCTAACCTTTGCGCGCGGGCCTCCACAAACTTTTTAAAATCCTCTTATGAAAACGTCGACGAAGCCGATTCGCAATCGGCGCGCCCCAACCTCACCTGCCTCATATATCCGGCATACTGCGACGACCAGGGAAACAATACGCGCTGGAACGGAACTAAGACGAACTTTGACGCCGACTTGAACACGCTTTACAAGTTGGCGAAAAATCTCGACGTCTCAAAAGATTCGCCTCCGGTGTTTATAGCGCAATCGCTCGACGATAAAAACTACATAAATTCCGGATTGGCGTATTTTCTGGCCGCAAAAAAAGCCGGAATAAGCGCGAATCTGCACGTTTTTGAAAACGGAGGCCACGGATACGGCCTGGCCAACGCGCCCAAACACGCCGGGAAAATGTACGCCTCGTGGCCCGAACTTGCGGAAAACTGGTTTAAAAGCCGCGGATTTATCGGGAAATAGCGGAGTTTTAAGCGCCGCAAGAAGCATTGCGCCAAAAAAAATATCCGCTTTCTTTTCGCCGCGCGACCGCAATGCCGGCGCGCGTTTTTTCAAATACGGACAAAACAGTCGCGGCCTCGTTTGCGCGGCGCGAGTTTAAAAAATCCGCTTGAATAAAAACAACATCAGACATGAAAATAAACACATACGAACTCGGGCAGATAGGCACTAACAGCTACCTGCTTTATCCGGACGGCACCGACGAAGCAATACTGATAGACGCCCCTCTGGACTCCGCAGAGGAAATACCCGCGCGCCTAAAGGCCGACAACAAGAAGCTTTCCTCCATTTTTCTCACGCACGGGCATTGGGACCACCTGTGGGACGCGGGGAAGCTGCAAAAATCGACCGGGGCAACGCTGTATGCCGGCGTCAAGGGTAAAGAACTTGTGGAAAGCCCGGAATTTCAAAAAAGGAACCTTTTTGCCGATTCAGATTTCGACGCGGCAAAAATAGGAGTCGCAGTGTCAGACGGGGACGTTATAAGCCTTCCGGGGCTGAAAGCGGAATGCTTTGAAGCTGAGGGGCACTGCCCGGGCAGCATTCTGTATCTAATCTCCGACGGCGACAGGAAATACCTATTTGCCGGAGACGTGATATTTTCGGGAAGCGTCGGGCGGACCGACCTTTGGGGGGGGGATTTTAACGAGCTCAAGCGTTCAATCAGAAACAAGATCTATACCCTTCCGGACAACACTGTCATCTTTCCGGGACACGGCGAACCCACCACCGTGGAAATAGAAAAACAATCAAATCCGTTCGTACGCCCGTAGAAAATGCCAAACAACGCCGACGAGCTTTATATGCGTCGCGCGCTTGAGCTTGCGCGGCGCGGCTGGGGGGCGACCTCGCCCAATCCAATGGTCGGCGCCGTGCTTGTAAAAAACGGCGCCGTAATCGGCGAAGGCTGGCACAAACGCGACGGCATGCCGCATGCGGAAATAGAATGCCTCAAAAACGCCTCCGAGACGCCAAAGGGAGCCGCCATTTACGTCACGCTCGAGCCGTGCTCCACGCGGGGCCGCACGGGCGCCTGCACCGAAGCACTGGTTTCCGCCGGGGTATCGGCGGTAAAAATAGGCGCTCTCGACCCGAATCCAGCGCATTCCGGACGGGCGGTGGAAATCTTCCGCAAAGCCGGCATCAAATGTGAAACAGGAATTCTTGAAAGGGAATGTTCCGAGCTAAATTTCATATTCAATTTTTCAATTGTCAAAAAATCCCCCCTTGTGGCGCTCAAATACGCCATGTCGTCCGACGGGAAACTTACGTCAGAGCGCGGCAAGCGGACGCGCATAACCGGAAGCAAAGCTGCCGCCGACACAATGAAATGGCGCAGGCTGTTTTCGTCAATAGGCGTAGGGCGCGGAACTCTCGAAATCGACGACCCATCCCTTACATCTCGCATGGAGGGCGAGGAAGAATCGTGCGCCCCCCGCCTCGTTTTCGACGCGCGGCTGGGCGTAGCCGGACTTGAAAACTTTCAAAAGTTCAAGGTTTTTTCAGACAAATTCCGAAGCCTTACGCGGGTCGTATGCCAAAAGGACGCCCCTTCGGAAAGGGAAAAATCCCTCAAATCCGCCGGAATAACGGTTATGAAAATCGGCGCGGCTGCCGGCTCGGCCGAATTCTGGAGGGAACTTAAAGAAAGGCTCTATTCTGAGCGCATAACATCGCTATATATCGAGGGGGGCGCCGGGCTGATGAAGTCGGTTTGCGATGCGCGAGCGGCGGACTTCGCGTTTGAATACCGCTCCCCCTCCGCGGCGGGCCCGCGCGGCCTCGACGCGTTCGAAAGCGGGAAGCGCCCGTTTGAAATCGACGGGCGTACGGTAAAACTCGGCGCCGATTCCCTCGAATTCGGAACTGTGAAATGGACCCGCTGACGGTAAAATCCCATTTCGAACTCCCCGGCGTGGTCGAAGACTACTCAAAAGCCGTGGACGAAGTAGGCCTGTGGAAATCGGAGGAGATTGTTATTTTTGGCAGAATCGAAAAATCGGCCGATGTCGTCGAATTCGGCTGCGGCGCGGGAAGAATCGGCATAAACCTCGCAAGGCGCGGATATGAAAACGTTCTGATGACGGACTTCTCCGAAAGCATGGTGCGCGCGGCAAATGCAATAATCAAAAGGGACGGGCTAAAAGCCCGGGCCGAATTATGCGACGCAACCGCCGTGCCGTATCCCGACGAAAGCTTCGACGCTGCCATATTCGGCTTTAACGGCCTCATGCAGATTCCAAAAAGCGAAAACAGGCTGGCGGCCATGCGCGAAATATGCAGGGTTTTGAAGCCCGGCGGAATATTCGTGTTCACAACGCACGACCGCGGCGCCCCGGCAAACCGGGCATACTGGTCGAACGAAGAAAAGCAGTGGAAACACGGCGCGCAGGACCCCCGCCTCGACGAATTCGGAGACATATACTACGCAAGCCAACGCGGGAACATTTTCATTCACTCGCCGTCTAAAGACGAAATAACCGATTATATTTCCAAAACGGGATTTATCTTGTCATTTTCAGAGCGCCGCTCCGAAATAACCGAAGAATCGGCTTCAGTTTTAGACTTTTCGGACGACTGCATATTTTGGGTGCTTGTAAAAGACCGCGTGGAAAAATAAAACCGCCTTATTTATGAAACTGAAAACTTTTTTGATATTGGCAATGACACTTACAAACTTGGCCTTCGCCGAACCTCTGCTCGAACGGGACGGCAAACTTGCGGTATCGACGCTTCCCAACGGAATGACGATAGCCGTGTTCAAAAATTCGGAACCCCCGAACAGGGTGTCCATGCGGCTGCTCGTCAAGCGCGGGTCGGCATTCGAAACGGAAGACGAGAGGGGGATTGCGCATTTCATAGAGCACATGGCATTCAACGGGACCAAACATTTCCCGTCCGGAGACATGGTTGAATATTTCCAGCGGCTCGGAATGGCTTTCGGGGCAGACACCAACGCCCATACCGGATTTTCTGAAACCGTCTATAAAATCGACATGCCTGAGGTCTCGAAAAAACTCGTCGACGACGGCCTAATGCTGCTGAGGGATTACTGCGACTCCATAATATTCGCCCCCGACGCGATAGAGAGGGAAAGGGGCGTTATCATAGCCGAAAAAAATTCTCGCGACACCCAGGACTACCGCAAGGCCGTCAAGGAGATAGCCCACACATTCAAAGGTTCGCTGTTCTCTGAAAGAATGCCGATAGGCGAGGAAGATGTTGTCAGAAAGGTCAAACGCCCCGACTTCCAAAAGTTCTACGCCGAAAATTACAGGCCTGAAAACACCGTGCTTGTTGTGGTCGGAGACGTGGACCCGGACGGCATAATCGCCGACGCAAAAAAAATATTTTCCGATTTCACGGCTGCAAAAGGGGTTCCCGCGCGCAAGGCCAATCTCGGGACTCTCGAAGTCTCTGACAAAAAATTCTCGTTCGGCGACGGCCCGCTCGACATCGACACCGTGTACGATTCGACGCCGAATGCGCCCCGCTCATACGCGTCCATAGCCGTGGCCAGACAGCCCAAGTCGCGAGCCGACTCGCTTGAAAGGCGCATCGACTTCGTGCAAAAGCGCGCGCTCGCAGCCGCCATCACCGCGCGCTTCCTGCGCGTGTCCGACCGACCGGATTCAAAAATATCGCAGGGTTCGGCGGGTAATTTCGACTTCGACAAATATTGCGACGTTTTCATCATCAATGCCGAAGCGCCAGTAGGCGGCGGATTCGACGCCCTCGAGGAGGGTCTGCGCCAATTATTCAGCCTCGGCAATCTGAAAGACTCCGAAATAGACAACGCAAAGCGCAAAATCTTAGAATCGCTTGAAAGCGACATAAAGTCCGCGCCCACCCGGAAGAACAACCGCCTCGCCGACGAAATAACCTCGGCCTTTTCCGACGAAACCGTGTTTACGTCGCCCGAAAAAGATTTGGAAATAGCAAAGTTCGCGCTTAAAGATTTCGACGCAAAAAAAGCCGTGGCCCTCTTGAAAAAGATATTCGACAACGCAAAAATCAAGGTGTTTGTATCCGACGCAAAGGCCGAAATTCCGTTAGAAAAGCTCCGGGCGGCAGTAAAAAAATCTTTTGGCGCAGCATCGTCAACGCGCTACGGAGCGGAGGAATTCGCCTCTGAGATCCTTAAGTTTTCGGATTTCGGCAAGTCAGGGAAGATAGCCGAGCGCAGGGAAATTGCCGAACTTGGAATATCGCAAATCAGGTTCGAAAACGGCGTGCGCCTCAACGTCAAAAAAACCGACTTTGCAAAAGACGAAGTATTGATGAAAATCTCGTTCGGGAAGGGCATTCTCGATATTCCCGCCGACAAGCCGGAATACTTCGCGGCAATCTACGCGCTCGTATCTGGAGGCACAAAGTTCCAAACTGTGGGTGAGATAAACGCCGCAAAATATCCGCTGAAGATGAATCTGGGAATAAGCGTAGAGGGAAACGCATTTGCTCTGAACGTAAATTCGTCGTCGAAAGACTTTTCCGAAGCGTTAAAATTGGCGGCTACAATGTTCGCCGATCCGGGATTTAGAAACGACGGAATGGAAGCCCTGTTAAAATACGCCGAAGCGTTCTACCTCGACTATCTCACAGACCCGATGTCGAAACTGCGCTTTCTGCCGATTGAAATGATAAAGTCGCCAATTGCGCGCGTCCCCGGCACGTTCGAAAATTTCAAGAAGATAGACATGCGCGAAATCGAAAAATGGTTTTCCCCTATCCTCGCGAAATCGTACATGGAAATATCGATAGTGGGAGATGTCGATGTCGAAAAGGCTATAGGCCTTGTGAGCGCCACTTTCGGAGCCGCTCCGGACAGAGAATCCGAAAACAAAGAACCATACGCTGTTTTAAAACTTGCCGCCCCTGGCGAAAAAATAGAACTCTTTTACGAAACGACGGACGAACCGCGTTCCGTGGCGGTGAAAATGTGGCCGAGCGCCGGAAGGACCGAAATGGAGAAAATGCGCGCCGACAACGTGCTCGGTGCGGTTCTCGATGACGTGCTGCGTAAGGACGTGCGCGAAGCGCAGGGAAAAGTGTACAGCCCGTTTGCGTACAACAATTCGAGCACATGGATAAGCGACGCCGGCTTTTTAACCGCCGCAACGTTCGTAGTGCCGGAATTCAACGCCGAGCTTTTGGAAACGCTCGAAAAATGCGGGGAAAAAACCGCCGAAAAGATAACGCCCGACGAATTTGAACGCGCAAAAATACCCCTTATAAAGGGGGTGGAAGCAAATAAGCGCCGGAACTCCTACTGGCTTGAGGCGGTTCTAAACCAGTCGCAATGCAAGCCCGTAAATATAGAGCTGGCCAAAACAATCGACACGGGCTATGCGGAGGTTTCGCTCGAGCAAGTCAGGGAACGCGCACGCGAAATTTTCAAAAGCAAGCCCTACACGGCGAGCGTAATGCCGTCTAAGATCAAAAAAGAGTTGAAAAATTAACGGGTTTTACAGATATTCGGGATTTTAGAATGAATCCCAAATATAAAAGAATAGTGCTTAAGCTTAGCGGCGAAGCCCTAAAAGACGCCGTAAACGGAGACGCACTCAACCCGTCGATACTTAAAAGCCTCGCGCTCGAGCTGAAGGAAGTGCACGACATGGGCGTGCAAATATGCGTAGTTGTGGGCGGCGGCAACATATTCCGGGGCCTTAACGGCGCAAAATCCGGAGTTGACCGCACCACGGGCGACTATATGGGAATGTTGGCCACGGTTATAAACGGGCTCGCCCTCATGAACGCACTCGAAGGCGAAGGCGTTCCGGTGCGAGTCCAAACGGCCATACCTATGGAGAAAATCGCAGAGCCGTTTATTTTGAGAAGGGCCGTGCGGCATCTGGAAAAAAAACGCATCGTAATTTTTGTCGCCGGAACCGGAAACCCGTACTTCTCCACGGACACAACCGCGGCTCTGCGCGCAAGCGAGATAGGTGCAGACTGCATACTCAAAGCGACAAAGGTAGACGGCATTTACAACAAGGATCCGAACAAGTTTCCCGACGCCGTAAAATACGAAACCATAGACTATCTGGAGGCCATAGAAAAACGTCTGGCAGTCATGGACTCAACTGCATTCTCGCTTTGCATGGACAACAAAATCCCGATTATAGTGTTTAACATGAACGAGTCCGGGAACGTAAAAAAAGCGGTGGAGGGGCATGCAATAGGCACTCTCGTAAAATAATTTAACATCACCGAAAGGGCAATATGGACATATCAGCTGAACTTAAAAAAGCCTCCGACGCCATGGCGAAAGCGCTGGAGCGCGTGGAACACGAGTTTGAAACGGTTCATACGGGAAAAGCCAATCCCGGAATGGTTGAAAACGTAATGGTAGAGGCTTACGGCACTACATCTCGCTTGCGCGACATCGCGGCTATAACCACTCCCGACTCATCGACAATACGCGTTCAGCCGTGGGACAAGAGCATTCTTAAGGACGTTGAAAAGGCGATTTTGGCCGCGAACATCGGCTTCACTCCGGCTGTAATGGGCGACGCCGTGCGCTGCCCTATTCCTGCGCTTTCGGGTGAACGCCGCGCGGAACTGGCAAAAATATGCCACGAAATGGCCGAAACCGGACGCGTTAGAATACGCACAATCCGTAGGGAAACGCTCGATGCGGCGAAAAAAATGAAATCGGCTGGGGGAGCCACCGAAGACGACCTTAAAAAGCTCGAAAAAGAAGTTCAAAACCTGACCGACAAATTTATCTCGATGATAAACAAAAGCCTTGAGATAAAGGAAGCCGACCTGAAAAAAGTATAGCAGGGTCGCCTTAAACTTATGCCAGCTCAAAACGCAAAGCGCGTTGTCGTAAAACTCGGCACGGGGGTGCTCACTTATGGCGTCGGGCAGCTCGACACCGGCAGAATGCGCTCCATCTGCAAACAGATTGCGGAGGTTAAAAAGCGGGGGACACAAGTCGTCCTCGTCAGTTCCGGCGCCGTCGGATTGGGCATGGGAAAACTCGGCCTAAAGGCGCGGCCTAAACGCATAGGGGCCGTTCAGGAGTGCGCGGCGGTCGGACAGGGCATGCTGATACAAACATGGGCAGAACTTTTCGAGCCGTTCGGCACGACCGTCGCGCAAATACTTGTCACGCGCGACGACGTTGACGTGCTGGCGCGCCACAAGGCGATGCGCGATCTGATAGACAGGCTCCTCTCTGACGGCATAGTCCCGATAATAAACGAAAACGACTGCATAAGCGCGGCGGAACTTAACATAAAGTTCGGAGACAACGATGTTCTCAGCGCTCTTGTGGCGACGCTGTCAAAGGCCGACAAGCTGATGATACTGTCCACGGCGAAGGGGCTTGTGGATATAAACGGCACCGGACGCATAATAGACACCGTAGAAAAAGTCACTCCAGAAATCCGCGCAATGGCGCGCGGAACGACGAGTGCAACCGCCGTAGGCGGAATGATCACAAAAATTAAGGCTGCCGAAATTGCGACAAGCTCCGGATGCGAAGTGCACATCGCTAACGGCAGCGAGGACGGCGTAATACCGCGCATTCTCGAAGGCGAAAAAATAGGAACGCTTTTTCTTGCACTTCCAAAATCCGTAAGCTCAAAGAAAAGGTGGTTGGCGCATTTCGGAAGAACAATAGGAAAAATTTACGTTGACGGCGGAGCCGCAAAGGCGATGCGCAATACCGGCAGTTCCCTGCTTCCGGCAGGCGTCAAGGAGGTTTCGGGAAACTTTAAAAAGGGAGACCTTGTCGAAATAATAGACGCCGAAAACAACTATGTGACAGCCCGGGGCCTTGCGGAAAAAAATTCCGATGAAATAAAATCTTTCTTGGGCGCGAAGCGCGGCGGAAAGAAATGCGGGCACAAAGACGTTGTCGTGCACCGCGATAATCTTGCGATAGTATAAAATATGGAAAAAAACGTCAAAATATCGCGCGACTGTCCGGCGATGCTGATACCTTCGGGGGCGAAAGTGCTTCTTTCAAAAGGCTGCGTTGTCGATATTACCCACAAACTCGGCGGAAACTTTACCGTAAGGGGAATCTTCGGAATGGCGCGCATAGACGGCGAAAACGCCGATGCTATCGGACAGACGAAGCCTGAAACGCAACCGGACGTAAAAGAGGCGTCGTGCTCCACGGTCGCCCAGCTGGTAAGCCAGCGACAATCAAAACCCGGCATGGCCAATGAAGGCGGCAGCCTAAGCGAAAGCGATGTATGGGAGGTTGCAAAAACCGTCTTCGATCCGGAAATACCCGTCAACATTGTCGATTTGGGGCTTGTATATAGGCTCGAAATTTTCGGCGCCGAAGACGGGAAAAAGCGCGTCGAGGCCGATATGACGCTCACCGCTCCGGGATGCGCCATGGGCCCAATGATAGCAGAAGACCTCAAAATGAGATTGGAATCCCTGCCGGCCGTGGCAGAGGCGAATGTCAACATCGTATGGGATCCACCGTGGAATAAGGATATGATGAGCGAAGAGGCACGCATGATTTTAGGCTTGGCATAACGTACGGGCTCGCTATCATATTCAGATTATAAATCCACCCTCTTAGTGAAAATGAAAATCATCACAAATATTATTTGCATATTTCTGCTATCCGCAGCGGCCTCTTCAGCCGCCGAAAAGATAACGCTTACCGGAAGCGACCTTCTCAAGTCCATAATAGCAAACGAAATTGAGTCGATAGCCAAGAAAAACAATATCGGTGTTGCCATCAATATGAACGGCACATACGCGGCATTCGACGATATCAAATCGGGAAAATCGGAAATCGCAATAGTAGCTCTGCCGCGCGGGCATAAAATGCCAGAAGGTCTTACGGCATTCCCGTTCGCCTATCAAGCGGCGATAGTTATCGTAAACAACGTAAACCCGCTTGAGGAAATAACTACAAAACAACTATCTTCTATTTACTCGATAGCCGCAAAGCCCCGCGTAGAGACTTGGCAGCAACTCGGCGTAAAAAATATCGGCCTTCGAAACATAGTTCCCATCACGACAAGCCTGTCGGACAATGTCGTCGTGGAGCTTTTTAAATACACGGCAATGAACGGGACGAACATAGGGCAATGGGTACACGTCGCCGAAAACAAACCCTCAATCTACAATATGATTAAAGGCAACAATTCTGCCATCGGCGTGATTGGAAAATTAGATCCCGGGAACAACAATCTCATCAAAATCGTATCGGTTGCAAAGCCGAATGAAGAGACTAATAAATCATACGCGTTCAAACCCGACAGGGAAAATATTTTTAACGGGGACTATCCCCTTACCCTGCCCTTCTATTTGGTGTTTAAAAAAGAAAACATCGATAAGATAAGGCCCATCGCCAAAATCCTTCTCGGAGACGCTATCGCGGATAAAATAGATAAATCCGATTTCTTTAGCGCGCCGTCAAGCTCCAGAAAAAAATCTATTTTTAACCTTGACATACCCCAATAAAAATCCACCTTTTACGGGAACAATAAACTTTACGCGGGCATAGCTCAATTGGCAGAGCGCGACCTTGCCAAGGTTGAGGTTGTGAGTTCGAACCTCATTGCCCGCTCCAATTTTTAAGGCTGCAATTCCAAGGGAATTGCGGCCTTTTTATTTTCTGTTTGCATTCAGCAGGCACAGTGCATTTTACATTATGCTTATTTCAAAAGAAGCCTTAACTAAAATGGGCAAAAAAACTGCATAACAGGCTTTATTTCGGCAATCGATTTTACAGGTTCACTCCGCATTTCGCGGCTGCCCACAATCCGCAGTTGTCATGGCGCCGATGTCCGTACCTAATTCTTCCCAAGCTTTGAATCCTTAAGGCGTCCTACTCCCTTAGCGTTCCGACTCAAAACAAAGCCCACGCATATCCTGCACCAACCTCTTTTTTCGGCGCCGACAATTTTATACCGCAGATTCGGTATCCGGCATCTATGCGCACCACAATCTATCATTGGAAACGCCAATTGGGGCGGCGCAAATATTGGCCCTTTTAACGCAACCTATTTTCATGCTGCTTTTGACACATTTTAACTTTAGATATTTCCTACGCATTGCAAACCCTACCCATTTATGCGGCAACCCCGCACACATAAAAACCTGCACACAGGCATTAACTGTAAGAGATGCTCCACATTTTCGCTTTTGCATTCCACAATACTTTGCACAAATTACCTTGACGAACAAAAATTCTAATTTTCACATTTACAATGCGGATTCATCGCCTTTTTCGGCTACCTTTGATTTTGAGGCAATAGTGTATTATTCACTATCTCGAAAAAACTCCCGCGCAATATTAAAAATAAGATATCCTGCCGAATTGCCCGTTACCGTTTTCCAGCTCGTTTTGTCTGCATGCAAAAATACTTGCATGTGCCTCGCCTTTTCGATACCGGCCCGCCGTTAACGTTTTAATATTCCTGTTCTCCCCATCTTTCTAATACTTTAATTCCACAAAGCTTCACTTGAACGCTGCAAGCAAAAAACACGCCCGATTTATACGTCACGACAATGTTTCCGTATACTCCTGTCGGCCTCCGAAATTTTTAACGTCTTAGACAATCAATATTGCATTCCAAATCCATTGAAACTTAGACTCATTTTGATATTGCCACACTTCCGCCACAATAGAAACGCCGCAAACGCTCGACAACACAGCCATGTCGCCACGCCTCAAATGGCAGGTAAGCGCAAGCGGCGACGGATAACGGCCTTCTAAAAACAATGCCCCATATTGCAAAAGGCAAACGGATTTCGCGCGCGAAACGGAGCTTCTCCCACAACATCGGGAAGGAAATTCACTCAAAGACAGACTTAATCGAAATCGACTTATATTCTTGACCGAATGCCAAAGTGAATCAAAACTTAAAGGAAAATGATTACGCGCAATAAAAACATTTTATACATATTGTACCCCGCCACCTATATCCCCCTTGCGCTGGCCGGATCGGCTTATGCCAAGGCCGATTTCTCAAACGCCCTTTACATTCTTTACGCGCTTCTACCGTTCGCCGCGTCTTCTGTCATATCTATAGCCGGAGCTCTATCTGGCAAAAACAGTTTCTCAAAAAGATTCGTGGACAAATGTAGTCTGTCGCGTTTTTCAGTGCTTGCATTTTGCACTTATGTCGCATGTCTGTTTGCCGCAAGTGTTCTGGCTCTTGCAATTCGCGGAAGGGAAAACCTGCCTTTTGTTATGGGCGCGTGGATGATACTGCTTACAATATTCAGCGTTTACCTGTTTTTCTGGCTGTACGCGGTTTACCGCATATTATACAAGGACAACCCGGATTTTGCATAACGCGAAACTGATGCGCGCAATCACCCCTTCTTAAGTGCTGAATGCGCGCATGTTTCAATTTGCCCCACCGGGCACGAACTAAATGTCATGTGTACATGTTTTAATCTGTACCTAAAGCCTCTTTTAAAGTTGGAAGGGAATTTTTAAACATAAGGAAAAATCCCAAATCGTTCGGGTGGCAGTTGTCCACGGTAAGATAGGAATAATCCGCGCCTTCGAACAATTTTTTTCCCTCGACAAGCCACACTTTTTTGTCGCCGTTTTTAACGGCGTTTTCGTAAGTTGCCCGAACTATGCCGTCCCGCTCGGAGGTATGCCCTGAAATCTTGCCAAATATTATTATCGGAAGGTCGGGACGCGCCTTTCTGACAATCTTAAAAAACTGTTCGTGGGTTTTCTTCAGGTGTTCTGCGGTGGGTGCATTATAATCGTAGTCGTAAACAAAAGCGGCAAGATCGAGAGATGCTATAAGTTCGGCCATTTTTATTTCTCCCTTGGCGTTTCCGGAAAAACCGAGGTTTATCATCGGGGCGTCGAGGGCGCGGCAGAGCATTGCGGCATAGGCGTTGGATGTTCTTGTGGCGCAAGCGCCCTGGGTTATGGAAGACCCGTAAAACAATATGGGTTTTTTGATTTTATGCGGCGTAGGAGCCTCGATTTTCGCGTCGGGGGCAAGCCCTATCTCAAGCGAATTTACGCCGTTATAGAGCGGAAGGTAGAGCGTGCAGTCGCGCATTTTACGGGGCAGGTTTTTCGCCAGAGGCATTACCAGCGGCGTCGGGACCTCCAGCATATAATGGCTCGGATTTACGGTTTTTATGTATCTGTTCGTATCAAAAAACAGGTCGAATCCCGATGACCCAGTACTCGGCATGTGGCCCATGCACGGCTTTGTGTTCAAAAGCGATGCCCGCAAAACGATATACGGAGAATCGGTGCGGAAGCGCACTACCCCGCCGGCGGTATGCGACGCCAACGAATAAACCCCTCCGCTTATGTCGTCGGGCTTTGTCGAATGCGGCAGCCGGAACAGTTTTCGCCCCTTTTCATGCCACGGAAACCCCTCCAAAACAAACGGCTCGGAAAGAGCGTCGCGGTATGCGACATCGATGTTTCCAAGCTTCTCTACAGCGAAGTTTTTGTCGAGCTTCGATATGTCTTCCTGCGCAACAACTACAGCGCCCAAATTTACGGCAACAAAGGCCAATAACAACAAAACCGTTTTTTTCATGTCCCAACATGCTATTCCCGCACCGCGCCTTTTCAAGCAAATAAGCCGAAAAGTCGAAAACGCTTTTTCTTTACCGGCAAGCGCGCTATACCGTTCCGCGCGTTTCCGCGTTTTTTTAGCCGCAAAATACATTTGCGTACGAACCACCGGTAAAACAGTTCCGAACAAATCGATAAAACTGATATAAGAATCCGCCAATTACTCCTTATGCGCCACAAAATGCACCGACCCGCGCCCGGTTTGGCATCCTGCGCATTAAGCCATGAAAGCGTCCTGCTAAGCCGATAAAAGCGCATGCGGGAAAAGCAATACCACAGGCCATGCGTGCCCGAACCACAAGCTATGGTCTGTAAAGCCTGTAAGACTTGGAAGCAACCTCCTGGCCTTTGTATTTGAACGGCATATCGGTATAGTTCGAGACTATCTCGCTCCCGTCCGAATAGCGCGACACAAAGACATTATCGGCAATTTCGTCGTGGAAATCCATATATTCAAGCTGCAAATACGAAAGTTTTTTATATTCGTCGTACGCCTCCTTGATTTTCGATACCCCAAACGACATATTTTCGTCGGTATCGCAAACGATGTCGTCCCTGCCCATCCAGTTGTTGTTTGTATCGAGGAATTTCGAATGGAAATAGAACGACGGCCTGCCCCCGAATTCTATAAATTTTAGGCGAGTATCGGCATTTTTAATGGTATAGTTTACCGTGTAAGGTCCCGGGTTGTACAAAACAATGCCGTGATATACGAGAGGCCATATCGGAATTTGCCTGTCCATGAGTTTTCCGTTTCCGCGGCCGAGAAGAAACGACACGTACAAAATGGAATCGACCTGCGAGAAGCAGTGGTCGTATCCCCCCTCGGACATGGCCCCCCCGAACGTCTTGTTGCAATATTCGAATATTTTGTTCATGTAGCGCGCCGCCTCGTCCGGATTCGTAGGATGGCGCGGATCAAAGCAGTCGCGCGCCGCCACGCAGGAAACCACGTCGATATAGTGCATTCCCTTAAAGCCCAAATCGGCGACCTTCGCCAGATCGCGCTCGCCGAAACGCTCGTAGGCGCGCTTCCAGCAAACGTTGTACATGGCCCCGCCGCTCCACTGCATCGACTGCATTTGAAGGGACCCGTCCGGATTTTTTATTATAAACTCCTCGTCCCAAACGTCGGCAATCTCATACGCGTCCGTGCTGTTTGTATGGCATGTCATCAGATATCCGTCCGCGAGGGTGTTTTTTACGAGAGAGCGCAGCTTAGCCTCGCCCCCGAGAGCAGGCTCTACGGGAAACATTTGGGGATAGCGCCCGTCGTGCCCGCGAATGTTCCATCCTACAAGGCATAGTTCCGCCCTGTCGACGCCCTGCCGCTTAAGCTCCCCGACAAGCTCTCCGACCCTGTCGAAAGTGACGGCAACCCTCATTTTCGGTTCATTTTCGAGAGTCTGGTGGGGGACCTTGGAAGGCGCCGGCTTCCAACCGAGCCTGATTCTTATTTCGGGCGCCTCCAGACAATATTTCAAAGCCGGCTTATCCTTTATTTTCTCCCTAAGCGGCTTTACCTCGCCCAAGCCGAGTTTGTACTTTCTGTATTCGCGCGCCATTCCCGAATAGTTGGCGTCGGCCCCGTCAAGCCGAACATAATCTATAATAATGTCGTCGTACGCCTTGCGTTTAGCGAAATCGTAATAGACGGTCTGAAAATAGTTTTCGCCTTTTTTTACGGTCTTTGCGGAAAACGAATACGGCATTCCCTTTATTATGCCGACATATGTCCCAGCAGGGGTTTTCGTGCCCACAAACGCCATCTGCGCCCTCTGGATACCCGTCTGCCCGTCGGGACGCTTTAAAAACTTTGTCAGCACGCCGTTCGGCAAAACCATATATCCGTCGTCCCCCTCTTTTGCCTTTGCGAAATCGGGAGTTATCTCTACGGCGACAATCTCGCCGGGTATGGATTTTTTCGGAATTACAAGCCTAAACACGTTCGAGGCGCGCTTTTCCAAAGCAACGCTTTTTTTCTCCGACTTTCCGCCGGCATATTTAAAGGTCACGTCGGCGTTCTCCGCCGGCGACGTCAGGCACGCAAAAAATACGGCCGCAAAAATAATCGCTCTCATCATAATAGGGAACACGATAATTTGCTCTAACGTTAGAGTCAAGACTTTTTCGGCCTCTTATGCGAAAAAAATTGAAAAAAAACGCCTGCGCGAAACAATTCCGGCATTATGACATTTTCCAGAACATACGGAGTCAGAAGTTCAGAAATAACGCCGAACTATACGCTGAAAGAATACTATGTAGGAATGTATTTTCAGGAATGTTTCGCCGAATATGCTGCATCGAGGGGCGTTGCCGCCTACGATGTTTCGAAAGATGGGCTAACTTGGATCACCTCGGACGTGCGGATAGACTTCTCCGGAGACGCTCCTTTTTGGCGCGAAAAAATCGATATGGAAGTATGGGTTTGGAAAACAACAACGGCTCGCATTTACGTCGATTTTTTTGCAAGGCGCGGAGGCGCGGAAATAGCGAGAGGATCGTCCATACAGCTTATCGCCGACGCAAAAACCCACCGCCCCGTCAGAGCCGACAAATATGCGGAAAAATTCGACCTTCGGGAATTTTCCGTTTTCGGCGGCGGAAATCTTGAAAAAATCGGGGTTTCCGGAACTCTTACGGAAAATTCCGAAACATTTGAAACGGCGCAGGCCGTAAGGTTCGATGACCTCGACTTCAACCTCCATTTAAACAATGTCAAATATGTGCCGCGCGCCCTCGAGTCCATGCCTGCCGAATACAGGCTTTCCCACAAGCTTGTCTCGTACCGCATAAAATTTCTGCACGAGGCGTTTTTCAACGACACCGTAGTATCGACAGTGTCGATAAGCGGATTGGAATGCCTGCATACGCTTGCCAGAAAAAGCGACGGCGTGCAGCTTTGCCTGATGAAAAGCCTATGGAAAGACTTGTAGCGCGGGCGCAAAAAACCCGGCTTGGGCGCATTTTTCCTTGCAAAAATATTGAACGTATGTTCGTTTTACCTGCGTGGAACAATGAAACATACCGAGGATATTATAATCAAGCTGTTGCAAATCCGCCAAGCCCGCAAGCTTGCGGAGTCCAATGTTATGTCCGACGAAGACATTCAAAAACTGCGCGATTTAATCACCTCAAACAGGAGGCAGATTCCCACGTTTGCCTTGTCCCATTTCGACAGGCTTGAAGCTTCCGGTAAAAGCGGCCTTGCGGAGGCGAAATACGGGAAATGTTCGGCGTGCGGCGCGGAGATAGACGCCGACGAGATCGAATATCTTAAAAAAAATAGAAATATCGGCGTATGCGACAACTGCTTCGCGTTTATATACATACCCGACGACAAATTCGATGTCTCGGCGTTTTTTAAGGAACTTCTAGCAAAATAATAAGCGCGCACGCTTTCGCCGCATGCCCCGGCGGGCGATTTTCAGGCAGCGGCTATTTGAAGCGCTTTCGATTCGGGTGGCTGTGATATCGCAAAAAGCGCGGGCCCAATAAAAATCGGCCAAAGCTGTTTTGCCGCTGCGCTGATGCCCGCCCGCATGCCTCCGCATGCCCGCCTTTAAAAGGCTTCGGGGAATCGGCCGATTTCAAAAAAAAATTAAGTGTTGAAAACGCCGAAGCGACTTTAATAATTAGCCGCCATGATAGACGTAAAACTGTTGAGGGAACGCCCCGACTTTGTAAAAGAAAAAATTGCGCTCAAAAAATTTGACTGCGATATAGACGCAATTCTGGCTTTCGATATCGAAAGGCGCAGGGCTCTTGCGGCCTTTGAAGAGGCGCGCAGCGCGCAAAATGCGGCGAGCAAATCGCTGTCGGAACTTCCCAAAGGTTCTTCCGAATTTAAGGAAAAAGTCGCCGAGATGAAGGCGGTTTCGGCAAAAGTAAAGGAGTTGGAAGCGGTATCGGCGGAATGCGAAAAAAAGTGGAAATCGATGCTGCTTACAATTCCCAATATTCCTGACGATTCCGTTCCAGTGGGCAAAAGCGAAAAAGACAACGTCACCGTCAGGGTATGGGGCGACATCGAAGGCATAAAAAACGCCGTGCCGCATTGGGATCTCCCGTTTTTCGGAGAGCTCCTCGACTTTCAAAGGGGCGTCAAGGTGACCGGCGCCGGATTCCCGTTTTATGCCGGAGACATGGCAAGGCTTGTCCGCGCTCTCGTTTCGCTGTTTCTCGACGAAGCACGCAAAAATGGATACCGCGAACTTATGTGCCCGATAATGGTAAACGCCGCAAGCGCCACGGCCACCGGGCAGCTTCCAGACAAGGAGGGGCAAATGTACCGCGACGCGCAGGACGACTATTACATGATTCCCACCGCAGAAGTGCCGATAACAAACTTCCACCGCGACGAAATTTTCGACGAATCGCAGCTTCCGGTTTATGCGTGCGGATACACGCCGTGTTTCCGCCGCGAAGCGGGCAGTTGGGGCAAGGACGTGCGCGGCCTCAACAGGCTGCACCAATTCGACAAGGTGGAGCTTGTAAAATGGGTCCACCCCGACAGCAGCATGGACGAGCTTGAAAAGCTGCGCGGCGACGCCGAAAGGATACTCCAAAAACTCGGACTTCCCTACCGGGTGCTGTCTATTTGCACGGGCGACATAGGCTTTCCCCACGCGAAGCAGTTCGACCTTGAGGTATGGGCGGCGGGCCAGCAAAAGTGGCTTGAAGTTTCAAGCTGCTCGTGTTTCACCGACTTTCAAGCCCGGCGCGCAAACATACGCTTCCGCCCTTCCGACGGCGGCAAACCGCGGAACGTGCACACGCTTAACGGTTCGGGGCTCGCCGTTCCTCGCGTATTGGCTGCAATACTCGAGAACAACGTGCGCAACGACGGCAAAGTCGCCGTTCCGGAGGTGTTGAGGCGGTGGTACGGTGAAGAAACCATCGGATAACTAAAAAAACGCCGCACAAATGTTTGAAGGACTAACTGAAAACCTGTCGAAAGCCCTCCGCAATTTGCGCGGCATGGGGAAGCTGACCGACGAAAATATGGCCGGCGCGCTTGAAGACGTGCGCAAAGCGCTGCTGTCCGCCGATGTGCATTTTAAGGTTGCCCGCGAATTCACCGAAAGGGTTAGGGAGCAATGCGCTGGGCTTGAGGTTATAAAGTCGGTCACACCCGGGCAGCTGGTCGTAAAAATCATAAACGACGAACTCGAAAAACTTCTCGGCGGAGGCTCCCAAGAACTCTCGCAGGAACGCCCGCTGAAAATCATGATGGTCGGCCTCCACGGAGCGGGTAAAACAACCACCTCGGCAAAATTGGCGGGGCTGCTAAAAAAGCGCGGCATGGTTCCCGCTCTCATCGCCTGCGACGTGTACCGCCCGGCAGCCATCGACCAGCTTGAGGCTCTCGGCGCGCAAATAGGAGTCAAGGTATATTCCGACAGGAATTCAAAAGACGTCCCCGCCCTCGCGTCGGCGCTTAAAAGCCGCGCCATTGACGATGGCGCAAACGCCGTCATATTCGACACCGCCGGACGCCTTCAAATCGACGCGGAGATGATAGGCGAAATTTCCAGATTAAAAGCGGCCGAAAATCCGCAGGAGGTGCTGCTTGTCGCCGACGCCGCGCTCGGTCAGGAAGCCGTAAGCGTCGCGAAGGCCTTTAACGACGCCGTGCAAATAACGGGAGTGGCGCTTACGAAGCTCGACGGCGACGCGCGCGGAGGGGCGGCGCTATCCATAAAAACGGTTTCAGGCGCGCCGATAAAATTCGCATGCACGGGGGAAAAACCCGGAGACATTGAAATATTCCACGCCGACAGAATGGCCCAGCGCATACTTGGAATGGGCGACGTCGTAAGCCTTGTCGAGCGCGCGCAGGAGTCGATAGACGCTGAAGAGGCCGAAAAAATGGCCGAAAAACTCCGCAAGGCCGAATTTGACCTTGAAGACTTTCTCGCCCAAATGCGCCAAATAAAAAAGCTCGGCTCGATGGGCAGCATAATAAAAATGATCCCCGGCATGGGCGGCGTAAGCGTCGGAGAGCGCGAGGAGAAAAAAATGCGCCAAACGGAGGCCATAATTCTTTCCATGACGCCGCTCGAACGCCAGAATCCAAACGTAATAAACGCCCGCAGGCGGCTCCGCATAGCGTCGGGCTCGGGCACGCAGGTGCGCGACGTTAATCTGCTGCTCAAACAGTTCGACGGCATGAAAAAAATGATGAAGATGATGCGCGGCCCCCAGGGCAAGCGCAGAATGGCCGGAATGATGAACGCCATGCGAAAACGCGGATTATAACGCCTTTCTCACACATTCTTCAAACGCGCCGGCGGTATTTCGGTTTTGAAAAGACCGCATGCGCCGCCGCACGCGCGCCTCACGCGGAAATCCGAAAATTGGAAGCCCAACGCTGCTTTAATTTCCATCAAACAAAGACCATATGCATATGTTAAAAACAATCATGTTATCCTTAGCAATAGCCGCGGCGGCGATTTTTGCGAAAGCCGAACAAATCATACCCCGAGAGTATGGCGAGGAAAGATTCTCCTACCTTATCGACAGGTTCAATTCGGAGGACGACGAAATATATGTGAATACGATTCCGAATTCCGAAGCGAAAAAATTCCTTGCATCAAACATTCCATTGTTCGACTGCCCGGACGACACTATCGCGGAAGTGTACTATTTTAGATGGTGGACATTCAGAAAGCACATATTGAAAACTCCGAACGGGTATGTAATTACGGAATTTTCCCCTAAAGTTTTCTGGTCTGGCCAGTACAACACCATATCCTGCGCCGCCCCGCACCATATACGGGAAGGCAGATGGCTCCGCGACGAAAAAATAATATCCGACTACATAAGGTTTTGGAGCACCGCAAAGCATATCCGAAATTTTTCGTTCTGGTACGCCGATTCCGCACTGCAATTCCACCTTGTGAAGCCCGATCTAAAGCTTTTGAAAGACATGTATCCGAGCTTTAAGTCAAACTACGGAGCCTGGGAAAAATCAAACCGCGATCCGGAAAACAACCTATTTTGGATCCGGGATCAGGCCGACGGCATGGAGCTGTCGATATCAGGCTCCCTAAACGCGAGATGGGAGGGGTACAGGCCCACCATCAACAGCTACATGTTTGCCGAATGCCGGGCAATATCTAAAATTGCCGCCCTTCTTGGTGAAGACGCCGACGTCAAGCCGTACGCCGATAAAGCCGCGGAGTTAAAGAATCTAATAAATGAAAAGCTTTGGGATCCCGAAGACAAATTTTTCAAGGTAATGCCAAAAAACGGCTATTGCGGAAAATTGTCCGACGTTCGCGAGCAGCTCGGATATACCCCGTGGTATTTCAACATTCCGCCCGAAGAGTATGCCGAAGCGTGGAAACAAATTCTCGACGAGCGCGGATTCAAGTCGAAATACGGCCTTACGACGGCAGAACGAAGGGACGGGCGTTTTAGCATAAACTATATCGGGCACGAATGCCAATGGAACGGCCCCGTATGGCCGTATAGCACGTCCGTCACTCTGACAGCCCTCGCAAACCTTCTAAACTCTTATTCCAACAAGCCCGTTTCAAAAAACGACTATTTTGAAGCGCTGAAAACTTACGCGTCGTCCCACTTTCTCGTAAATGAAAACGGCAAAAAAGTATTTTGGATAGACGAGTGCCAAAATCCGGACAACGGCGATTGGATAACGCGCGCCATTTTAATAAGAGAAGGCAAAAAATTTAGAGCGTATTACAAGGAGCGCGGCAAAGACTACAACCATTCCACTTTCAACGATCTGGTAATCACCGGGCTTGTTGGGCTGCGCCCGAACGCCGGAAACTCGCTTACAGTCAATCCGCTTGTTCCCGACGATTGGAAATTTTTCTGCCTTGAAAATGTCAGATGCAAAGGCTCTGACATAAGCATATTTTGGGATGCCGACGGCTCGCGCTACAAAAAAGGTGCCGGACTCTTCGTCTTTATAAACGGCAAGTGCGCCGCGCATTCCAAAAAATTAGAAAAGCTCGACATAAATTTATAATAAAATTTTTCACTTTTCCCCAAAAAGCGTCGCCGGTTCCGTAAAGCGCCGGCAAAATCGGGCAAAGCCATAAAACAGAAAAAACGTTCAGGCATGCACAGCGCGTTTGAACACTGGTTTCACGGCTTATAAAAAACGCATTGAAGGCGCATTCTTTTGCATGCGCCTAAAAACTCCGATTAAATTGCGACTTTTTGAGCCGAAACGCGCTCCCGAAAAACAGTCCGCCCAAAAACGCCTTAAAAAATTCGGGGAGGCGCCAAATGTTTCCGAATGGGAATTTTTAGAGATTAAGGCTTTTTCATAGTTTAACCCGCCATTTTGCAAGTACTCCAAGCTCCAAAATCTCCGCCCACGCACACCCTTGTGGGATTAGCTTCGCCTTCCTACGAGCGCCGCCTTTATTCCGTCTTTTTTTCGATATCCAAATCTTCGGCGCATATCGCCTGCTTACGCCTTCGCCAATATTAACTACCTTTTATATTTATGCCGATTTATCCGTAGGCGGCACAAACTTTATTCCGCCCGCATTTTACCGTATTTATCATCGTCTTTTAACACTTGCCCCACTTCGTTTCGTTTTACAACCCATGGTAAAGAACGGAAAATTCGCCAAAATACTTCTTGCCATTTAATCTGCCATTGTCCATTGATATATTCGAGCTAACAGACAAATCTTTAATTAAACAAGGGCATTACAACTAAATACCGCTATGAAAATAGATATAAAAACAATACCGCTATCCGTATTGGTCGCTGCGGCCGCAATGTGTCCGGCAACGGCTGAACAAAAACTGCCATCGCCGTCGTCTCCCAACCCGGGGTTAAAATACTATTATCCAGTTCCTAAAGCGGAAACTCCGGTAGAAGGCGAATACGATATCGTGGTTTACGGAGGAACTCCCGGTGGCGTTGGCGCAGCCATTCAGGCAAAAAGAATGGGCAAGACCGCGGCGTTATACGTTTTCAGGCGGCACGTCGGAGGCCTGACATCAGCAGGACTTACAGAAACCGACATAGGCAAAAAAAGCGCAATCGGTGGCATGGCCGTAGAATTTTACGAAAAGCTCGGCAAATGGAGGCATTTCCGCCCGAGCGAAGCCGAAAAAGCCTTCCTTGAAATGCTCACCGACGCCGGAGTACCCGTATTTTTTGAACACCGTCTCGACAAAGTCGAAAAAAAGGACGGCAAAATAGAAAAAATCATATTTGAAAACGGCAACTCCGCAAAGGGTAAAATGTTTATCGACGCCACTTATGAGGGCGACCTGCTTGCGGCTGCGGGAGTTTCGTATATGGTCGGGCGCGAAGACAACTCGCGTTTCAACGAAACCTATAACGGAACCTATTTTTCAAAACACAGCCACCTTCCCAGACACGCGGTGGATCCGTACAAAATTCCCGGAGACCCCTCGAGCGGGCTTCTTGAAGGCGTCACCGACACCAAAGTCACCGAACTCGGGAAAGGCGACAAAAAACTGCAGTCCTACTGTTTCAGGATGTGGGCAATGAAGGACGGCAAGCATGTGCCGTGGCCGAAGCCCGACAACTACCGCCCAGAACGCTACGAGCTTCTCAAACGCTACGTCAACGGGGCTCCTCCGGAATTTTGGGATTTGAGGTACAAACACGGCCCGCTAAAGTTGAACGAGGGAGACTGCAACAACGCGGGCCCCATTTCGCTCGACCATGTCGGGGCTAACTTCGGATGGGCCGAAGGCACCTATGCCGAACGCGAAAAGATATTTCAAGACCATGTCAACTACCAGAAGGGCTTTATGTACTTTTTGGCGAACGATCCGTCCATACCCCAACAGTTGAGGGAACGCGTTGCGGCGTTTGGACTCGACGCATACGAGTTCCCGGAAACCGGAAACTGGCCGCACGAATTATACGTCCGCGAGGCCCGCCGCCTTCTGTCCGATTACGTAATGACGCAAGCCCACTGCCAAGGCGCCAAAATAGCCGAAGATTCAGTTGGCCTCGGAAGCTACCAAATGGATTCGCACCATGTTGAACGCGTGGTTAAAGACGGAAAGCTCGCGATGGAAGGCGGATTTGAAAAGCGCGTGCGCAAATCTTATCCTGTAAGCTACAAGAGCATTGTTCCCAAAAAATCCGAATGCGCTAACCTTCTGGTTCCTGTCGCACTATCGGCGTCGCATGTGGCTTTTGGGTCGATAAGAATGGAGCCCGTATTCATGATTCTCGGTCAAAGCGCGGCAACGGCTGCGGCCATAGCAATAGACGACAGCGTCGCCGTTCAGGACGTAAACTATCCCAAGCTTAGGCAGCGCCTTTTGAAAGACCGCCAGATACTCGAAGCGCCTGCTGAACCTGCAAAAAAGAAAAGGGCAAAAAGATAATCCCCTTTCGCAAAGCAAAAAAACGCGCCAGGTTTTAAACCGGCGCGTTTTTTTGCTCTTAGAACAGAGGGCTATTTGCGTATCTTCTTTGCGACAGTTTCGGCTATAACCCTGGCTCCGTCCGCGTTTGGATGTATCTTGTCGGGAAACATATCGGAATGGCTGGAAAGCGGAGCGAACAAGTCTATTATTTCAACGGCTTTGCTTTCGGCGGCGACCTTTTTCAAAAGGGGGATAATCTCTCCTATTATCCTGTCTCCGTTTATGGAAAGCGGAGCTTTGCCGTTCGAATATGCGGGAACCGGCAAACACAAAAAAACTTTAGGCTTGGAAGACAGGTTTTCAAAAGATGAAATAAGCGTTTTAACGTCCGACACGAAATTGTCGATATGAGCCATGTTTGCCGCCTTGGAATCGTTTGTTCCGAGCTTAATTACGACTATATCGGGCTGAAAATTTAACGCCTCCTGATACCTTCTTGTGGCCATGTACGGAGAATTTCCCAAATGGAGGGCCGTGGTTCCGCTTACTCCGAAATTTTCCACCTCATACCCTTCGCCCAAAATGCGCCCGAGCTGTTTGGGATAGGTCATATTTCTGTCGCTTATGCCGTGTCCGTAAGTGATGCTGTCGCCGACGCACGCAACCTTTATTTTTCCGAAAGAAACCGACGCTGCAAGCACGGCTGCAAGCGCAACAACGATTGTTTTTACAAACTTCACCATAATATTTTCACCATTTCTACGTTTTTACGCTAATAAAACGCATAAATTGGGCAAGCGTAAAAACTCGAATAAAAAGTTTTGCAAAATAAATTAGATTAATCTAACTTTTGTGGAATCATTTATAAAACAGCCATGGAAAACGATAAATCCAAATCTTGCAAAAGCGCAAAAAAGGCCGTCGCGAAAGACCTTTTGCCAGAAAACGGCGAATGCTGTAGTTCCGCAGAGCGTTGCGGAACTGCAGGCACGCAAATGCGGAAAGTCCGGCAAGCTTCCCAATCCGGTGAAAAAAAAGGCGCAGCTTGCAAAGCGTCCTCCCGCCATTGCCACCACTCCGAAAGCAATTCCGCCCACCCGTGCTGTTCCAAGCACAGCTCCGCGCATTCCTGCCATCGGGGAGGCGGCCACGAGCATTCGTGCTGTTCAAAAGACGGATCGCCGCATTCATGCTGTTCGGGAAACGGGAAACGAACCCTTATTTCAACACCCGCAAAACTTTGGATTTCCGCCATATCGCTCATAACGGGATTTTTTCTGTCCAAAGCAATTTCTAATTTCCAACCTCTGGCCGACCCGTCGTGGATAGCCGTGATTCTGTGCGGACTTCCGATTTTTTGCGCGGCCCGCGAAGCCCTTTGCGCCGGGAAAATCGGGGCTCCGGCCCTCGTTTCCCTGGCGATGATAGCGACAATATCGCTTCAGTTTGCGGCGTTTTTCGGCGTCGGAACGGCGGAAGGCGCGCACAGCAATTTTATTTTCGCCGCCGGGGAAATCGCATTTTTGATGGCTTGCGGGGCGGCTCTTGAAGAGCGAACGTTAAGAAAAGCGGCCTCTGACGTAAAAAGACTTTCAGAACTCACGCCGCGCGTGGCTTTCGTAAAACTGCCGGACGGGAAAATACGCGAAACGCCTTCGGACGAATTAAAACCCGGGGATATCGTCGTGTTAAAACCCCATTCCATGATTCCAGCCGATGGAACCATAACGCGCGGCGCCACTGAAGTGGACCAGTCAAATTTAACCGGAGAATCGTTACCTGTGGAAAAGAAAGTAGGCGACGAGCTTTTTGCCGCCACGACAAACCTTTCAGGCGTTGTCGAAATGTCGGTGACAAAATCGGGGATAGATTCCGCAGCCGGAAGGCTTTCAAAACTCGTCGAGGAGGCTGCGGGAACGCGGGCCCCCATTTCGCGAATAGCAAATAAATGGGCGGCGCGCCTAGTTCTGGCGGCCTTTGCGGCTTCCGTAGCGATATTTTTCATAGTCAAATTCGGATTCGGACTTTCCTCAATGACCGCCCTTATAAGGTCGGCCACCGCGCTTACAGTTTTCTGCCCGTGCGCGTTCGTTTTGGCGACGCCCACAGCCATATCCGCCGCAATAGGAAATTTATCCAGGCGCGGAATCGTCGTCAAAAGCGGATCGGCATTGGAGGAGTTTTCAAAAGTGGACGCCGTCATTTTCGACAAAACCGGCACTTTGACGAGAGGGAAAATATCAGTTTCTGCCGCTATGCCTCTCGACGGAGATACCGTAAGATTGGCGGGCATGGCGGCGACTGCGGAGCGATTTTCGGAACACCCCATCGCCAAGGCCGTCGCAAGTTTTGCAAAATCACTCGGAGCCAGTCCGGCAGACGCCGAATCTACGTTGTCGCATCCGGGAGTCGGCGTTTCGTGCAATTCCAAGTTCGGTAAAATACAAGTTGCAAAGGCTTCTGAATTCGAATCGGAAATAAATTCCGACAAAAAGCTGGAAAAATTCGCGGCGCAATACTGCGGAAAGACAATCGTCGCAGTCTCGCTCGACGGCAGGCTGGCAGGGCTTATGGCGCTTGGAGATAAACTGCGCGAAAACTCCGCAAAAACCGTATCTGAACTAAAATCTCTCGGTTGTGAAGTGGCAATGGTCACAGGAGACAGCGAAAAAAGCGCCTCGGTTACGGCAAAACTGCTGGGCATAGAAAACGTCGTTGCCGCGGCTATGCCCGAAACTAAATTCGCCGAAGTTTTAAAATTAAAAAACAAAAAAAAGTCTGTTTGCATGGTAGGCGACGGTGTAAACGACGCTCCGGCTCTCGCCGCCTCCGATGTATCCGTAGCCGTTGGAAAAGTCGGGAACGACATAGCCGTTGAAAACGCCGACATCACGCTGCTTTCAGACGACATATACGACGTGTGTCGGATTCTCAAATTCTCAAGAAGCGTGCTCGCAACCATAAGGGCGAACATGGCGCTATCGCTTGCCGTAAGCGCGACAGCCATCTGCGCTTCGGCCTTCGGCATTTTAAATCCAGTGACCGGCGCCCTGCTCCACAACATATCGTCTATCACGGTTGTCGGAAATTCCGCGCGGCTTCTGAGATCTAAAAAAGGCTTCTCATAACCCCGATGCCGTACGACGCGGCGGGCAAACAGCTATAAAACAGCTCCTGCCTATTGCCTCCATTCGGACAGAGTGAGCGAAAAATCCCTTTCGGCCTTTTTCAGGTTCTCGTCGATGCCCATTATTAGGACGGTGTCTCCCGGCATAAATATTTCGGAAGCTGACGGACGGATATGCGCGTTGCCGCCTTCGCGAAGGATTCCGAGGACCTTTACCCCGCGCGTGTTTGTGAGGTCGGCTTCCGCCAATGTTTTCCCTATAAGCAGCGACGCGTGCGAAACAACCGCGCAATCGACGCCTATCGAAGCCTGCCCTGCAAATGCGCCTATCGAATCGATGTCGCGCTCCTCGTCCGAAAGTATTTTTCTGGCGGCCTCCGTTTCCGAGCGCGTTCCGCTCAGCACAACAACGTCGTCGGGGAAAATGCGCGACGACGGCATTATGTTGTATATTACAAACCTTCCCCGCCGCACAGCCGCAATGTCCGCCCCGGTACGCCTTCTGATGGAAAGTTCTGCCACGCTTTTTCCGGCGGACTTGGAAAACTCGGATATCTCCACTTCGGAAATATCTATCGCCCATTTATAATTCCTTCTGATATTTTCCATCATTACGGAACGGCGGTGTTCCCCGGCGTTTTCTATATGGCGCTTGAAAACCGAAGTAAACTCCGATTCAAGCTCCTCGCCCATGTTCCCGAAATATTTTCTGATAACAAACGGGAAAACAGCGCACGCCAAAACAAACAGAACGAATGTGTTTGTTTTTGGCACATGATACCATACGAACATAAAATACACCGCCGAAAAAAACAGCGCCAGCAGCGTGAAAAACACGCTGTGAAAAAGCCTGTAGGCCCTGCTCCGCGCGGATTTCGCCACCGACCTTCCGAAAGGCGACGCCGATACGATAATTCTGGCGCATATCTTCAGGTTGTGCGAAATCCCCCACACAGCAGGCACCGCAAAGACCGCCGCCGCAATCCAAACCGCAACGCTGATGGCGTTGTCGGCGCCGCGGCCCGAATATGCCGACAAAAGAAACTCCTGGACGATCTCGGCGACAATCATGAGCGCGTTAAACAAAAGCGTGTACACTAAGACGCGCGCCAGCGGGGCGGAAATGCTCGCAAAAAAACCCTTCTTTGCGGCCTCCGACAGCGAAGCCGTAAATTTATGGTAAACCTCAAAACCGAGCTTCAACGACTTCGGAATGCGAATCGAAACAAAATCCATAATCGCCCTCGATTTTGCGGAAACATACGGATTAACGGCAACGGTCAGCAGCGAAACCCCGGTCGCGACGGCCATTATAGACTTGTCCATCACGCCGAGCTTTATGCCAAGGCTCGCCACGACAAAGCTGAACTCCCCTATCTGCGCCTTGCTCATGGCGGAAAGAAATGCGTCGGACGCGCGCACGCCCCCCGCAACTATGCCAAAAAAACACGCCGCCGTGCGCACAAAGAGCACCGCCGCCGAGATGAACAGAATCGACTTCCAAGACGCCGCAATCTGAAAAGGGTCTATCATCGTGCCAACGTACACGAAAAAGAGGGCCACAAAAAGATTTCGGAAAGGGTCGGTAAGGCGGCGCACGCGCTCCGAAACTATCGTCCCCGAAAAAATAGAACCCGCAAGAAATGCGCCGAGAGCGAGCGACAAATCCGCCAGATTGGCGAGAAACCCAACCCCCATGATTACGCAAAATGTGAACATCACAAGCTCCTGCTGGTTGTCGGTCACAAAAAAACGGCGCACAACCGCAGGCACGCTTAATTTTCCGACGACAAACACCGTTATCACAAACGTCAGCATTGTCACGACCGTCTCGACAAGCGCCGGTATGTCGGCGCGGCCGGAGGCGAGCGAAGAAAGCATAACGAGGAGAAAAACCGCAAACAAATCCTCCGCAATCAATATCCCTACAGTTATCTGCGCATAGCGCTCGTTAAGCTCGCGGCGGCGGCTGAACAGCTCTATTATGACTATCGTCGAACTCATAGACAGCAGCGCGCCGAGAAAAAAACCGTTTAGCGACGACATGCCCATGACGTCCGCGGCGAACAACCCGAACAAAACCATGCTCGCCGCTTGGAATAAAAGTCCGAAAATCGAGGGCACAAAAACTTTTCTTATACGCTCGAGGTTGAATTCGAGCCCGACAAAAAACATCATGAACATCACGCCCAAATCCCCGCTTGCGGCTATTCCGGAGGTGTCCTTTATTATCCCGAAAACAGGGGAAAGCAAAATTCCCACAAGTATGAATCCGAGCAAAAGCGGAAGCTTTAAAAACGAAAAAACCTTTATTGCAACAGTCGCCGAAACGACAATCACCGTCAAATCGCGCAATATTTCAAATTGGAGATGGTCCATCGGGCTAATAAGTGCCGCTTAGGAAACTAAGCCCAGACCCGATAAGTCCGCAAGCTAATAAAACAATAAAAAAACCGCAGATTTTTTCCTTGCCAAAAATTTCGGCCCGCACCCCAATGCCGGCGCCGGGAAGCCCCGGCTCGCGGCGCCGCAAGAACCGGCGGAAGCATCAAAACTTCACAAGGGTTGCACCCCATGTCAATCCGGCGCCGAAAGCCACAAAAAGAACATAGTCGCCCTTTTTTATTTTGCCGGCGCGCGCAGCCTCGTCGAGCGCAATCGGAATGGACGCCGACGACGTATTCGCATAATTTTCAATATTTACGTAAACCTTTTCCGACGGAATATTCAAACGCTTGGCCACGCTGTGGATTATGCGCGTATTTGCCTGGTGCGGTATCAACAGAGAGACCTTGTCGGCGGAAACTCCGCAATGGTCGAGAACCTCAAGGGCTTTTTCCTGCATGATCTTGACCGCATGCTTGAAAACCTCCCTGCCGTCCATCTGCACAAAATGAAGCTTTTTGGCGACAGTTTCGGCCGATGTGGGCATCAGCGATCCCCCTGCGGGCATGCGGAGCATTGCCGTGTCGGAGCCGTCCGCCCCCAAAACCGTCCCTATAATTCCCGTATCCGCCTCGTCGGACGCGCTTAAAACCACGGCCCCCGCGCCGTCGCCGAAAAGAACGCACGTTGAACGATCCTCCCAATCGACGATACTGCTCATCTTTTCAGAGCTTACAACGAGCGCGTTCTTATAGAGGCCGCTTTGCATCATGCGCGTTGCGACCTCAACCCCGTACACGAATCCGGAGCACGCCGCGCTTAAATCGAAACAAGGTATGTTGTTGCGAATGCCAAGCTTGGCCTGAAGCAGGCATGCCGTTGACGGAAACATCATATCCGGATTCACCGTGGTGACAACGACCAAATCAACGTCGGACGCGCCAATGCCAGCTCTTTCAAGCGCCTTCTTCGACGCCTCCAATGCCATGTCGGAAGTCGCCTCGCCGTCGGCCGCTATATGGCGCCTGCGGATTCCGGAACGCTCGAAGATCCATTCGTCAGAAGTGTCGAGAAATTTTGCAAGGTCGTCGTTTGTAAGCGATTTTTCGGGAACATAACTGCCGGTTCCCGATATAACGATTGAATTTGGCTTTTTTAAATCCATAAGCTTCAGATAAAAATTTTGTTCTGATTTTGCCGGCTTTCAAGGACGGCCGGCTTAAAAAACGGAACGGCTTAAAACATCTATAGACACCCCGCGCTTTTCATTAATCCTAATTGTGCGCCTCGACAGACTTCCTTTCCCTCTCAAGAGCCAAAGCCTTGTTTTGGGCCACAATCTCCTTCAGGCGCGCAACGTCGTCCCTTATTCTTTGCTGCATGCGCTTTCGCAGGCAGCGCAAAGTTATTTCTATCGCCCCCGCAATCTGCCTGCGGTTGCTTGACCCGTGCGCCTTCACCACCAATCCGTTCAGGCCCAACAGCGGCGCGCCGGAAAATTTTTCTATCGGAAGGCGCTTTTTTACGTTTCTAAAAGCGCCGCGCGCAATGAGAATGCCAAGCTTGTAAAGCCACGAGCGCATGATCTCCTCGCGGATTATCTCCCTAAACATTCTGACAGAGCTTTCGAGTGACTTTAAAACCACGTTTCCCGTAAAGCCGTCGCACACCACGACGTCATACTCCCCGTCGAAAAGGCCGAAGCCCTCCACAAGCCCGCCGTAATTTATCACGCCCTCCTGCGCCTTAAAGAGCCGATGCGCCGTCTGGACAAGGCTGTTTCCCTTGCAATCCTCCGTGCCGTTGCTGAGAAGCCCCACTCGCGGATTCTTAACCCCCAACGCCACTCGCGCGTAGTTAGCGCCAAGTATGGCGTTGTCCACCAGGCTTTCGGGCTTTGGATCGGGCGCCGCCCCGACGTCTATCATGACAAAACTTTTAAGCTTTCCCGGAATGACAGTGCCCAGCGCCGGGCGCTCCACACCGTCCATCGTCCTTAGCCTTATCGTTCCGCCCGCCATCATTGCGCCGGTGTTTCCGCAGCTTAAAACGGCGTCGGCCGTGCCGAGCTTGACGAGATCTATGGCGCGCATCATTGACGAATCGCGCTTTGTCTTCATCGCTTGAATCGGCTTTTCGTCCATTTCTATGACCTCGGAGGCGTTATATATCTTCACGCGGCTGTCTTTCATGACATCGTGCCGCACAAGCATCGGAGATATGACTTTGTCGTTTCCTACAACGATAATGCGGTAATCGCTTTTGTCCGACGCCAAAACCTGACGTATGCCGATGATAAGCTCTTCCGGCCCCAGATCGGATCCCATGACATCTACGGCTATCGTCGGTATCGTGTTGGTCATCGAATTTGGCATTTCGGTTTTCACGGCGCGCAGACATTTTTGCAGCGGCGAACCCGCTTTGTCATCTGCGCTTAAAGAAAAACGCGGGAGTTATTGCAAAAATAATCCCGCATTACAATCAAAAAGAAAGCCTGTCGACTTTCGATCGAACTAAACCTTAACGCTGACAACCTGCCTGCCGCGGTACATGCCGTTGGACGGATTAACCCTGTGGGAAATACAGATTGAACCGTCCGTCGGATCCTTCGAAAACTTGGGAAGCTCGTAATGATTGGCGGCGCGGCGGATGCGCGTGCGCTGTTTAGACTGTTTGCGTTTTGGTTGTCCCATGGTAAATTACCTCTTTCAAATTTATTAAAGCGGGAAAGCCTAACTTACGCCGTATTTTTGTCAAGAAGCTTTTTTGGCGGCTTTCCCCAATGGCCTAAAGCGCGGCGCTACGGCTTTCCCGAGGCAATTTCGTTAAACGACTTTCCGTTTACGGCGAAATCTACGGGAATAACCCTGCCGCCCTTTATGCGGGCGACAACATAGCCTTTGCGCTTTTTTATGTCTATGCCCTTCAAATATTTCTTTATGCGTTCCAATGCCGTTCTCGAATATGTCAGCTCCATGCGCGGCACGCCTAATCTCAATACCGCATGTTCGAGCGGTATTTTCTTGCCTCCGTCATATCTTACAAAATTGCACCACCAAACAGGCAATTTTACGTCCGCCCTTCCCGCCCCTGCCGGATTATCCGAATACGAAACCGCCTTTGCAAAGCCTTCGGCGTCGCGCCCAAGCTTTACGCCCAACTTTATATTGCAGTTGCCTACATATACATTGGACGGAAATCCCTTTTTCTTTTTCGCCTTCGAAATTTCGGCTTCGACAGGCGGGATTTTCTCGCCGTATTCCACGGCAAGCTCCGCCATCTGCGGCACCACTTTCGAATTTCTCATATTCCAATTGGAAATATTCCCCACATTTTCGCAGCGGAACATAAACTCCTCCCCGTTCTCCACGACATCTACTGCTTCGAAAGCCCGGAACAAAACGACTCCTGCTTCCGCGGCCAACACGAAAGCGAACAATAATGCGGCAAGCCTGCCGTTTTTCATTTGGACACCCCCTTTCTAACGCTGAGGAGCCAGTTGAAAAGCATCAGAATAATTCCGCATACCCCGAAAAACACCGCCCTGAAAACAACCTCAATGTCAGAATTCATCACGCGTACCATTCCCTGGAATACGAGCATCACAACCCCGACGTTCAATAGAAAAAAGTTGCGCCTGCCTATTCCGGAAAATGCAAAAACCGACGCCGAAATAAAAAATATAATGTTGGAAGCGGCTGCAAACACCAAATAACGGTCTCCCGACGTAAATACGGCTGCAAGCCAAAGCGGAAACATAAGGCTAAGAACCGATATCCCCCAGTCGCCGTGCTTCCGCAACAAAAGCGAAGCTGTAAACATCGCCGCCCACCCGGCAAAAACCGCAAACAGTATCAATGTAAGCACCGCGCCAGAAAGCGGCTCAATCTCCCAAATCTTCAAGTAGCAGTCCAACGATTTCGATAATGCGTTCTCAAACAAACGGCTCGTGTTAAGCTGCACCAACAATATCGCCGAAAGTATCAAACCGACAAAAAAATACGGCATCCTGAAAACCGGCAAAGAGTGGAAACGGCCGCGTCCCGCCGCCAAAAGCATAATTGAACCCAACCCGGCGGGAGCGCAGAAATGGAATACCCACGGAAACAATTCGTAATACCGCGATCCGTCTTCAAGCGAGCATTTCAATATTATTTCCGCGCACCCGTTGACCGTAAATGGCGCGCACGCGCACACAATATATCCGAGAATGGTCCTCAACACCTCGGCTTTGCTCCAGCCACGCGCGGCAAATATAAAAACAGCCAAAAAGAACGCCAGCGCGAAAAGCGCGTCATATACCCCCCACGAATATCCGTTGTGGAAACTGTTTGAAAAAATCGCGCACCATACCACCGTTGTCGCCGCCGCAAAATTCGAATTGAACAAAAACGTCAAAGCCAAGCTGAAACACATCATCTCGACCGAAAACGAATGGAAGTTCCCCGAAATGTTCAGAGCCCCGTTCGAAGCGCAGATCAGTACGCCCACCGAGATAATGTTAACCACCGCCGCCGACTCACGGAAAAGTCCGCCGAAATTCTTTAGCAGGACAAACATTCCGTAAACCGCGGATATTATCAGCGGAACAAACGCCAGAGCAAGCCTGCCCGCCCGCGGAAGTCCGTCCCAAATATTCACTGCGAAAAAGCATGCCGATACCTCCAGCAAAATAATCCCGGCAAAATATATCGAACCCGAAAACAGGGGCCTCCATCCGGCAAGCGATTCGTTCAAATGCTTCGACAACCTTTCGGCTGACTGCGCATCGATAATTCCGTTTGATTTGTATTCCGGAATACGCCTCAACAACTCATACTCAAAAAGCATAGGAATATTCTAAAAAAAAGCGGCCCGGACGGTCAACAACTAATTCTTAGACGACCGCCATATCAGAACCGTTCCGACAAACTGAAATATTATATTTGGAATCCATATGAGGATATCGGGACGAAGGCCGGGATATTTCTCAAGCCAGGAAATCAGGACGGTCATCATGTAGTACGACATTGCGAGCGCGAGGGCTATCGCCAAATTCGCGAATGTTTCGCTGCGGCTGGCCTTTATGCCGAGCGGCACGGCAAGCACCACCATCGAAAATATCGAAAAAGCCATGGCGAAGTTTTTTTGTATTTGCAGCTGCACCTCTATCTTGTCACGAAAGGCGAGTTCCGGAGTGGTCTTTTCGACGGGGCGCGGATGCCATGTGAGGCGGGCGTCCATCAATTCCCCGAACGTCATCATCTTTAGGCGCTTATTGCCCCTGTCCATGCTTCCGATAATATCGTTGAGAGGAAGCTTTACCACAAGTTCGTCAAAGCGCGCAGAAGGCAGGGGCTTGCGGAGATCCTCGGGGTCGTCGGAGCGCGAACGTTCGGCGCTGCCGTTTTTCAGCGTCAAAAGTATCTCGTCTTTTGCGTCGTCGTAGGAAAGTTCCCCGCGCTCTGACTGTATGGATATTTTGGCTCTGCCGTTTTTGTCGAGCTCCCAAATGCGAAAGCTTATAAGGTCTTTGCCGTCGGAGGAGTTCGCGTATATCACGTATCCCGGAAAATCCCTGATAAACGAACCGGGCTGTATGAACTGAAGCGGATTTGAGCGTATCAGATTTTTCAGCGCGCTCTTATATGCGTAGTCGGCGGCAGGGGCATAGTAGAAATTTATGGCAACGGAAAAAACCGAGGCGCAAATGGCTATAAAAAACACCGGGGCCGCCATGCTGTATATCGAACGCCCGCAGGCTTTCATCGCGACTATCTCGCTCTGCGCCGACATGCGGCCAAACACGAGAAGAATGCCCGTAAGCATTCCCATTGGAAGAGCGTACGGAATCACACCGGGAATTATGAGCGCCACTATATATAAAAAGAACGAAATGCTCAGCCTGCCCGCCGCAAGCTCTCCCATTACCTCCTTTATCACGTTCCCGAGCACGAGAACAAACACAAAAAGCGCCACCGTCATCAGCGAAGCCGCCGCGACCTGCCAGAATATGTATTTGTTCGCAGTACCCATAATCCAAACGCCGCCTAATATGTTTCATAGACGGCGGGGAAAGCAACCATAAAAAGCTCCAAGCCCCGCCTAATTTTCACCGGCTCCCGAAGCGGGCCGTTTCCTTTTGGTGTAAAATATAATCGCAATTCCCGCCGCAAGCGTCAACAGCGAATAAAAAGTTCCCCGGCTTAAGCCGAATATGAGGGCGACGCCGGCGTCGGGTTCACGGAACACTTCGCAAAGTATTCTGACAAGCGCATATACCGCAAGGAATTCCCCGGCAAGCTGCCCCTTAGGGAGTTTCCCCCTCCAAAACCTCCACTGCAGATATGCGAAAATGAAAACGCCTTCCGCCGCAGCCTCGTACAGCTGCGACGGATGCCGCGCGGCTATGTTTTCTATCGCCGTTCCGGCGGGAGCCGAACGGGGGAATATCATCGCCCACGGAACGCCGGAGATTTTTCCCCAAAGCTCCCCGTTTATAAAATTCGCCATTCTGCCGAGAAACAATCCCGGGGCGCATGCCGTCGAAACTATGTCGGAAATAGTCCAAAAGGACACTTTTTTTGCCCGGCTGAAGGCGAGCATCGCAACGACAACCCCTATGAAACCCCCGTGGCTCGCCATGCCGCCCTTCCATATTTGAAAAACCGCCAGCGGATTTTCCACAAGCGTCCCAAAATCGTAAAAGAGCATGTACCCGAGCCTCCCGCCGATTATGACTCCGAAAAGCAAATAGGTAATCAGCGACGAATTGTCGTCAGAAGAAAGGGGGCTTTTGCCTTTTTTTGAATACAAATTAAACAGAAGTAGCGCTATCACGAACCCTGCGATATACGAAAGCCCGTACCATCTTATGCCCTCAAGCCCCCACCCTTCCGGGAACCTCAGCGCGAACGGATCAAAATCAACTACATAGTGCGCAAAAAAATTTTCCATCGAAATAATGTTTGAAGTATTTTATACGCGGCGTAAAGTTAAGGAGAAAAAATTTTTTATCAATGAAAGAATTCGACATAAAAGAACTCATCGAATCTCGTTTCGGGGAAAACTACGACCTCCATGAAAAATATATGAACCGCACCCTCGCAACGGTTCTAAAAACGATAGGGTTCGACAAGCACTATAAAAGCGCAAAGGGCGCGTACATATACGACGCCGACGGAACGCCCTACCTCGACTTCCTGACCGGATACGGTGTTTTCGGCATGGGGCGAAACCACCCGGTGATAGCAAAAGCGGTTAAAGACGCCATAGACATGGACCTGCCGAATATGGTGCAGCTCGACTGCGCGCTTTTGAGCGGACTTCTCGCCGAAAGGATAGTCAAACTTCTCGACAATCGCTGCACCGCGGTGTTTTTCTGCAACTCCGGAACGGAGGCCAACGAGGGCGCCATAAAGTTTGCCAGGGCCCACACTAAAAGAAACAGGATACTTTCAATGTCGAGCGGATACCACGGCCTCACATACGGGTCGCTGTCGATTACAAAGTCCCCCCACTTTCAGGACGGATACGGCCAAATGCTTCCAGGAGCCGGGAACGTGCCGCATTACGACATCGGCGCTCTCGAAGCCGAGCTTAAAAAAGGCGACGTGGCCGGGTTCATATTCGAGCCCGTGCAGGGCAAGGGCGTAAACTATCCCCTCGACGACTATTTCCCAAAAGCGCAGGAATTGTGCCGCAAATACGGTACCCTTTTCATAGCCGACGAGGTTCAAACCGGATTCGGGCGCACCGGCAAATGGTTCGGATACCAGCACTGGAATCTCGACCCCGACATCGTCACCATGGCGAAAGCCCTAAGCGGTGGATACGTGCCGTGCGCGGCGTTTGTGACAACCCGCGAAATACACCAGAGCTCGTTTTCGTCGCTCGACAGGTGCGTGGTACACTCAACCACTTTCGGCCGCAACAATCTGGCCATGGTGTGCGGGCTTGCCACGATATCCGTGCTCGAAAACGAAAACATGGTGGAAAAATCCGCAACGATGGGAAAGCTTCTGCTGGACAAGCTTGACGCCCTTAAGGAAAAGCACTCCTTCATCAAGGAGGTGAGGGGCAAAGGCATGGTGTTGGCCATCGAATTTCAGGAGCCTAAAGGCATCGGACAAAAGCTCGCATGGAAATCGCTCAAGCTGGCAAACGACGCCCTATTCACGCAAATGGTGGTCACGTCGATGATCGACAAGCACCACATTCTTACGCAAGTGGCAAGCCACGGCCTCGACGCCGTAAAGATTCTGCCTCCATTCATCGTCACGGAGGCCGAGATAGACAAGTTTGTAAACGCCCTCGACGACGTTCTTGAAAACGCCGCAAACGTCACCGGCCCGCTGTGGAAATTCGGCACGAGGCTTTTGAAAGCCTCCATGAACAACAAACAAAACCGTTAATACCACGGCATGCTACAATGATCGGATACGAACAGTTTTGCGACAACTGCAGGCGCCTTGAGGAGCGCGTGGCCCAGGCGTGTTCGGCATGCGGACGCTCCGTTTCCGAAGTCAAAATACTTCCCGTCACGAAAACGCACCCGATAGACGCCGCCGAATACGCGCACCGCTACGGATTCGAATCGGTGGGGGAAAACCGCGTGCAGGAAATAGCGGAAAAGCGCGCGTCGGAGCGCGGAGGAGCGCTGAATATAAAATGGGAGCTTATAGGCCACCTGCAAACCAACAAGGTAAGGCGCGCAGTCGGACTTGTAAGCAGGATACAAAGCGCCGATTCTGAAAAGCTGCTTCGAAAAATAGACTCGGAATGTGGAAAATCCGGCCTGACCATGGGTGTGCTTCTCCAAATAAACGCCGGCAACGATCCGGCGAAATTCGGAGCCGACACAGCCGAAGCACCGTCACTGCTCGAACATGCGCTTTCGCTAAAAAACATAAAAGTGGAAGGCCTGATGGCGATAGCTCCGCTCGACTCCGACCTTTCGGTCGCAGCGCGCTGTTTTGAAAATCTCCGCAATTTGCGCGACTCGCTCGAAGCGCAATTTGCCGTCAAACTTCCCGAACTTTCGATGGGAATGAGCGCAGACCTCGAACGTGCTGTGGAGTTCGGCTCCACTGTAATACGGGTAGGCACGTTTCTTTTCGGAGAGCGCGACTACTCCCTGTAAAAGACATGTCAGAATTCAAAAAACCGGATATTTTCCGAGACGCGGAAGAATTCCGCCGCGCTGAAAGCCGGCGCGGAAAACTTTTCGCCGTGCTTGGGAAGCCGATAGGCCATTCGCTGAGCCCCGTCATGCAGAACGGAGCGCTGGCGGAATACGCCAAAAGCGACCCTTCGTTTTTCGGGGCAGAGTATTTTTCATTCGAAGTCGGGCCTGGAGAATTGATCGAAGCCCTCGACTTTTTGTGGGAAAGAAGTTTTTGCGGACTAAACCTGACGATTCCCCTAAAGGAAGCCGCAATGGACGCGGTTTCGGAGCTCGACCCAACCGCCGAAAAGGCGCATGCATGCAACACTCTCTTGCGCACAAGCGGCGGCTGGAAAGCTTTCAACACGGACGGGTTCGGGGTAAAGGCGGCGGTTGAACAGTCTTTTGGGAGAGGTTTTGCCGGTTCGGACGTAGTTATTCTCGGCGCCGGGGGCGCGGCCCGCGGAGCGGCGGAAGCCGTATTGGAAAGCGGATGCAAAAGCCTTATTGTGGCAAACAGAGACCCCGGACGCCTAAGAAAATTCGCGGACGATTTTAAAATGTCGGGCGGGAAGGCGTCCGCTGAACCCCTCGCTGGAATAGAGAAAAAAATTCCGCAAAAAGCCATAATTATAAACGCCACGTCTGTGGGGTTGGATAAATCGGATCCGCCAATATTGGATTTTTCAAAAGTCCCCGGAAACTGCGTTTTTCTCGATATGCCATACCGACGGGACGGCGAAACTTCGTCCGTTTTAGCCGCGAGAAAAAACTCCATACCGGCCGAAAACGGCCTTGCAATGCTCGCATGGCAGGGAGCAAAATCGCTTTCGCTGTGGACCGGAAAGCCGCTGCTTGGTTCGCTCATGCTCGAAATACTCAAAAAACACCTTTATGGACATAGCTGAAATAAACTCCCAGTTTCCCGCAATTTTCGACGTGTTCTTCTTTTGCGTCGGGGCGTGCGTGGGAAGTTTTCTTAACGTGTGCATATACAGGATTCCCAAAGGCGAATCCATAATGAGACCGCCGTCGCACTGCGCGTGCGGCAAGCCGATAAAATGGTTCGACAACATACCGATAGCCGGCTGGTTTCTGCTTGGGGGAAAGGCGCGATGCTGCGGGCGCAGGATATCGTTTCGATATCCGTTTGTGGAGCTTCTGACGGCGTTGGTGTTTCTTGCGCTTTGGGCCATGAACACGCCGTATGTGGCGTTTGCGGGAATGATGTTCTCTTTCATAATGATTTTCTGCACGTTTGTGGACATAGACAACATGATGCTTCCCGACTTCGCCACGATAGGCGGTACCGTCGCGGGCTTTCTCATATCGCTCATGATGCCGCAAATTCACGGCGCAGTAATACCCGACGCCCCATTTGCGGCGTCGGTAATCGCCTCCGGCATAAAGTCGGCGCTCGGAATTGTCGTGGGCACGGGAATCCTATATTGGATAAGGATTCTTGGGGAATGCGTATTCAAAAAGGAAGCCATGGGCGAAGGCGACGTACTGTTAATAGGATGCATCGGGGCGTTTTGCGGTTGGCAAGGGGCGATGTTCGCCATTTTCGGAGGTTCGATAATCGGGGCCCTCACAATGATTCCGATTGTGGCGACAAAGAGACTTGTGCTAAAAAAACGCGGCAAAAAAGCACGGGCCGACCTTGACCCCGAAAACGACCCCCTTGCAATACCGTTCGGGCCGTGGCTGGCGTTCGGAGGAATGTTCTACTTTATGTTCGTAAAAGATTTGATAGACATGTACTTTGCAGGCGTGTCAAACGCGTTTTTCGGCATATAATGGATACATTAAAACGAGCGCATCCGGAACTTGATGAATTCGCCTTCATGCTCGAAAGCCAACGGCGCTATTCTAAACATACGGTAAAAAGCTACAGGAAGGCGGTATCTGATTGGCTCGACTGGATAGCTTCGTCGGGAGCGGCGGGCGGCGACTTCCTAAAGGCCGACAAAAAAACAGCCCGCATGTACGTGGCCGAACTCTCCTTAAATTGCTCCCATTCGACAATTCACAACCGCGTTTCGGCGATACGCTCGTTTTACAGATACCTAATTGCGTCGGAATCGGCCGATTCCGACCCATTTTCCCTTGTAAGGCTTCCCAAAAAGGAAAAAAGCCTACCCGTATTTCTTTCCGAAAGCGCAATGCCCACGCTTTTGGAAGCTCCGCGCGAAGCCGCCTCGGAAGGTGAAGATGACGCTAAGACTTCGGCCGTGCGCGACGCTCTGTGCATAGAGCTTTTGTACGGGGCCGGACTGCGCGTAAGCGAGTTGTGTTCCTTAAAATGGAAGGACATAGACTTCGGCTCAAATTCTGCAAGAATAACGGGAAAAGGCTCCAAGGTAAGGTTTTGCCCATTCGGCGAAGAGGCTGGAAAGGTGCTGAGGCTTTGGCGCGACAAATTTGCCACGGCAACGGAATACGGCGATTTTATCCTCACCTTAAAAAACGGCAAGCCAATCTATCCGCGCTACGTGCAGCGCATGATAAAAAAATACGCCGTCAAAACCGGGCTTCCCACAAACATAACTCCGCATAAACTTCGCCATTCTTTCGCGACCCACCTTGTAAACGGAGGCATAGACCTAAGGTCGCTCCAAGAAATGCTCGGCCACGCCAGCCTGTCAACCACCCAGATTTACACGCATCTGAACACTCGCAAGCTTGTCGAGGAGCACCGCTTAAACCACCCGCGGGCCATGATGTAGAATTATTTTGGGGAAAACGGCGCATATATGCGCCAAAAAACGGTCCTATTTTATAGGGACGTTTTCTGTTGCCATTTTTACGATAATAATTTTGTATCGTGGGAAAAATGAGAACGGACAACATCATCAAATCGGCGCTTTCTGCGGCGGCGCTTTTGGCGTGTGCGGCGGCGCACGCCGATCTTGTATGGACGGCCGACAAGGGGTGGCAGGTTCAGGGAGGCGTGATTGCGAACGTTTTGGGCGAAGCAAAAAACGTCACCAACGCACTTCAGGCAATGAACGAAGCCAAACGGGCCCAGGACGACGGCGACAACTGGCTCGCCCTAAGCTATTACAAAACCGTCGTGACGGAATATCCCGACTCGATCTTTGCGCCGGAAGCCTACTACCAGATGGCCGTTGTCTATACGAAGCGCGGGCAGTTCATGGACGCCTACAACTCTTTGCAGGAAATCGTAAAGCGCTATCCAGACTACCCTAAATTCAACCAGATAATAGGTGAAGAGTACAACGTCGCCTCTGTGATACAGGGCGGAGCCACGCCGTATTTATGGGGGTGGTTCCCGTGGTTCACCAACTACAACGACGCCATAAAAATCTATGAATCCGTAATTAAAAACGCGCCGTACAGCGACTATGCCCCCATTGCGCTGATGAATATTTCACTCATAGCCGAACAGGAGGACAATCCGGAAGTCGCTTTCGACGCCCTCGACAGGCTCATAAACAACTACCCCAAAAGCATGTTTGCCCCCGACGCCTACATGCAAATGGCAAAGGTGTACCGAAGCATGGTAGAAGGGCCGGAATACGACCAGTCTCCCACGCGCAGCGCGATAAGTTTTTACCAGGATTACCTAATACTTTTCCCCAAAGAAGCGGAGGCGGCAAAGGCCGAAGAGGGCCTCGACGCCATGCGCGACACATACGCCCGAAGCCGGCTTATTATAGGCGATTTTTATTATTATTATAGAAACAACAATATCGCCGCCTCGATTTTTTACAACGAGACAATAACCCTTGCCCCGGACAGTCCGGCAGCAAACGAAGCGCGCGCCCAGCTGAAAAAAATAAAGGACGGCATTCTGCCTCCCATGACCCCCTACGACTGGTTCTGGGGAAGGTACGAAAAGCCGACGATAGACCAGTTTAACGACGAAACACAGGTGGAAAACCTCAACAACGAAATGTTTGACATAATGTCGGTGGACGCCTTTCTGTCCACGCCCGGGGCTTCGGTGTTTGAAACCGTCGGGCCTGACGGAAGCGTAAAAACCTACGAGGGTCTGGCGCCGGTTTACGGCGCTCCGCTCGACGACTACCTGTTCGACGACGGATTCTACCAGTGGACTTCCGACGAAATAGAAAAGGCCGAATAAAGATGAAAAACTTTAAAATATCGACGGTAGCTGCGGCAGCCGCGCTTGCGTTGTCTATTTTTGCGGGCGCATGCTCGAATTACAGGCTTGCGGGAACGCCCACCGACCTGCCCTTCAAGTCGGTGTATGTCAAACCGGTCAGAAACGACTCGTACGCCCCGCAGTCTTCGGCCCTGCTGACCAATGAAATTTCAAACGCCATAAACCGTACCCCCAATTTGAAAACGGCGCTCGAATCAAACGCCCAGGCCACCCTTTCGGTTTCCATTGTGTCGTACGAGCGCAAACCAATCGCCACAAGGGCGGACGATACGGCGCTCGCGGCATCATACGCAATGGAGGCAGTCGCCGAATGCACTCTTGTAAGATCCAACGGTGACGTCGTGTTTAAAAACCGCAAAGTGCGCGCGCGCGCCATGCTCTATCCGGGCGCAGCCAACGACGTGATAGGCAACGAATATCAAAACATGCCGGTTCTGATGCGTGAACTCGGCGAAAAAATCAAGGACGCCGTAATAGGAATATGGTAAATCCCGTCGAAATAGCCCCGTCGATACTCGGCGGAGACCACGCCGATCTTGCCGCATCTGTGGAAAAAATCAAAAACGCCGGGCTTACATGGGTTCATGTGGACGTTATGGACGGCCATTTCGTGCCAAATCTGTCTTTCGGGCCGGGAGTGGTCAAGGCTCTAAAGAAGAGATTTCCCGACATGTTTTACGACGTCCACCTTATGCTCGACAACCCGCATTTGTACATAGGCGCATTTGCGGAGGCTGGAGCTGATCTTATTTCCATACATGTGGAACCCGACTATCCGATAGCCGCCACTCTCGACAATATTCATTCGGCCGGCAAGAAGCTCGGGGTGGTCTTCAATCCCAAAACGCCGATAGGCGACGTGATACCTTATCTTCCGAGAGTTGATATGGTTTTGGCAATGAGCGTGCAACCCGGTTTCGGCGGACAGACTTTCGACAAGGACGTGCTCGAAAAGATATCCCGCCTCAACGAACTTCGAACCGAGCTCGGATTGTCTTACCGCATTGAAATCGACGGCGGGATTACGGCTCAAAACGTCGGAGAATGTATCGGACGCGGATGCGACACTATCGTTGCGGGAACCGAATTTTTTAAGAACGGACCGGCTTTAATCGAGGCCGCAAAAGCGGCGCCGTAATCCCCCAAAAAAACGCGCTCGAAATGGAGGAAAACGAAAAAAAGGCAAAAACTGATTCCGATACTGCGGGCGGCAATCCTACACGAGGGGAATTTCCGTTGCCGAGCGTGTCCGGCCAACCCAACGCCCGCAAAGCCGCCGATATATCTCCAGAAAGCCAGCGCTTACGCAAAAATCCGAAAGAAGATGCGGGCGCTCCCGAAGGCGATGCGAACGTCCAAAAGGGAAACGCCGAAACTTCTGAACCCGGAATTTGCGGAGAGGAAAATACCGAATCTGCAGGCACTTTCGACGGCGCGGAAGCGTTAAGGTACAAATCCAAAAATCTGCGCATAGCGTGTTCATGCATATGTTTTGTTGTTTTGGCGGCGGCGGTGTCGCTGTCGTTTATGTTTTATAGAGGCTGTTCGAGCGTCGACAAGACCGTCGACAAGGCCACAAACGCATTGGGCGGTGCGATATCGACTGCGGCGGACGCGCTCACGGCCTATTTAAAACAAAACCCTAAATCCGACGTATCGTACGGAGCCGAATATGTAGGCGCAAAATCGGAAAACAAATATGTCGTAGCCTGCGTCGACGAAAAAGTAAGCGTAAGGGGAGAATTTTCTAAATTCAAAATCATGAGCGGTTCCGTAAAGCTGGAAGCCACGGCGCATTACCAATATTATATTCCGCTGCGCGGCATTAAGTTTCGCGTAAAAAAATCCCCGAACGACGGCAAGCTGTACTTCTCGTTCTATTTCGATTCGCTAAAATGCGACCTTCCAGTAAAATACTCGGAAATAACCCGGGACATACGGCAAAGCGCAGTATCCAACGACGTAAACAGGGAAATAGAGGAATACCAGAAAAAATTCTTTCCCGAATATCTCGCCGACCGCGCGGAAAGCGCGCAAAACATGCTAAGCGCCAGAATAGAAGCCGAGTTGGCAATGAAAAAATATTTGCTCGAAAACATATTCCCCTTCTCCGGCATATCTCTCGAAAGCGTGGGAGGCATCGAAACGATATTTGATACCAGCAAATTTGACGCTTTTAAAACCGGCATACTTCAAAATTCCGAAATCGACTAACTGCCGATGAAAAATAAGAACAGGTCGTGCCTTGGAACGCTTGCGGCAACCGCCGGCGCGGCGGTGTCGCTGCTGTGGATATTAAACCTTCAAATGGGAATGATTTTTGAAATCCCCGACAATATTCCATTAATCGGCAATCTCGACGAAGCCTTTTTCACCGCACTTTTCATCGCCTGCCTTTCCTATTTGGGCATAGAACTTCCGTTTATTGCAAGACGCGGTTCCGCAGGGACAATGCATAAAGCCGACAAAACCGGAAACGGGAAAAACATGCATGAGCAAAACCTCCGCTAACGACGCGACCCCACATATCCGCCGCGCCATCGTATGCCTATCCGTATCCGCCGCCATCTAAATATCCGCCCCGTGTTGCCCGCATATCCCCGCGCCGTCCGCAAAACCCGTTATATATACTTTACATACGCGTTTCAAACAGATAGTGTGTTTTTTAATAGGCGACAATATGGCGAATTTTACACAAATTTTGGGCGTGTCTATCGTCATTTCGACAATTTCGGCGCATTTTTTAAATGCTGAAGCATTGGGTGCTGAACGAACCCCCGAAGCACAGCGCACTTCCGTATATGTATCCTCCTCGGTTGGGAACGACGACAACGACGGCTCACGCGAAAAACCTCTCCGCACATTTGCCAAAATACCCCGCAAAAACGCCAACATATTCCTAATGTCCGGAGATGTGTTTTTCGGACCTTTATCGGGACTGGACAACTGCATTGTCGATTCCTACGGTGAAGGCGCAAAGCCAAAAATAAGCGGATTTAAGCGCTTGCGCAACGCCGACGCATGGGAGAAAGCCGGAGACGGCGTTTGGAAAATAGACATGCACGCCGTTCAAAATTTCGACGGCTATGTATCGAGGCCGAACTATGCGATGCTTTTCAATAACGTCGGGGCAATATACGATGCACAAAACGACACCGTGCACGGCAGGCTCGTCCGCTATAGGAACAATATGTCCCGCGACTGGGATTTCCATACCGCGGACACGTACTCGCGCGACGATCTCACAAAAGAAACTTTCAGATGGCTTTATGTAAAACATACCGACAATCCGTCAAAAAATGCCAACCTGCATTTTTCAACATACGGATGCGGAATGGACAATCTGCGCAACTGCACGGTGCGCAATATTTCCATAACCGGATTCGGAAGGCACGGAATTGCCGGATGCGTCAGAAATTGCGTATTCGACAACGTCACAATCGATATTATAGGCGGCAGCATACAATACGGATATCCCCACAACTGGGTGCGGCTCGGAAACGGAATCGAGTTTTGGATAGCCGACGGCGGGTCTTCGAGCGACATTCTCGTCAAAAACTGCACTGTCAGCCGCACGTACGACTGCGGCGCGACGATACAGGGCATAGGCCGCAAGCTTCAAAATCCGAAAAACATAAAGTTTATAGGAAACAATTTCGTCCATTGCAGACAGGCTTTCGAGCACTTTCTTTCGTCAAAAGAAGGCCAGCCCGACTACGAAAACTGCGAATTTTCCGAAAACAAATGTTTTGAAATGGGATATAACGAGTTCGACTCCCCCGAGCCGAGGGACGCCCTCTTCCTAAGCTATGAAAAAAGCGGCAAGAGCATAAAGCTCCACCGGAATATCTCGTACGGATCGAGCGTCTATGCGGGAAATGCGTGGTCGTCCGACATGAAAGACAACATTTTCTACGTGTTTAAAAACAAGCAATACCTAAGTTGGGCGTCAAAAAGCTCCCCAGCCACGATTCCCGCCGCAACCGAGCGGGACATCGACGAATACAGAAAGCGCGTCGGAGACGAAAGCAGCAAAATATATTTAATAGACCCCGGGGACGACGGCCTGCGCGAAAAGCTTATAAACGGCCATTTTGAATTTGTAAAACACAGGAAAACGGCGGGGCAAAAGCGCCAAAATTAATTTTATTGCAATTTAAATAGGCAACCGCATACTCTGCCACAACTTAATTCACATGAAAACTCTCGCGGAAAAGATAAAAGCGGCGCGCATAGTTGCCGTATTGAGCGTCAACGACAAAAGCGCCGCCGTCGATTTGGTAAAAGCCCTCTCCGACGGCGGGATAAAGGCGATTGAATTAACTCTTCGAACGCCCAACGCCTTTGAATGCGCCTCGGCGATAGCCGAAAACGCTGACGGAATATTGCTCGGGATAGGAACCGTTCTGACACCCGAACAAGCCGTCGAAGCCAAAAAACGCGGAGCCGATTTCGCGGTAAGCCCGGGTTGCAATCCGCGCGTAATCGATGCCGCACAAAACGCCGGCCTGCCGTTCGCCCCCGGTATAATGACCCCGAGCGAGATTGAACAGGCTCTCGAACACGGTTGCAGACTTATGAAATACTTTCCTGCCGGGACTTCGGGCGGCATGAAGCATCTCGAAAGCATGTCCGCTCCGTACAAACATCTCGGCATAAGCTTTATCCCGCTCGGCGGGCTGAAGCTTGCAAATATGGGAGAGTATCTGTCGTCTCCGCTTGTGGCGGCCATCGGCGGATCTTGGATTGCCCCATCAAAACTTATCGAAGCGCGCGATTGGGTCTCCATAAGGAAAAACGCCGAAGACGCCGTGGCAAATATCGGCTCTTAGCGCGGGATAATTTACAAATAACCGGCACGCCGGCTCGGCGGGTCAAAACGCTTTAAAAAAGCGCCGCATTTCGACACTGAAATTTGCGGCGCTTTTTTTATATGCTGAAATAGGTTCCATATTACCATTCTCCATGCCTGTGCGCCCGAATTCTAATTTGAAAAAATCCGATAGGCAATTGCGGACGCAAAAGCTGGAGCGCGCCCGCATGATGCGGACGCCCCGCTCCGACCTGTGAAAAGCGCGCGCAAAAAAAACGCCCGTATTTCTACGGGCGCAACTCTAAACTAAAAACGGGATTCAAATCAGAAGCCGAAATCGACTTTCCCTCCGAACCAGAGATTGTTTTCCCTGCCCTGAAGGGGATAGTGGTCTACGGCTTCGCCCTCGTTGCCGCCTTCGCGCATCGAATAGCGTATGCCGGCGCTGATAGTGCAATAATCGGTAATCGAGAATGCGATATCGCCGCTGACGCCCCAGTAGAAATAATTTACCCCCTGGTCCCTCTCTCCGTTGTCTCCGTTCTTCCTGCCGGAAGTCAGATAGCCGCCGTAAATATTGACCGGAAGCGTAAACCTGCCGTCGTCGAGAAGATATTCTCCAACCGGTATGCTGTATCCGATTGAAATCTCAACAACCTGCTGCTTCAATATCCAGTTGTAGAAATAATACGCCGAAGGATTGAGATTTACGCCCCAAAGATATGCGGAAGTGTCGAACGCCCCGCCGACATAGACTTCCATATCGCGCGAAAGTTTGTTTTGTGTCTGATCGGAATCCGGATAATAATAAAGTATGTACCCTACATCGAGGCGCAGCGACTTGTAATAGTAGTTTACCCCGCCATATAAATCAATTTCAGTAAGGCCGCCTTTTGTCCCCTGGACGGGAGTGTTCGCCCAAGCCCCGACGTAAATGTCGAATCCGTACACCGGATACGCAAATTCCACTTTCGGCTGAATAGAATGCCCGGCAAACTTTTCCGCCCTGAAGACATACTGAGACTCGTATCCGACCGCCGCAGAAACGCTCAACAGCGAAAGCGAAAGCTCGGGGGCTATTTCCTGAACGGCAGAAGCTCCGCCGGCGAGCGTCGAGGTAATCGACGTCATTGAACTATCCACCGAAGGCTGTCCGAACAGCGTGGCAAACGGAGCGCAAAGCAAAGTAAGGAATGCAATTTTTTTCATAGACAAACAAATTATAATTATGCCAGAGTAAACGTGTCAGATATTTTTGCAAGTTTTAATTTATCCACAGTCGGAAACAATAAAAACGCCGTTTTAAGGCGGGTAAATTCCGCTGCGGGGGAAGGAATCCGCCGCACAACACGAAGCCCTCAGCCTTTCACGGAAGCGCGCGCTATTTCATCCATTTCCTCCAGTCGGCAGAAAACGAATGGACAGTTTCAGGCGTAGCAACGATAGGTTTTAACAGGCGCACCAAAACGGCGGGTTTTGCACCGTCCAAAGATTTTTCAGCAAGCGCGCGCGCCGCAAAATACCCCCACCCGTAATAGTCGCCGTAAACGCAAGCCGACAAGGAACCGTCCGACAAATACCTTTCCAGCTGTGGAACCGCCCCCAAGCATATTGAAAAAATCCTGTCGGGATCGCGCTTTACGGGCTGCATGTCGGCAAAAAGGTAAGGGCTAAAAAACAGTTCGCCGTAGTCGTCCCGCCTCATTATCTCCACTGAAAACATGCTCGCGTAAACAGAATAGTAATCGACGGCCACAATTTTTACCCTATGCGGCTTTACAATGTTTGCAAATTGCTGATAAGACAATCCGAAACCGAGCAGCGGCTTGATTTTAGATGCGTCCCCAACGTCGATGTCGACCATGCCGGCGTCGTTTTTCAGATAGCAAAACATTTCGAAAATTTTTCCTTTCGACAGTTTCGCAATCAATCCCGAAACAGCTTTTTCAAATTCCTGAGAATCGTCTCCCACGAAGCAAAGGCGGCCTGATTTGGGAATATCGACGCCGACAAGGGCGGTAGGAAAGCCCTTCCCTGAAAGTTCCGAAATTTTAGACCCGAGTTCGGCGGAATCAGACACGGGGAAAACGACAGCCCCCTGAAAATTGCCTATATACGCGCCCCCCAACTGCCTTGTCTGCGTCTGCTGCGACCTACCTGCGCTGACATACTCTATTTCAAATTTGCGGCCGTAGCGCGCTTGGAACTCCTTGAACGCGTCCCGAATGCCGTTATAGACGGCGGAGTTTATCGGGGTCAATCCGTCAGGCGCAAGAAAGGCGAATTTGACGGGCGCATCTCCGGTCGCATGCAGGGCGGACGCGCAAACAAGCGATAAAAGCGATAATATAGACAACAGCGTTTTCATTTTATTTTACGTTATTTTGGGTTGGCAAGCATGTCAAAAAATCCGGACAAGGCGTCGGCGCAAAGTTTTGAAGCCTTTTTAGGGTCGCGAGAGCAAACGAAAAACGCGGCGGCAACGTTTTCTGAAGGCGACACCGCCACAACGTTCGCGCAGCCCTCCCAGTAATCGGCCGTCACAAAAAAACCTATTCCCTTCTCGCGAGAGGACATCCAACCGCCCGCAAATTTTCCGGAACCGACCGGGACCCGGCGCGCGGCAATTTCCGAAGCCGAAGATACCGGCGGATTGCGCGACGTTTCACATTCAAGCCATTTGGAACAGTCAGCTATCGACAAGGCAAACGCCGTCGCGGGAAACATCGCCTTGTCGAACGATGAAAAGCGCGGTTCGGAAAAGCCGAGAGGGTCAAACAGATATTTTTTTGCGCATGCTGCAAACGACTTCTTCATGTTTTTGCGTTTTTTATCGAAGACGTAGCCCATCGCGTATCCCGCAATAGACGCGCTAAGGCGCGAGCGCGGAAAATTGCCAGGCTGAGGCGCCGAAGGTGTTAACTGGCCTGCTATTTCAAACAGCTCCAACGAGGAGGCGTCGCCCGGGACGAGAGAATCGCAATGTGGGTCGAAACCCGCACGCATTGAGAGCAAATCAGCGAAAGTGGCCCCCCCAGAACCAAACCTGAAATAAGAGCAGTGCCTGGCGACCTTCCAATCCGGAGCGAGCAGATTGTCGGACTGCATCGACAAAAGCATGAGGGACAAAAGCGCTTGGGACGTGTTTCCAAGCGGAAAATTTTTAACGGCGCGCCCCTGCCCCTGTACCGAAAGCGCAAAATCCCTTCCGAAAACCGTTTTGCCGCCGGATACCACGCACAAAGCGCCGCGCGACGCCCCCGCTTCGGCAAGCTTGCGCCCAAAAGAATTCGATAAAAACGACAAACGGGCCTCAGTCAATCCCGACGGATTTCCAGCAGCAGCCGCAACCGCCGCCCCAAAAGCAAGAAACGCCGAAAAAAACATTTTCATGCTAACGCAATTTAAACCTCTTAACCGGGGGCTTTCCCCCCGCGGATTTCAGCCACGGTTCTACGTCCGGCGGAACAGCCATTTCGCCAAGAAGTTCGCCGAACATGCACGAACGAGTTTTGACGCGCGCGGCCAGGCACGACATATCCATAGTCAAATCTATCTTACGGTCGCCTTTTACCGGTTTTACAAACTTGTCCGGATTGAGCCCGAAATGGCGCGCTATGCCCGCGGCCATAGCAAATCTGCTCATCGGTTCCAAGCCCGCGTAATGGTATATCCCGCTAATGTTGGGGCGTTCGCACAGCTCGCACAAAAGGTCCGCGAGCCTCGAAGCCGAAAGCGGGCACTTGATTTCGTCCTCCCTCGCCTCGACCACCTCTCCCGCAGCCCACGACCGCAAAAGCTTTTCGTGCAGGGAGCGCCTTGTCGTAAGGCTGTTGCCGCTCACATGGCTGAGGCGCAGCACGACGCTCGAAGGCGCGCATATCTTCAAAACTTTTTTTTCCGCCATGAGCTTCATCGTGCCGTACAGGGTATAGGGCATGGGAATGTCGGTGTTTTTATACGGAGGGCAAGAGCCGTCGAAAACCATGTCGGTCGAAAGATGTATAAGGCGCGCCCCCACATGGTGCGCCAACAGCGCAAGCCTCTCGGGAAGAAGAACGTTCATCTTCTCGGCCGTGCCGGGGTTATTGTCCACGTCGGTCGGGCTCGACATTGCGGCGCAGTTTACTATTACATCGGGGAAAATATCGAGGATTTTCCTTTGAAGGGCGCCCTCGTCGGAAAGATCCATCTTTATTTGCAACACGTTTTTTATGTCCGGCAGGCAATGCGAATTAGACACGGCGGCAACGCTGAAGCCGGCTTCAGCCGCCGCCCTTACAAAGTTGTACCCCACAAGCCCCGTGGCGCCGGTGCAAAAAATGTTCATATATCTATATTGTTTGAAAAGTTTATCTTCGCTTGCAAATATTGAGTTTTTGGCAATAATCGCAGTTCGTTTATTTAATATCCATAGTATGAAGCTTGAAAATTTAGTAAAGAAACAAATAAAAAATCTGCCCGTATATGAAACGGGAAAGCCGATAGAATATGTGGCTCGCGAATTTGGCCTCGATCCGGACGGCATTCTGAAAATGGCCTCCAACGAAAATCCTCTCGGCCCCTCGCCAAAGGCACTCGAGGCCGTATCCAAACGCCTCAAAGACCTGAATTTCTATCCGGACGGGGGCTGCTACGAATTGCGCTGCAAGCTGGCAAAAAAATGGAATCTTTCGCCGGCGCAATTCGCCTTCGGGAACGGGTCCAACGAAATTCTCGAATTTGTCGCACAATGCTTTGTGGGAGAAGGCGACGAAACCGTGTTCGGCGCGCAGTCGTTCATCGTATATAAGCTGGCGACGATTTTCATGGGTGGGAAATGCGTAAGCGTCCCCATGCCCGGAATGAAGTACGACCTCGACGCCATGCGCGACGCTGTCACCGAAAAGACGAAAATCGTATTCATGACAAACCCGAACAACCCCACGGGCTGCGTTTTAAAGCAGTCGGAAGTGGAAAACTTTGTAAGGTCTCTTCCCGAAAGCGTCGTTTTCTGCTACGACGAAGCCTACACCGAATACCAGGACGAACAGGTGGACCTGCGACCGCTCATCGCGGAGGGGCGCAACGTAATATGCCTGAGGACATTCTCAAAAATATACGGGCTGGCAGGGCTCCGAATAGGATACTCATACTCATCGGAAGAGTTCGCCGGATACATAAACAGGGCGCGCGAACCATTCAATGTAAACTCGCTCGCGCAAGCCGGCGCAATCGCCGCTCTCGACGACGATGAATTTGTTGCCGAAAGCAAAAGAATCAACTCCGAAGGCAGAAAACAATTCGTCGAGGCATTCGAAAAGCTCGGCTTGGAATATTTCTCCGACGGAGCGAATTTCGTGATGGTGAAAGTTCACGACGCCCCGAACGCGTTTGTTCAAATGCAGAAAAACGGCGTTATCGTGCGTCCGAACGTCGGATACGGACTGCCCGATTGGCTTAGAATAACCATCGGAAAACCCGAGCAAAACGACCGCTGCATAGGTGAGCTTTCAAAGATAGCAAAATAGAAAGCCGTAATGTCTCCGCTCTGGCAAACAACCGCATGCGCACTTTGCGCGCTCGCCGCGGCAACGGCCGGTTCAATGCTGGCCGCGGCGTCGTTTGCGATAGCGACGCTCAGGTTCCTCAACCTAAAAAACGGCGGCGGCGAAAAGCCTAAGCTTGGCGGGGCGGCAAAATTCTGCGTTTACAACTCGGAAAAAATGGCGGCCGTCATATCCCTCGGCAGGCGCTTTTTCTTTGCTGTAGGGGCTATCATGACGTATTTTGCAATCGACGCCCTCGACTCGTTTTTTGGCGTAGAACCAGGCGCGTTTGCGGAAATAGCGACGGCGCTAGCCGCGGCTGCCGCGGTCCTGCTTGTCCAGTACGCCCTCTTCGACATTCCCGCCGCGCGCATCGGCAGGAACTACCCCGTCCAAACCGTTTCAAAGCTCGGAACATTGATGTACGCGGCGTTTGTGGTATTCGCCCCGCTCGAATTTGCCGCGCGCTGCATCGGGCAGAAATTCCTGCCTAAAAACATGCGCAAACTTGAATCGGGCTTCGACTACATAGACGTCGAAATGATGCTTAGAGCCGACGAAAACGACGCCGATTCCATAACGCCGTACACCGGAAAAATCGTCAAAAACGCATTCAAGCTGCAGGAGCTCGACGTAAGCGACGTCATGCTGCCAAGGAGCGGCGTGGTGTATTTCGACACCGAATGCCCGAACTCGGAAAATATAAAGCGCGCCCTCGACTCGAACCACACGAGATACCCGCTCTGCAGGGAGGGATTGGACAACTGCTTCGGCATAGTGCATATCAAGGACATATTCCTAAACGGCGGTGTTGAAAATCCAGATTCGATAGACCTGATGAAGCTGCGGCGCGAAACCTTCCGGGTAAGGGAGAGCGACAAGCTTGAAAGCGCGCTGGCAAAACTCTTAAAATACAGGCTCCACATGGCGCTTGTCGAGGACGAATTCGGCGGCGTGATAGGCGTGCTTACCCTCGACGCGGCGCTCGGGGAGCTTGTCGGGCAGATACGCGACGAATTCGACGTCGCCAGGAAGCGCGACATAAAGGTACTGGGAAGGAAAAAGTACAAGGTGAGCGGCCGCGCCACGCTAAGGCGCGTGGAGGATTTTCTCGACGTGGATTTCGACACCGACGAAGTGTCTACTTTCGGCGGATTGGTCACTTTTTTGCTTGGCAGATTCCCCGAAAAAGGAGAACGTCTATATCTTAAGAAACAGCGAATAAGAATCGTCGTCGACAACGTCGAGGACAGGTTGGTCGGCGAATGCACCGTCGAGCTGGAAAGTTCCGACAAGAATTCTAAATGACGGCAATTTATGATTATGAACAACCCACTTGGCACACTAAAAAAATTCGAATCTAAAGACGGCGGGGCCAGCGGCCTGATATACAGCCTGAAGGCTCTTGAAAAATCGGGCTTCAACGTGTCCCGCCTTCCCGTGAGCATAAGGATAGTGCTTGAAAGCGTGCTCAGAAACTGCGACGGCGTGCGCGCAACGGAAGGCGACGTAAAAAGGCTCGCATCTTGGAATGCGGCCGCTCCCGGAAACTACGAAGTGCCGTTTGTGGTTTCGCGCATCATTTTGCAGGACTTTACCGGCGTGCCGCTTCTCGTTGATTTAGCGGCAATGCGCGACGCCGCCGCCGCGCAGGGCAAAGATCCGTCCGCGGTTGAACCTCTCGTGCCTGTGGACCTTGTTGTGGACCACTCTGTGCAAATGGACTACGCTGGAACCCCTTCGGCTTTCGAAAAAAATCTCGAAACGGAGTTCGGGCGCAACCGCGAAAGATACGAATTTCTAAAATGGGGGCAGCAGGCGTTTAAGACGTTTTCAGTGGTTCCTCCGTCCACCGGAATCATACACCAGGTAAACATGGAATATCTTGCGCGCCTCGTGTTCGAGGCAGAATGCGGCGGCGGCAAGGTTTTCTATCCCGACACTCTCGTGGGCACAGATTCGCACACGACGATGATAAACGGAATGGGCGTTGTCGGCTGGGGCGTCGGAGGAATTGAGGCCGAAGCCGGCATGCTCGGGCAGCCCGTATGTTTCAAAGTTCCGGAAGTCGTAGGGGTACATATGACTGGCAGGCTCTCGGAAGGCGCGACGTCAACCGATTTGGCCCTGTTTGTCACGCAAATGCTGCGCCGCGAAAAAGTGGTGGGGAAATTCGTGGAATTTTTCGGGGAAGGAGCGCGGGATTTATCCCTTGCAGACAGAACGACAGTCGCAAACATGGCTCCTGAATACGGGGCTACGATGGGCTATTTCCCGGTTGACGAAACCACTCTCGACTACCTGCGCCTAAGCGGAAGAAGCGAAAGGCTCATAGCGCTTGCTCGCGACTATTTCACTGAACAAGGCATATTCGGCATTCCCGCGGCCGGGCAGTGCGACTATACGAAAGTGCTCGAGCTCGACCTTTCGTCGGTGCGCCCGTCGATAGCCGGCCCGAAGCGCCCGCAGGACAGAATAGAGCTTCCGGACGTAAAGGCGTCATTCGAAGAACTGCTCTCTGGCAGCGGCAAAAGCGTGAAGTCGTCCGCCGAAACAAAAAAGGGCGCCGTTTCAGACGGAAGCATACTGATTGCGGCGATAACAAGCTGCACAAACACGTCCAATCCGTCCGTGATGGTCGCGGCGGGTCTTGTGGCAAAAAAGGCCGCTCTGCTAGGCATCAGGCCCCCCGAATATGTAAAGACAACCATAGCGCCCGGATCGCGCGTGGTAAGCGACTATCTCGAATCCGCAGGGCTGCAAAAATACCTCGATAAAATCGGGTTCAACCTTGCCGGATACGGCTGCGCGACGTGCATAGGAAATTCTGGCCCTTTGGATGCCGAAATAGCCGAAGCCGTAAAATCAAAAGACCTCCTGTGCGCAAGCGTGCTGTCCGGGAACAGGAATTTTGAAGCGCGCGTCCACCCGCTGCTGAAGGCCAACTACCTAATGAGCCCGCCGCTCGTTGTCGTTTACGCTCTCGCGGGAAGGATAGACATCGATCTGCTCAAAGAGCCTGTCGCAAAAGCCCCCGACGGAACCGACGTATATCTAAAGGATATATGGCCCACCTCCGCAGAGGTATCCGAAACGGTGGCCTCCAACGTCAAAAGCGAAATGTTTAGAAACCGCTACGCCGACATGGGTGGGCCCGAACAGTGGAGAAGCATAGAGAGTTCGTCAGGCAGCCTGTATAAATGGAATCCCGAAAGCACCTACATACAGAACCCTCCGTTTTTTGATGGATTCTCAATGGACACCCCCAAAACCGCTCCGCTCGAAAATCTGCGGCCCCTCGCGATATTGGGAGACTCCGTGACAACGGACCACATATCGCCAGCGGGTTCGATACTCCCGAACGGCCCGGCAGGGAAATACCTCATAAGCCGCGGTGTCGGGCAGAAAGACTTCAACTCCTACGGTTCGAGGCGCGGCAACGACAGGGTTATGACCCGCGGAACGTTCGCAAACGTAAGGATAAAAAATAAAATGGCAGCGGGGGCCGAAGGGGGATACACAAAAATAGACGGCTCCGGAGAAAATGTATTTATTTTCGACGCAGCCGAAGAATACAAAAAACGAGGAGAGGGGCTGATAGTATTCGGCGGATCCGACTACGGCATGGGAAGCTCGCGCGACTGGGCCGCCAAGGGAACAAAATTGCTCGGAGTGCGCGCAGTGGTTGCGAAGTCATTTGAAAGGATACACCGCAGCAACCTCGTAGGCATGGGCGTTCTCCCATACGAATTCTCTGAAGGCGAAGACGCCGAATCGCTCGGAATAGACGGAACCGAAACATTTTCCATAGAGGGCGATATCGCACCGAACGGCAAAGCGGTAATGACGATTAAAAGGAGGGACGGAACCGAAAAAAAGGCCTCCCTTCTGCTCCGCATAGACACTCCCGCCGAGGTCGAATATTACCGGGAGTCGGGAATATTGCCGTATGTGCTAAAAAAGATTTTAAACAAATAATCCGCACCACACGCTGAAAATCATGCGGGAAGAAACAAAATATCTCGTAAAAATATGCGGCGACACCGCAATACTCGCAGTCGTCGGAAAGGCAGGATACCTTAATTGCAGAAGCGCCGGAGAATTCTTCTCCGCCGCCGTGGAAAAGGGATGCACAAAAATGCTCGTGCAGCTGAAGGACTGCACGGGCATGGACAGCACGTTCCTCGGCATGATTGCGGGCGTGGCGCTCAAGCTGAAAAAAGTCGGGGGGGAACTCGTCATTTTAAACCCGGGGGAGAGGAACCTCGAACTTGTCGAAAATTTGGGCATCACAAAACTGATAAAAATCTCGAACGAGGCAAAAGAGGGAACCCCGGAGGATTCCCTGCCGACGTCGTCCGCGCCGGTATCGGCCATCTTGGACGCGCACGAAAACCTCGTAGAGGCCGACTCGTCCAACCTCGTAAAATTTGAAGACGTAATAAGCTTTTTAAAAAAAGAGAAGGACGCATAAACTCAGTATGATTTATACGATATTGACAGTTATATGCACCGCCCTCCTTGCGACGGCATTTTTGCTCTGTATCCGCGGCAGGCGCGAATATCTGGCTGCGCGGGAAGAAATAGACAGAACCCGCGAGGAAAAATACATAATCATAGAATTTCTGCACAAAACAGCCGAGGACATAGGCGCCTCCGACAGGCGCAAACTTTACAAGCGCATAGTTCGCGCAACCGCCCTATCATGCGGGGCCATGAGCGCTTGCGTTTACGAAAAAGACTCCGATGGCAGACTCCGCGCAAGGGCCATTGAAGGTCTGTTTCCGCCGCAATCGAGAAAAGTGCGACGACAAAATCACGAAGAACCGCGTTCAAAATTCCTTGAAAACGCCGTTTCTGAAGAAGTTCTCGAATGCAACGAGGGCGTCGTGGGGGCAGTGGCCACCGACGCAAAAGGCGTTCTCATAAAAAATGCCGAAAAAGACCCTCGCATAATAAAACACGACGACGACTCACTGAAAGTAAGAAGCCTTATGGCGGTTCCGGTCGTTTTTTCAGGGCGCCTTTACGGCGTACTTGTCGCTGTCAACCCGATATCCGGAAAATCGTTTACTGAAACTGATTTTTCGCTGGCATCGTCGCTGGGGGAACAAGCCGGCCTGGCGTTGCACAATATTGAATCGGTGTCAGACCTCATATTGAAAAACAAGATGGAATTCGACCTGCGCCTGGCAAGCAGCGTTCAGCAGTATCTGTTGCCATCGAAACTTACCAACACAGAAAATCTCGAATTCGCGGTAAAATATTTTCCGCAACAGCTCATTGGAGGCGACTTTTACGATTTTTTTAAATTGAACGACGGCAAATTCGGTATAGTCGTCGGCGACGTATCAGGCAAGGGTGTTTCGGCGGCGATAATCATGGCGATATGCCAAACAAAACTGCGCTATATAGCGCAGGAAAACGCATCTCCCTCGGAAACGCTGAAAAGACTCAACGCCGAAATGGTCGTATCTATGAGGACCGACATGTTTATAACCTTAATATACGCAGTAATCGACGCGGACGCTTCAAAAATAACACTGGCCCGGGCCGGACATGAACCCGCGCTACTGTATCGCCAAAACAAGAAAACGCTTCCGGCCGAAAAGATTAAAAGCGGGGGAATGGCACTCGGAATGGTCTCCCCAGACATATTCGACGAAACGATAGTAGATACGTCTTTTGATTTTAACAAAGGAGACATCTTAATCCTGTACACCGACGGCATTACCGAGGCGACGAATCCTGACGGTGATGAATATTCTGCCTCAAGGCTCGCCTCCGCCATAGCGGCCCTATCTTCAAGAAACGCCTCCGACCTCAACGACGAACTTATCCGGGGACTCGAAAATTTTACAAAAAACTCAACCTATCAGGACGATCTTACTCTCGTCACAATAAAGCACGTTTAACATAAACACCACATACAATAAAGAGGAAAACGATATGCCAGGAGTCGGTAAACTGCTCAAACAAGCACAAAAAATGCAAAAGGCGATGGAAGCCGCGCAAAGCGAGCTCGAAACTTTGGAAATCGAAGGTTCAGCCGCAGGCGGAGCCGTAAAGGCCGTAGTTAACGGCCAAGGCGCGCTCAAATCCATAAAAATCGACCCGGAATTTCTAAAGGAAAACGTTTCGGACGTCGAAACATCGATTGTGGCGGCCGTACAGGACGCCGCGGCGAAGGCAAAACAGACCAGTGAAGAAAAAATGTCGTCGATAACCGGCGGATTCTCGCTTCCCTTCTGACAATTACTCAGCCCAAGCAAGATGCCTAATAGAGGGTCTGCCGTCTTTAGGCTTTCCCAAATACCGTTATGCGGTTGCATTTTTAAATTTTTAACGGCGCAATTCGCTTTATAATGCGTTTTAGGCGCGCTTTGGCGATTCGCAGAAATTAGCGTATGGTTTTCGGCACACCCTAAACTGCCGCTGTGCTTTTAAAATATGGGGCGGCATCAAAGGTGCGGAATAAGCTGCTTGCAGTTTGAGGTTTTCATAGTTTGTCAACGCGCTGCATATGCTTCCCACATACTGCCGTTAAACATTCCCGTTCGCACGCACGCCCCGTTTTAATTTTATTTTTCCATAGAAGCCCTCCGCTGTCACGCCGTTTTGCGGGGCTTAACTTTCGCAGCAAAAAACCTTAGTCTGTTCAATCCTCAAGATTCTTCGTTTATTAAATTTTCTAAACTGCGCATTAAATATCGCGATCCTTTTGCCTTTTTAGCCTCCATCTTTTTTATCAATTCCGTAACCATGGCGGAAAACGTAAAATTTTTTCGCTGTTTTCCCGAAACGATCACCTGCCCCTATCTTAAAATTCCCTCTTGCTTTTTTAGCCATTCGGCTGTTTATTTCATGCGGCGCGAAGCGCGAATATGCGATATGGATGTTCCCGCACCGCGGTGCGGTAGAAAATCCAGAACGAACATATATTCAAGCCGCAAAACAGGACTGAACAAAGCGTTAAAAAACTAAGCCTCTGCTTCGATGTAAAATTTTAGCGAAAAAAACATATTCACGCTTTCGCGAACGGATCGCCGCCTCCGCAGAGTTAACAGTTCCGTCCTTAATATGCAAAATGCCAACGAATAAGTTCCGGATTCAGTCTCAATGCAAAAATCACGCTATAAACTGCGGCGCTTATAAGGAAAACCGCACATATAAAAACGTTCCCCCAGAATTTTCTAAATTTTATATATTCACCCACATTTTCCCCATCGGCTCCGCCAAACTCCTTATATCTAAATTCTTCGTATTCGTCCGAACTAAAGTTTAATTTAAAGAAGATATACAGCAAATATATTGAAAATACGACGAAAGATACCGATATGAGAAAATCTATGGAAAATATTATTTCAAAAAATTCCAATCCATCGGAAATGTTTTCTATCTCTTCCATTATGCGCCTGGCTTAGCAAAAGATATTTCCGATATTATAAAATTATCTTTTCCGGCGGCGAACTGCAAAGACTACAGCAAGCACACATAAAGTCAAAGCACAGAACGATGGTTCCGGAACAGACGCCCCCGCAACGACAAAATCGGACACAGTCTCTGGATTCCAATCGACGCCATTGCCGTTAGAATCGTGAAACAGCCCGACAAACGCAGCACGCGCGTCTTTGTCGCTATCATATCCTGACATAACGACAGTTGTTCCCTCTCCGAGAACCAAAATATCGTTCACGCCTTCGGCCGCGCCTGCGTCAAATACGAAGTTTACTCTGTCACTGAGCGTCAGAGTGACGTTGTCGGCTATTTCAAATATACCGCCGTCTTTTATATCAATTGTCCCGCCGGTCAAAATGGAATCCACTGTCAATTTGGCAGAGATTTCATGCGCCAATACTGTAAAAATTTCGCCCTCAGACAAGACAAGTCCGCGATTTGAATTGCTGTCTCCGTTGTTAAAAGAGTAAATGACCCCGTCTCCCACCATGGAATTTTCAACGTTTCTAAACGAAACGTCGTCGATTGTAATCGTTTTTACATCGGAGGTGCCGAAATACGCCACGGTAGAACCTCTGAGATCTATGGATTTTAATGTTTGGGTATCCGAATTTGCCCTCTGTCCCATGGCTTTGGCAAACATCTCGGCGTTAACGTTTATAAACTTAACGTCGTGGGCAATCAGCGTATCTACCGACGTTTTCGCGTTTATGTCTATGCCGCTCCATGAATTTACTGTGGAACCGCTTATGTTTATATTTTTTACAGTATTTCCCTTTAAGCAAAGTGCCGAAGCCATCGTCGCTCCGTCGAACTCGTATCCGGCCATCGAATCGATACATCCCTTAAAGGTAGAATTTGAAAAATCGATATTTTCTACATTGCCAGACAGCGTGACATTGCCGTCGATGGCTCCGAAGGAAACAAACGTACTGCCCGAAAAGTTTACATTTTTCAAAAAGCCGTTTGATACAACTGCGGAACTTCTTACCGCGCTTGACGTGGCGCTGAAACTGCTTCCCGAAAAATCGACATTTTCAAGGCTTGAATCTTCCGAAATATAAAAACCGTATAAATCATAGTTGGAGGTTCCCGATATCTTCAGATTGCGAAAATCGGAATCGATAATCGAGCTTTTTTCAATTGAAAGAACGCTTGGAGCATAAGCCGTCAAACCCAACTCGGATTTCATTATCGGGAACCTGTCGGCATGGACGGTATTTACCGATACGCTTTCCATTCCGGAATAGTTTGCACCGTCCAAATTCAAGCTGCTAAATGCGGAGAAGCCCCTGCTATCCGTATAGACGCCGTTTGCGTCGTAGGAATACCCCTCACCGTCCGCTGTTGCATACTGCCATTCTTGAGCCGCCAAAATTCCCGGGAAAAAAGCCGCCATGAAAGCTGTTAAAAATATTTTTATGATAATTCTCATCATATACTATTCTTTATAAATAAAAATCATGAAGCTATTTTTCCCGAAAAATTTTCTATTTGCCAGTCCGCCTATCCGCTTGCGAACCGGTAGATACCGGATTTACTTGCGCCTTCTGCATGCGGCAAATGCAAGCGAAATTGCGCCGAGCAGAGCCGCATAAACGGACGGCTCAGGAATCGCCAACGCGAAATTGCCGACTTCCCCAGTAATTGTATTCAGCGACCCGTCCTCAAGCCACGAGTCAAGCTTCGACCATACGCCGGTTTCCCCCATATAATATAGGTTCACTCCGGACATATCCGCGTCCAAGGAGAAGCTCAGCACGACGGTTTCCTCGCTTTCATAGTTGACATTCCACGCCGCAAGCAGATTTGCGCCGAATACGTCGGCCGCCACAGAATCGTTCCTCACGTTCTCGCCAAAAGCGGTATCGCCTTGGGTCACTACCGTGATTGAAGATGTGTCATCGCTGAATTTCATTGTCCCTGCGCCGGACGTCGTCGCCATGCCCATGTCGCCATAATTTGTTTCGGTGACGTATCCGTTTGTGAACATGCCGCTTGAGGCGTCAAAAGTACCGCCGTACGCCTTCACATTCCCGAAATCCAATCCCGAAGCCGCGGCAATCTTACCCGACGAAGAATTTTTCGCTATAAGGGCAAGGGTTCCGCTGTTCGAGAAGCTAAGGTTTTCGTTTGTAAGGACAGGCTCTTCACCGACAGTCAAATGCAACGTGGCATCGCTGGAGATGCTAATTGAACTTGCTCCGAGCTTGTTCGTCACGCTCATCTCGCCCTGGTTTACCGCCAATGAACCCGTATAATGCTCCATCGACGAGTTCACGGTAAGAATACCGAGGCCATTCTTTGCAATGCTTGCGGTGTTGTCGCTCGAAGCAATGGAGTCACGCCCGCTCGTTCCGTCGCCTATTGTCATGCTTGCATTGGAGGCTATATTAAAGTAGGCGGTTGAACGGCTTCCTTCGTCCTGGAATGAAGTGTCGTTGTACATGTACAGGAAGCCTCCATTGGCGTCGCTCGCCACGCCGTCCACAATGGCCAAGTTCCCCGTGTTCACGATATTCTTTCCCTCTGAAACCTCAAATGTCACGTCGGCGCGGCGCGAGCCTACTGCCCCGCCAAACGCGTTTCCGGAAGCGGATGTGGCTTCTACGGTGTTATCAGTGAATACGGTATCCTTAAAGGTCATAGAACCGTTGTTGGCTTTTGCGAAACTTATTTGCACTGCGCCGCCCCATGCGTCGCTCTGCGACACGGCCTTGTTGTTCGAGAATACGGAATCCGACACAGTTATGATTGTCCCGTTTTCGGTTTGCGCATAATTGTCTCCGTAGAGAGCCCCTCCGCGCGCCATGGCGTCGCTATTTGCGATGTTGCCGTCGAATGTAGTGCCCGAAATTGTGAGGTTGCCACCATAAGTCGTGACGGCTGCCCCCGTTGTGTTTACGCCCCCGTTTCCTTTATTGCCGACAAAGCTTGAAGATTCAATTTCCATGCTGCCGCCGCTTAGATATACTATGCCTTGAACTTGGGCGGTTGTGGAGTTTGTGTTGCCTTCAAAAACCGTATTTTTAATCTGCGTATTAGAATCTGTAGAGGATATTACGGAACCGTAAACGCCATTGACGTCGCTTAAAGTGTATTCCGCGGAATTATTGGAATATTTGGAATCGGAAATCGTAAGTTGGGCGTTGTTTCGGGCTTCAACCAGAGCCAGCCTGGATCCGTATTCTCCCTGGCTTACATAGTTTTGACCCGACAAATCCGCGCCAGATATGTTGGCAGCCGAGTTGTCAACGACGGTTTTTGTCGCCCCCAACCCGTTGTTTACGTTTATTGTGCCTTCCGAAACGTTAAGCGTTCCGGAGAAGCCCGACATCGAGCCGTTTACCGTAAGCGTACCTGCGCCGCTTTTGTTAACAACCGCCGTCGTATCCGTAGAAGCTATCGAATCGCTTCCGGCGGTACCGTCACCTATTGTCAGCGTAGCGCTTTCCGAAACGTTGAACGACGCGCTCGAAGCAGATCCGTTGTAATTTGAAAGACGCATAAATCCTCCGAGTTCGTCGTTTTTCTGCCCGTTTACGGAAACATAGTTTCCGGATATCACCGCGTCTTTTGTCACGTTAAACTCAACATCCGTGGCGTTTGCATAAATTGCCCCACCGCCGTTTCTCGACATATCCGTCGGCGATTCAACCTCCACCGCATTATTCACAAAAGATACATCGTTAAGCACGACCTTTTCGGAAGTCGAAGTGGTGAACAAGCGCATTGCGCCGCCCTCGGCCCTCGTTTCCCCGATGGCCTTATTGCCGCTAAACACGGTGTCGCTTACGGTAAGATTTGAGCCTTCTTTGTACGATTCGTATATAATCGCGCCGGCGTTGGCTATATACCCTTCAGCCGTATTGTCGCTAAAAGTCGCATTGGAAATATCGATATTCAACGTTCCATCGCTCCAATTATCCGTCATATACATGACACCTCCGCTAATCGACGAAGTTGACCCCTCGAGCGTAGCCGCCTTGTTGCCTGTAAACGACGTTCCGTCCTTAAACTCATATTTTCCGCCGAACGCCGCGATAACACCGCCCTGAACGTTAACGGAAGTTGCGGAATTATTTGAAAATTGCACGTTGGAGAATGTCCCCGAACTGGTTGCGCCGTTAAAGAGAATGGCCCCGCCCTGCGAATTCGGCGTGCTATTCCAAGACGCCTTGTCTCCCGGATTGGTGACGGAAACGGTACCGTCCACGACCGAATCGGTCATTGTAAGCCGGCCGCCGTTAACCCAAATCGCGCCTTTGGTGCCTACTCCCGAGGCGAGGGAGCCGTTATGGGTTAAAGCGTTATTCTCGAATGTGGCATTGTCCAAATTTAACGTTCCGCCCGCCGCGACTTCGGCGATGGGATCGGGATAATATTCCAAATTGGACCAAGACGCCGTTTTCTGAATATTTGTCCACTTTCCGCCGTCGGAATTCAGCGTAGCGCCGCCGGCGACATTTATATCGTTTGCGCCCAACCCCTTGTTCGCATTCATTGTGCCTTCCGAAACGTTAAGCGTTCCGGAGAAGCCCGACATCGAGCCGTTTACCGTAAGCGTGCCTGCGCCGCTTTTGTTTATTACCGCTTTTTCATCGCGCGAAGCGATAGAATCATACCCATCACGGCCGTCGCCTATCGTGAGCGTGGCGTTCTCGGAAATGTTAAAAGACGTGTCAGAGGAAACATTCTTTGAATTTATAAACAAGAACCCCCCTCTGGAATCGTCGGCAACCCCGTTTACAATCGCCTGGTTGCCGGCATAAGTCATATCTTTGGTGACGTTTATGTTTACCTTCTGGTCTTGAACGGATATCGCTCCGCCCGCAACATAGCTGTCCCCTTTTGCGACGTTGTTTGTAAACGAGCTGTCGGTAATATTGACAACCAGCGTATTCGGATTGTCCCCTCCGGCAAACACCGCGCCCCGGGCGATAGACGTCCCCTCGGATACGTTCCCTTCAAAAGTCGAATTTGAAATGTTCACAGTCGAGGGGTTTGCGCCTCCCCAGTCGTTGCCTGCCGCATATACAGCCGAACCGTCGGCACTGTCGCCCTTGACGCTATTGCCGACAAAATCGGTTTTTTCTATGCTCAAATTGGAACCGAAAGACGAAACGGCGCCACCCAACGCGTATCCGTCGGAAACCGACTTATTGCCGGTAAAGTTCGAGTCTTTTATTGTTGTCTGTTCCGAAACCGTAAGATACACCACACCCTGGCTCATCAAAGAGCCGGTGGAAATGTTCGTATTATTTTCAAAAACGGTGCCTTCTATCGTCGCGTTCGAGGAGTTTATTCCAACCGCCACTCCGTATGTGCCATTTGCAGTGCCCGTCGTGCTTACGGTGTTATTTTTAAACGAAGAATTTTTCAATGAAAGTTCGGCGTTGTTTGTGGCGTTTACGATCGCAGTCGGAGAACCGTTCGCCGCCTTTTCCAAAACGATGCCGTCGTAATTTGCGTTCGCAATATTTAATGCGCTGTTGTTGGCGTTGGCTTCTCCGCCCAGCCCGTTGTTCACATTCATTGTGCCTTCCGAAACGTTAAGCGTCCCGGTGAAGCCCGACATCGAGCCGTTTACGGTGAGCGTGCCCGCGCCGGTTTTCGTTATCGTGGATTTAGAATCGTTTGAAGCGATGGAATCTTGCCCGGCGGTTCCGTCGCCAATGGTAAGCGTGGCATTTTCGGCCACGGCAAACTCGGTGGACGGGGCGCCGTTCGCCTCCTCTCCGCTGTACATGTAAAGGAATCCTCCCCTAGAATCGTCGTTTTTCCCTCCGACTACCGCCGCATTTCCGACATTTGTTATATCTTTGGTCGCGGTGATTTTTAATTGGGAATTTTCGTTGTATATGGCGCCTCCTCCCTGGTCACCGTAGGCGTTTTCGGCGTCGGTAGTCACCGATTTGTTATCGGTGAACACGGTATCCGTCACTTCGGAATTGATAGCGTTCGTATTAGCCTCCGACTTTAGGAAAAGCGCACCTCCCCTTGAGGAAGTGGAAGACTCTATCGTATTGGACGCAAACGTGCTGTCTTTTATATGCAGCACCGACGGTTCATAACCGCCCCATGTCGCACCGCGGGCATATACCGCGCCGCCGTCTCCCCAGTCGGCCCCTTTTGCGACATTATTCTCAAACTTGGTATTTTCTATCGTCGTCGACTTGTTGCCCCAAAGCGAAAGCGCGCCGCCGGCGGAATATGAAGTTCCGCTTTCGGCTCCGGCCTTGTTGGAAATAAATTCAGAATTCTTTACGGACACGTTTTGGCTTCCGCTCGAATAAACCGTGCCCTGAGTCATGTTTTCAGATTCAACCTGATTAAAATTGAACTTTACATTGTCTATCGAAACCGTGTTTGCGGCCGTTGCCGAAACCGCAACGCCGTAAGTGCCGTTGGCGGTATTGTTAGATTTCGCATAGTTGTTTAGAAAATCCGAATTTGTAATGTTTAGTATGGAATCGGCAGTAGCCTGAACCAACGCCAAAGAAGCTCCGTAATTGTCAGACACTACTTTTTGGCCGCTATATTCCTTCCCGTCTATATTAATTGCATTATTACCATCATTCGACAGATCTTCCGCCATTACCAATGCGCCTATGCACAAGTTAAGAAGAATTATATTTGTTATTTTTAATCCTACGTATTTATTTTTCATATGCCTAATTCTAATGAAAATGTTATTAAAAAATTAAATGCATATTTGAAGAATGGTATTGAGAATACTATACCACCAAAATTGCCTTAACTTATTGTTATAGAACAATAAATTATTAAATAAGTTTTTTATATAGATAAAAAATCTAAAAGTTATTACTTATCGATTGATATATGATTATTTTTTTATCAAATACTTACAAAGTATTTTTGAATTTTGTTATTGACATTGGTATTCTCAATACCATGACAGATGAAACAAATTTTGCTCAGGATCTGCTCGCAAAGAGCGGAATTTCACTTATAGATGCCGTAAGGCTAATATTAAACGCTCTCGATTCCTTCCCGCAAGGTTCGCACCTTAGCCCAATTCAGTTTTGTTCAAAGATAATAGAAACGGGCAAACGGCACATGCGCACAAAGGAAATGTCGGTTAAAGACGGGTTTTACCTGTATCTCGGCTCAAAAAGCGACTTGCGGCAAGAATCCCTGCAAAACATACGCTATCTTGGAAACAGGCTATTAAAATCAAATCCGGAGTTTGCCAACCGCAACTTTTCGGACTTGTCCGTCCTGGAATGCCAAATGTGGCTATCCGAAGGTTTTCGGACGCCATGCCAATACAACAAGGCAAGAACAATGCTGCATGGTCTGTTTGAATTTGCAATGCGAATGGAATGGTGCGAAAAGAATATGGTTAAGCTTGTCCAACGCCGCAAAGTTGTAGAAAAGGAAATTCTACCTTTAAACATCTCGGAAACCAGGCGCCTTTTAAAAACCTCCCAAACATTAAAAAAAGGAATTTGTTTTCCCGGAACGGCAATACTTACGCTCGCAGGAATACGGCCACGCGAAGTTATGCGCTTGGAGTGGAAGGATATCGACCTCGCAGAAGGCGTAATAACAATACGCTCCAAATGCTCCAAAACGGGAGGAACGCGCCAAGTGGAAATATCGCCGGCTTTGAAGCATATCTTGGAAGACAGAAAACCTAAAATAAATTCGCATGTATGCCCCACAGATTGGAAGAAATACTGGCGCAAAATACGCGACACTTCCGGTTTTAAAGGCTGTTGGGTCCAGGACGTATTGCGCCACACATACGCGAGCTTCTTCGCCAAGCACTACCGGGACCTTCCACGCCTGCAGCTTAACATGGGACACCGCGACTTGTCGCTTCTGCGCTCGCGTTATATCAACATGCGGGGAATATCCTCCGCCGACGCAAAAATATTTTTCATACGCATTTTTTAACCGAATCAAAAACTAAAATTTAATAATAGCACATAAAAGCCTACCAAGACTTTCCACGCCTTAGAAGGTATTGGATTTATTCTGTCCAAACGCGCATCCACCACGCCTAAATGTTTAAACGGACATGCGTTTTTTTTAAGTCTGGCCGCCTGCATCGCCGGCGTAGCAACCGCGCGCCGTTAAAATGCTTGCCGCGCGATTTAATCGGGCACCCACATGGAGGTTTCCCAAATCCGCCAAACCGCCAGGAAAATCTCCACGCGCCGGAAATTGCTATTCCAAATTTTTATCCTCGACGCCCTCCATATCAACCCGCTCTTGCCTTTTACCGCCCTTCGTCAGCACCGTCCCTCTGGGCAGAATCAACGGGCGGAATTTTCCGGCTTCATCAGGAACTATCCACCCAGCGCGAATGTCGGAAAACACTTCAGTCTTAACGTTGCACCGTTGGCCGTCGTTCAAATAAGAATAATAATTTACAACAATTTTTTTAGGAAAAACTCTTCCCATACATATTGGGCCGTATTCGCAATCAATTTTCCAAAGGGATATGGCGCTACCGTCCTGCGAACTTTTATGAAAATATTTTACGGGCATAAACGCACTCCCAAACCGCCTTAAATGTATTACTATAAAATAGGGAAGATTCCTCTGAAAGGGAACGGAAATTTCCAAAACCATTTCGGTATCGGAAATGGAAAGCGTCTTTACGGCGCCCCTCCCTTCCAACGCGTCGCGTATAACGTCTTTGTAAGTCTTCCACAAGCGCGGCAAGTCTTGCCAAAAATCGGGAACCCTGCACAAATAGTCGTATATCTTGGGCACGGAACTTTCAGTATCGTAATTAAGATAGTCGATTACCGCGCGTTTTTCCTTGTTGTCGTAAAAAATATTCCTACCGCCTTCACACAATATTGCTTTGTAATCGGACGGATCAGAATACGGAGAATACTTCCAAAAAACGGAATTGCCGTAAAGACCCAATTCGACCAACAAATCGTATTTTGCCGAAGGGTATTTTTTTACGGCAATATCCATCGGCACGTTAAAAAGTTTTGAATAATATGATACCTTATTTTCATCGTCGGCCGTTTGCCTATAAGATATCGATAATTTTTGCGACGAATAATAATCCAAATATAGCGGAGCCAAGTGCGGTTCGATTTTGGAGAACTCCGAAGAATCCATTCCGAACGCCCGCAAAAACAGCGCGCCAACAACCGATATAAAAAAAAAGCTATTCTTCATTTGCCGTCTTTTCTCTCTGCCAAAGTATTGCGCGCGCGCAGAAATGCAAGAATTAAATCCGACATGTGCCGGCATTCATAATAACCTATCCCGTCCCGGAATTACTGCCAAACAGACTATCCAATAGCGTATTGTTAAGACAAAAAACGCACGCGCACTGTTGCGGACCCCGTGCGCATAAAAAAAGGCCGGCGGCGAAAAACCGCCGCCGACCCTCCCAAAGCCGCAGATAAACTGCCCTATACGTCCGAAATCCGGACGTAAATGCCGCAACAAAGCGAAAGCCGATTAGAACAGCTTTGAAATCTCAGCCTGTTCCTCGAGAAGCTCCGCATTGGAAGCGGCTATTTTTTCCTTCGAGAATTCGTTAATTTCCAAGCCCTTGACAATCTCCCAATCTTTGCCGTTAGAGCGGACCGGAAGCGATGTAATGATTCCAGGCGTTGTTCCGTAGCTGCCGTCCGAACACACGCCTACGCTGAACCAGTCTCCCTCATTGGTCGGGGTGACAAGGGAGCGGACCGTGTCTATGGCCGCATTTGCGGCGCTTGCCGCGCTTGAGAGTCCGCGGGCGGCGATGATGGCAGCTCCGCGTTTTTGCACTGTCGGAATGAAGTAATCCTTAAACCAAGCTTCGTCTCCGATTACGTCGAGCGCCGGCTTTCCGCGTATCTTGGCGTTATAGAAGTCCGGATATTGAGTTGACGAATGGTTGCCCCAAATCGTCATATTCGTCACGTCGTTGACATGGACGCCCGCTTTTTCGGCCAACTGAGATTTCGCGCGGTTTTCGTCAAGGCGCGTCATAGAAAACCACCTATTGGACGGTATCTTCGAAGCATTTTTCATGGCGGTCCAGCAGTTTGTGTTGCACGGATTCCCGACCACAAGCACGCGGATATCGGAAGCCGCATTGGCTTCGATTGCCTTGCCCTGCCCGATGAAAATTTTGCCGTTTATACCAAGCAAATCTCCGCGCTCCATTCCGGCTTTTCTCGGAACGCTTCCGACAAGAAGCGCCCAGTTTGCGCCGTAAAAGCCCTCATTCATGTCGCTTGTGGTGACCACCTTGTTTAAAAGCGGGAAAGCGCAGTCGTCGAGCTCCATCTTGACTCCGGCAAGAGCCTTCATACCGGGCTCTATTTCAATAAGGTTCAGATCCACCGGCTGGTCCGGCCCGAAAATTGCGCCGCTTGCTATGCGGAAAAGAAGGGAGTAGCCTATTTGACCGGCTGCGCCCGTTATTGCGATTTTTATAGGTTCTTTCATGATGTTTATTTTACTGGTTAATTTTTGAGTAAATTATTCTATTTCCAATTGAACGGAGCCTCAAAGGAAAGCATAAGCCTTTGTTCCTCTTTTTGCGCGGCGTCCGCATTGACGGCGTCGTAATCGTAAGAATAGCGAAGCGCTATGTCTATGACATCGGTGGCCTTTATCACCAATCCCAGTCTCAAATAAGCCGAATACTGGTTGACATTGGTGACGTTCATGCCGACATAACCGTTCTGTTCAAACCTCAAAAGCTTGTTTATCTCCCACACAAGATCTTCGGCGACAACCGCCATGAACGCCCATTTCGTATTAAAGTCGTAAGCGTTTATGTAGCGCACGGCGGGACCGGGCGCTATGTCTATCGTCAGATCGTAGCGCTCGAACTCAAATCTGTAGCCGAGAGTGACTGCTTCGTCAACCTGGTCTTTTATGCCTTTCACCATATCGCGCTTATATGCGAGTATGTTTTGCACGTACCAATGGCTGGTCTCGTCGAAATCGCGGCGGAAATTTGTATCTATTCCCCATTTGTCCAAAGTTGTACTCGTCACGTTGTCAACGCTCGTTTCAGAGGTATAATTGTAATATGCAGTCGCCGAAAACTTGTTCAAATCCCACTCTTTTTTGACGTCGAAAGCCGCGTAAACCGAAAATACCGAAGAAGTCGTCTGGCGGTATTCAAGCCCTCCGCGAAGCCTAAACTGCCAGCCTTCGGGGAAGTTTTCCTTCACAAAATTGCGGTAGTCTGTGACCCACTCGGGTTCCTTCCCGACTGCGGGCGGAGCAGACGGATCAGATTCGGGAGCCTCGGCGGCGGCATTGTCGGAAGAAGAATCGGCCGCGCCCTGCCCCGCCTGTAAATTCTCCTGGGATACGGTCGCGGAATTTACATCGGCGCTGATGCCGCTTATTGCGGAGCGCGGAATGGTTATGTCGCCGAACTGGGTTTCAAGAACTATCTGGGCGTCGTTCGACTGCGATATCTTCCCGGATATCCTGTCTCCGTTGGAAAGGGTAAGAATATCCGCTCCCGCGAAATGCGAATACAAAAGCGACAACGTCAGCACCGCAAATATTTTGCCGATTTTCATTTTTTTATAGAATTAAAGCCGATAAGAATGCAGCTTCCGAACATACTGTCCCGCGTTAGCCTTCTTACAAGCATTTTTTATAATTATATCATAAAGCCGTTTAAAAAAATGTTGAAGAAGCCCGGAATAAATGCAATATTTATCGGCTTAACAATATTAGTTTTTAGGAGATTTATTTATGGCAGTGCCGTTGTCGCAAGTTCTAACAGTAGCAAAATACGCCCTTGGCAAGTCGCTTAAGGGGCAGAAGCGCTATCCATTGGTAATGATGCTCGAACCCCTGTTTCAATGCAACCTGGCATGCTCCGGCTGCGGCAAAATACAATACCCGAAACACATTCTGGACATGAGAATGCCCAAGGAGAAAGCATGGGCGGCGCTGGAGGAATGCGGGGCCCCCATCGTAAGCATTGCCGGCGGCGAGCCACTGCTCCATCCCGAAATGCCGGAAATGATCGACGGCTTCGTGAAGCGCAAGAAGTATATTTACATGTGCACGAACGCCCAAATACTGCTGCGCAAAATAGATCTCTACAAACCCAGCAAATATTTGTCATTAAGCGTCCACCTCGACGGCACAAAAGAAATGCACGACCGCAGCGTAAACCGCGAAGGCGCATACGACACGGCCGTGAGCGGAATCAAGGAGGCCCTCAAGCGCGGCTTCCGAGTGACGACAAACACCACCATATTCAACAACGCCGACCCCGAAAAAGTGCGTAAATTTTTCGACGACGCAATGGACCTCGGAGTCGAGGGCATGATGATATCCCCCGGCTTCCCGTACGACAAGGCGCCGAACCAGGATATTTTTCTCGAACGGAACAAAACGGTCGAGCTTTTCAAAAAAATACTCGGCAACCCGCATAAAAAATGGGTTTTCAACCATTCTCCGGGCTTTTTGGCGTTCTTAAAGGGCGAGCAGGACTACGACTGCACCCCGTGGGGAAACCCGACCTATTCCATAATGGGTTGGCAAAAGCCCTGCTACCTTATCAACGACGGCTATTGCGAAACATTCGCCAAACTAATGGAGGAAATAGACAAATACGGCCTCGGCAAAAACGGCAGCCGTCCCGAATGCAAGGACTGCATGCTTCATAGCGGATACGAGGCCAGCGCTGTCTGCGACATATTTGGAACATGGGGCGGCGTATTTAGGGCGGTTAAACACATGCGCAATTTCGGCGGGAAGTCGAAATAGCCGTACTGCAAACAAAGTGCCGGGAAGCGACGAGGAAAAATTCCGTTTTCCAAACCTTTGCAACAAGGTGTTCGGGAAGGGCGGCTATGCGTCGATTCTTCCAAATTTCGAATACCGCCCGGAACAGGAAAAAATGGCGTATTGCTGCGCGCAGGCGTTTTCATCCGACATTCCAATACTGTTTGAAGCCGGAACCGGCGTAGGCAAAAGCCTGGCGTATCTCGTTCCCGGAATAATCGCCGCCGTAAGATTCAACCGCCAGCTCGTCGTGGCGACACACACGATAGCCCTCCAGCAGCAAATAATAGAAAAAGACCTGCCGCGAATCGAAATGATGTTTGAAAACTGCGGCGCGCTTGGCGACTGCGCCAATTTTAAGTCGGCTCTGTTGCTCGGGCGCGGAAACTATCTTTGCACAAACAGGCTGAAGCGGGCACTTGCCGAAAGGAGGGAACTTTTTAATTCAGAGGAGTCGAAAGAGCTCGATAGAATAGCCGACTGGGCTGTCACTACGCGAACGGGCATTGCCGAAGAATTAAACCCTCCGCCCAATCCTGAAGTTTGGAATTGGGTCAATGCCGACGCTTCGTCGTGCACCGCCAACAGCTGTACCGACGGCACTTGTTTCTACCAAAACGCACGGAGGGAAATAGCATCGGCGGACATTGTAATACTCAACCACAGCCTGTTGTTCGCCATGCTTGCCGCCGGATTGGGAGCCGAAGACGGACAAGACGGCGCAGGGGGCGTGCTTTTCCCGAACGACATGCTTGTTCTCGACGAGGCGCATCTCGTACCAAACGTCGCAAGCGACGCATTCGGGTCCTCGCTAAGTTGCGCCGGCATCATGCGCGAGCTCAGGCGAATCTACGATCCGAAAAAACGGAAGGGACTGATCGCCCGCGGCGGAATGGCCGAACACTGCGATAAACTTGCCGTATCTGACACTATGGCCGCATGCGAGGATTTTTTTGCCCGCGTAAAAAAAGATTTCCTCCTATGCCGCGACACCGTGCGAATTACGTCTCCGAATTGGATAGACTGCGAGTTTCCGCAAAAGCTCGAAGCCCTCGCAGAACTGCTCGACTCTTTCGCCATGAACGCCAAAACCGACCGGCTCGCGGCCGAAATAAGAGACTACAAACGACGTATATTGTCGTTTAAGAACACCCTTGAAAACTGCATATTTCTCGGCGACGCCGAAAACTCGGTTTACTGGGCGGAGCGCGCCGGCAGGGACGAAAGGGATGCCCGGATCAATTCGGCGCCGCTGAAAGTTTCCGAAATTCTAAGGCGGGCACTATTTTCGCGCAAGTCCCCCGTTGTAATGACCTCCGCAACGCTTGCGGTAGGCGGAAGCATGGAGGGTTTCGTATCCAAAACCGGCGCCGAAAACGCCGAATGCTTCATATGCGACTCCCCCTTCGACTACGACAAAAACATGCGCGCCTTTATCGCCACTGACGCCCCCGATATAGAAAAATCCACCGGGCGCCTCGATTCCGAATATATATCCAGGGTATGTAAAAAACTTTGCGAAAAAGTCCGCGGAGGAACCCTTATTCTCTTTACAAGTTACGCCGACTTAAACATGGCGGCGAAATATCTCGAGGAAAACCTTTCCGAAAGAAAAATATTCGTGCAGGGCAGAATGCCGCGCAACGAAACCGTCCGCGCCTTCGCCGATGCGGGCGACGCCGTGCTGCTTGGAACGGATACGTTTTGGACGGGCATAGACCTTCCCGGTGAGAAGCTGTCGCAGGTGATAATAACGAGACTTCCATTCGAAAACCACAGGCACCCCCTGCTTCAGGCGAGGCTCGACAGAATACAAATGGAAGGCGGAAACCCATTCAGGGAGCTGTCGCTTCCGGCGGCCGTCATAAAATTCAGGCAAGGCATAGGACGGTTGATCCGCAGCGCCTCCGACAAGGGCATAGCGGTCGTTCTCGATTCGAGAATCGCATCAAGGCCATACGGCATGAATTTTATCGACGCCATACCGACAAACCGCGTAGAACGGTTTTGCGAAAGCGACATAGACGGATTTGTTTCCGACTGCATAAACGAACTCGGCCTCGCCCCTAAATCGAAATCTTGACTGCCATATAAAACAGTGTAGCCTCTCCCCCATTATGGATAAACTCGAAGAAATTTTCAAGATGCAGTACGAGCTCAACAAGCGCATCGGCGTCGATACCGCCAACATGAGCGACGACGAAAAAATCAAGTGGGTTCTAAACTACAGCCGCGCCATGCAGCAGGAGAACGCCGAGCTGATAGACTCGGTACCGTGGAAATGGTGGGCGAAATACCAAAAATTCGACCAGCAAAACGCGCGCGTGGAAGTGGTCGACATGCTACATTTTCTCGTGTCAATGGCGCAGGTTCTCGGCATGACGGCGGAGGATTTTTACAGCGCCTACGCCAAGAAAAACCACATCAACCACGACCGGCAGGACTCCGGGTATTCCGAAAAAAACGAAGACGACTGCCGCTCGATTTGACACGCACGCAAAAACGGCGCGGATGCAAAAACGGCGCGCCGCGCTCCATGTTCCGCGCCGAAACGCTTTTTGCAGGCAATGCTGCTATTTTGAAGCAACCAATATTCCCAAGCCCGCCAGGAAAAATACAAACATCATGCCCAAGAGCGTGTTCGTTCCTTTGGGCGCGTTTCTAAACTCCCTCCATATAAATACGCCCCAGAACGCCGAAACCATTGTCGCTCCCTGACCCAAGCCGTATGCGAGAGCCGCACCCGCAGCGTCGGCGGATATGAAACTGAAGCTTGTCCCCAGGCACCATATGGCACCGCCCAACATTCCTATTGCGTGGGTCTTAGCGTTCCCGTCCGAAAAATAAGATGAATACGGCACCGCCGGCCCCCCGTCCACGGGAAACTTCATGGCAAGCGTATTAAACGCGAAATTCGACAAAAATATCCCCACGGCAAAAACAACCATAGCTGTATAAGGCGATAACTTTCCAGCTTCAAGCACTGCCTTTCCCGAAGACATATCGACAGTTCCCATGGCCTCCGCAACAAAGCTGTAAAAGAACCCCATGAGCAGGCCGGCAGTTACCGACACGGCAATTCCCTTGGCAGTCGTACCTTTGCCACCGATACGCTTAAAAGCTACCGCATCGAGTATTATGGCCACGCAGATTAATGCCACTCCCAACCCCAACATTAACGGGTCGCCCGAGGGGCGCGCTATATATGTCGTAATGACACCAAGCACGAGAGCCAGGCCGATTCCCACAGGAAACGCCACCGCAAGGCCCGCAATGTCTATTGCAATCACTAAAAGTATGTTTGAAAGGTTGAAGATAACTCCTCCTATAAATGCTGAAACCAGCCATTTAGAATCGGCTTGCAAAACGTCATCGGCAAAAGCCCTGCCCCCGTCCCCGAAAGACCCCATTGTGAATGCGAGCGCCAGCGAAAACAGTAAGACTCCTATCGAATAATCCCAATAAAAAAGCTGGAAACTCCATTTCCTGCTTGCAAGCTTTTGAGTGTTTCCCCACGAACCCCAGCATATCATCGTGACGACGCACATTATCACAGCTGTCGTATAAGATGTTATAGTCACCATAATTAATTCCCTTTAATCAGATTGAAAAATTAACCCGAAAATACACCATAGGGAAACTATAAATTTTTTCGTATTCGTACAGTAAAAAAAGAAACAACGCGGAAATAATTTCCGCGTTGTTGAAACCTAATCAGCTCTAACATTAATATTAGAGAAATGTCGGACGACAAATAACCGTATCGCCGGCCGATACCGTCAAATCCTCGCCAATCGCCCAATTTTGGTCATTGACAAGAACCTTGAAAGACACGGTTCCTTCGGGCACTATCTGCTCCCAAAGCCATTCGTCTTCGCTTATGCTCTGCATTGGAACGCCTTTCTGCCAATCGAGGCTTCCGCCTATGCCGCGAATGTAAAGCTGATTGCCCCAACCCGCGTCAAATTTTGCAATCACTCTTGTGAGTTTAGCCTTCGACGCGCATTTGCATGAACAGGACTTACCGCTATTCTTCTTCTGGCTTTTAACCGCAACGCGTTTTTCGGAAACCTTCTTGGCTGGCTTTGCAGTTTTAGTTGTTGTTTTCTTTGTTGTAGGCATTGTTTATCCTTTCGCTTTGGAACGCACGCGCATTTGACGCGTCCATTCTCATAAAATTTTATCCATTAAATTCACAATACAAGCATTTTTTGCATAAAAAATACTTAATTGCCTCTCACATGCATATTATCGTAAAAAAAGCGCTTACATTAACGAAAAACCGGCGGCTCCTAAATAAAAACGAAACCGCGCCTGTAAGGCACTGCCATATAAACACTTTATTTTTAAAAGGCTACTGCGGCGTCCATATTGCGGCAAGCAACATAAAAAACCGCAATAATGCCCCATAACTATTCGTCGGAGAGATCTTTCTCGCCTTCGCGCAGTTTCTGGGCAATTACCGACATCGAACTTACCGCGCTGTAAATTTTTTCCATTCTGTTCTCGAGAACGGATAATTTTGAGGCGTCCGCTTTGTCGGAAGGCGGAGTAAATTTGACAAGTTCGAAAATATAGGCATTTTCTCCCTGCATTTTTACTCCTGATACACCGCCCGCCTTTAATGACGGCAATGTAGATACCAAGATTTCATACGCCCTCATCAAGGCGTCTCCCTTTGGATCTATAAAAGAAAAATCCCTTACCGCCTCGACCGAAGCTCCGCCTTCGCGCGCAACCGACGCAAAAGACTTCTTATCTGCAACCGCTTTTGCGAGAGCCGCACCCAGAGTGTTTGCGCGTTCCGAAAACAGCCGCAATTTTTCGGCCGCCACATAATTTTTCAAAACGGCGTCCTTCACTTCAGAATACTTGGGAAGATATGAGGGAAGACGCTCTGCGAGAAACACCACCCATACACCTTCGGAAGACACAATGGGGTCTGAACAAAACTTTGTGTCGTCAAGCTTCATCGCCGCCGACGCGCACTCAACGGGGAAACCGTCGGGCAATTTGGCGTCGGTCACGCGCATAGGTTTGTTTTTCTTTAAATCAACCTTAAATTCTCCGGCAATTTTCTTAAGCTCCGCGGAACCTTTTTTGGCTTCGCTGTCGTAGATTTTGAGGACAAACTCCTCTGCTTTATGCACCGCTTTTCTAAGCGAGTTTTCGGCAGTATAGTCGGCCTTGACTTTCTCGTTTATTTCAGAAAGTTTCGGCATGTACGGTTTTCCGTCCTTTGTGGTGGCGTATTTGCGCATATTTGCCGCGTAATATGCGGAAATATCCTCCTGCCCTGGAACCGCTTCGTCGGCAAAATCCTTCGCGGGGAAATACGCCGTTTCCACCACTACTCCCTCACCCACTCTAAAGACCTCTATATTGTCTTTAAAATATTTTTCGAGCGTTTCTGCCGAAGGCTTAATCTCAGGCTTAAACGACTCCATGGAAAGAGTCGCCATATTGAAGTCCCAAAGCCCGTATGTCTGCTCGTACTCGCGCTTTACTTCAAATCCGGGAATATATCCGGGGCCGCCGAGCAACCCGGCAACCTTGTTTACGAGGGCGTTTTGCGAAAGTATTTCCGAAAGCGCCTCCTGGCTCATCCTTCCGGACGCCGTGCGCGCATCGACAAATTTCTTGAACAACTCCGAATCGAATTTCCCGTCCTTGTCGGCAAAAATCGGGGAATTTTGTATGTAGGAATTCAAATCATTCTGCGATATCTGCGTCATTCCCAATTCACTCGCGACAAACCGCAAATACGCCTGGCGCAGCATCATCTGCGTAAACTGCTCCTCAGACCTCGGCTGCTGTCCGCTAAGTATAAGCTCAAAGTAAACGCAATTCTGAAGCTGCGCCACCGAAGCCTCATTAGAAAAATCGAATCCGTAGAAAACCTTTCCCTTCTGCGCCCCCGAATGGTAGCTGTCTCCGAAGAACGGAACCGAACCTATCGTGAAAACGAAAGCGATAATTATTGCCACAAGCAATACGCCGAAAACCGACTTATGGTGTTTCTGAAGAACTATTTGTATCCAGGTAATCATACTACTGTAAGAAATTTAAAGGCGCCATGTTAGTGAATGGGGCAAAGATGTCAATAACCGAAGACGCAAGCCGTCAAATTTTTTCAAAGACGTCAACGCGTGCGGGAGGAACGTTTAAATAAACGCGGTAAGCATGAACGTGGCGCATTTTGTCGGAAAATCCCACCGCTTTCGGAGATCGCGCCAAATTGTAAGTAAACTGGACGAATCTACCACCGGAAGGAAGAGAATCCTCCACCTCTTTGACGATGTTTCTGACGCATTCCTTCGGCAGGCTCAACAGCGGAAGCCCCGAAACTATCGCCGATATCGCCCCTGCGGATTTTTCCCCCACAAGGCTCCTGATATTCTCCGCGCTTCCGTTCAGAACTGCCGCATGCGGAAATTTTTTCGATAAAATGCCGCACAGTTTTTTGTCGAATTCTATGCAAAACAGAGACGACCTATCCGCATATCCGGCCTCGACAAGCCTGGCGGTTATGGCTCCCGTTCCGGATCCGAGCTCCACAACGGCCCCGCATTCCTCCGGGGTTCTGCCTATTGCGGACACCATCTTCCGCGCCAAAAATTTGGAACTCGGACATACCGCGCCGGTTCTCCGCGGAGCCGACACGTATTTGCAAATCATTATTGCCGTATCTATTATTCCCATAACGATGCTACTGGGGCTGGTAAACGTCGTGTATTCTTAAAAGACCGAGAAAATCCCCGCCATCGCCGACAACGGGCAAAACCGACAATCTCGACTTCCGGTTCTCCATCAATTCGACGGCCTTTCCGAGCGAAGCGTCGGGGGCAACACTCACAGGAGAACGCGTCATTACATCGCCGCACTTTACAACGTCCAAATCCACCGATTTTTGCAAAAGCCTTCTCAAATCGCCGTCCGTGAATATGCCCATGATTTTGCCCGAAGGCGAAACGATGCAGGCGGCGCCGAGCGGTTTTCGGGTCATCTCTATCACAGCCACCCTTATTGTGTCGGAATCGTCGAGCACTGCGCAATCGCAGGCTTTGTGCATCACGTCGCCGACTTTCAGGAGCAAATTTCTGCCCAGCTGCCCCGCCGGGTGAAAACGCGCAAAATCCTCCTTTGAAAATCCCCTTGCCTTCATAAGGGCGCATGCGAGCGCGTCGCCCATGGCCATTGCAAGCGTCGTCGAATTGGTGGGAACTATTCCGAGCGGATCAGCCTCGCCATGCGAAGAAACATCTAAAACTATGTCGGATTCGCGCCCCATGGGAGAATCCGTATTGCCGACGAGCGCGATAATCGTGGAGTTGAAGTTTTTTAGAATCGGAATCAAGCGGAGGCACTCGACGGTAGATCCGCTGTTCGAAATTAGTATTGTCGGATCTCCGGGTTCGTAAACTCCCAAATCTCCATGCACGGCGTCGCAGGCGTGCATAAACACTGCCGGCGTTCCCGTGCTTGAAAGCGTGGCCGCTATTTTAGATGCCACAAGCCCGGACTTCCCGACCCCGCACACCAGCAGCTTGCCTCTATGCGACAGTATCGTTTCAACCGCCCTCACAAAATTCGAGTCGAGTTTTTCGACTGCGCCCAATATTGAATTAGCCTCGCATTCAAGCGTTGCCCGCGCAAGCGACAATATTTCGGAACTTTCCATAACGTTAAATCCTGCTTAAAAACTCCTCTGCCGCGGCAAGGTCCGCGGGAGTGTCGATGCCTATCGATTCGTATTCTGTCTCAACGACGTCAAACTTGTAGCCGGCCGCTATAAACCTAAGCTGCTCGAGCATCTCGCAGCGCTCCATCGCGCTTTCCGGAAGCGCCGCATAACGGGCCACCGCCTTTGCCGAGTATCCGTATATTCCTATGTGCCTCCAATAGTCGCATCTTTTCAGCCATTCGTCCGCGTTCGGCTCCCCGCGGACGTACGGAAGCGGCGTGCGGCTAAAATATATCGCCGAGCCGTCCGCCCCCCTAAGCACCTTTACCACGTTCGGGTTGAGCAGCATCTGCCCGTCGGAAATTTTCGACACCGCCGTGACGAGATCCACCTTCGAATTTTCGTGCGCCTCTATTATGGAATCGACGAGCGCTGGAGATATAAAAGGTTCGTCGCCCTGAACGTTGACGACAAAATTCGCGTTTATTTCGTCGAAAGCCTCGACTATTCTTTCCGTGCCTGACGCGCACTTCGGTGACGTTTGAATCGCAGGAGCGCCGATCTTATCGGCAAACTCCATAATTTCCGCGCTGTCAGTAAGTATCACTATTTTTTCGGCGCGCTCGCATTTGCGGCAGTTGTCATAAACGCGCTCCAATACGGCTTTTCCCCCGAGCATCGCCAAAGGCTTTCCTGGAAAGCGTTTCGACCCCATTCTCGCGGGAATCGCGATTGCCGCGCCGAGCACCATCGCGGTCTTGATAGGAGATGACGACTTGTTTTCTATGTCTTTCCAGAAGTCCAGCGACTCCTGATACTCGGGGGTGGGCTCGTAAAAATAATTTCTATATATTACAAACAAGCCTACGATAAGGCATATAACGCCTATTATTCTAAAAAACGCCGAATGCTGGCTCTTGGTAAACCCCAAAAATTTCAGTTTGGACGAATCGTAGGCCTCGTTGTACGACTCTGTGGAACGAAGAAGAAACAACATCGCCAAAAACAGCGGTATGACGAACGAACAAAGTTCGAGAATTGTCGAAATTACCTTTACCATACAATTAAATCACCATCAAAATTGCTAAATTTGTTTGAAAAACGCCGCTGCCAGCGCACCATGCGCAATACGCCATAAAATTGCGGACTTTCCTAATCTAAAAAATCAGGTACGTCAAATGTTTTTGCTTCCATTCAAGATATCCCCGGGCGAGGAAAACATGCGCTTAGACTTGGAAATGCTGTCCGGCTGGCGCGAATTGCCCGACCGCCCGCGCCTGCGCTTTTACGGTTGGGACGGCCAATGGTTTTCTTGCGGAATATCGCAAAATCCGTCGGAGGTAAAAGAACTTCTGCCACCGGGCGCGAATTTGGTAAGGCGCCCCACGGGCGGAGGCATCGTTGACCACAGAAACGACATCACTTACGCGCTGGCCGTCGGCAGAAACATGCCGCTAAGCGAAATGCACGCAGCGGAATCCTATAAAATAGTCCACGCCGCAATAGCCGCCGCCATGGATGAGATAGGCTTAAAGGGTGTATCGCTGGCGGGCATTCCGCCGGCCCAAAAAAACGGCCCTCTCTACTCGTGTTTCGAATGCCCGGCGCAGTTCGACGCCGTTCTTTCCGACGGTTCAAAGCTTGCGGGCGCGGCGCAAAAGCGGAATAGATTCGGAATATTATTCCAGGGTTCCCTGAAATGGCTGCCGCATTGGGGCAAAAAGCGCAGCGCCATGGACGCCGTCGCAAAAAAATTCGCCGATATTTTCCGCGAGGCCATAGAACGCGTCGACTTCCCGCATTCCATGGAAAATCCACATGCGCCGGCAGATAAAAAGGGACGGCGCGACTAACGCTTTACAAGCCCGTTTTTAACTTCGGCCACAATGTAATCCAGCTGTTCGCGCGTAAGCTCCGGATATATCGGGAGAGCCAGCGTGTGTTCCGCCGCATATTCGGCGTTGGGGAAATCGCCCTTTTTATATCCGAGCTCCGCAAAGCACTCCTGAAGGTGGAGCGGCACGGGATAATACACTTCGCAGCCGATATCCTTTCCGCGCAAGTGCGCAAGCATCGCGTCGCGGTTAGGTACCGAAATGACATACTGGTTGTATATCGACTTGTTTCCGTCAGCTATCAGCGGAGTCTTTATTTCCTCTATACCGGAAAAGGCCTCATCGTAAACGGCGGCGTTATTTGCGCGCATGGCGCCCCACGAATCGAGATGCGGCAGCTTTACGAGCAATCCGGCGGCCTGCAGGGCGTCGAGGCGGAAATTTCCGCCGACATGCCTGTGGTAATATTTAGGCTCCATTCCGTGGTTGCGTATTTCGCGTATTTTCACGGCAAGCTCGCCGTCGTTTGTAATGACCATTCCGCCGTCGCCGAGGCCGCCGAGATTTTTGGACGGAAAGAAACTGAGCGCGGCGCAATTTCCGAAATTTCCAACCTTCACCCCGCGCCGCGAAGCCCCAATGGCCTGCGCGCCGTCCTCTATAACCGCAAGGCCGTTCGATTCGGCTATCGCCGAAATTTTTTCCATCTCGGCGCACTGCCCGAACAGGTGCACGGGCATGACTGCCCTTGTGCGTCCGGTGATTTTTGAGGATATTTGCGAGGCGTCGATATTGTAGGTGTCGGGATCTATGTCCGCAAAAACCGGTTTTGCACCGCAACGCCACACGCTGCCGGCGGTGGCGAAAAAAGTGTACGCCGGAAGTATGACCTCAAGGGCGGGGGAATTGTCGAGCGGTGAACGGAATATGCCGCAGCCCATAAGCGAAGCTATGAGGGCGTCGGTTCCGCTTGAAACTCCAATAGCGTGGGCCACGCCGGAATATTCCGCTATTTTTTCCTCAAGTTCCGAAACGTAGCGGCCTCCTATGAAATGCTGGTCGTCGAGAATGTCGTTTATAACCCTCTGCGTTTCCTCCCTGAGGGGAGCGTACTGGATTTTCAAATCTAAAAGCGGTATTTTCATAATTCGCCCCCATTAGAACGCATCGGCGCAAAAATCGCAACAATATTTGCCGATACAAAAAAATGCCGATATAATAGCTTGAAAAACAGGAGCGCTGACATTAGCTTACGCGCATCAATAACAGTCCAAAAAATATCATTATGAAAAAGAGCACAGAAAAAAAACAGGCGCCCGCCGCAAAAAAATCCGTTAAGAAAACCGCAAAAAAGCCGGTCGAAAGCAAGGCTAAAAAGGCCGTACAGCCGGCGTCGAAAAAGGCGGAAAAACAGTGCGCATGCGCCCTGCGCGACGACAAAATCGAAGACGTCTGCATAAGTTCGCTGGTTTCCGAAATATTCTCGCAACTTCAGGATACCGACAATCTTTCGAACCTTATGAAAGACTATTTCTTTACCGAACTGCTAAAACGCGGCATCGCCGAAGACGATGCCAACGCAATCGCAAATAAAATCGATGTTCAAATAGAGTGCTTTGAAGCCAATATAGACTTTGCCGGTTAGCAAGCTTGCCGAGAATTTTTTCCTCCTAATCCCGAACCCGGCGTCGAAAGATGCCGGGTTCGGCGCATATTGTACCCATAAAAAAACGCGCCGCCTATTTTAATAGGGGCGCGTTTCTCTCACCTGACAAATTTGCCATAAACAAGCCGACATGGCGGCCGCACGGCTATATTTTTTAATCTTCGGAATCGTCGTCGTCCGTAAAGAATCTTACGATATCGTCGATGACCGGAATGCGCTTAGGCGTAAGTTTCACCGCAAAGCCGCCGCCTTTTACCATATCGATTTTCAGCCTGCTTTCCGATGTGACGTCCTTTATTTCGCGCTTGTAATCGCGGGCGTTCCTGTTCGAATTTTTTGAATCCCTGATAATTTCCGCCTTGTAATCGGCGTCCTCAGGAAGGATTTTTGACAGGTCTATTTCAACGCTTCTTTCCTTCCAGTCGTTCATTCCGCCGATATACCACGAATCGCCCTTGCGGCGGGCAACAACAACATATTCGCCGATTTTCCCCTCAAGCGCTTTGGTGTCGTCCCAGGAGGTTGGGGCGCTGGCTATGAAATGAAGGATGTCGGGATATTTTTTGTATTCGGAAGCCGAGTCGCAAAGCATTTGAAGCGGCGCGTAAAAGAGTATGTACATAGCCACCATATGAGAGCGGGTACCTTTGGCCTGCGTAAACGAATACGACTTGAGAAAGTCCTTCTTTGTGACGTTGCGAAGCGCGCCCGGAGTGTAATCCATCGGTCCCTGAAGCATTCTCGTGAACACGAGGTCTATGTTGTGCGAAGGCTCGAGCCCGTCGGAGAATTTGTTGAATTCGCAACCGCGCACGGCCTCAAAATTCATAACGTTGGGATATGTGCGCTGCAATCCCGCCGGCTTTGCGCATCCGTGAAAATCCACTACCATTTTATGCTCTGCGGCTAAACGCGCCATTCTTTCGTAGAAATTTGAAGCCTGCTGGTCGTCGCGGTCTATAAAGTCGATTTTTGCGCCGGACGCGCCCCACGACTTCATCAGTTCAAACGCGCGCTCTCCGTACTTGTCCATAGACTGTCCGAGGCACCACAGCAATATTTTTACGTTTTTTGAGTTTGCATACTTAATCAGCCCGGGGACATCTACGGCCGTCTTGCCGCTTATCATGGCCTCGTCTATCTTGTCGTCCATTCCGCCTACATCTACGCCTGTAAGCCAGCCCGCGTCGAACAAAACGTAGGGTATGTTGTTTTCGGCGGCAAAATCTATGTAGTAGCGGTACGTCTGGTCGTTCACACCTCCTACGAAATTCACACCCTCAAGCTGGCAGTCGCTCCACCATTCCCACGCGCAAGTGCCGGGCTTTATCCACGACGTATCGGATATGCGGGAAGCCTCCGCAAGCTTGTAAACCGTGTCGTTATCCGCCAAATCGACGTCATTGCGCGCTACTATGAAACCGCGCCATGGGAACGAACGCTTGCCTTTGGTCTTTGCTATATAGTCGTATGCCTGGTCAACCGTGCGTATGTATTTGCTTTTCTGTTTGAAGCTTTTGGGAGCCTTGGAAAACCATGACTCAGGATTTGACCCTGACGAAGCCGCAAAACGCAGCCCCGGATAATCGAAAACGTCGGCTTCCACAATAGCGACGGTATAGCCGTTCTTTAAAGCCAGAAACGGAAGGGAATACGAATGGCTGTTCTTCATGTCGGCCACGGTCTGCCTGAGGAAAAACCTCTCGAACGAGTCCTGCACCCCGTTGACGGCGTGCGCAATAATTCTGTCATTGCCCTTTATGGGAAGTTTTAAAGTCTCACCGGTGACGGTAATCTCACCGTCAAAATCTGACACAAACCTGTACGCTACGGCCTCGTCGTACGCCCTTACGACGAGTTTGTACTTGTCGAAATCGATTTCAATCTGGTTGTAATTGTCCTCCACTTTGCTGCGTATTCCGTAAACCGTATTTATTTCGCCCTTATACGACGCTGTTGTGGAGCCCTTTGCCTTGGCGTTTTTTCCGAAATCGCCCTTATCGGTGCTCATTCCGATCGGAAAGGCATCAAAAACGCTTTTGCCGTCGGCTTTTATGGCCATGGTAAGCTGGGCTCCGTCCGAAACGACCGCCTCAAGTTTTCCGTCGGGAGATTTTACAGAAAAAGTCTCCGCCCACGAATGCGACGCCAAAATCGACGAGAACCCAACAAGTAAAGCAATTAATTTTCTCTTCATATTACCCATACATTTATTGTGCCTCCTATCAAGGTCAAACAATTTTAACAAAAAAACGCCCGCCGAAACAGGCGGGCGCGTGCCAGAAACCCAAAGGCGTGTTCAATCCTTGCGGGGGGCGAGTTTTAAGACAAATCCTCCCCCGCTTTTCATGTCTATTTTTATTTTGTCCGAATGTTTCGCCCCGAATTTTGCAATTCTGAAATCAGAAGCGACAGTTCCGCTGTTGGGCGCGTCGCAGAACAGCTCGGCGTCGTAATCGCCCTCTGCAAGGAACTTTGACAAGTCGAGGTCCAAGATTTTTCCGTTGCGGTCGCACATGCCGCCCACATACCATGCGCCGCCTTTTCTTCTCGCCAAAACGACGAACTTCCCGATTTCGCCCCCGATAACTTTCGTATCGTCCCATACTGTGGGGATCGATGTTATAAATCCGAGCGTCTCGGGGCTCTCAAGGTAGAGCGACGGAGAATCGCACATCATTTGAAACGGCGCGTGGTAAACCACATACTGCGCGACGACGTGCGCTCGGGTGGCCTGTATTTGGGGAAGATTGTAGCATACGGAAAACGTCTTCACGTTTCTGTTCCGCATCGCGCCGGGAGTGTAGTCCATGGGGCCGGCAAGCATTCTTATAAAGGCCAGCGACACATTGTGCTCGGGAGTGACGTCCTTGCGCCATTTCGTGGCTTCGCCGCCGAGAACGCCCTCGAAATTCAAAACGTTGGGATAAGTTCTCTGAAGCCCAGCCGGGGGGGTGCACCCGTGGAAATCCACAACCATTTTGTATTTTGCAGCAAGCTTTGCAAGCTCCTCCGTCATTCTATTGGCGAGCTGGTCGTCGCGGTCTATAAAGTCGATTTTCAAGCCGTCTGCCCCCCAGCCGGAAAAAATCGAAAACGCGGCGTCTCCGTATTTCGACAGCGTGCGTGCCAAAATCCACGGCATGACCTTTACGTTTTTCGAATGCGCATATCTGATTATTTCCGGAACGTCGAGAAACATCTCTCCACGCATGAACATTTCATCGCACCCCTCGTGCGACACCCTTCCTATTTCCGCGCCGTTCAGCCACCCGGTGTCAATTACAATCCAAGGTATGGAGTGCTCGGCCGCAAAATCGACATAGTATTTATACGTCTTCATATTTATGCCGGATTCGAAATCAACGCCCGACAACGACCAATTATTCCACCAATCCCAAAGCGACAACCCGCGCTTTATCCAAGAAACGTCGCCTATCTTCGAGGGTTCCGCAAGCCTGAACGACAAATCGTTGGCGGCAAGTTCGGCCTCGCTCCGTGCCACGACAAACGCCCTCCACGGAAATTTCCTAATGCCGTTCGTTTTCGCTATGAAATTTTCAGTTTCGGCAGCCTGCCATTCGTATTTTTTTGCGTCCGCAAACGACTTCGGATATTTCGAAAAAAAGGCCTTCGGGCAGCGCGCGCCTTCGGGATAGCAAAGGCGCATCGACGGATAGTCCCGCACGTCCGACTCAAGCAGCGCCACCGTAAAACCGCCCTTTTTAAAAACGAACGGAAGCATCGCCGTATGCATATTTTTAATGTCGGAGATTTTTCCGAACCTGTACGGACTTTCGAACGAAACAGCTATTCCGTTGAGCGGATGCGCCACCACCGGCGTGTCGCCCGCAAGCGGAAGCGAAAATTTTTCCGTTTTGACAATCATGTCAGAATCGCCGAGCCGCGTCTCAAAACGGTACGCGACGGCGTCGTCATAGGCGCGGACTATCAACCAGCAGTTTTTCGACAAGGCAAACTTCTTTTGCAAATATTTGTCGGGAACATTGCGCCTTATGCCGTTCGGGTTTACGGCGGTTTCTTCCACCCTGTCGAAATCGGACAACTCGAGTTTCGCTCCCGCGCCGATATCGCCGAGGCTCGTATCCATGCCTATCTCGAACGGCGGCAAAATTTCCTTTCCGTCGGCAAAAACTCCGAACTTCAGCGTTCCGCCTCCGTCGGAAACGGTAGCCTCAAGCCTCCCATCGGGAGAATGAACGCTATGCGTCTCCGAAAACAGAGTTCCCGAAAATGCTGCGACAACCGCAACCGCTGAAAAATATTTTTTTAAGCTCATATTCCGCAAAATATTACCATGGCCAAAATGAATCGGGAACGAGCTTCAACGCAAATCCTCCGCCTTTCTTCATTTCTATTTTAAGCTTGTCGGAGGATTTCACATTTTTTACCACGCGCCTGAAATCGGTGGCTATTTTATTGCTGTTGGGCGCGTCGCAGAACAATTCGGCGCAATAATCGCCCTCCGGCAGAAACTTCGACAAATCAAGCTCTACCGTTTTGCCTCCCCAGTCGCACATGCCGCCCACATACCAAACGTCGCCCTTGCGGCGAGCGACAACAACGTATTCTCCCATTTTGCCCTCTATGGCCTTTGTATCGTCCCAAGAAGTGGGGGTTTCGGCTATAAACTTCAAAATATCGGGCTGTTTGAGGTACTCGCTTGGCATGTCGCTTATCATCTGAAGCGGGCCGTAAAAGAGAATATACTGCGCAATCATATGGGCGCGCGTTCCGTTAACATTCGGAAAATCGTTCGATTTCGTCCAATTGCCGACAGCGCAGTTGCGCATTCCACCGGGGGTATAGTCCATCGGCCCCGAAAGCATTCTCGTGAACACCAAATCGACATTGTGCGACGGCGATATCGCCGGCGACCATTTGTTGACCTCGCCCCCGTAAACACCCTCGAAATTGACGGAGTTCGGATATGTGCGCTGGAACCCGGCCGGCGCGGGACACCCGTGCCAGTCTATTACCATTTTGCGGTCCGCGGCAAGTTTGGAAATGTTCTCAAAATGGCGTATCAACCACTGGTCGTCCCTGTCGCTAAAGTCGATTTTCAAGCCGTAAACCCCCCAGCTTTTAAATAAGTCGAGCGCGCGCTCGGGCTGGTCGTAAAGCACTTTGCTGTAAACCCAAATAATGACCTTTACACCTTTGGAATTGGCGTATTTGACTATTCCGGGAATATCGACAGCCGGCTTGCCGTCGATAAAGCGTTCTGTCAAGTTATAGTATTTTTTCATCTCGGGGGAACGCCCGACGTGCCAGCCGGCATCGAACGTTACGAACGGAATATTGTTGGCGGCGGCAAAATCCACATAATACCTGCACATGTCGTCGTTGAAGCCCAACGGGAAATCGACGCCCTCGGTATTCCAATTAACCCACCAATCCCATACCGACGGACCGACCTTTATCCACGAAGTATCCGCAATTTTAGACGGCTCCGCCAATTTGTAAACGGTATCGTTGTCTGCAAAATCTATATCGTTCCTGCCCACGATAAACACCCTCCACGGAAACGAGCGCGAACCGTCTGTTTTTGCTATGCGGTTCTCCTCCTCTTTAACGATATACATGTGCCCGGTTTTGGTAAGCGCCAGTTTTTTGGGCTCTCTGGCAAATACCGCCCTCATGCTCTCCGACCCCTCCGGCCATGATATCCGCATGCCCGGATAATCGAACCAAGCCGACTCCAAAACCGCAACCTTCAATCCGTTTTTCTCGAAGAAGAACGGCAGCGTGGCGCTGTCAAACTCCTTTTTCTTCAAGAGACCGGCATTATCCCTCAACCACAGGCGCTCGAAAGATGTCCGCTTTGACTTCACGGCGTGGGCTACGACTTTGTCGGAGGGTTTTATTGAAGACAATTCCAAGATTTCGTCGTTCACAATAAGCGTCCCTCCGAAATCCGTCACAAACCTGTACGCGGCTGCTTCATTGTATACCCTCACCAATAGTTTAAAGTCTTTAAACTTCAGCTCCAACTGGTTGTATTCGTCCTTTACCGTCTTTCTGATGCCATAAACTGTTTCTATCTGTCCGCTGTGCGACGACAGCGAACTCGAAAGGGCCGAGGCGTTCCTTCCAAGATACCCCTTGTCCGTATCCATGCCTATCGCGCAATTTTCCAACAAAACCTTTCCGTCGGCCTTGAGCGAAAACTCCAGCGTTTTACCGTCCGACACCGAAGCCACTATTTTCCCGTCCGGCGATTTTACCGTATAGACCTCTCCAAATAAATTTGCCGAAGCTGCGGCAAAAATAATCCCTCCGAACACAATGCACATTAGATTTTTCATAACAAAGCCAGTTTAAAAAACGCCCAAATTATAGCAATATATTTCTGCAACAATTTATTTTACAGTTTAGCTTTCTGTTTTTTGGCAAAAAAAAAGGTTTCGGATATTTCCGAAACCCGCCGCGCGAGGCACGCCGAGGCCTATTTCAGCTCTTTTATTTTCAGATTGCGCCAAAGAATCTTACCCGTCTTGCCCATGTGCACCTGCAGCCCGAAAAATCCCGGCTTTGTCCCCTCCCAAATCAAATCCGATACGGGAACCCCGTTCAGCCATGTCTGGATTCTGTCGCCGGCGCATTTTATCGTCATTCTGTTCCAGCCGTCGAGACACACCGCATTGCGGGCGTTTTCGTGGTCTTTGCGCGAAAGCGAATATTTCCATTCTGCCCCTTCATTGTAAATACCCGCTGACCACCTGCGCTTAGGGTTGTCGTCCATCTCCGCCTGCGGGCCGACGATTTTATACCCTAAGCGCGCCGCGTTCGCCGAACTACCGTTTTTCCCTGAGTCTTCCGTTTTCTGTATCTGTCCGCGGAATATCACGCCAGAATTTCCGAACTCCTCCCATTTGAACTCGCACGTGAATATGAAATTCTCATAATCCGAACGCTCGGTCACAAGGAAAGAGTTTTGCTTCATTTTCGGATCTGTGACGCCGTAAATACAGCCGTCCTTAACCGAGTATGCGGCGTTGCCCGTCGATGTTCTCCACCCGTCGAGGGTCTTGCCGTCGAACATGGAGGAAAATCCGCCATCGTTCAATTCCGGTTCGCGCTCTTCTGCTACTTTCATGAGAGAGTCCTCCACGGCGCGCTGGCGGTACTCGTTCTGCCACACGTCCTTACGCTTCATGGGTTTCGTTTTAAGCTTTGAAACTATGAATTTGTACTCCTTTTCGTCGGGAGAAAGGTTGTCTTTCAAAATTTCGTAGGCCGCCTCGGAAACGAACATTTTGTCGCGCGACTTTGCGAGCTTCTTTACGACAATCTTGGCTATGTCAGATCTGAGCGCCTCTTCCGCCCCGCGCATGCGCGACACAAACGCCCGCAATTTTCCGAAAGTAATGAGGTTTTCGACCATCTTGGAGATTTTTGCATCCTTGTACCCGCCGCCGAAATACTCGTTTTCCAGCCTGTTCCACGCGTCTTCGTCGCCGCGCCTAATAAGAAACGAAAGGGCCTCGTAGTCGCCGCCGTCCGCCTTTTCTTTCAATATTCGGGCTGCCGCAAAGCTCGGATTTTCGTCGAAGACATTGCGGACATGCGAGGCCACTATCTTGTCCGAATCTTCCAGCATTGAATAAAGCTTCCTAAGGTTGGCCTCGTCGGTGCATATATAGCGCGCCATATATACTGCCTCGTCCCTTAAATCGGCGTCGTCCGAATCCAAAAGCGGCGCGACCACCGGATAAAAGCGCGTATCCCCCGAAAGCATAAAGGTCCCCATCGCGGCAAGTTTCGCCCTTTTGGAGAGTTTCGGGAAGACCGCCAATATTTCGGCTGAATCGTCAAAGCGGCGCGCGTTGTATATAAGCCTGCCCGCCTTCTCGACATTCTCGCCGTCCGCTATTATTATGGAGTCGAGATATTTTACGCGGTTCTTGCCTTCAAGTTCCGCGCGCGCGCCTATCGACATGCCGAAGTCCTCCGGCACGCACTCGAGCGCGTCCTTGGCGAGGGATTTTTCCCCGTTTTTTGCCGACCTGTATGCTATCATCGAAAGAGCGAACAAAGCCGACTGGCGGCGAAAGTCGTTTTTCATCGCAACATCGCGCAAAAATTCCACGGAATCATCATCTACAAAATTTACGAGAGAGGCCACCGCGAAAAGCGCCAGTTCCCTGTCGGGAGAATCGGCGTATTTCTTGACGGCCTCGAACCCCTCCGACGACCCGCGCGCGGCAAGCGTCGATATCATGTCCATGCGGCATTTCGTCCCCGCCTTTTCGAGGGCCGACACAAGCGCCTTGTCGGCATCGGAAGAATCCAGCGTTATAAACACGCTGCAAACCCACGGCGTTCTGAAATCGTCGCCGAGGAACTTTTCCAAAACCGGAACGCAACGCTCGGTTGCTATGGGCTTCAGTATTTCGCACGCCCTGTCAAAGGCCGCGTCGCTTATTTTCCCCTCGGAAATTATCGACAAAAGCCTGCCTTCTATTACTGGGGCCTTAGCCGCGAACGACGAATCCCCGCGAAGCTCGTAGAACCACGCAAGGCTGTCTCCGGGCCGGTAGGACTTAAAATCCGAATAAGCGTCCGCAAACAGCGGCGACAACGCCGCCGCGCACGCCGAAACCAATATCGAAAAAACTGTCTTTTTCATATGCAAATATCCTCCTACGCCTTAAGTTGCCACGGCGCGCAGTACGCACGGTCGCAAAGTCTGGCGGCCTCCTCGTCGCCGACAATCTCCTCGCTTACCGGATCCCATTTGATTGGCCTGTTCAGCCTGTACGCTATCTCGGCGAGGAGGCAGCCGGTATTGGTCCTGTGCGCTATGTTAATGTCAGTCACCGCCCTGCGCCTGTCGAGTATGCTGTCGACAAACGCTGTAAAATGGTTGCCGGCGCGCACGCCGAAAAGCCTGTCCTCGGTCGGCAGTATCCTCGTTTCGGAAATCTTAATCGGGTTTGAGGATATCATGCCGCGCGAAACGAACAGCGATCCCTTCTCGCCGAAAAATTCCACGCCGTTTCTGTTCATGTCCGACATCTCGATCTCAACGCCGTTCGAGTAATAGAAAGTCACGCTGAACTTCATCGGCTGGTCCGAAAATCCGTCCTTCGGCCACTCCACAAAGTTGGGGACAATTTCAGTAGGACCGGATTCGTCAACCCCCATGGCCCAATGGGCGATGTCAAGATGGTGCGCTCCCCAGTCGGCTATTTTGCCCGCGCAGTAATTCATTATGCCGCGCCAGCGGGTAAACGTTTTGCGCGGATTGTAGTAGGCAACGCGCGGGGCGGGACCCTGCCACATTTCCCAATCCATGCCGGGCGGAACGGGGACAGGCCCCAAAACCTCGGCCTTAAAGTTTGAAGGCAGGCCTATCACAATCCGGTGGACGCGCCCGAGATACCCGTTTCTTACGATTTCAGCGGCCTTCACAAAATCGGTCAACGAACGCTGCCAAGAACCGGTCTGCCATATTATGCCTGAAGCTTCCACGGCGTCGCGCAGCACTTTGCCCTCGCGTATCGTGCGCGTAAGGGGTTTCTCACCGTAAACGTCTTTGCCCGCCGCAACGCACTCCAAAGCGACAATCGCGTGCCAATGGTCGGGAACGGCCGACATTATGAAATCGACGTCCTTTCGCGCCACCACCTCGCGAAAGTCGTTGTAGCACGGTATGTCCATGCCGTAGTTTTTGCGCGCTACCTGAAGCCCCCGCTGGTCGTTGTTGGAATACCCGTAATATTGGCGCCCCTCGGTGGCGTTGACGTCGCACAATCCGACGAGTTGAAGGCGCTTGTCGCTCCTAAAAACGCCCGTATTCGCGCTGCCCTGCGTTCCGAGTCCTATCGATGCAAACGTTATCCTTTCGCTCGGCGCAACCGCACCGTCCCTTCCCAGCACCGACGACGGAATGATTGTGGGAAATCCGACCGCAAGCCCCGCTCCCGCTATTTTTTTTACAAACTCTCTCCTTTTCATAAAACTTTTCCCTGAATTTTAGCGTAAACCGTTCTCAAACGAATGAGACCTTATTAAATATCGCCCGGCATTTGTCAAGTTTTTTGCCCAATTTTTTATTGCAAGAGCTTGCCTTTCCGATAGCTTTTCAACGCATGAGAACCTCTATATTGTTTGCCGCGCTTGCCGTGTTGCCGCATATCCACGCGCTTTCCGAAACCCTGTTTACCGACGGGTTTGAAAACTTCGACCAGACAAAAACCGCCGCTTATCTTGAGTTAAATCCCGATAGGACCAAACTTATAGAGGGGGAGGAGGCTCTGTCCGGGAACGTCTCGGCGGAACTCGACACCCGCAAAGATAAATCGCCTTTCCCTCTGTCGCTAAAAATTTCCCACCCTGAAATGCTTCCGGGATTCCAATACAGGCTGTCGATGAGATACTTCGCCCCTAAAAGCCGCGACGGCAGCGCGCCGAGATATTACGTTTACATGGAACGGAAGCCGTCTCCCCCGGAAAACCGCGACCCAGCAATAGGGGCGTTGAACAATACATACTCGTTTTTTGGGTCGGATGCGCCGCAAACCTTTTGCGGAACGTTCGTACCCGCCGCCGACGGAGACTCGCCATACATTTGCCTCACATCGGCAGGAGGGGCAAGGATAATCGTAGACGACATCAAATTGGAAAAATCCCCGCTGCAGAAGTGCGTATGGATGCTCGAGAAAGACGCCTTTCTGTTCCTCAGAATCCCTCCGACGGGGGGATATTACTACAACGAATCTGAGGCGATGTTCGAAATCTCAAAAAAGGATTTTTTCCCGTTTATAGACAAATACGGGCAGTTCAAACATAAGAGCTGGCCGAACAAAATAACAGCGGACAGCGATTTCAAAAAAATGCTCGAGGCAGAACTCGCCTTTAACTCAAAGCTCGGCGGAGTGAAAAACCGCGACAAATACTTCGGGCTCGTCGCCAAAGATAGAAAATTCAATGCCACAGGCAGATTCAGGCTTCAAAAAGTCGACGGCAAATGGTTTTTCATAACCCCCGAGGGAAACCTGTTTTGGTCGCACGGCATAGACTGCGTTGGCGGAGCCCCCTCCACTCCGACTTCAAAGCGCGAACATTATTTTGAGGACATATCCGATTCGAAATATTCCGAGACAGGCTGGTGGGCCAAAGTCTTTTACGAACCGGGAAAATTTAAAACGTTCAACTTTACCGCGCGGAACATAGACTTAAAGTACGCAGACAAAGCCCCCGACTACAAAAATGTCGCCCCCGCAAGGCTGAAGACATGGGGAATAAATACGTACGGGGCATGGACGCAAACGGACCTGCTAAAGGCGGAAAAAATACCCTACGCGCTGATATTGTCGTCGATACACCCATTGAAGCTGGAGTCGAAGAACAAGCTATACGGATATTGGAAACCTTTTCCCGACTATTTTGACCCGCGCTTTGGTGAAATGACAAAAAAAGCCGTGCTTAAATCGGCGGACTTAATAAGGTCGCCGTATTGCATCGGGGTTTTTATCGACAACGAACTTCCGTGGCAGTCGAAAACAATATCCACACCGAAAGCGGTGCTCACATGCCCAGCTGACCAGCCGTCAAAAGTCGAGTTTAAAAAATTCCTGCAAAAAAAGCGCAAAAACATAGAAAACCTCAATAATGCATGGGCTTCGGAATATAAAGACTGGAACGAATTTCTATCGAGAACCGATTTCGTCCCCAAAACCGGCGAGGGGAAACGCGACATGCTGGAATTCGAACGCGAAATATACCGCCACTACTTTAAGACCTGCAGAGACGCCGTAAAAAACGCCGATCCAGAAGCCCTTTATTTCGGGTGCCGCCTCGCATGGACAAACGTCCTTGTTGAAAAAGTTGCATCTACATACTGCGACGCCGTAAGCTTCAACCTGTACCGCGACAGCGTCGCAGATTTCGACCTGCCTGAAGGCGCGAAAGACAAACCTGTAATCATCGGGGAATTCCATTTCGGAAACCAGGACAGGGGAGTTTTCGGAGGCGGATTGCGGCCGTGCGCCACAATGGCCGAACGCGTAAAAAAATACGAAACATATCTGGACGGCGCGATAAAAAATCCGCGCATAGTAGGCGCACACTGGTTCCAATATTTCGACCAGCCGACCACCGGAAGATGCGGCGACGGCGAAAACTACAGCGTCGGATTCGTGGACGTCGCCGACACCCTGCAATACGAAATGGTCGAGGCCGCGCGCAAATTCTCCGAAGAAATGTATGAAAAGAGGCTGTCCGGCAACAGGAGCAGCTCGATAGAAAATTCAAAACGATAGACTCTTTGCCCTCTTGCACATAAAAATGCGGAACTTCGCGCGCAAAACGCAAAGTTCCGCAAGTGTGTCAACAATGGTGAGCCAGCCCTATTCGTATCTTAGAATAGCATACCCATACGGAGCAAGAACCACCCTGAGCGAGCCTTCTTTCTGTTTGAACTGGCACCCGTATTTTATAATGGTGGAAATCCTCGGAGACTCAAAATTGACGTTCGCCTCCACTGAGGAAGAGCTCGTATTTACGACGACAAGAATGTTTTGCCATTTAGCGTTGCGCGTAAAGGTGAGCAACTTGTCGGAGGCCGAATTGTCGAGCCATGTGGTCGAGCCGTTCCATAGGGCCGTGTTGTCCTTGCGAATTTTTGCGAGCTTTCTTATCAGCTGCAACCTTGCCGAACCCTCTTTTGTGGCGAGCTTCTCCCAACCGACAAAAAACCTGCCGTGTTTGTTGTCGGCAAACATCGAAAACGGCGCGTCGTCGGCAAACTCGTTGCCGTTGTATAAAAACGGTATGCCGTCCATGGTAAAATTGAGGACCTGCACGGCGTCCATGCCGCGCCTACCGAACTGCTGCTCGTAGCGGGCCCCTCCCTTTTCGGGCTGGCAGGCGTCGCTTGCGGTATCGTGGTTGTCGAGAGCCCTCAACAGGCGCGACCCCTTCGCAAACTGTTTGTTTTGCGTTTCCCATATCTCGCGGAGGGCGCTGGCGGGTTTCTTGCCGTTGAACACGTCTATAAGCCCGTACTCCCATTTAAATGAATAATTGGCGTCGTAAACGTCGGTCTGGGCGTCTTTGCGCTCGCCCTCGGCTATCATTATCACGTCGGGTTTTATCTTAGATATGCGCTCGTAGGCCTCCCGCCAAAAATCCGCCGGAACTGACGGCTCAACATCGGTGCGGTATCCGTCAACGTCAAACTTCTCTATAAAGTGGGTCATATTCTTTATCAAATATTCCCGCAAGCCTTTGCTCTTGAAATTAAGCTCCGGGAAATTCCACCTGCCGTTTTTCACGCTGCCGTCAGCCGCTCGGACTACGAAGTCGGGATTCGTCTTTATAAACGGAGCTTTCGGCCCGCAATGGTAATACACAAGGTCGAGAATCACCTTCAACCCGCACTTGTGGGCCTCCTCGACAAACGCCTTGAGGTCTTCGTCGGTTCCGAAACGCGGATCAATCTTAAAATAATCCTTTATCCTGTAGGGATTTCTCGGATTGTTAAGCCCCGAAGCTTTTTGGCGTTTGCTCCAAAAGCGCATGTCGGAATCGTCGTCAGATTCGACAATCGGGCACAAGTAAACTATGTCGGCCCCCACGGATTTTATGTACGGCAAAAACTCCGCCGCCTTTTTAAGCGTTCCCTCCTGCGTAAAATGCTGCGGCAATATCTGGTAAATCACCGACCTTTGGAACGCCTCCGTCGTCGGGCGCGCCTCTTTGGCGCCGCCCGATGCGCACGCGACAAAAGGCATAAGCGTAAAAGCCAATGCGAAAACCACATAACATTTTTTCATTTTATAGCTTTTCATATATGATAAATCTCCTTTGCAAGCCATCTTCCGCATTCGCGGCCCGTTTTCAATTTTAATTTTAAATAAATTTGCTAAACTGTACACTAATCGGCGCAATCCGACACCCGCAAAACGCAACCAGTCGGGCGCGCGTCAAAAACGGGATTTGATGCAAAGAGGCTTCAGCTTTCGTCATGGCAAAGCTAAAAAAACGGCGTAAACATCCAGCCCCGCTTTAAGGCAGCCACCCATCGCAATCCGGCCACACTACGCCAAAGCCGCGCGCACAGACAGGCATTTTTCTACAAGCGGCAAAAGGCCGTCCAAGCGGAGTTGCGTGGCAGCGTCCGAAAGCGCATTTTCCGGATCGGGATGCGTTTCAACAAACACGCCGTCCGCGCCTGCGGCCACGGCCGCCAAAGCCAAAGTTTCGGCGTATTTTCTTTCGCCCCCGCTGACCCCTCCGCCGGCACCCGGCAGCTGCGTCGAATGGGTGGCGTCCATTATCACCGGCGTTCCATTTTCGGCCATAATTGAAAACGAACGCATATCGACAACCAAATTTCCGTAGCCGAAAGTCGAACCGCGCTCGGTCTGCCAAATCTCAACCGCCCCCGCGCCGCGAAGTTTTGCAACCGCGTACTTCATGTCGTAGGGCGAAAGGAACTGGCCCTTTTTGACGTTGACGCATCTTCCGGTTTTTGCCGCCGCAACAAGAAGATCCGTTTGGCGGCACAAAAACGCCGGAATTTGAACGGCGTCGCACACTTCGCCTATGGGAGCGCACTGCGACGCTTCGTGGACGTCGGTCGTGACGGGAAGCCCGAACTCCTCCTTGACCGCATCGAGAATCTTAAGCCCCTCGTCTATTCCCGGCCCCCTCGGGCTGTCAAGGCTGGTTCTGTTGGCCTTGTCAAAACTTCCCTTAAAAACCGCGACCAATGAATCGGCGTATTTTGAGGCCGTTTCCGCCACTTTTTCGGCGACCCTGAAGCTCAAATCTCTGTTTTCAAGCGAACACGGACCGGCTATTAGAAGAAATTTGTCTTTGTTGAAAATCATTTTTTCGACGCCTTTGAACGCTTTAAAGCCTGCCCCACAAACGCGCAAAAAAGCGGGTGCGGCCTTGACGGCTTAGACTGAAACTCGGGATGGAACTGGACACCCACCATCCACGGATGGCCGGACACCTCCACGATTTCTACCAAGTCGCGCTTCGGATTTATGCCGGCGATGCGCAAACCGGCGTCCTCAAAACGCTTGCGGTAGGCGTTGTTAAATTCGTAGCGGTGGCGGTGGCGTTCGCGTATTACGCCTTCGCCGTAGGCATCGTAAACTTTTGTGCCTTTCAAAAGCCTGCACTCGTAAGACCCGAGCCTCATCGTCGCCCCTTTGTCAACGATGTTTTTCTGCTCGTCCATAATGGTTATGACGGGATAAAGCGTGTTGTCGTTAAACTCCGCGCTGTTTGCGCCGTCAAGGCCCAAAACGTTCCGGGCGTACTCTATGACGGCTATCTGCATTCCCAAACAAATTCCAAAATACGGAATATTGTTTTCGCGCGCGTATTTTGCGGCCAATATTTTGCCCTCTATGCCCCTGTCGCCGAATCCTCCCGGTATAAGAACGCCGTCCACGCCAGACAAATGCGCCTCCGCGCCGTCGCGCTCGATGCTTTCCGAATCGACGCGCAAGACCGACACTTTGCAGTCGTTGCCTATTCCGGCATGCGCCAACGATTCATATATCGATTTGTAAGCGTCCTGCAAATCTATGTATTTCCCGACAACCGCTATTCTGCACTCCCCGCCCTTCGGGGATATCAGCCTGCGCACTATGGAGTTCCACGCCGACATGTCGCTTTCGGGCGCATTTATGCCGAGCTTTTCCACAACGAGCTTATCCATTCCCTCTTGGGCGAGCATCAGCGGAAGTTCGTAAATCGAATGTTTTACGTCCATTTCCTCGATAACGGCTTTTTGCTCGACGTTGCAAAACATCGAAAGCTTTTGGCGCATGCCGTCCGTCATGGGCTCCTCAGTGCGGCAGACGAGAATGTCGGGCTGTATGCCTATTTCCCTCAATTTTGCCACGCTTTGTTGGGACGGTTTCGTCTTTAACTCTCCGGCAGCCCTCAAATAAGGCAAAAGCGTGACGTGTATGAAAAGCACGTTGCTCTTGCCGACCTCGAGCGAGAACTGGCGCAAGGCCTCCAAGAATGGAAGTCCCTCAATGTCGCCCACTGTCCCGCCTATTTCGGTAATAAGCACATCTACGCCCTCGCCAGCGGCATACATGCGCGCTTTTATTTCGTTTGTGACGTGTGGAATTACCTGCACGGTTTTGCCGAGATAATCCCCCCTTCGCTCCTTCTGAAGTACGTGTTCGTAAATCTGCCCCGAAGTGAGGTTGTTGAATCTGCTGAGTTTGCCGTGGGTGAAACGCTCGTAATGCCCGAGATCCAAGTCGGTTTCGGCGCCGTCGTCGAGAACATAAACCTCTCCGTGCTGGAATGGGCTCATCGTTCCGGGATCCACATTCAAATAAGGGTCGAATTTCTGTATTCTAACCTTTAGATTTCTGGTTTCAAGAAGGGCGCCCAACGCTCCCGACGTAAGACCTTTTCCCAAAGATGAAACTACTCCGCCTGTAATAAAAATATACTTCATTTTCGGGACTTATTTTAAAACTCGAAAGGCGGACGATTGGCAACATTTTTTCGCAAAAAATTCAAATAAATACAAAAATGGCGAATTAACAATAAATTACAATCTCCACCCCCCCCTCTCATAAATTCCGCGCCGCAAAACGAAAGTCCCATGCTTAAAACAAAACAATCTGGGCGTCCCCCCTTGCGGCAAACAGCTTTCCATGTCGCGAATATTTCTTTGCAAGAAACTACTTCTTGCACTGCATCAATTATCTTCCGCCATCAAATCTACTCTTTCGCGCAAACTGACCACCTATGGCAAACAGTTCCGCTTGCAATAAGCCGTTCACAATTAGGGATTCCAAAATATTAGCGCCTTTTTAACATCGTTCCGGAATCTATCCAATCGGGAGCCACTAACGTGGCGGTCAAATATCCGCAATCGGAGGATTTTAAAAAATCTGAAAGCCGCACAACCGCGAGTTCTCCGACAATGTCGTTGTGCTGGTTCATTCCGGACCACTCCGGCATGCCCCGCCTGCGTTCGAGCTGCACAAGCGCGACATCCTCCGGCACCCGTGCGCCGAGCGACTCAAGCCACTTTTTGGGAGAGTTGTAAAGGCATAGTATGACGTCGGGACGCACTTTCATAAACCACTTTTTAAACAGGCCCGGAACCGAGGGATCGTCGTGCCCGTGCAAAAACGGAGGTATTCTGTCGGAAGCTTTCAACTCCAATTGCGCCCTTAAAAATCCACCCGAAAAGCGCCCGTCAACTACATTGTCAATGGCGCGGTCCAGAACGAGCGCCGGCCTTGAATAGCCGCGCTTTAACGCCTCCAGAACGGCGTTGCGCGCTATGAGAAACTGGTCGGCCGCCGCATAATCAAGCGGGGGATTCGACGTTCTGAACCCCGCCGCGACAAACTTGAAATCGCGCCATATAGGCGCAAATTCCGACGGCAAGACGGCATCGTCGTATATTCCGGCGATTATTCCGCCGCGAATGCCGCGCGACCGAAAAATTTTTGCGAGGCGCTCCGGCCCCATGCCATTTTCGTACAGCCAAAACCTGTCAACCCCGTATCCCAGACGCTTGGCCCCCCTTTCGATTCCCCTTACGAACTCGGGAAGCGTCGGGTGTTCGTAAAAGGCGCGCGGATTCTTATTCGCGTTTAAAAGCGCTATCGTTTCGCAGAACGCGCCCCTGCGCCGAGTTTTCACAAAAGACATTGCCCTGCAAAGCGCGGCGTCGCGCCTGTAGCCTATCCTTTCCGCCTCCCTCAGAACCTCCGACCTGAGCCTTTCCGAAACGCCTCCCCTCCCCCTCAGGGCGAGGCTTACTGCCATCTTCGATACTCCCAAAGCGGAAGCTATGTGCGCCGTTGTCGGAACTTTAACACCCTTTTCCTTCATGGAGCATCATTGTGGGGCAACTTAGATTTACAGTAAAGTAAAATCAAAAATTTTCTGTTTGAGCCGAAACATTAAAATTCTTAATGTAAAAAACTCAGAAGGGAAAATTTTATGAAAAGCAAAAAAACGGAAATAAAATTCAAAAGAAGAGACTTTATAAAGGCTTCGGCCGGAGCATTCGGATTTCTGCTGATGTCCGGCTGCCAAAGCGGTAAAAAGGCCTCATCTCCGAATGAAAAGCTGCAGGTCGCCTTCATAGGAGTGGGCGGACGCGGCTCACAGCTTGCCAGGGACCTGCTCGAATACGACCGCATGAGGGCGGTGGCATTTTGCGACGTTGACGACGCTTACGCGGCCAAGACCTACCGACGGGCTCCGGGGCTGCCGAAGTTTTCCGACTACCGCGTAATGTTTGACAAAATGGGGAAGGATATCGACGCCGTCGTAATAGCGACCCCCGACCATTCGCACTATCCTATCGCCACATGGGCTATGCTTTCCGGAAAACACGTCTATCTCGAAAAGCCGATGACTCGGACGATCTGGGAGTCGAGAAAGCTGCGCGACGTCGCAAAAGAAACCGGAGTCGTCACACAGCTCGGCAATCAGGGCCACGGCATGACATGGTGGCGCGATGTCGCAGAGTGGTACAAGGCGGGAGTACTCGGCGAAGTCGTGGAAATGTACAACTGGACCGACAGGCCCATATGGCACCAAGGCCCGTATCCCGTGCCCGACGGAAAGGAAGAAGTTCCGCAAACGCTCGACTATAGCCTGTGGCTAAACGTCGCCCCGGACACCCCCTATTCGTCAAAAATAATTCCATTCCACTGGCGCGGATTCAGAAATTTCGGAACGGGCGCCATGGGCGACCACGCATGCCACTCATTGGACTGGTTTTATTCCCCTCTCGAATTGGGCATGCCCGTTAAAATAAAAACGGAGTCCGGCAAATACAGCGACTTCGGCTGGCCAAAACAAACGCGCACCGTGTTTGAATTCGCCCCTAAAGGCAACCGCCCGGCGCTGCGCCTGAACTGGTACGACAACGGACAAAAGCCCAAACATGTGGAAAGGCTCGCCGACGAAGATTTGGCAAAAATAAAAAACGGCGGAGCCATTGTCGGAACCAAGGAAACAGTGATATGCAGCGACCAATTCGGCAACGGAACAATGATAACCCCGCGCAAAAGAATGGTGGAGCTTAAGAAGTCGAACGCCCTCCCGCAAAAGACACTCCCGAGAATCAAAGAGTCTCACCCGAGAAATTTTGTCAACGCATGCCTTGACGGTACAAAGGCGACATCCGACATAGTCGAATATGCCGAAAAGCTTAACGAACTTGTTTTGCTCGGATCGGTATCCACATTCTTTTCGGGACGCGAATTGCTCTTTGACGGCGAAAAATTCTCCAACGTTTCTGAGGCGAACGACTATTTTATGAGCCGGTACCCGTACAAAAAGGAATTTCTCATTTCGGAGAAGCTCTCGATGTAGGCCCTACGCGCGCACTGGCGCTTTAAAATAAAGCGCCAGTTTTTGCCATTGGCGGTTTGCCTTAAGCTTTATTGGATAGACCTATGCATTTCAGCTGCAAAAGGCTGCAAAAATAAACCAAGTAACGCGGCTTCAAGATTGGTTTCAAATGCGCGGGCGTATCCATTTCGGCCCACGGGACTTTTTAGGAGTTGAGTTTTAGGCTTTGTGTTAGACTATCGTTTTTCTCTGTTTCTTGCAGGCTGACTTTTGCAGCCTTTTATTGTTTTTAGCAAGCTTTGCCGGTTAACTTTCAATTAAACGGCGCTTAATTGTTTTGTGCGAAAGTAATTTTCAATTCCATTCGCCGTAGGGCTTTATGCCTGAAAGCTTTTTTATCGCCCGCCTAAGCGCATCAATATTCGCAGAAGACAGCAATACTTGCGTGAGGCAAAGGAATTTACGGGCTGCGCCCTCCATTTAAGCTATTTCCAAGAGCGGATTTCCGCAGGGCGGAAATTTCTTTAATGCCTCCGCTCTTTAAATTAAGCGCTAAAATATCAAATTCCGCCGCAAGCTTATGGCTTGCCGGCTGCCCAAAATGAGCTTTATGCGGTTTCCAAGCAAGCCCGCTTGCCGATAACCCAACCAAGCACTTTGCCCAAGCCACGGCCGGCAGCCTGCTTTAAGTGATTATCTTTTAAATTATCTCCGTCGGATTCGCACCCGGTAATATGTTCCATATATTTTTATTTTATTGCGAACCGCGAAACATCCGCGCATCGCGCATTTGTTCATAACGTCTAAACATCCGCCGCATCCAAAGACAGCGGTAGGAACATCGGATATTACCGCTGGGGGCAGATCTGCTGAATCCTCCTGTTCACGCTATGGAGAAAGCGCTTTTTGACACTTGGCTAATCCGCCAAAAACTGCCCTGTTTTTTTGGGATACGGATATACTTTGCATCTGTTGAAGGCTTTGTTTTTGCATGCACTTTCCAACACCGTTTAAATTTAAAAAATTTTTATGATTTTAAGAATGTTTCGGCCGCCTACTGAAAAAATTTCGCCCTGTTTGCAAAACTTGCGGGAAATGCCGAAAAATTTTTACATCGGGATTTTTTAGCAAAAAACCACCCGCGACCTAAAAAAAAACGGCCGCGCACCCCGCCTAAGACGCACCACGCGCATTGGGAAAAGGCGCGGCCGGCCTTAGGGCGGCTTAACGCTGCCGGAAAGCTCAACCGAACGACGTTCGGCTGCATGCTTGCAGTTAGAAGCGATTTCGCCTCCGCGCGCTGGAAATTGCATGGGCGAACGCTCGGTTTCGCGCAGATTTTTTCAACGCAAAAAGACCGGCTTTTTACGCCGAGCCGGCCATAAAAAGCCGTCAACGAATACCCAAATGCCTAATGACGCACGGTTGCCGCCGCCAACTCCGCACGCCTTGAAAAAATCCGCTCCGCATACCCGCAAACGCAAAACGCCCAAATGGGGAAAGCGCCCAGGCCCCGCATAGAATGTTCAGGCACCCCAGACACCCATTAATTTGAACGGGCAAATCCGAAATCCGCGCAGCATATCCGCAAAACGCGCGCGGAGTTTTATGGATGCCGCAAAATGCGGTTATATCGACATTACAAATGTGGACGAAGCCAATACGAGAATGCCGAGCCACAATACCGCTTTTGTAAGTTTTGAAGACCCTTTCCACTCGCCGATAAGGAGCCCTATAACGCCCGCAAAAACAATCACGAAAGCCATAAGGATTGCCCAGCTTGCAAAAGCGTACTTCTCGGCAAGTTTAGTCTGCCCCATTCCGTAAAGGAAGAATTGGCAATACCATAACAGCCCCCCAAGGGCGCACAAAATAAAATACCCCGTGTTTTTTGCGGCGCCCGACGCTTTTAAATCGGTAAAACTTCTGTTCTTAACAGACAGGAAAAGGCACCATAAAAAGTTCGTGGCAAAGCCGCCGAGCAAGGTGACAATAAGAATTGCGCTGTTTTTAAAGAGTTCCGCCCGCGCGGGATCTATAAGCGCCAAAGCGCGGGCCTTGTCCGCAATCGGCTTTCCGGCGTCCATTGAAAGCGACATGCACGCGCTCAATACGCCCGCGATAATAGCTACGGCGAAACCCTTTGCCAAACTAAATTCCGATGCGCCGTTGTCCCCGTCCGCAGACGTGCCGCCGTCGCGCTCCTTCATCATTCCGGCCACGCCGTTTATAGCTATTCCCAAAGCGCAAATAAAAACGCCTATCAAAACCATGAGGCCCGACCTGTCGGAGGCTATTTCAAGAATCTTTCCGGATTTAATCGGCGGTATCAGCGTTCCCACGAGCGCGCAGAATCCAAGAGCCACCGCGGTTCCCAATCCGATGCCCAAATATCGCATTGAAAGGCCGAATGTCAGGCCTCCTATTCCCCATAAGGCGCCATATACAAACGTAGAGAATATCACGTCGAATTCAACCGCTCCGACCGCCTCCCAACAGCTCGGAATTGCAAAAGATGCTATGATTGTCGGGCATAAAACAAGAGCCGACAGCGACCAAAACATCCACATAAGCTCCCATTTCCACCCGACATATTTCAGCGGCGTGTAAAATGCCGCCGAGACAAACCCGGCGAGGGCGAACAGCATTATGCCATATAGAGAATCCATATTTTATCCTTTCATTAAGCAAACGCGGGCACGCAAAACCCAAAAAAACGTCCGGGCCGCATGCAGCGACCCGGACAAACATAAAAACTAACGTTTCATAAGCACCTTCTGCTCGTACTTTTTCACGCCCTCGATCATCTTGAGGCCGCAAGGCTTTCCAGCCCTTTTGCAGTATTCCTGCCAAACGGCCGAGGACGGAAGGTTCCGCGCCTCCTCCATGAGCGTAAGGCGCACGCCGTAGTCTTCGGCATTCTCGGCGTTGCGCATCAAGGCGAGAGGATCCAGAAGCGCGCAAAGCAGGCTCTTGCGCGCCGCGCGCATGCCTATAACCCACGCGAATATGCGGTTTATAGACGCGTCGAAGAAATCCATTCCTATATGGACTTTCGCGAGCGAACCGGTGCGCACTATTTCCTGCATTATCGCCATGGTGTTGTCGTCGGATAGCACGACATGGTCGCTGTCCCACCTTACGCCGCGCGACACATGCAAAAGAATCTCGGGCACGAAAAGCAAAACAGACGAAATTTTGTCGGCTATCGTTTCGGTGGGGTGGAAGTGCCCGGAGTCGAGAGTCAGAAGTATCTTGTTTTTGACCGCATAACCCATAAAGAATTCGTGCGAACCCACGACATAGCTTTCGCTTCCTATGCCGAAAAGTTTGCACTCTACGGAATCCTTGTTGTACTTTTTCGAGACAGGGACCTTGAATATTTTGTCGAGCGAATCGGCCATGCGCTCGCGAGGGGCGAGCCTGTCGGCGGGGAAATCCTTCATGCCGTCCGGCATCCAAAAGTTTGTCACTACCGTGTCGCCGAGTTCTTTGCCCATTTTCTCAGCTATCTTGCGGCAGGCAATGCCGTGTTCTACCCAAAACTGCCTCACCGACTTGTCGGCACTTGAAAGCGTAAATCCGTCGGCAGCAAGCGGATGGGAGAAAAACGTCGGGTTGAAATCCATTCCCATGTTTTTGGATTTGCACCAATCCACCCAGCCTTTAAAGTGCTTGTATTCTATCTGGTTTCTGTCCGCCTTTTTGCCTCCGAACTCCCCGTATATGGCGTGCAGATTCAAGCGCGTCTTGCCAGGAATATATTTCATGGCCTCGCTTATATCCGCCCGGAGCTCGTCGGGATTGCGCGCCTTGCCCGGAAAATTTCCGGTCGCCTGTATTCCTCCGCCGGATAGTTCGGCATCGGGAGTCTCGAAGCCGCCTACATCGTCTCCCTGCCAACAATGCATCGACAGCGGTATGGAGTCGAGAACTTGAATTGCCTTTTCTGTATCTACGCCGAATTTGGCGTACATGTCTTTTGCGTCCTTATAAGTATTTGCCATACACAACCCACACTTAGGATTTATATGATTATTTGCAAGCGTTTTTTAAAGAAATTAAACAAAAACTAAATAAATCCCAAAGCTTTTGAAATGAGCCTTTCCCGAACAAAAAAGCCGGCGATAAATAAAAATACAGATACAAAAAACGCCCCCAATAACTTAAAAATACGGTTTTATTTAAGTGAAAATCGGCTTTTCGTAAAAAAAAAATTGCCTTTTAGTGATTTTTTTGAAATCATGACGATAATGGCGGTTAATTGTGATTTCCCATAATTGCAATTTATTGGAGTATTTTTATTATGAGCAAAACGTTAAAATTCTTAGTGGCACCGGACAAATTCCGCGGTTCGCTTTCCGCGAGCCAAGCGGCTCATGCAATAAAAATGGGTATCCTCGCCGAATCGAAAGACGCTCAGATTCTTGAATACACATTGACTGACGGCGGAGACGGATTTGTAGATACGATATCGAAAGCCATAAAAGGCTCTAAGGTAATAAGGCTTAAAACTATAGACCCGACCGGACAGGTTTTGACCGCAAAATGCGCCCTGCTCGACGACAGCACCGCGCTCGTCGGCCTAACGGAAGCCTCCGGAATAAATCTCGTATCCGAGGCTGAAAGACACCCCGCGCATCTGAGCAACATAGGATCCGGACAGATTCTGGAAAAGCTCGTCGAACGCGGCTATAAAACCATCATAGTCGGGGTTGGAGGAAGCGCCACAAACGACGGCGGCATAGGATTGCTCATTCCGCTGGGATTCAAATTTCTCGACAAGGACGGCAACGACATAGAGCCGACCGGGGCGGGGCTTGCAAAACTTGAAAAGATTGTCGCGCCGGAAAAAAAGTTTTCCACAAAATTCATAGTCGCAACCGACGTGGCAAACACGCTGCTTGGCAAAAACGGGGCTGCCCTCGGATACGCCGAGCAAAAAGGCGCCACAAAAGAGGAGGCAGAACAGCTCGAACAAAACATGAAAAGGCTCACGGAAGTGGCAAAGAAATGTTTTGGGAAAAGCGCCCACGACTCTCCCGGGGCGGGCGCCGCGGGCGGATGCGGATACGGGCTAATGACGTTCCTCGACGCAAAACGCGTAAGCGGATTCGATTTATTTGCCAAATATGCCAATCTCGACGCCGAAATAAAAGGCTGCAGCGTCGTCATAACCGGAGAGGGCATTTTCGATTCGACCGACACGCAGGGGAAAGGGCCGTATGCGCTCGCAAAGCTTGCGGCAAAATACAAAAAGCCCGTTTGGATTTTCTGCGGGTCGTCGCCGCTTACGCAAAAGGAAATAGACGCTATGGGCATACCGAACGCGAAAATCGGACAAATACTTCCGCTTGCGCCAAATCTTGTAGAGGCTCAAAACAGGGCTCCAAAATTTCTGTCGCACTTGGCGAAGGAATTTGTGCGCAATTTGTAGCGCCGCCGTCTTTTGGCGGAGAAAACGCTTATACTTGTCATATGAAAAAATTCGGTTTTATAGGGGCCGGGAAAATGGCCGGCGCAATAATTCGCGGAATGTTGTCGAAAGGCGCGGCGACACCGTCGGACATAGTGTGTTCCTGCGGGAACGACGATACGGGAAAGACTCTTTCCGCCCAAACTTCAATATCGCTTGCACCATCTCTTGAAGGCATGTTTTCGGAATCCGAAACGATTGTTGCAGCCTGCAAGCCGCAACAGCTAAAAGATGTTGCAGCTTACGGCAAATCGGCAAAATGCGGGGTTTTGATATCGATTCTTGCGGGAACGACGATAGCCCGCCTCAGGGAGTGCTTCCCGAATGTAAAGAAGATAATAAGGGTTATGCCCAACATGCCGGCGCAAATATCAATGGGTATTTCGTGCTACGCGCCGGAATCGCCCCTCGACGAAGCGGAAAAGCGCACGGTCGAGGCTGTTCTGTCGGCCATAGGGGAATATATGGAAGTGGGCGAAAACAGGCTCGACGCAGTCACGGCGCTTTCCGGAAGCGGCCCGGGGTATCTGTTCGAATTTGCCGCCGCAATGATCGAGGGGGCAAAAAAATTGGGTTTTTCAGACACCGAGGCAAAAAAACTCGTGGAAAAGACGCTTACCGGTTCCGCCGCACTTCTGGAAAAGTCAGAGCTTTCGGCCGACGAGTTGCGGACTGCCGTCTCGAGCCCCGGCGGGACAACCCTTGCCGCCCTGGAAGTTTTCTCTAAAAGCGGGTTCAGAAAAACCGTTCTCGACGCGCTTGAAGCCGCAAAAAAACGCTCAGAAGAATTGTCAAAACTATAATCGGTTCAGCCAGCAAAGATTCAAATAAAGTTTTTTATTCAAAATGCTTGACTGAATTAAAAATTGGTGGCACATTGTTCGTCAATCAACAGCAAACAGAAATTTACAGTTTTAATTCTCTTTATGAAAAAAATACTCCTTCTTTCGTTAGCCGCCGTATCGTTGTCGGCGTGTTCAACAATGTCGTTTAACGAAGACGTCGCAATTGATTCCATGCCCAGCGGCGCGGATATAATAGTAAACGGAGAGCTTATGGGACAGACTCCCGCCATACTCTCGCTTGATACAAACAATGTTTACGAAATAAAGTTGGCGAAAAAAGGATATAAAGACCAAACCGTCAGCTTGGCGTCGGTTCGCACAAATCCGCTTATTAAATTCGGTCCTTTGGTTGACTTGGGCTACTACAAAGAACTTACCCCCGCCCCCGTCAACGAATCGCTCAAGCCCGATTTCCTTCCCGCCACAAAAGGGCTTAACGCTTTCGGAGATATGGCGTCGAGCATAGTAAAAGTTGACCAGATGAGAAAAGAGGGTAAAATCACCCCCGAAGAGCACAGCTATATGCTCTTCCAAATAACCGAATTTTACAGCAAATAATAAAGCTTAAATCGCATTTGCGGCGCGCGCGGAATCAAAAATCCGCGCGCGTTTGTTTTATAATTGGAAACCTATGCCAAAGGATGGGCAACAGGCATTTTTAAGTTAATTTTGCGCATGAATTGCAAGAGCGCGCTCCAGCGGTAAATTTTAAAGTTTTTTATCTGCACTCGCGCATTTTCCGCCCCCCTCAATAACCGACGGGCAGCAAAAAGGCTTTATACCTATTATTCGGCTATTACAGGTATTCCGTCCTTAAATTCCACTTTTATTTTAGAAATAAACCAATTTTTTCCGTTGTTATCGTTTCCCTGATAAAAGAGCCATATATTTCCGTCAGGCGCGGAAAATATATGTGGGTGTCCTGATTCACTACTGTTCCATTCCCCTTTTTTCCCGTTCGCCAAGAAGGGCTTATCCGACAATCTTTTAAAATGTACACCGTCGCCGCTTACAGCAACCCCTATTTGTTGGGGATTGTTATTATATCCTCCTGCGTAAAACATATAAATTTTGCCGTCCCGAACTATAGCCGAGGCAGCCTCTATGCATTTTGTTTCCCATGGAAGCTCAGGCTTTAATATGGGTGCATTCTTTGAAATATGTTCCCATGTCCCGCGCGCAAAGGTGGAATCTTTGCCGGTAGATGCAACCCCCTGCATTTGTATTTTCCCCTTCTTGTCGCGAGTAGCATAATATAGAAAATATTTGTCGCCGAATTTAACGACTTCCGCATCTATTGCCCGCCCGTTGTTCCAATCTCCGTCGGGCGAAAAAATCGGATTCGAAGGATCTCTTGTAAAGTTTATTCCATCTTTTGACCATGCGTGGCAAATTGCGTCTTTTGAAAAATTTCCATAAGTTTGATAAAACAAGTGCACAATTCCATCTCTTATGATGGCTCCAGGAGCGCAAAGGCCGTTAGCTTCGCACGGAGATTCCGGAGTAAGCTCGCCAATCTTTCTCCAGCGTTTCAAATCGAAGCTTTCAGCTATTCCTATGCCCCAGCCCTTGATCGATTTCGCCATTTTCGGATTTGTGTGTGGAGGAATGGAAAAATACATCAAGTAGCGGTCTTTTAAGTATATGACATGGGGATCCTTTGAATAGGGGAATCCCGTACGAGAAGAATCAGCATAAATCATAGTTCCGCCTGCCGCTTTGCGCTGGGCAGCTGGATAAGCATCGAGAAAATCCAGTTCGCAATCAGACGCAAAACCACCATTATCAGAGCATGAAGCCGCTATCAAAGCCATTGCGGCAAAATTAAACAATATTATTATTGTTTTTTTGAATGAAGAAATTGGTTTTAAATCCATAAATCCTTGTTTTATAATCGATAAGTTAAGTTAAATGCGATTAATAAATAGCGCAATATAGAAAAGAAAAAAAGATTTTTTATATATGCTAAATCTTCTGCCATAGCGTTATTTTAAATGCGAAACTGTGAAACCAATTCTAAATCCGCAAGAATACGCCCAGTTCCAAAGATTGCGTAATGGATAGCGGCAAATAATACAGAAAACTTACAACACCTATCCTCAATATATAATCTTAAAGGCAATAAACGCGTTGAGGCTAAGCGAAAACGTTTTCTCAACTATAACTATAATTGGAACCGCGCGAACGATAGCCGCCTTTGGCACATTTTGAGATTCGAGCGCGTCTTAATTCCGTTTTAAGACAGTAAATCTTTACGCAAAAAATGCGCATGGCAGATTGAGCCTCCACAGATAAAATGCTTCCGATTTGAAATAAATTCGGGGCATGTGCTGGAAAAACCGCTAAGAATCAAGACCTATGTCGATCCAGCGCCCTGAATGTACCGGAGCCGCGGTGGAAACGAAATCGGGTCCGATTCTTCCTATTGCGCCGATGTTGTCGAGAGTTATACCGCCGGAGGCTTCGGTCCACGCGTTGTCGCCTATCATTTCAACAGCCGTGCGCAAATCCGGATACGAAAAGTTGTCCAGCATGATTACGTCGGCGTCGGCGTCGAGCACGGGTTTAATCTGCAAAATGGAATCCACCTCGACTTCCACGGCAACATCGGGATTTTTTTCTTTGGCAAGCCTTACGGCGTTGGCGAGCATGTCTCCCGTGACAGCTCGCGCGGCGACAAGATGGTTGTCTTTTAACATTACGCGGTCAAACAGGCCAATGCGGTGGTTGTACCCTCCCCCGCACGCAAAGGCGTATTTTTCGAGAACCCGCAGGCACGGAGTAGTTTTCCTCGTGTCGAGAAGCCGCGTTTTGGAGGTTCCCAAAGCCTTCACATACTCGGCAGTGACCGTTGCAACGCCCGAAAGCCTCTGTATGAAATTCAACATAATGCGCTCCGCCTGCAATATCACGCGAGCCGAGCCCTCTATTGTTCCGATTACGCCCCCGCGTGGCAGGCGTTCCCCGTCGGCGACGTTCGGCGTAAACGCGCAGGTTTCGCCGTCGGAAGTCGATTCGTATATTTTCAAAATCATCGGAATCAAGTTCACGCCGCACATAATCATTTCACGGCGGGCGACAAGATGGGTTTTTATTTCAGAGTGCGGGGTAATGGAAGCCGTCGTAATATCGGCGGCAATTTTCGGCAAAACTTTTAATCCGGCGCCTTCGATATCCTCGGCGCGCGCCGAACAGACAAGGTTCTGCAGGTATTTCTCGTCTAAATCGTCCCACTTTAGGCGCCTTACCAAATGCGAAATAAATCTGTGGCTTTTCATTTTTGTCTCTCCCTTGTTGCGTTTTAATCGCCGCGTCTTTTAGGCGACATTTCGATGTTCATGCGAAAAAACTTCTGTTTGCCGCCGCCCTAATGGATATGCAGAAGGGTTTTTCCGGCACGCGCAATGGAACGACCTCGTATTCCGCCCCCGCCGAATCCATGAGAGCCATGCCTCCCGCCACGTCCCACAAATAGAGCCTCTCCTCCCGATAGGAGTCTGCGCGCCCCGAGGCCACCCATGCCATTGCGCATGCGGCGCTGCCGCACATTCTGACCTTTTTGAAGCTTCTGACCGAATCCACAAACCTGCGCATTCCCGCGTCCGAATAATCGGTCGCGCTGGGGAAGCCCGTCATCAATACGCCCTGTTCGGGGGTTTTAGCCCAACTGGGCTTTATTTCCACGCCGTTAAGCGCCAACGGATAGCCCTTGCCGCCGAGGAACAGCTCGTCGCGGGTGAAATCGTAAACGGCACCGACAATCGGAGACAATCCAGACATCAACGCTATGCTTACGCATACGCCCGGCATGCCCCTGAGGAAGTTGTATGTACCGTCTATCGGGTCCACAATCCAATATAATTCTCCGGAGCTTAAGAGACCGGCGTCGCCGCCGCGCTCCTCGCCTACGACCGGAATGCCCGTTGAAGCGAGCTGTTCCCTGATAAAATTTTCGCTATCGACGTCTTCCTGAAGTTTTACGTCGTTGCCCGCGTCCGAATTGACGCGGCGCTCTATTATCGTTTTTAACCGGTCTCCGGCGAGCCTGGTCACAGACGAGACTATTTCATGGAAAGGTTCCGAATCGAATTTGTCCATGCCGGCATTATCGTAGAAGTCGGACTTTATTTACAAGTTTATTTTGTTCCGCAAAATCCGCATGTTTAACCGCGCCGTCCGACCATTTTTCTTGCAAGGAGGATTTTTTTTTTAAAGATTCGGGCAATGGAAGGAATACCACCCGTAAAACCTTTTCTGGACAGACTCGCCGACTTGGACAAAAAAATGGCCGAGCCGGATTTTTACGACGACCAGCGCGCGGCCAGCGCAGTTTCGCGCGAACACCAGCAGCTTTCCAAATTAAAGGAACTGTACGAACAGCTCGAAAAAGACCTTAGACAGATTGAGGAAAATAAAAAAATAATAGAGGAAAACGCCGATCCGGAGTTTGTGGAGCTTGCGCGGGAAGACGCCGCCGCCATCGAGTCGAAAATAGAGCCTGCAAAAAATGAAATACTGAAGATGATGATTCCCGCCGATCCGACGGACTCGCGCAATACGGTCGTCGAAATACGCGCCGGGACCGGAGGCGACGAGGCATCTCTGTTTGCGGCCGACCTGTATAGAATGTACTGCAGATATGCCGATTCCCGCGGATGGAAAGTGGAAAACCTCAGTTCCAGCGAATCGCCTGCGGGAGGATTCAAGGAAATATGCTTCCTCCTCTCAGGAAACGACGTCTATCGCTCGATGAAATACGAAAGCGGAACGCACCGCGTCCAACGCGTTCCCGTAACCGAAGCTTCCGGAAGAATCCATACGTCGGCTGCGACCGTTGCGGTTCTTCCCGAAGCGGAGGACGTCGACATACATATCGACCCTAACGACATCGAAATTTCGATCGCGCGCGCAAGCGGCCCGGGAGGTCAGGGAGTAAATACGACCGACTCTGCAGTCCAGATACTGCACAAGCCGACTGGCATGATAGTCAAGTGCGCCGACGAACGCTCGCAATTGAAGAACAAGACAAAAGCCCTCAAAGTATTGAGGTCGAGGCTTCTCGAAATGAAGCAGAGGGAGGAACATGACAAATACGCGGCAAACCGGCGCGAACAAATAGGCTCCGGAGACAGGTCCGAGCGCATCAGAACGTACAATTATCCGCAAAGCCGCATAACCGACCACAGGATAGGCATGACAATTCATTCACTACCGCAATTTATGGACGGCGAAATCGAAGGCATGATACGCGCGCTCGAGGAAGCCGACTACGTTCAAAAGATAAAGTCCCTCACTAAAAAGTAGTTTGTGCAAAGCGTATTGGAAATTCTGCAAAAATGCTCCGGATATTTCGCTTCCAAAGGAATCGAAACGCCGAAACTCGACGCCGAAATATTGCTTGCGCACACATTGGGATGCAAACGCCTCGAACTTTTTTTGCGTTTCGACGAACCTCTTACGGAAGACAAGCTTGCCCCGTTCCGGGAGGCTGCAAGGCGCAGGGCAAAACGCGAACCGCTTCAGCATATAATCGGTTCGACAGAGTTTTTCGGGCTTGCAATAAAATGCGATTCGCGCGCGCTCGTCCCGAGGCACGAAACTGAAACGCTATGCGAAATAGTCGCGGAAAAAATTTTCCCGGATAAGGACGCAAGCATCGACATTCTCGATCTCGGCACGGGCGGCGGCGCCATTGCGCTTGCGATGGCGTCGGTCTATAAAAACGCGAGGATAGACGCGGTTGACGCCTCTGACGCGGCGCTTTCGCTCGCTTCCGAAAATGCCGCGCTTCACGGGCTGAACATAAATATTTTTAAGTCCGACTGGTTTGAAAACGTAGTCAGAACGTATGACATTATACTGTCGAATCCGCCGTATCTTACCGAAGGCGAGGTTGAAAGCGCCGCTCCGGAAGTAAGGAACTTCGATCCGATTTCCGCGCTTCTCTCCAAGGACAACGGCATGCGGGATCTCAGGACTATATTGTCGGAAGCCATTCCAAAACTAAAAGCCGGCGGAACGATAGTATGCGAATGCGGGCTCGGGCAGGCGAAGATTTTGGCGGGCGAAGCGGTGTCAAAATTCGGGTTTGAAAAGGCCGAAACGGCGTTTGATTTGCATAGGCGCGAAAGATTTTTAATATGCAGGAGATAAATATGATAAAAGACAATATAAGAAACGCCAAGCTCTACGAAAACGCTCATCCGTCATTCAAGAAAGCGTTTAAAATAATACTCGATACTCCTTATGATGCTGAAAACGGAACGGAAGAATTTGAAAATGTAAAGCGCATAGTGCAAACCTACGAAACTTTTAAGCCGGAAGAAAAGCGCATGGAAGCCCACGAAAAATATATAGACATACAATATGTCGCAAGCGGGCGCGAAAAGTTCTTTTTTGCAGACAAAAGCCTCCTTAAAATATCAAAGCCGTACGACGCGCAAAAAGACGTTGAGTTTTACGATACCGCCGATCTCGAAAAGTCGCCAAAAGCAGAATCGGCGATTCTTGAAGCAGGCGAATTTGCGGTCTTTTTCCCTGACGATGCCCATAAGCCGAGCCTTAACGCGGGCGTACGCTGCAAAGTAAAAAAAATACTTTTAAAAATTCCCGTACTATAAAAAAAACTTGCATTGCCGCCGGTTATACTCTTCAATATGACGTTTTACAATTTGTCGGCG
>CALXLM010000027.1 GCA_944389195.1 uncultured Opitutales bacterium
TAAAAAGGTTCGACAAGCCTTTCAGCCAAAAGACGCCCGAGCAGTTTGTGGAGTTTCTAAAGCGGATATTCCCCAACCTCAAAGCGGTGGTCACGGGTGAGAATTTCCACTTTGGAAGGGGGGCAAAAGGTTCCGCCGAGTGGTTTAAGGCCAATGCGGCCGCATACGGGTTAAGGTATTTTTGCGTGGGGGCAAAGATGGCGGGGGGCGAGCGCATAAGCTCCTCGCGCTTAAGGGAGGTTATACAGGCCGGAAACATGGCCGAATATAAAAGGCTTTGCGCGCGCGCGTACAAAGCCTGCGGGAAGATAGAAGGCGGCATGAGGCTCGGCAGAAAGGTCGGCTTCCCGACTTTGAAATTGAGCTTTAATGCGGAGCGCAGGCCGCCTTTCGGCGTGTATCTTGTGAAGCTGAAAGCGGAGGGCGGGGACGGTTTCGAGTCTTTCGGAGTGGCAAATTACGGGGTAAAACCCAGCGTTGGCCTGACGAAGATTCCCCTGCTTGAGACAAACCTTTTTAAGACGCCTCCCTTCGGCGCAGGCAAGCGGGTGTGCGTTGAGTTTATAAAATTTATCCGCCACGAGGAGAAATTCTCCTCTCTTGAGGCTCTCAAAGCGCAGATAGCCAAGGACAAGGCGGAGGCTCTGCGCCTGTCCAAGAAAATCCGCGTACGTTAGGCTTATATTTAAACTGCGCATTTAAGCCGTGGCATAAATGCAAAAATAGGGGGGCGGTTTTTTTAAGACAGCCTGAGTATTTTCGCGCCACGGCAGCTGCTATTGGGAACTGCGGCTTGCCGCCTTGCAGATGGCGGGCTTCTTCTTTTAGAGGCGGCATTATCCCGCCGCGGAAGTTGCGTTTTTATTTGCTCTTTTTGTATGATATCTCTCGGCGTTTTGCGAAGGAATATTTTTTTGTAGGGAAGCTACGGAGAATTATTTTTCCGTCTACGCTTTATTTTTTTGCGAAAAGAAAAAAACTCACTTTATGGGCCTGGCGTGCGCCCTTCAATGCGGCGCAAAAAAAGCCGCAACCCTTGCGGATTGCGGAAATTTTTTGGTGGAGCCGATGAGGTTCGAACTCACGACCTCTAGAGTGCGATTCTAGCGCTCTTCCAACTGAGCTACGGCCCCAAAATTGCTCCGGGCATCGACGCCCTTTGCCTAATCCGCAATAAAAATCGTGCTCAGAACGGGACTCGAACCCACACGGCTTTCGCCATACGCCCCTCAAACGTACGTGTCTACCAATTCCACCACCTGAGCGATTTTTAAAGCCAATTACATGTAGGTATTTTTTGCGCTAAGGCAAGACATTTTTTGTTTTTTTATTATTCGGACAATAATATATGCCTTCGTACCCATTAAATTTACAACCTTTTGAATTGAAAAAGTCCGCTTTTCCGCCGTCGTCTCCCGTTATTTTCTTGAGCGTATTTTCAAAAGAATCCGTCCCGCCAAACCGGTCAAAACGGCCTCCGGCAAAAATCTGACGGCGAAAGTTTGAATGCGGTTTAAAGCCCCCACAACGCACAAAATCTCGGAGCGGGCAAGCGCGTCAAACGCCGAGCGCGCGACATCGCGCGGTTTGTGTCCGAAATTCCCCGGCAGCGGGGGGCTTTCAAAGCCCGCCGCCTTAAAAAAATTGCTTGAAGTCGGCCCCGGACATACGCAAAGACATTTGCAACCGCGCTTTCGGAGTTCGTATGATATCCCAAGCGTAAAACTTTTCACAAAAGACTTTGTCGCGGCGTAAACTGCGAGGTGCGGGCACGGCTGAAAAGCGGCGGTGCTCGCCACGTTTATTATCGCCCCCCTTCCCTCGCATATTGCGCCGTAAAAAGCGGCGCACAACTGAACCACCGCGCGTGCGTTGACATCTACCATGCCGCAATTTCTGTCCGCCGAAGGCTCCGGAAACTCGCCGTACGCGCCAAATCCAGAATTATTTATTAGCAATATTCTGGGAACGAAGGTCTTGGAAGATTCAGCATATCCAAAAAACTCGAGAACCGCCGGAACGGCGGCGGAAATTTCCCCGGAATTTTCCAAATTGCACGGAACATGAAGGAAATCTTTGCGGTCTGACAAATAAGAAGGAAAACTGCGCGACATGTTGCAAAGCCTCAGATGTACAATATCGTCCAACACCTCCACAAATCCCCTGCCTATTCCGGAGGACGCGCCTGTTATCAAAACCCCGTCGTATTTCGACAGCTCCCCCCTCAAAAAATCGCGTTCTGACGCTTTCATATCGCCGTGTTTTCCCACCATTTTTTTCTTGATTGTTTTCATGCGCAGTTCTACCATGCAACTTGTTGGGCGGTTGTTTTTGGCGAGTAAAATCAAATATCGTTTTGCGCGTTTTTCAACAACTAAATCTCTAAAAAAGTTCTTTAAAACGGCCTTTCCGACTGCGGAATACAGCCGTGCTGCGCAATCCCTTGCGCCCGGAAAAATTTAACAGGCAAGGCGCGCCCGACAAACCTCGGCAACGCGCCGCCACTAAACCCGAAAGGAAAAAATGAACGACAACGACATCATCATATCTGGACAAAACTTGGAACTTACCGACGCGCTGAAACAAAGCGTCGTAAACAAAATGTCCAAGCTGTTCACCCACGATGAAAGGATAATAAGGCTGCGCATAGAACTGGCGTACAAGCCCAACAAAAGCAAACACAACGAATTTTCCGCAAAAGGGCACATAGAGATTCAGGGGCCCGACATGGTCGTCAGCGTGGAAAGCGACGACATGTATAAATCGATAGACGAACTAATAGTAAAACTTACGAGAAAAATACGACGGCGCCATAGGCTTGAAAGGATAAAACGCGGAACGCTGCACAAGGTTGACATTCCCGCCGCCCTTCCGAAAGTCTAATTGCGAATATCCCGTTTTTGATGGGCCCGCCGCAAGGCGGGCTTTTTTTTTGAGGCTGCTGCGCGCAAATAAAACTCGACAATAGCGCGAAAAGCGACAATATTGGGGCATTATGAAAAGACGGTGCTGGGAGGATATCCGTTTAATCTTTGCAACATTTGCAGCGTGTGTCGCGTTTTTGCAGGCGGAAGCAACGGAAGTTGTGGCGTCGCGCGGGGACACGTTTATTTTCGAAGCAGCTCCCGACCGCGAGTTTTCAAAGTCCGATTTTCTTGCGGTAAGCCGCACAAAGGGTGAGCGAGCCCTGGCATACATACCGTTTGAGTTCGACGCCCCCGCCGTCGGAATATCTCCCGAGCGCGACAAAATAATAACCGCCACACTCACTCTTTTTATCAAAAAGATTCCGTTCGTCCCCGACACAAACGCAATTGACAAAGGGAAAAGTGGCGACGACTCCGGAGGCGGGCAAGAGTCTCCCGATCCGGCCGAAACCGCAGTGCGCGCGGCAGACTATCTGGGCGAAAAGGCGGAATCGGCCGACGACAACCTGATAAGGATAGAGGTATTCGGAATCGTGGACGACGAAACTTTCGAACCCAACACTAAAAACTACAGGGTGTCGTGGGACGGCAAGATCGACGCCGTTGCCCCAAAGCACAACACCTTAGACGACAAGCTCGATCCCGCCGGCATTGCGAAGCTGGGCGAAATAGAGCTCGATCTGTCCAAACAAACCTTTGACGACGGCGACAGGATAGAGTTCATAAGCGACGAACTTACCGATTTCATATCGTTTTGCTACGGCTCCACGATAGCGCGCGGCGAAACGCCAAAATTCCACACCCAGCTCCAAAAAATAAGATACGCCGCCATCATATTGCGCCAGGAATCCGGCCCGAGCGGCGTTTTTTTCTACGCCGCAGACTCATACGGCGACGAAAGCGGGAAAGTCGAAAGCGGAGACGAAGTCAAAGCCAAAGACAAAGACAACCCCACCGAAGGGGACGGCGTCGAAGATGCCGCATCTGCTTCCGGCGCGGTCGAAGGGAAGGCTGAATCCGAAGGCGTACCTTCGCAGACGTGGGCGGACGCGCCTTCGGAGGCCGCCCAGGCCTACGGCGCGCAAGGTGCCGCGTCCGACGCGCGCGCGGCTAATGCTCTTGCAACTTCGGCGGTTGCGGCAGGCACGTCTGTTGCGGCCACAAGCTCCGTGCCGGCGCAGGCCGCCGCGCGCCCTAACGAATCCCCTACCCCGAACGTTTCTGTACCTATACCGAGCGCGGCCGGAAGCGTACGAAAAACCCCAGCCCTTGAAGCGTACTCGCAGGAACTGTTTTTGCTGAAAACCCAGGAGGAATCGAAGCCAACCGTGGAAGGTACCGAAGACATAATTGAGGAAAAAATTGAAGAAAAAAATGAAAGCGCGGAAGAAAAGGCCGACTACAGGCCGCGCATAGATTTTGAATTCAGAAGCGAGCCGATTTTAAAAGAGGCCGAAGAATAGGGAAAGCGCCCCGTTTTTTTTAAATTCTGCAATGCCGAAAAATTCGGAACATCGTCCGAATTTTTTTTGTCGATTACCGCAACCGCAAAAACGCGGTTAATATTAATCGTTTAAATTCCGATTCATTTAAAGATAAGTAAAAAATACTTTAAACTGTATAAAATAAAAAATTATGAGTACAAACCTCAGCGAAATAAACGACAAAGTCAAATCGGCGTCCGATTGGACAATCCTGCTAAGAAACGAAATCTCGAAATCCGTCGTGGGTCAAAAATACCTTATCGACAGGCTTCTAACGGGAATTCTGGCCAACGGACACGTTCTTCTTGAGGGCGTTCCCGGTTTGGCCAAGACGCTTGCGGTAAAGACGATGGCCTCCGGCATGGACGCCAAGTTTAGCCGTATCCAGTTTACCCCTGACCTTCTTCCGTCGGACATCGTGGGTACACTGATCTATAACCAGCAGAAAGGCGAATTTCTCACGCAGAAAGGACCTATATTCGCAAACATAATACTTGCCGACGAAATAAACCGCGCCCCTGCAAAAGTCCAAAGCGCGCTGCTTGAAGCCATGCAGGAAAGGCAGGTGACGATAGGCGGCGAAACGTACCGCCTGCCCGAACCCTTCCTCGTTCTGGCGACGCAAAACCCCATCGATCAGGAAGGCACATATCCGCTTCCGGAAGCCCAGGTGGACCGTTTCATGCTCAAGCTAAAAATCGGATATCCCGATAAAAAGGAGGAGAGAATCATATTGGATTTGATGGCGAAAACTCGCGTGATAGAAGCCATAAACACCGTTGTCACTCCCGACAAGATAATGAAGTCGCGCGAAATCGTCGATGAAATTTACATAGACGACAAAATCAAGGACTACATTGTAGATATAGTGTTTGCCACCCGCGAACCCGAAAAATACGGGCTGCCGGAGCATAAAAACATGATCCAATTCGGAGCGAGCCCGAGAGCGACAATCGCCCTGACTCTGGCGGCGAAAGCGCACGCCTTTATCGAGGGGCGCGGATATGTCGTGCCGCAGGATATCAAGGATATAGCGCTCGACGTTCTCAGGCATAGGATAATCGTGACCTACGAAGCCGAAGCGGAAGGCGTGTCGAGCGAAGACATCGTTGAAAAGACGCTAAACAAAGTGGCAGTGCCTTAATATCAACGCGGGTTCGCTTTATGGGCGACAACATTTCAGAAATGCTCAAAAAGGTGCGGCAAATAGAGATCCGCACCAACAAACAGGTGAGCGAAGCGCTCGCGGGAGCCTACCACAGCGTCTTTAAGGGGCGCGGCATGGACTTCGAGGAGGCGCGCGAATACCAGCCCGGAGACGAGATACGCTCCATCGACTGGAATGTCACCGCGCGCACCGGAAAGGCCCATGTAAAAAAGTACCGCGAGGAAAGGGAACTTACGATGATGATCGTCGTCGATCTGTCCGCAAGCGGCCAGTTCGGTAGCGGAGACTCGTCGAAGAGGGAAATTGCGGCCGAAATCGCAAGCACGCTTGCATTTTCCGCCGCCCGCAACAACGACAAGGTAGGGCTTGTGCTCTTCACGAGCGAAGCCGAACACATCATACCCCCGCGAAAGGGCAGGCAGCACATATTGCGCCTGATACGCGACGTGCTTGTGTACGAGCCGAAGAACCGTGGAACTGACATAGCGGCAGCCCTCGACAAAGTAAACCGCATCATGAAGCGCAAGGCTATTGTGGCCCTCATATCGGACTTTTTGCAGGGACCCGACGGAAAAATTCCCAATCCGAACGAAAAGGCGAAATCCGAAGTCTTCAAGGCCCTCGACATCACAAACCGTCGGCATGACCTTGTGTGCTTTGAAATTATAGATCCGAGGGAGACCGTACTTCCCGAACTCGGCGTCATAACGCTTGAAGATGGAGAAACCGGCGAAATCGTATCCTTAAACACCTCAAGTTCCGCCGTGCGCAAGGCGTACTCAGAAATAAACGCCAAACGCCTTTTGGAATTCAAACGCGCGCTCGCCAGATCCAAGATAGACCTTCTCGAAGTGGAAACCGATAAACCGTTTATCACTCCGCTTAGAAAATTTTTCGAAAGACGCGCAAAACGCCAATGAAAAAAAACATCTTTATAATGATAGTCGCGCCGCTGGCGGCGGCCGCAGTTTACGCGCAAACAGCGCAAACCGTCCCCGCGCAGCCGACGCAAAGCGCTCCCGCTCCGTTTATGCAAAATACGCAAGCCCTTACGCCCGTACAAGCGGCTCAGGCGGCTCCAGGCGCGCAGCAAACGCGCCAGGCGGATCCGGAAAAATTTGCCGCGTTATTCCCGGAAATTAAGGGGCTCACGCCTAAAATAGAGCCCGCTTTTTGGGAGAACGCGTGGCATTGGTTCGCATTGGCTGCCGTATTGGTGGTTGTGTTTGCGGCGCTATTGCTTAGGAAGAAAAAGCCGCGGAACATACCCCCGGCGGAGCACGCCATCGCGCGGATAAGCCGCGCAAGGGACGAATCCGACACGCTCGAAGCAAAGCCTTACGCCCGCGAAGTGAGCCAGGCTGTGAGAGACTATATAGAGGACGTGCACGATATCCCGGCGCCCGAACGGACAACCCAAGAGTTTCTTAAAATAGCGGCCCTTGCGCCAGCCTTCGACGAAACGGAACACGAACTTCTTAGAAAGCTTTTGACGCTCTCCGATATGGCAAAATTTGCAAAACATTCCTTCAAGGACGGCGAAAAAACAGAACTGGCGCGCATAGCGCTCGAATTTGTAAACTATGACGACAAGCGCATAGAAGGCTTGAAAAAAGGGAAAAACGCCGAAACAAATTCCTCCGTCCAAGCGGACGAAAAAACTGGAGGGGCACAATGAATTTCGACTTTGCAAATCCGGAATTTCTCTGGGCGCTTCTCATATTGCCCGTACTCGCCCTTTTGCGTGGGGCGAGCGGAAAAAGCGGCTCGCTTATCTTTTCGAGCGTGGCTGTGGCAAAAGACGCCGCAAAACGCAACAAGGCCTCTCCAGGATTTTGGCGTTTTCTTCTTACGATAATTTCTTTGGCCCTTTTAATAGTGGCTTTCGCCAGGCCGAGAATAGGAATGGGCTATAACGAAAGGGAGGAAAGCGGAATCGACATCGTTCTTACGATAGACGTATCAGGTTCAATGGCGGGCCTCGACTTTTCGGCTTCAAGAAGCCGACCCATGACGCGACTCGACGCCGTAAAGGGAGTTGTGGACGCGTTTATCGACAAGCGCCCGAACGACAGAATCGGAATGGTGACTTTTGCGGCAAACTCGTTTCTCGTTTCGCCGATGACGCTAAACCACGACTGGCTCAAACAAAACCTCGAGAGAATCGAAATAGGCGTAATCGACGCAAACAGAACGGCGATAGGTTCGGCCATAGGCATGAGCGTGAACAGGCTCCGCGATTTGAAAAACGCGAAATCGCGCGTGATAATCCTGCTTACCGACGGCGAAAACAACGCCGGTAAAATATCGCCGATAGCCGCAGCCGAAGCCGCGGCGACATACGACACAAAAATCTACACCATAGCCGCGGGGAGAAGCGGCATAGTCCCGGCAGCCGCGCTCGATTCAAATTCGAATGTGGTCAGGGACCGAGCCGGCAACCCAGTTTACGGTGGAGACATGCAAAGCCACGTTGACGAGGAAACATTGAGAAAAATTTCCGAAATAACCGGCGGAAAATTTTACCGCGCCACGAATCTAAGGGAACTCGAACAGATTTATTCTGATATCGACAAACTCGAAAAAACTACTGTCAAACTGCGCAATTTTACGTCCTACCGTGAACTCTTCCAATGGTTTGCGGGCGCGGCGGCCGCCGTACTCGCGGTTAAACTGCTACTTGTGAACACAAAATTCAGAACACTTCCATGAGCTTTCATTCAATAAACTGGCTTTACGCCGGAGTTCTTGCGCTAATATTGATATGCGCCGCCTATATATGGGGGGAAAGGCGCCGTAAGCGCCTCCTCTCGGAATTCGCCTCGGCAAAACTTCTGCCCGAACTTTCGCAAACGGTAAGTCCGACAAAAGTGCTGTTAAAAAAGATACTTTTCGCCCTCGGCGTGTTCGCCATATTTGTCGCGCTTGCGCGGCCGCAATGGGGATACCGCTGGGAGGAAAGCAAATCGCGCGGCATCGACATAATCTTTGCGATAGACACTTCGAAAAGCATGCTCGCCGAAGACGTGAAACCGAGCAGGCTCGAACGCGCAAAATTGTCGGTTCTCGACCTGCTGAACGTTCTCGATGGAGACAGAATAGGAATTGTGGCATTCAGCGGACAGGCGTTTTTGCAGTGCCCGCTCACCCTCGACTACGACGCCTTCCGCATGTCGCTCGAAGCGCTCGACACAAACGTTATACAGCGCGGAGGCACAAACATAGCGGCCGCGATAACCGAAGCGGAAATCGCATTCGCAAAAACGTCGAATAAAAAAGTCATAGTTCTCATAAGCGACGGCGAAGAACTCGAGTCGTCTGCAGTGGCTAAGGCAAAACAGGCCGCCGAAGATGGAGCCGTCATATACGCCCTCGGCGTCGGCGGAGTAAGGGGAGAGGCAATCCCGGTACGCGACGCTTCGGGGCGACTTACCCAACTGAGAGACGAAAACGGAAAAATAGTGACAAGCAAACTCAACGAAGAAGTTCTCACAGAAATAGCAAAAATCACCGGGGGATTTTACGAACCCCTCACCGCAAACGGCATGGACGCAATTTACGAAAACGGATTGAAAAAAATTCCCGAACAGGAACTCTCCGCCCGCATGAAACAACTCGCCATAGAAAGATTCCAAATACCATTGGCGTTGGCGATAATACTTGTCGGGCTTGAATCCCTCATCGGGACAAGAAGGTTTTTTGCGCGCAGACGCATGGGAGGCATGTTTATCGCGGCGATCGCCGCAGTGCCGATACTGTCGTTTGCGCCGCAAAACGCGCGCGCCGAATCGGCAAAAACGCCCGATATAACGGCTGTTGCGCCCGCGGTTCCGCAGGAAGGCGGCGGCGCGAAAAGCTCTCTCGACGGCGAAAGCTCTCCCGCAGCTCCTGACGGAGCAAAAACGCCAGGCAAAAAAGCGCCGGAAGGCGAAAAGTCTCACCGCCCTCTTCCGCGCGACATATTCAACGATGGAATCGACCTTTACGGCAAAGGGGATTTGCCGAAGTCGAAAGACGCATTCGTACAGGCGATGAAGATGGATCCTGAGAACTTTGAGCTTCATTCGAAGGCCTTTTACAATATGGGAAACATAGACTACGTCCTTGCAAAACATTCTTTGTCCGACGCCATGTCTGCGGCGGAGCTGGGCGGCAACGCCGAACGCCTCGACCAGGCATACGCCGGAGCGATGTCCAACGGAACTGTCATTCTTCAACAGGGGGCGCCCCTCTTGAAACAGGAGCTTGACGCCCTTGCGGCCGCAAAAACCGATGAGGAAAGGCAAAAGGCTTTGCAGTCGTCCCCCTTAAAAAACCAGCAGTTTCAACAGCAGCTTAAACAGGGAATCGCCCAATGCGAAGCGGTAGAAAAGCAAACGGAAGAAATGCGGGAAACTGCGTCCGAAAACGAAAAGAAATGGGAAAACGCAGAAAAAATACTCGCAGACTCGATATCCGACTATCAAAACGCGCTCGCGCTCAATCCCAAAACTCCGAACGCATCCGAAAATCTTCAAACTGCCCGCTCTGCTGAAAAAAACATCAAAAACGAAATTCTAAAGAATAGAAATATAAACCAGGCGTTTTCTTCGGAAGCCGCAAAGCAAAAGCTCGAACGTATCGCAAAGCTAAAAGAAGACATGAAAAAACTGCTGCGCGATGACAACAACCAACAAAACCAAAATCAACAGCAAAACCAGCAGAACCAGCAGAACCAACAAAACCAAAATCAACAGCAAAACCAGCAAAACCAACAGAACCAACAAAACCAGGATCAAAAACAGCAACAAAACCAAGATCAGCAGCAAAACCAGCAAAATAAAGATCAAAACCAACAAGGTCAAAACCAACAGAACCAGCAAGATAAACAAGAAAACCAGAACCAGCAACAACAAAATCAGGACCAACAACAAGACCAACAACAAAGTCAGAAGGATCAACAGAATAGCGAAAGCCAAAACAATAGCCGCGAACGTGAAAATCAAGGCGCAAAAAATGAGGAACGCCAAGATAAAGACGCCCGCGACGAACAGGCTATAGACAATAAAAAAGAAGAAGATAAAAAGGAACAAGAGGCTCAATCTGGGGTCTCCGAACAAAAAGGCGACAAGAAGGAGGAAAAAGCGCAGGAAGCAAACGCCCAACCTGAAGAACTCCCCGCAAAAACGGAGGAGAAAAAGTCTGCGGCAGCGTCCGCTTCGGAAAGTGAAACTTCCGATAAGGAAAAGGAAAACTACAGGGCGGCCGTCGGAGCAATGACAAAGGGAGAGGCGAAACAACTGCTTGAATCAATGAAGGATTCCGACAAAATACTCCCGCTGCGCGGATTCGGAGAACAAAAAGACAGATTTGAAAAGTCCTACAAGGATTGGTAATGAAAAAAGCATCAGCATTAATCTTATCGGCAATAACATTCGCAGCGTCAGTATTGGCGCAGTCGGTTGAAACTTCGGGATTTTCCCCTAAAACAATCAGGCCCGGCGGAGTGTCGAACTACACGATAATATTCAAGGACGTAAAGGGCAGATTCGACGTCTCGCAGATACCGCTGCCCGACGGCTTGAACATTGTGGGCAAAAGCACATCGCAAAGCTACTCGATAGTTAACGGTACTATGTCAAACAGCACTTCCGTGTCGCTGTCGATGCAGGCCTCAAAAGAGGGCGCGCTTACGATACCCGAATGGAACATAACCATAGACGGAACATCGTATAAAATAAAACCCTCCACCCTAACGGTGGATAAATCCGCGCCCGAGGAGGAAAACTACGACAACCCCGCCGATCCGTTCGCAAGCCCTTTCTCCATATCGAGCGCGTTTTCCCGACAGGCAACGCAACAGCAGATTCAAAGAAATCAACAGGCCCGGCGGCAAATGCAGTCTTTTGAATCCAATCTCAAAAACAACGCTAAACTCGAAATCAAGCTGCCGCGCGAAAAAATCTATGTCGGGGAGTCTGTACCGTGCGAGCTCGTGTTTTCATTCGACAAAAGCCTTGCTGAGCAAGGCTTCACGCTGACCCAGCTTCTGCCGGAAATAAAAAAGGCCGACGCCTTCGACTGCCCTTCATTCTCCGAGAAACCGACCATCGACACATCTTCGGACGGATCGCGCGTCCTAATAAAGTACAGCACCGCCGTGACGCCGCTAAAAGCGGGCGAATACGAGCTTGGCTTTTCGGCGCGCGGCGTGTTCAACCGGGAACTCCGCGCCTCGGATATGATGGAAATGTCGATATTCGACAGAATGATGTCGTTCGGGGGCGGAAGGCAAATCCCGTTTGAAATAAACACGCCGGCAAAGAAAATAGCCGTAAGCGAACTGCCACAAAACGGGAAACCGGACAATTTTACCGGCGCAATCGGAGCTTTCACCCTTGAAAGCGTCACAGTCGATCCGGACGCACTCACGGTCGGGGAGCCTTGCATGATTTTTGCAAAAATAGCCGGCGTCGGAAATTTCCCACGCATACAGGAGCCCAAACTCGACGCAAAGGACGAATGGAAAACATACAAGGCCAAATCGTCGTTCGTAGATGAAAGCAACGGGCTCTCCAATATAGGAATAAAGACTTTCGAATACACAGCGGTTCCCAAAAAGGCGGACCTGCCGTATGCTCCGGCGGTATTGTTTAACTACTTCGATCCTATCGCGGAAAAATACGTCGAAATAAAATCCAACCCTATCCCGGTAAGCGTAGCCCCGACAGGACGCTCAAAGCGCGCCACCGAAATCGAAAAGTCGGCGCCGGAACCCGCTTTCGATAAAATCATGGAAACGGCCGCCCCTGCGGCCTCAACGCGCCTTCTCTCATCTCCGTATTTCTGGGGTATGCAAGTGTTGATACTTGGCGCGATTGCGGCGTTCGTATTGGTGAGGCGCGAATCTCTCAGGCGCGCAAACGACAAGGGGTATGCAAAGATGCTCTCAGACAAAAAGAAGGCGTCAAAACACCTTTCATATGCATCTTCGGCCGCAAAATCGGGAAACTTCGAAAAATTCTTCGCCGAAGCCCGCCGCGCCCTCCAGCACCTTCTCTCCGCGGAATGCGAACGCGACGCCGCTTCACTGACGGCGCGCGAAGCGTGCGACATAATGGCGCAAAAGGGAATGGACGAGTCAGACATATCCGACGCCTCGTCGTACTTTAACGGCGCCGACGCTATCGCATTCGGAGGAATGGACACGTCAAATACGGACCTGAAGGTGCTCGACAGAAAACTCGGCGACCTCTTCTCCAAAATATCAAAATGCAAATAAGCCCTCATATGAAAAACATTATCCGCGCAACTTTCGCAATTTTGGTTTCATGCGCTCTGCCGCTCGCCGCCGGTGCGCAAACCGCGCGCGAATATTTCATGCTCGGCAACAGCGCTTACAAAAGCGGAGACTATGAGCGCGCCGTAAAAAATTACGAATCTGCGCTCGAAAACGGATTCGCAAGCGCGGAGCTGCATTACAACCTTGCCAACTCATTCGCCAAACTGAACCGCAAGGGAGAAGCTCTGCTTAACTACAAGCGCGCGGTTTACCACGCCCCTCGCATGCGAGAGGCTTCGGCGAATCTCGAAATGTTTTCAAAAGACAATTCGCTCGAATCCGGTCTCGACAAATTCAAGACGCCGCTCGCCGCCGAGCTTTCCGATTCCGAATGGACTTTGCTGGCTTTTGCGTCGTTTTGGGCGGCCGTGCTGTTGATATTCATTCCGCCTCTTTTCGGGAAAAGAACTGTGGCAACGGTATTCTTGGCAATAGTGTGCATTTCTCTCCTGACAGTGGCGGTATTGTCGCTCAGGGACTGGATATCGTATTCGCAAACGGCTGTCGCTATAAAACCTGACGTGCCTTTGCGCGTCTCCCCCACAAAAACCGCGCCGGTATCGTCCATAGCCGCCGAAGGACAGTGCGCCGACATAAAAAGAGAGCACGGAGAGTTCGTATATGTAGAAACGCGGACTGGAAAGCGCGGGTGGACAAGCAAATCCGACTTTGTCCCGATAGTGGAATAAAGCGGCAGAGTTTCGGCTGTGTTTTACCGTCAACTTTTTGTTGAAATAAAATCCCAGACAGTATTATATTTTCGGGAAAGCGTCAAAACACCCTTCCTGAAAATATGAAAAAAATAAAAATTGCCATAATCGCCGCGGCCGTTCTCTGGGTGGCCGGTTATTTGACATTTTCCAACATATCGGACATACCGCACAGCTCTCTCGACCAGCAGGCGGTCTCCGTATTAGACGGCGCAGGCTGCATACTGTGCCATTCAAAAGACTCAAAATTGCCATTCTATGCGCACCTTCCGATAGTCGGCTCTCTCGTTAACAGCGACGTGGCAAGCGGCCTAAAATATTTTGACATATCCCCCACTATCGACAATGCCAAACAAAACCTTCCCGCAAACGAAACAGCTCTTTCTAAAATAGAGTATGTCGTCAAAAACGGCACAATGCCGCCGTTTCGCTTTACAATCATGCATTGGGGTTCGAAGCTAACGTCCGACGAAAAGGAAGTACTGCTGGCTTGGATTGCGTCTGAACGGAAAGAGCTTAACGCCGGATCAGGAATAGCCGAGAAATTCAGGAACGAACCGGTATGGCCCGTGACCCTGCCCAAAGGTCTGGATTCGCGCAAAATAAAGCTCGGATCCATTTTGTACCACCATACTGCTTTGTCGGGCGACGAAACAGTGTCGTGCGCCACATGCCACCCACTCGACAAAGGTGGCGTTGACGGGCTTCAAACGTCCACAGGCATAAGAAAACAAAAGGGCGATGTTAATGCCCCGACGGTTTACAACGCCGTATTCAACCACAGGCAGTTCTGGGACGGCCGGGCAGACGACCTTCAATCCCAAGCCGGCGGGCCTCCGATGAATCCCGTAGAAATGGACGGCGGAGACTGGGACAAAGTGGCAAAGCGCCTCGAAAAGGATTCAGAATTTGCAAAGGCCTTCAAGGAAGTGTATCCCGACGGCTTTACGGAAAAAAACATAACGGACGCAATCGCTACTTTTGAAGCCACGCTCGTCACCGTCGACAGCGATTTCGACCTTTACCTTAAAGGGAACGAAAGCGCGCTATCGCCGGAGGCGAAAAAAGGCTACGAAGAATTTAAGAAGGCTGGATGTTCAGTTTGCCACGCCGGCCGCAACTTGGGCGGGCAAACTTTCGAATACATGGGACTGAAGGGCGACTACTTCAAAAGCCGCGGAAACGTAGGCAAAATAAACGACAACGGCCTGCTGTCTTTCACAAAAGACGACCGTGACGTCCACAAGTTTAAAACGCCGACATTGCGGAATGTGGAACTTACCGCCCCGTATTTCCACGACGGATCAGTTTCCTCGCTAAAAGAGGCGGTTGAAATCATGTCCAAATTCCAAACCGACAAAAAGCTCACCGACGAACAGATCGACAACCTCGTAAAGTTCCTCGAATCGCTTACCGGCAAAGTCGGCGGTAAAAAACTTGAAAAGAAATAGCGGCCGGCTCACGACCACAAACGGGCGTTTTCGCTGCATAGGCCGGCGTCAACGCCCGCAAGCGTTTTACAGCCGGCTATCGCACAAAGAAAATATATCTTATGCAAATTTAAAACGCGCATGGAGAACGTTTACGAGGCCAATTACAAAGTAAGAATTTCCGACGCCAATAGGCGCGGATACCTGAAAATGCCCGCCCTGCTGCAGATGCTTCAGGAAATAGCCACCGAACACGCCCAAAAGATGGGAGTTGCCTACGACAACCTCAAACCGCTGAATCTCGGCTGGGCTCTTTCCAAAATATGCGTGGAAATTTGCCGGATACCGAAATGGGGCGAACGCGTGTATATGTCAACATGGCCGTCTTCGCGCGACAGAATAGCCACCTACCGCGAATTTACAGCAAAAGACGCATCTTCGAATACGCTTTTTACCGCGCGCTCACAATGGCTGCTGTTCGACACCACACAGAGAAGGCTGGCGAGAATGAACAGACTCCCGGAATGGCCGATGAACCCCGAAGTCGCCAACGGCGAGTCTTTTTCGGAAACTTTCGAAAAAGTCGAAATTTCCTCCGCGGAAGCGGTTGAATCGAAATTCGAGGCGCGCAACGACGACATAGACCTGAACGGACACGTCAACAACTCCGTTTTTCTGATATGGGCGGTTGAGTCCGTGCCAGCCGAATTTTCAGCCGAACGCGAACCCATGAAAATCAGGGTAAGCTTTCTCGAGGAAGTTCTTCCCCAAAGCGAAATCCGCGCGCTCTGCATGAGGCGCGGAGAAACGACGTCCACATCTTTATACTCGGCCGCAAGCGGGCGCGAATGTGCGCGCGTACGCATCGACTGGCGCGCATGCCCCCAAATAACCCTAATATCTTGATTTTCCTCTTAGATTAGTATTCCCTTTTGAGCCATGACATTATACCAATCAACATACCTTTTTGCCGCAATGCTTGCGCTTGTCGGAGTGCCGTTTGCATTCTTTGCTCCGGAGTTCGAAAAGACGGCGTTCGGGTTTCTTAGAAGCCGGAAAGCGGCTGTCGTCACTTTTGGTGGCAGTGGACTGTGGTTTATATACATTCTCTCCCAACTGGGCGAATCCGATTTCGGCAATATAAAGGGGTTGCTTATGGCCGTTTTCGGCGGGGCGGGAATATTGGCGTTTTTTTATTTGAACGACTTCCTGTCGGTGCGCGGGCTTTGCGTTTTCTGGCTGCTCATATCGCGCGAATTTCTCGACTCGGCGTTTATGCAAGAGCCTCAATCGCGCCTCGTGCTGGTGTCGCTTACCTATATGCTTGTGCTTGCCTCCCTTTATTTCGGGGCCATACCCTACCGCATGAGAGACCTCCTTACATACCTCTACGACAAGCCCAAGCGCGCCAGAATATTCGGAGTAATAATGCTGGCATGCTCAATATCCCTTCTGATTTCGTCGCTTATGTACTGACCGCCATGGACAAGAAAAATGTAATAATGGTTATAAGCGGCCCCGCAGGAAGCGGCAAAAACACCGTGGCCGAACGCCTCATGGAGGAGTTTAAAAATGTAAAACGCGTTGTCACAAGCACATCTCGCCCACCGAGAAAAGGCGAAAAAGACGGCATAGACTACCATTTCCTTTCCCCTTCGGAATTTGAATCGGCCATAAAAAACGGCGACTTTTACGAATACGCAAAAGTGCACGGAAGATATTACGGCACTTCACGGCGTGAAATATCCGAAAACCTCAAAAACGGACGAGATCTGATCCTGATTATAGACGTTCAGGGCGCCGAATCTTGGAGAAAAATAGCCTCCGAGAATCCGGAAATATCCGACAGGCTATCGACGATATTTATCGCTCCCGACTCCGTGGAGGAACTGCGCGCCCGGCTTAGGGGGCGCGCCACCGAAACCGACGACGACATTGAGCGCAGGATGAAAACCGCCGAAAGCGAACTAAAACAGGCGGACAGGTTTGACTGGAAAATAAATTCCGCATCAAAAGACGAAGACTACGCCGCATTAAGGAAAATATATCTACATATAAAATCGTAGTTCTGCCCATTCTTCAAAGCCGCGTCTAAAGCGGGCGGATTCCGCTTTTGCGCAAAGCCCGGAACGCGCTGTGCCGAGAAATTTGGTTCCGTAAAAATGGAATAATGCTTGGAGAATCCTCGGTTTATTTCAAGAACCTTGCAACGATTTTGCAATGTAATTTAAGTTAGCGAGCAACAGTATAAAAATTGTTGCGCCGCCATACGTCCCGCGCAGCTGGCCGGAGGATTGCCTGTATTCCGCCTCCTCGGCTTTTAATTTGGCGATTTCGGCCGCGACTTCCGCCGTCCGTTTTTTGTTGTTCTCGGCGGAAATACCCCACTGTTTCATGGCGTTAATTTCCGCATCTATGCTGTCGCGGTACTCCCGCGACTGCTCTATATTTTGCTCGTACCTCTCTTTCTCTTTTGCGTGCAGATGCGCCACAACCATTCCGAACGCGGAAACCGCCGTCACTGCGATGCCGAGAGGATTGGCTCTCAAAGAGGCATTTAAACCGTCGGACGCCGCCTTCGCAACCGACATTCCGGACGCCACCATTTTAAATAGCGCCGCCACGCTCGTAAGTCCGCCTATCTTGCTGAACGCAAACCCAACCGCAAGAGATGATAATCCGCCTATAAATATTTGGGTGATTTCGCTGTTTTTTGAAAGCTGTTCGCAAATAAATTTCAGGGCGTTTGCAACATCGACAGCCACCGGCGCGAATGTGCCTCCCGCAACTTCCGCTAAATCCCCCCACGCGTTGGCCGCCTGTTTGAGCTTGCCGGCCGTAGTTTCCGCCTCTGCTTTTGCCTGCGCAAAGCCTGATGCCGAAAGCTCCTGAACTTTTGCAAGTTTTTCTTCCTCAGTCTTGCACTTGACAAGGGCGGGGATATATTCCTGCAACATTGTTGTTTTGCCTTGCACAGCCGCCGATGCTGCCTTGACTGCTGTCATCACGTCCATGTTCAAAGCCGAAGCGAGCCCTATGGCACTTTGTATCGTGGCCTCCATCTGTTCGGAATTTACCCCCATAGAGATGGCCATAGACTGCATTGCAAGCACCTGTTCGTCGCCGTAGGTTGTTATGCGCTGCATCTCAGAAGCAAACGAAGACATTATCGGCAAAACTTCCGACACGTTTCCCCCTTGAGACCTTATCGCCGCCGCCAGCTTTTGCACCGCCGCCTCTTGTTGCCCAAAAGCTTGTATAGCCGCGGTCGCAAAACTCGGAAACTTCAGTGCAAGGTCGGACATCTTCGCGCCAATATTCATCATGGCACCAGTACAAACATTATTTAAATTAGATGTACTATCCGAAACAATGCCTAATTTCTTGTTTAATTCACCAAGGGCGTCTTGGATTTTGTTGAGAGACTCAAGTTGGGCATTTACCGCGACTTCTATATTGAACTTTTCGTCTGCCATTATTTTGTCCGATTTTTATTGATTTGTGAAACTTTTGTGCGATAATTTAGATAATGAAAGACATTAAAGAAACAGCCTTATACTTTTTTATCTCGCTGATTATAGTATCGGGAGTGCTTTTTTTGGTGCTTTCAATTCCCCCGGAAATTGGCAAGCTCATAATTTCAATAATGCTTGGCCTGTTTATTTTTATCGGGTTCATATTCTTTTTATTCCTGTTGAATTATATTTTCAAGCATGCCAAGTGCCGTGCGTTTGGAAAATTTATTCCTATGTAGATTCTTTGATTTTTACTTTTGAGCGTCCCTCAATTCGCGGTTAAGCCGGTTGAGGGATTTTTCGTCTATG
>CALXLM010000028.1 GCA_944389195.1 uncultured Opitutales bacterium
CGCACGCCGCCGTCTAACCTTAAACGCAGCCTGCCGTCGGTCAATACAGTGTATGAAACATTGTTTCCGAGATAATCCACTATGGACTTCACATCGCCTTTAAAACTAATTTCCACCGTCTTTTCATACATCTTTGCCCATACTGCGCAAACGGGCGTGCCGTCAGAGTTTTTCCATGTTGCTATATTGACTTTTCCCAAATTCTTGTATTTCGGAATTTCGCCTCCCAACATGCCTGTAAGCGTCTTATAGGCAAAATATGCAGGCTTGGGAGACAGGTCTTTCCTGACTATTCCAAAATGTGATTCTCTGGTATGGTCCCTTTCACTGCTTCTAAAACAATACTTAAACACGCGTTCAACGCCCGCCGAACGAGCCAAAATAAACTCTCTCGGCAGCATCATTGACTGAAGTTCCTCAGACAAAACCACGCCGCCCGAAGCTGGAATGGTAATAAACGCGCCTTTCATGTCGCCGCCGTATTTGTATAACGCTCCCATCGGTATTTTCTTATCGCCAAAGACACCGTAAAACATGGGTATCATTTTATCGCCATCTCCGAGCGCTGCGTCAGAAACGAAAAACCTTCCCTGAAAATATCCGTCAGGCTCTATATCTTCGAAACCCGCGCCCGAAACGTATTCCTTCACCGTGTCGCGATATCCCGGCTTTTGAGACAACATAGGCTTTACAAACTCTAAGCCTTTTTGGTTCCACGTCCTAATGGCTATTCTAAAACGCTTTACGCTGGACGTGCCAACAACTTTTCTTTCGAGCTTTCCATCGGCGCCGAGCCTCAAATCGAAATAGAACAGATAGCCCCCTGTAGAAACGACAACCCCGCCCCCGCGAATGTAATCCGTAAGGGCGCCTATATAAGAGTATGGAAAACCCTCGTTGTTTCCAATATAAAGAACGGGATGATTTTTGGGAGATAGCGTTTTAAGCCCGTCGAAATCTATTCTTTTAAACCCCCTGGCTTTCGGAAACACATGCTTTACCGAACCGTTGAACGTGTCGGTATAAAACTCGTACCTTTCGTCTCCGATATGCGCAACCACCGTTTTCGAAACGTCCACACCCGACATCTTGAGAGCCCTTTCGATATACTTGGGCGTACACGGATTTATTCCCGACGACGAATAACCGGTTTCGGTTATCCAAATCGGCTTGTCTCCAATCCCGTATTTTTTCATCAATGCGCGCAAAGCTTCTATTTTAGGTATGAGCACACCCTCCTGAAACCCGAGCCAATGATACGGATGAATATTCATTATATCGAAACAGTCCGCAACGCCGTCTTTAAGCGTAGTTTCTAAAAAGTCGAGAGGGACTCCGGCAAGGCCCCCGTAAAGAACCTTTGCCGAAGGATCGGCTTTTTTTAATGCGGGATACGCTTTTTTCAAAAGCTGCGCATACTCATGCGGGTTGGGCTGAAGCCCGCCCCAAAAACTTATGTGGTTCGGTTCGTTTACGACTTCCCAATATTTTATGCGGCCCTTAAAATGCTCCGCAAACTTGGCGCAAGCCGCCGCATATTCATCAATGTGCCTCGGGAAAGGCTGCGCGTATTTTGGAACGCCTGAAGGCATTATGGCAAGAACCTCCATCTTATTGGACGCCCCCAATTCGATGAGTTTTTCCCACCTTGAGAAATCGAAAACTCCGCGCTCCTTTTCCATGTCCGCCCAAGTGAACCCCGTCCTAAAATATCCGATTCCGGCGGCATTCATCATTTTCATAGATTCGTCGGCTTTGGGAAACTCCCAGCGCGAGAGATGCGAACACACTCCGTAAGGATTATCCTGGACGGCCAGCACCTTTTCATTTCCATAGGCAAAACAGACAAGCCCACATAAAAAATACAATAGCGCACATGCCGAACGCACTCTATGAAAAACAAATTGCATATATCATTCCCCTGTTAAATTTATTTCGATATTTTAACATTTTTAATGCCGGAGATATAAATCACGCCGCCGCTCGCGGACAAAACAATCCTGCCATCGCCGGCCGAATACGACACTTCTTTGCCGAGATAGTCCTTTATCTCTTTTATTTGCCCGTCAAACTCCAATGCCACGCGCCTCTTGTACATGTGGGTCCACACCGCAAAAACCGGTACGCCATCGTCTCTTATCCAAGAGGCGGTATTGACGCCGTTGATCTTCTCGTATTTCGGAACGGCGCGACCGAGCATTTGCGTCAATGTTTTATAGGCGAAATACGCCGGTTTGGGATCGAGATTCCTGCGGATTATCCCAAAATGAGACTCCCTCGTATAATCGCGCTCGTTGTCTCTGAAACAATACTTATATATCCTCTCGACTCCGGCGGAACGTGCCAGTATGTATTCGCGGGGAAGCATTTGCGCCTGCAGCTCCTCTGTGGCGTTTTCTCCGCCCCTTGCGAAAAGCGCAATAAACGCCCCTTTCATATCGCCGCCGTATTTTATTATGGCGCCCATCGGAATTTCCCTGTCTCCGAAAACGCCGTATAAGAACGGAATCATTTTGTCCTCCGGCCCGAGCGCCGCGTCCGAAACGTAAAGCCTGCCGTTGTAATGGCCGTCCGGCTTGATATCCTCAAACCCCGCTCCGGATTTCTTCTTGACGACGTCTCCGCGGTGCCCGCGAACGTTCGAAAGCATCGGTTTTACAAACGCCATGTCGGGATCGTTGTACGACTTCGCGGAGAGGCGGAATATTTTCATCTTGTCCCTGTCTCCCCCCACGGTTTTCGCATTGCCGTCTTTGCCGATCTTTATGTCAAAATAAAACGGAAGCCCCCCCGAATTTGCGACAATGCCGCCCTTGCTGATGTATTCGTAAAGTGCCTCGAGATGGTCGTATGGGAAGGCCTCGTTTTCGCCAATAAACAAAACGGGGCACTTTTCGGGATTGAGGGTTTTCAGCTTGTTAAAATCTACGCGCCTGTATTTTTTCGCGTCCGGGAACACCCTTTTTACGGAACCTTTGAAAGCGTCGGAAAAGAAATTGTACTTTTCGTCGCTCAAGTATCCTATTGTTGCTTTCGTAGGGTCTATCCCGAGTTTTTCAAGAGCGCGCCTCATGTATTTTTGCGTGCTTGGATTTTCCTCCGCCGAAGTGTACCCAAATTCGGTTATCCAAATCGGCTTGTCTCCTACCCCGTACTTTTCCATCATCGCGCGCGTTTTCTTTATTTTGGGAATCAAAACGTCCTCCTGAACCCCCAGCCAGTTGTACGGGTGGATGTTCATTATGTCAAAGGAATTGGCTCCGCCATCTTTAAACGTTTCCTCCATATAGTCATACGGAACCCCCGCAAGACCGCCGTAAAGCACTTTCGCGGAAGGATTGGCCTTCTTTACGGCAGGATAGACCTTTTTCAAAAGCTCCCTGTATTCCACCGCATTCGGCTCGAGCCCTCCCCAAAAACTTATATGGTTCGGTTCGTTGACAATCTCCCAATACTTTATGCGCCCTTTAAAATGCTCCACAATCTTTGCGCTCGATTCGGCCAATTCATCGGCATGGTGCGGAAACGGCTGCGCGAATTTCGGCGTGGATCCGGGAATTATCGACAATATATCAACCCCTCCCGACTGGGCTATATCCACGAGTCCGTCCCAAAAGTCGAAATTAAACTTGCCCTTTTCCGGTTCGATTTTGTTCCAATCCAAATCGCACCGGAATCCGCCTATTCCAGCCTCCCTCATTAAATCGACTTCGCGCTTTGCTTCGGGAAACTCCCAGCGGGAAAGATGCGCGCATACCCCGTAAGGGTTTATAGAATCCTCTCCCGATTTAACGTCCTCCGCGATAAGGCTTCCGAAAGAACAGACGGCTAATATTAAGACACTCGTATATGGAAGATAATTTTTCATATCCCCGATTAAATTCAAAAAGCTCAACCTTATCAACAAAAAAAACACCTCCGCAAGACGGTCCTCATCGCCTAAATTCCGGAGTTTTCGCCGACGCAGAAACTTTCTAACCGAACACTTGACAAAAAAAATCCGGCGTCCATTCGGGCGCCGGAAGAAAAACAGCCGATTTAATTTTCGCGCAAGAATTTAATATTTTTTTCTATAATCGGGAAAGAATCCTTAAAAGTCCCGTCCTCTATGACGAAATATCCATCGAAGCCCTGCCTGTCAAGCTCGGCAAGTATGGCTTTCATATCGAGGGCGCCCTCCCCATAGACGGTGCAACCGCTCTTAAGATCGCCGAAAGTCTTTTGGTCCTTAAGGTGCACCTCGAACAGCTTGCCCTCCACGCTTTTGAAGCCCCCCACAACATCAAGCCCTGAACGCGACCACGCGCCGTTATCGGCGCATATGCCGATATTTTTAAAATCCTTTATTATCGTCATAAGGAACTTCGGGTCGAAATGCCTGTATTCGGGATTATTCGGACGGCGTTCGTGCGAATGAAGCGCCATGCGCTGCCCGTACTCGCCGCAGACTTTATTCCAGATGGGTATGGTGTCCTCTTGGGCTTCCGTGACAATAGTCTTTACACCCATCTCCTTGGCAAATTCGCAAATTTTTCTTATTTCGGCCTCGTCTTTGGCGCCGACGCAACCGTAGGCTATTATTTCAATTCCGCCGTTGTCGGCGAGAAGCTTCTTCACAAACGCCTTCTGCTCGGCGGTCATATTGTGCGAAAACCTCGCGTTGGGAAACGAATCGGAAAGCGCCTGCCCTGGATAGCATTCAATATGCTTTACGCCCAGCTTCGCAAGGCGCTTTATGGCATAATCGAATTTATGAAAATGCGTCGAATACATTTGAACGGCTATCTTGCGGGGCTGCTTTTCGCACAGCGACGCGCACGCGCACAATCCGAACACCACCGATACTGCGGAAAATACGGCAAATAATCTCTTCATAACGCAATAAAAATTACTAAAGGCCTTGAAAGTTGTCAAGCTTCGCAATTCCGCCGCGGTAAATAAAGTCAAATTAATGCAATAAAGCGCATTTTTAGAATAATGCGCCCCGTGAAATATTGTACAAAAAACGCGGCGGAAATTAAAATCCGCCGCGCATAAAAACAGATGCCGCCAAAGCGCCAACAGCGCCGACGGTTAAAATATCAGTTGTTTTTCAGATAATCCACGCACTCCTTGACCTCTGCGACATTATTATCCGGATTCCACTCGTACTCTATCATGTAATATCCGTCGTACCCCTGCCTGTCGAGCTCCGCAAAGAGCGCTTTCATGTCGAGCACTCCCTTGCCAAGCGGAACGGTGTGGGCCTTCAAGTCGTCGAACTTGTCCATATCCTTAAAGTGAAGCATGGCTATTTTGCCCTCCAATATCTTGTAGGCTGCCACGCCCTGTATGCCGGAGCGCGCGTAATGCCCGTTGTCGGGGCAGGCGTAAATATTTTTATAGTCGCCGATTGCGGCCCTTGTCACGTTCGGATTGTAATACGAATTGCGCTTCGTTATATCGCTGGCATGGTTGTGGAGAGCCATCTTTATGTTGTATTGCCCGCAATATTTCTCCCAAATCGGAAGGGTGTCGCCCACTGATTCGGTAAGGACCAACGGTATCCCGAACTCCTTTGCAAATTCGCAAATTTCCTTGATTCCCTTTTCGTCCTTCGGAGTGCGGACCCCGAAGCTGACGATTTTTATGCCGTTGTCTGCAAGCAGCTTCTTCAAAAACGCCTTTTGCTCGGACGTCATCTCCGGCCCGGTTTTTGCCTTGGGAAATTTTGAGCTAAGGGGGGTCGTGGACAAGCCTATGGCGTCAACGCCCATTTCTTTGAGAATCGGAATGCAATCCTCAAGCGTGCGCTTATAAAATGTGTACATCGCAACCCCGACCTTGCGCTGCGATTTCGTTTCGCATTGTTTTGCCGAAGGGCAGCATCCGAACAAAAACAAAGCCGTGCAAAGAATAATTAATGCTTTCCTCATATGGCTCCACATGATGAAACATAGGCCGGCAATGTGCAAGTTTTTTTTAAGCGTATCCCCGCCGCGCCATACGGACTTATCCCGAAGCGTTCTTTCTCCTAAAAAGATTTCCCCTGCGCAGCAAACGCAAAAAAATCCCTATCCCGAAAAAAATTTGCCGAAAACTTCTCCGCGCCCGCGTGGGGCGAAGAATGTTTCAGCTTTAGCGTCCGCTTGAACCAGGCCTTTCCGCATTAAAACCGCCTTCCGCGAAAACGCGACGCTTGCTGCAAAGCCGTTTCCCCGCTGGCGGCGAAAATACCCCCTAAGGATATCGGCGCGGGAAACGCAAACAGAGCCCCTCGCGCGTGCGAAATAAAATACGAAAACAGCACATTTGGTGTTCACAATCCCTCCCACACCACATCGAACGCCCATGCCCCTATCCGAAAACGCCTAAATTAAATAAAATGCGGTCTCAACTTTATAAACGACACCGCCGCAACAGCACCGGCCTTCGCCCCTCTATTATTTCAAAAACCGACGGCCCAAACGGCGCCGACAACTAACGCAGTTTCGCATCTCCGATTGAAAACAGTCTTGCAAAAAACGCCCAAACCGTTTCCCAAAATAAAAATGCGGACACATTCAAGCGTGTCCGCATTTAAAAACCGCATTTGAGCCGGAAAATCTACCGGAAAACAATTTAGTTGTTGCGCAGATACTCCACGCTTCCCTTTACCTCGGGAAGGTTGTTCAGATAGTTGGCCTCGTACTCTATGACGAAAAAGCCGTCGTATCCCTGCCTGTCGAGCTCGGCAAGCATGCCCTTTGTGTTCAAAGCGCCCGTACCCAATATAACGGGTTCGTTCTTGGGGCTTCCGAACGATTTTAAGTCTTTAAAATGCACCGACGCAATTTTCCCCTCGTATTTTTTAAGCGCGGATATCGGCTCGACCTTCGCGCGGGCGGAGTGCCCGACGTCGGGATTGACCTTTACGTATTTGTAATCCTTTATGAGCGGATAGAGATACTCGGGATTCCAATAGTTGTTTTTGCCCGCCGTGTGGTGGTGCACGGCCATTGTCACGCCGTATTTCTTGCCGACCTTTTCCCACACGGGGAACAGGCCTTCTGGCGCCTCAGTCAGCACGAGGTTGCAGCCGAACTCCTTGACGAACTTGCAAAGGTCCTCAATTTCTTTTTCGTTGTTCGCATATGCCACGCCGAAGCTTACCAGCTTAAGATTGGCGTCCTTGAGGAGTTTTTTCATAAAATCCTTCTGCTCGGAGGTCATATACTGGTTGGTAAGCACGCCGGGAAACTTGTCGCTAAGCCGCTGCTTCGGATAGCACTCGATACCGTCAAGGCCGAGATCTTTTACTTTCGCTATGGTTTCCTCCAGCGTAAACTTGTTGAACGTGTAGGTCTGAACCGCGACATTGCGGTGTTTAGACTGCGTTTGTGCGGGTTTTTCGGCGGACGAGCAACCGAAAAGAAGCGACGCCGCCGCAAGCGTTAAAATAATTTTCTTCATAATAAACGCGGATTTTGCCCTGTTTAAAAAATCTTTCAAGGTTAATTTTGCCAAAGAAAATGCTTCACTATTTGCGCAAATATGGAACAATCTTTAAAAGCTTAATTTCTCAACACGTATTAAATCAAAAAAAATAAGGATATTATGATGGACAGAAGACAATTCGCAAAAACGGCCATTGCCGCGGCCGCCGGAGCCGCTTTCGCCGCGAGAAGCTCCGCAGCCGACGCAAAATCGATAGCGGCCTCAACCGAACCCTACAAATGCAAATTTTCTCCCAATCTCGGGCATTGCAGGGAGTCCACAAAGGGGTTGTCGGAAGTCGATAAAATCAAATTCTTCTACGATTGCGGCTTCAGGGGGCTCGAAGACAACGGCATGCCGGCGCGCAAAGTGGAAATTCAAGAGGCCATGGCGAAGGAAATGTCGAGGCTCGGAATGGAGATGGGCGTATTCGTGGCGCACGCCGAATGGGGAAACGCCTCAATGACGGGAAACAGGCTCGACCTAAAAAAACGCGTTGTCGACAAGGAGGCGTGCCGCCAGTTTTGGAAGGCAAAAATGGAAAGGGCTGTGGAAATCGCAAAGCGCGTCAACGCCAAATGGTGCACGGTTGTACCCGGCCTTGAAGATCCGTCTTTAGAGCCGGAATATCAGTTTGCAAACGTTGCCGAACACCTCAAGTGGTGCGCCGAAATAGTGGAAAAAGCGAACCTTACCATAGTGCTCGAACCCCTCAACATAAAGAACCACCCGAGCCTGTGGCTTAAGCGCATACCGCAGGCATACGCGCTATGCAAGGCCGTCGGAAGCCCGAACGTAAAAATCCTCGACGACCTCTACCACCAGCAGGTGACGGAGGGAAATCTCATACAAAACATGGACACCGCATGGGACGAGATCGCATACTTCCAGGTAGGCGACGTTCCGGGACGCAAGGAACCCACCACCGGAGAAATAAACTATAAAAACGTTTTCCAACATATCTGGGACAAGGGATACCGCGGCATAATCGGCATGGAACACGGGCAAAGCGACCGCACAATCGAAGGCGACAAGAAGCTTTTGGCGGCCTACCGCAGCGTGGACGTGGCATAATATTTTCAGGCATTGCAATACCTCCCGCTCGCACAGAACGAGAGGTATTTTTTTATATAAAACCAATTTTAGTCGGTGAATAATGCTTGCGTATCCGCCCTAAAAAAATTGCGCAATAAACATAAATTTAATTGCCAAATAAAAATCCTTAGCCAAACTTGAAACCTACACATTATTACCATACGACTCACAAAATAACGACAATAAAAGGAACCTAATATAGCGACTATGAAAAAAATCATATTCACAATAATATATTTTGCCGCAGCAGCACAGCTTTTTTCATCGACGGAAATCCTATTGAAAGAAAATTTTGAAAATCCGGACAAAAATGAAATTCTCAACGTGGCAAAATTCGGCAGCGTTTCCCTCAAAGAGGTTGTTGGCGACAGCGCAATCGCCGGGAACGCTTCGCTGGAAATAGACGCCTCGGTGGAACGCGGGTGGACTTCCCTCGTAAAAATACCCCTAACATCGAAAGGGAACTACAAGTTCACCGTCAAGTGCAAGATACTCGAAAATCCCCGAAATGCCAATGTTTATGTCGCCATGAGGCAGATGACAAACGGTGAAAAAAACCGCGTTTCCCTCAAAAAGCTGTCTAACAAAAAACAAGCCCAAACGGTGTCCGTCGGCGGGGTCATATTTAATGAAGGCGAATTGGAGATAATATCGAACGACGGAATAAAAATCGCGATAGACGACATTTTAATCGAAAAATTCAGCGCCCCCACGAAAGGAGCCTGGATGTTCGAGGAAAACGCCTTCATAGGAATGCGCTACGAACCCACCAATTTCGACTTCTGCGGTTTCGACGCGCCGTTTCTCAACTATTCAAAGGATGAGTTTTTCCCGTTTATAGACAGGTTTGGGCAATTCAAGCACAAGGATTGGGAGGGAAAAATACATTCGGTTGAAGACTTTAAGAAGCGGATTGAGGAGGAGAAAAAAATCTACAGGAAAATCGGCAACATATCCAAGCGCGACAAATATTTCGGGCTTATAGATCCCGACAGGAAATACGAAGCCACCGGAAGGTTCCGCACACAAAAAATAGACGGGAAATGGTGGCTCATAACGCCCGATGGCAATCTGTTCTACTCGTTCGGAATTACATGCGCGGGTAATATCGATTCGACCCCCATAACCGACAGGGAATTCTATTTTGAGGACCTTTCGGACGCACGCTTTCTTAGAAAGAACCAATACGGGCTGCATTATTACAAGAAGAAGCACGATTCCTACAGCTTTCTCGAGAGGAACCTCGTTGAAAAATACGGCGAAAACTACCGGGACGTTTACGGCGAAGTGACAGACGAACGCATGCGCAAATGGGGCTTTACAACCTACGGATGCTGGACTCAGCCGTATATTCTCCGAAGGGGAAACATACCGTATACGGCCATGACGAACTCCGGCAAAAAAATGCCATATAAAACCGATGTGGAAATGTACGCATATTGGCACGCCTTCCCAGACGTTTTCACTCCGGGATTCCGCGAAAGCACTTTCAATTCGATCGCAAAAAATGCCGATTTGTTAAGGTCTCCGGCGTGCGTGGGGGTTTTCGTCGACAATGAAATACCGTGGCAATTCAAAACGCTTACTACAATAAGGGCGCTGCTTGGGTGCAATGCGGATCAGCCCGGAAAAATAGAATTCATGGGAGACCTAAAAAAGAAATACGGCACGATAGAAAATCTCAACAAGGCATGGAAATCCACATATAAAGACTGGAATGATTTCCTTTCGCGCAAGGATTTCTCGCCCGACACCAAGGCAGGCACTGCTGACATGCTGGCCTTCGAGGAGAAAATGTACGTGTTATACTTTGAAACATGCCGCGCCGCCGTAAAGGCGGTATCCCCGGACGTCCTATATCTCGGCTGCCGTTTTGCATGGCGCAATCCGCTTGTCGAGAAAATCGCATCGCGTTATTGCGATGTCATAAGCTACAACGTTTACACCGACAATATAACTAAATTTTCGTCGGTTAAGGGATGCGAAGACAAGCCAATCATCATAGGGGAATTCCATTTCGGCAACACCGATAAGGGAGTTTACGGGGGCGGATTAAACTCGCGCTGCACCGTGAAAGAAAGGAAGCAGGCTTTTGAAGAATACTCAATAAGCGCGTTTGAAAATCCGAAAGTTGTAGGAGCGCACTGGTTTCAATGGTTCGACCTCTGCACTACTGGAAGGTTTAACGAGGCAAACTACGCCATAGGCTTTGTCGACATATGCGACACCCCCGACTATGTTATATCGAAAGCCTCAAGAAAGCTCTCCCAAAAGATGTACAAACTCCGCCTTGCGGGGAAACAAAGCACCGTTCAAAGCATGGAAAAAGGCAAGGCAGTCATCGACGATTAAACGCCGCCGCACGCAAATAAGCATGCAGATAAAAAACGCGCCGCGCATAGTCCGCGCGGCGCGTTTTTATTGTTTGTTTTATTGTTTTACCGTTTTCCCTGGGAGCTTGCGGCTCCCTGCCGGCGCAAACTCCGCATTATTTGCTGCGCTTATAAGACGGGTTATCCTTCCATGGCGACGAATACGGATGCGTGCCGTTTTGGAAGAATTCGAGATCCGTTTTCTTGGCGTTCGAATTGTTGAAGAGAATGGTGACGCCGGAAGGCGGGCAAACATAGTCTCCGAGTCTGGCGAAAATCTTTACCGGGCATTTAACGCGCTTTATTGCGTTTGTAGAGTCGAAATAAAGGACCTCCGGTATGTATTCCGGCTTAAACAGCGCGGGCTGACGGCCTTCATTCTGCCCGTTGAGATTGCACATCCAAGGGACGTAGGCAGTGCACTCGGTTATATCCTTGTCGAGGTAAGAAACGAATATCGACTGGAAACCTCCCATGCTTCCTCCGGAAATGCGTATGTCCTTTCCGTTCCATTGAGGAAGCGTTTTGGCGTATTCGATAGCGCGAATGTCGCGGAGTATCATGTCTCTAAAATAGTTGTTCTCCGGATTTTTATTGTCCTTTGCCTTTAATCCGAACCCGCTGAGTTCGATTTTTTTCTGTTTATAGTATTCGTCGCTTTGACCGAGCTCATAACTGTGGCGCGCTATTGAAAGTGAAATAGCGGACGGATTATAAACAGGATTAATGCGACTCACGCCATAACCGTGGACAAGCACGTTCAAAGGAAGCGACTTCGGAAGAGCCCCGTCGGGATATGTCAGATAAGCCTTTGCCGGCTTGCCTACGCAGTCTATTGTCAAATCGTATGTTTTGTACCCGTCTTTACCCTTTATCTCCTTCTTTTCGCACTTAAGAGGAACCTTTTTCAAATAGGAAAGCTGTTTTGCCCAAAACGCGTCAAAATCGTTCGGCTCCACGGTTTTTTGGACTATTTTGTCGAAATCGGCACAAGCCCCGCCGTCGTACAGGTCGATATTTTTAACCCTTTTCCCGTTGTCGTCAACCGGCGTGACCGTAATGCGCACAAATCCCGGCATATCGATGGAGGTTTCTATGACAATCGGCTCTTTTCCAGAAACGGCAGTACCCGACTTCGTAATGCCGTCGTCTCCGCGCCGCATCCATTTGACTTTTTGCCCCTCGACGAGTTCGCCCTTATCGTTTTGGATATGAAGCGAAAACTTCATGTTTTCGCCGGGTTTATAGCCGAGAGCGTCTTTATCGCACGATCCGATAAAATACGAATTTGCCGCCATAGACGCGGCGGCGGCAACAAACAGCATTAGCATTGATGATATTGTTTTTTTCATATAATCCAATCGGTTAGGTTTAAAAGGCAACCCGCTTGCAAGTTGACAAATTAGAAACGTCATGCAGCGGGGACGCAAGTTTTATTTCCCGGCGACAAGTGGCGCCGCAAAGCCTCCGAAATTTCCGAAAATTTGCAAGCATATGCGCCGCATATCCGATGTATAAACGCATAAATAAACGTGTAAATTTCAAGAAATCAGCCTAAAAAGGCCTCTTTCCGTTCCGCCAATAATGAAAGTGACAAGCGTCCAAAAAACTCTTTTTATTCTTGATTGCAAGCTAAAATTATGCTGTATTGGTCGGATTAACCACAAACATATTTTATATGGGCAACAGCAACTTTAGAAAAGGACCACATGCGTCAAAGAACAGGCCTGCGGACAATGCGGAGTCATTGTCCGACGAAATCGTACCCGCATCAGACGAACGCAAAACGATTGTTTTGGACGAGGATCTCGACGGCGTTGAATTTGAAGACAGAGTTTGGCTGTATTGGAAACGGAATAAGAATTTTATAATTTTTTCTGTTGTGGCGGCTTTTGCGATAATAATCGGCGTGCAGGGATTCAAGATGTATCGCGCGAACGTCAAAGCGCAGCTGGCGGAAGCCTATGCGGCGGCGCAGACGCCCGAACAGCTTACAAAATTTGCCGAGGAGAACGCGGGAAAGAAATTGGCCGGAGCAGCCCTATTGCAGAACGCCGACAGATTATACGCCGACGGCAAATATGCGGAAGCGCAAAAGTCCTACGAAACGGCGCAGGCCGATTTAAATGGCACGATTCTTGAAGGAAGGGCGATGATAGGCGCGGCGGTAAGTGCCGGTTCGCAAGACATCGCCAAAGGGATAGAAGCTTTGGAGAAAATATCGAATGACAATTCGATAGATGCAGCATATAAAGCGCAAGCCGGTTATCTGCTTGGTTTATATTACGCTCAGGTAGGCAAACAATCTGAGGCCAAAGCCGCGTTTAAGGGTGTAATAGGTAATAGCAATAGCGGTTATTTTGGGAAGTTGGCGGAAGAATCGCTTTCAAAGATTAATTAATTTTATCTAAAAGTTTGTAAGGTTTGTCCGACGCGCACAAGGCAATGCCCTGTGCGCGTTTTTTATAATATTAACATAATAATATAATGAGGCATAAGAAGATATATGAATCTAAAAAAATATAATAAAATTTTAAAAAAAATTCTTGCAAGAAGGCGGAATAAATGAGATAGAAGATATTTTTATCAAAGGGCCTGTAGCTCAGCGGTCAGAGCAGGCGACTCATAATCGCTTGGTCGTGGGTTCGATCCCCACCGGGCCCATAAATAAAACACGCCGTGTTCAATAACACGATAATCGAGGAGAGATGGCAGAGTGGTCGATCGCGGCGGTCTTGAAAACCGTTGAGCCGCAAGGCTCCGGGGGTTCGAATCCCCCCCTCTCCGCCAGTTTTTAAGCGCAAAAGGCAGATTTGCATTAAGTTGCGAATCTGCCTTTTCTTATGATACAACACCCCTGTTTGCAAATGCTTCATCATCAGGGTTCAACTGGTGCGTTTCGCGCTCAGATGTGCGACCAAACCGCAACATCGTCTCCGCAAAATCCGTTGAGGACAAAACTATTAAACCAACAAAATTGGATATTTTTGAGCCTTATTTTAATAATAATCTTGACTTAGTGAGCAGTTTGGGTTTATAATTGAGCCACTATGGCGAAGATTACAAAGAGATATTGTGGAGGTCGAAAATCTCCGTATCAACTTACTT
>CALXLM010000029.1 GCA_944389195.1 uncultured Opitutales bacterium
CATTTTTTTTAGCCGCATCAAAACTTAATGAACTATACCCTTCTTATCCCTCGGCCTTATCGCCTCCAGTCTTTAAAAGGGCCCGCCATTAAGAACCTGCTCCCTTCACCAGTCAACCATTTTTTTCGCCTTTTTTTATACCCTTTCCTCCCTCTCCCCAATACACACCCACTCCTCCCTCCATACTCATCACTACTTTACTTATAACATTTATCTATAATGCATTGAGCACAAAAAAAACAAATACGTATCGATACCAACGGCTATCCTCCTGGTTTACTCACAAAAACCATTCCTTCTCTTGCAATATTTTTTCAGATATCACCGTGTATCCTGATTCTGCCAGTTTGCTTTCAGCACAACTTTTGCAGCGGCACATTATCCGAAAAGAACCCGACGAAAAATTTTCAACCCAATTTACTTCGCACGCAATCGGATTCGTCAAAATACTTTTAAGCGAGCCGCAAAATTCCTGCCGATTCGAACGTGCTTAAATTTTTAATCTGAAGGCTGCCGACTTCCCAATGGGAAATTCTAATAACATTTGAAACTTGGACCCTTTCAAGCCTCAAACAGCATTTGTTAATGTGCGGCGGAGTTTTCAAAGTACCGCAAGGCTGCACGAAAAAACAACCGCCGCCGCCGGAATTTCTTCGCAGAGAGAAGATGCGGAATCGTGCGCCTCTACCGCGTCTTCATTTGTGAAATACGCGGTTATTTCCGCATCGCCCACATTCCTTCAAAACTCCGATAAGACCGCCTTACGGCAATATCGCAAGTCCCGCAAAAAATAAATCCGGTTGCCGTTTATTTTTTTTACTTTCGCTGCTTCTTACAGCATAATTCGCATTTATATAGACTTCGTGAAATGCGTTCGGCGCGCGCATCGCCGCCAAATCTAATGCTGTAATTTTTTTATGCAGTTAACGCATGCAAGCCGTGTAAACTAAATTTGCTGGAATAAACACCAAAAGTTCTTCCTCCCCCGCGGCGGATCCGCGCCACGCATTCAGAATTTATCCGTTAAGAACGGACGGAAGTTTTACGCGCCTTCCTGAAGGCACCCGTCCAATCGTCGGGAAAAGCAAATTTATAAAAAATTATAAATTGATATAAAATAATATTACGGAGAACAAAAGTCTTGCAAAGTCCGCGTTCCGCAAGGAGAATAAAAGTGTCGAATGAAATTGCCGTTTAAGATATTAAAAATGTTAGCCGAAACCGCATTGGATTTTGTATTTCCGCGGTACTGCCTTCTTTGCGGTAAGATAAATCCCAAAGGCGAATACGAACATCTGTGCCCCGAATGCGAGGTTTCGCTTAGAATATTAAAGGGCGCCAGATGTACGCTGTGCTCCGAACCCATTGGTCCCGAATCCATGCCCAACATACACGGATGTCCCAAATGTATCGACCGCAAATTTCAATTCGATAAAAGCTTTTGCCTCTGCGCTTTCGACGGCGCGGCAAGGGAAATGGTGCATGAATTGAAATACCGGACCGGCGCCCACATTGTGCGCGACATGGCAAAAGTCGCAAAAAAATTTCCGGAGTTGGCCGACTATATAAGAAACGCCGTTTTGGTTCCCATACCGCTCCACGCCGCAAAGGCCCTGAAACGCAGATACAACCAAAGCGACCTCATAGCATCAATGCTCGTAAAAACGTTTCCCGAATCGAACGCAAAAATTAGAAAAATTTTAAGGCGCACGCGGAAAACCGCAACCCAAACGACGCTCGACCGCGAATCGCGCGCGGATAACGTAAAAGACGCCTTTGCCCTCGCAAAGGCCAAGTCGGCCGAAACATTACCGAAGAACACCAATATCGTGCTCGTCGACGACGTGATGACAAGCGGGGCGACGCTGTCGGAGTGTGCCAAAATTTTAAAGAAATCCGGATTTAAAAGCGTGTCGGCCTTCGCATTTGCAAGAAGGCTCTGACACGCGCGCGTTCTCCACCCAAAAACCGCAATACCCGAAAACGGGCGGCAAAACTTGACAGATAAAAATGTTCCACGTGGAACAAAAACAGTAAAAGATGAGAAGAACCGGAAGAAGAGCCTTTATAAAGACCATCGCAAAAGCGGGAGCTGCTGTGTTGTTGCCGGCGTGTAAAAGCCGGCCGACAAAACCCACCGTGGAAGAGCCGCCCGCGCTCGGCGCGCTTTACAAGACCTCCCCCTTCAAGGTAAACGGGGAACGCCTCGCCGCTCTCGACAAAATCCAAAGCCTCGCCGACGCGTTTGAATGCGATAAATTCAAAGCCTACTGCAGGGAGGCGGAATGCGGAAGGCAACCCGGCGGCGAAATCCCCGAAATAATGCGCAATGCGGAATTCGCCCTGGACAAGATTATATGGAGCATGGAAAATCTCCCGAAGCCGGAGCGAGGGGCGCGGCTTTTCCTTCTATACAACATGGGCTATGTAATACAGACGCCGACAGCGGCGTTCGCCGTGGACACCGTGCACCCGCGAGTGGAAATGCTGGCGCCCCGACTGGACTTTCTGTTGCTGACGCACCGGCATACGGACCACTATTCGCAGCGGCTCGTGTCGGCGATGGGGGAAAAGCCAGTCGTCTCCAACTTTATCTCCAACCGGCACAAACACGTTTACGACGAGCAATTTTACGAATTTGGAAAAATAAGCGTGCGCGCAACAATCGCCCACCATGGAAAAACAACTCCCCGCTTCGTTTCCGTGTATGAAATCTCCTGCGACGATTCCGAGACGCGCCCCAGGATACTGCATGCGGGCGACGCAGGGAAATGGGAGCAAATAAAGCCCCAGAAAGCGCCCGACGTGTTTATCCCGCATGTATCCGTCGGCCTCGACATAAGAAAATGCGCGGACGAAACGGTCAAGCCGAAGCTCGTGCTGATGTCGCACCTTCTTGAGATGGCCCACCCGACTTACAAATGGAGGCACCCCCTGAAGCTCGGGTTGAAAAAATGCGGGCAAATTAAAAATGCGACTGCCATCATGCCCTTTTGGGGGGAAAGGGTGGATTTGGCATAAAAAGCCTTTTTCTCAAATAAGCGCCAAAAAGCGCCCTATTCGGCCGTTTGCACCGCCGCCCTGCCCTTCCCATTGGCACCTCGAGAAAAACGCCTTTTAGGGGCGTTTTTGAAGGCCGTTTTTTTTAAAAGCCATAAAAAATTCCGCGAAATAAAAAAACGCCGACCCCAAAACCTGAAAACCGAATTTCCCGCAAACGCGCAAAAAAAACACACCCGATAGAAACGGCGGCACAGGAAATTACCCAAAAAAAAGCCCCAAAGGCTCGAGCCTAACAATCACCGCGTTTTTTTGCCGCAGCCTTTATCGAAACCATAAGAACGTTTATGTCCGCCGGGGAAACCCCGGAAATTCTCGCCGCCTGGGCGACGGTCGAAGGCCTTGCCGCCGCGAGCTTTTGGGAAGCTTCAATCCTCAAACCCACCGCTTTTGCAAAGTCGAAACCCTCTGGAATTTTTACGCTCTCAAACGCCGCCGATTTTTCTATCTGCCGCAAATCGCGCTCCAGATAGCCTTTGTACACAATCCTGTATTCAATCTCTTCGGCGGCATTGGCCGACAAACTTCCAAAACCGTCCGGAAGCTGCACGCCTGACAGGCCGCCCGCGCGCCGCATTTTTTGTGCCGTGCCGTCGTTTTCAAACTTTGAAACCCAGCGGTCGACGGCTTCTATTTTCGACCTTATCCTTTCGGCCCTGTCCGGCGGAAGAAGACCGAGCCTCTCGGCGTGGCGGAAAAGCCTGTATTCGGCGCTCGCATGGTTTAAAAGCAGGCGGTACTCCGCCCGGCTCGTAAACATGCGGTATGGCTCGTTTGTCCCCTTTGTGACGAGATCGTCTATAAGAACCCCTATATAGCTTTCGTGGCGCTTCAAGACCACGGGCTCCAATCCGAACACCTTTGCGGCCGCATTTGCGCCCGCCACAAGCCCCTGCCCCGCGGCCTCCTCGTATCCGCTTGTGCCGTTTATTTGCCCTGCGCAAAACAGACCCTCCACCACCTTCGATTCGAGAGTGTGCCGCAGTTGCGTCGGCGGGGCAAAATCGTACTCCACCGCATAGGCCGGCCTCAGCATTCTCGCCTTTTCGAGCCCAGGAATGGTTTTTAAAATCTCAAGCTGGACATCGACGGGCATAGATGTAGAAAGCCCGTTTATGTACCATTCGTCGGTAAAGCGCCCCTCCGGCTCGAGAAAAAGCCGGTGGCCGTCCTTGTGGGAAAACCTTACGATTTTATCCTCTATGCTCGGGCAATACCTCGGCCCCACGCCTTTTATTTCTCCGCCGTACATCGCCGAACGGTGAAGGTTTGCCAGAATAATCTTCGCCGTATCGGAATTTGTGGAGGTTTCGAAGCACGCAAGCTGTTCGCGCCCGAAGCCGGGAAAACCCGCCCAAGGGCGGGAATGTTCCACGTGGAACATTTCGCCGCATTCCGCGCCGCCCGGCGGAAGCCGCCGCCCCGAATCGGCGGGGAAGCCTCCGCATTCCGTGCGGGTGTCGTAAAATCCGAACAGGGTGGGGGGGGTGTCGCCGTATTGCACGGCACATTTGGAAAAATCGATCGAAGCCCCAGATATGCGGGCCGGAGTGCCCGTTTTGAGGCGCCCGATCTCGATACCCGCCGCGGCCAAACTTCCGGAAAGGTTTTGCGCGCAAAAATCGCCCATGCGTCCGCCCTCCGTTTTTGAAGACCCCACATGCATCAACCCTTTAAGAAAAGTTCCCGTCGTAAGAACGACCGTTTTGCCGTAAAAATCTACGCCGAGATTCGTTTTTACGCCCCTTATGGCGCCGTTTTCGACTATTATCCCCTCGACTACGGCTTGAAACAGCGACACCCCCCGCGCCGACTCAAGAACGCTTTTCATTCTGAACTGGTATGCTTTCTTGTCGCACTGCGCGCGCGGTGAACGAACCGCCGGCCCCTTGGACGAATTGAGAACCCTAAACTGTATGCCCGTAGCGTCGGCATTGACCGCCATCTCGCCGCCGAACGCGTCTATTTCCCGAACGATATGCCCCTTCGCCAAACCGCCTATTGCCGGATTGCAGCTCATCTGCGCCACGGTGTCTATGTTTCCGGACAGCAGCAGAGTTTTTGCGCCCATGCGCGCAGCGGCAAGCGCGGCCTCGCATCCGGCGTGACCCGCTCCGCACACGATAACGTCGTAGGGCGCTTCTTTACTTAAATCAAGCATTCGCGGCATTTTCCACCATTCGCCGTTTCGCGCAAGAATTTTTTCAACATTATTATGTTTGCAGGTAGAAGCGGGGAAGGGGGAGGGGAAAGAGGGGGGAGCGCCAAGCCGGACGCGACCAGTAATAGCCCAAAAAATTCCGAAAAGCCGCCCAGTGCGCAATAATTCCGCATTTCCACCGGCTTAACGTTGAATGACGACATGCGCGCCCGCCCGAAAAACCGCGGACTTTTCAAAAAAAACAGCGCGTCTTTGGAAAGCCCGGCGCGCACAAATTGGAAATTATGCGCGAACCGAAGCTTTGGAAAACGCCTTTGGCGCCCAGGCTTTTCCGGAAAATATTAAGATACTGCGCCGTGGGAATATATTGGGCTCCGCCTTCTTCCGAAAAACACTTAACGCATTTTAACAGTAATATTTTAACGGACAAGAAAATGTGAACGCATTGATGCCTTCAGAAAAAAAACGGGATGAGGTAAAATTGATATCTTTAAGTTTGGCTTTTTGCCGATTTTTAAATTCAAAAGCATTTTATAATCAAGTTCTTCTATAAAAATCCTGCACTTTCTGGAGTTTGTCTCAAAAAATCTTGTTTATATCGTTAAATTAATATAGTCAGGTTGTATGAAACGTTTATTTTTCATTTTAACGCTTGCAGGAACTTTGTTTTCTCTTACCCCCGCTTGGGCGGCTCCGGAGAGCAAAGCAGACACAAAAACCAAAGAAACCATGCTCGACAGGCTTTGTCCGCAACCGAAAGAAGCGGAATTTTTCGAAGGCAACTATTTGCTCGAACCAAACGCCCGCGTTGCAATAACAACCGAAAAAGAATTGTCCGAAGCGGAAAAATCGGAAATTAGAAACATTTTTTTTAAATATTGGAAGTTTGCGCCCCTAATTGACTTTAGCAAAAAAACTGAAAACGCAAATTTGGGCGACGAAGGGTATCTTATAAATATAGGGTCTTTCCTCAGCATAGACGGGAAAGACGCAACGGGCGTTAAGCAATCTCTCAAAACGCTCCGCCAACTCGCAGAGGCGAGCCGCAACGGAGACGGTTTTGTTTTCCAAAACGCGCGCATTAAAGACTTTGCGACGCTCAAATTCAGGGGAATACACCTTTGCATATTCCCGGAAACAACAATCGAACAGCTTGAAAAATACATAAGGCTTGCGAGTTATTACAAATTCAACTATGTCGTAATAGAGCCGTGGGGCGTTTTCCCGTACAAATCGCATCCGGAATTCGCGTACGCCGACAAGAAGCTCGACCCGGCAAAATTTAAAAAAATAATAAACTTGTGCTACGAGCTCGGCATTACTCCGATTCCCCAAGTCAGCGTTCTCGGACACGGAACGCAAAGCCGCATATCGACCGAAAAACATGCCGTTTTGGCAAACCACCCCGAACTCGAAAATATTTTCGAGCTTTACGGCTGGAGCTACTGCATGACGAGCAAAAAGGCCGAAAAAATCCTAAAAGATTTATTAGCTGAAATTTACGAATTTTACGGCAAGCCGCCCTTCTTCCATATAGGTTGCGACGAAGCATACGATATGGGAACATGCTATTCATGCAGCAAACAAAACATTACCGAACTTTTAACGTCGCATCTAGTCAAATTCAACAAGTACGTCAACAGTCTCGGAGCCCGCACAATTATATGGCACGACATGCTTTTGGACCGCGCCGACCCGCGCTGGAAAAACCATGTGGCAATGGGCAACGCCGAAATGGCGAAAGCCCTCGAAACCCTGCCGAAAAATATCATAATAGCCGACTGGCAATATAGCTATCAGGATAAAAATCAGATGAAATTTGCGACTCCGAAGCATTTTAAAGACGCCGGGCACGACGTCATCGTATGTCCATGGGAGGTAAACAAAGGTATTCTGGCGCTAGCAAAAACCGCCAAGGACGACAATTTGTTCGGATTCCTCGAAACCACATGGCACCATCTGTACGGGACAAAAAGATTCTTCTCGTTTTTCTATGCTTCGGGCGACGCGGCATGGAACGGGGGAGCCCCGCTGAGAGACACCGGCAGTGTGCGCATGGGCATGCCTATGCTAAAGCATCTTTGGCAAATAGGCAGCGATATGAAGGATATTCCGTACGAAGCCAACGGAAATTCCGAAAAGCAAATATCGACATCGCTGTCGAACCGCTAACCTTAACCCGAAAAATTTTTTACAGGGGAAACGGATGCTTCAGCCTGCGGCGTCTCGCGGCTGAAGCGCATTAAACCGCAAACATTCCGCAGTTTTTTGCTTTGTAAAAGACATGCCAATGGCCCCGTGCCCTGCGGAGATAAACGCATTCTTCCCGGAATAAACGAAACACGCAAAAAGCCTCCTAATCGCTTCGGTCCCTCTTGATGCGCCGAAATGGAAGCGGGCACTTCGGCAAAAGCCGGTGCCGATAAAGGAAACAGAAGGCAGCCGTAAAAATGGCGTTCGGCCCTCAAAAGACGGGAATGCATGTTTGGGATCTTGGCGCCGCCGCGGAAGCGCAAAATTCTTGGAGTCTGAAGGGACTTGCTCGATGCGCCCGATAAGCATGCCCCGTAAATTCGGAGGAGGGGCGTGCGGTGCTTCCGCATTTTTTAGGAAACGCGTCCCGTCCACCCCTGCGCCTTCCGGGGCGCACAGTTAAAATGCGGCTGTTTTAGCCAAAAAAAACGGACTCGCAAACGAAGATTATTTATTGACAAATTTTTTAGAAACTCCGACTTTAGACCCGTCAAGCATAATGAAAGATATGGGAAAGCCGTTAAAATTTTCCGCAGTGTTGTTATTTGCCCAGTGCATAGGAGCATCACCTGCTGCGGCGGCGTCCGTGAAGGGGGAATGCCTGTTCGACATATGCGGCTTCCCCGTCACAAATTCGATGCTGACAACCTGGATATTCGCGTTTGTAGTAATAGCGCTGTTCAGGCTCTTGATTCCGGGAGGGGCGAAACTCTCGCCGGGGTGGGGGCAGCAGATATTGGAGGGTATTATAGACGGATTGAGGTCGATTTTTGAGCCCCTCATGGGCAAAAAGGCCTTTGCGGAAGCTTTCCCGCTTTTGCTCGGATTTTTTGCGTATATTTTAATAATGAATTGGAGCGGACTTCTGCCCGGAGTCGGTTCCGTGGGAGAAATGCAATCGGCCAAAAACGTAACCGAAACGGCGGCTTACGTTTCGGAAGGGTTCCGGGCGGTCGATTCCTCGCCGGGCGTTTACGAAAAATTTGTGCCGTTTTTGCGCCCGGCAAACACAGACCTCAACACGACGCTCGCGTTGGCGGTATTATCCTTCGGAGCCTGGATCTATTTTGTGGTAAAGTACGTTGGGGTGGGAGGCTTTATCAAGGAAACGTTCGGGAACAAGGCAGACAGAAGGGAAATCGCCCTGCCGATATATCTTTCACTGTTTTTGGTTTTTTTCGCGGTGGGCTGCATCGACATAGTTTCAATTATAATGAGGCTGCTGTCGCTGTCCTTCCGTCTTTTCGGAAACAATTTTGGCGGAGAAGTTCTTTTGGAAAACATGCACGAATTGGCAATCGGGCTTCCGCGTTGGGCGTCGTGGGTTATTCCCATACCGTTTTATCTCCTCGAAATGCTCATAGGCCTCATTCAGGCTTTCCTTTTCTCTCTTTTGACGGCCGTTTACATAGGTCTTTTGACCGGACAGCACGAACGTGAGGAAAACAAATAATTTAATCCAAAAACAAACAAAGTAAAAACATCATGAACATATTGGCAGAAGCTATAAATCAAATGGGTTCGATAAGCGGCAGCATACAGGGGGCTCTCGGCTGCCTCGGGGCGGCTCTCGGCGTGGGGCTGGTCGGCATGAAATCGGTCGATGCGGTCGGCCGCAATCCGGGAGCTTTCGGACAGATAATGGTACTCGGCATTCTCGGCATGGCGCTTGCGGAAGCCGTGGCGTTTTACGCTCTGTTCTTGGGCAAATAAGGGAACCTCTCTGCCATGTCAGCGATATTTGCGGCGGGAGAAAATCCGTTAAGTTTTCTCACGCAATTCGGAATAGAGTGGCAGTTGCTTGTCAGCCAGGGGGTGTCGTTCGCGATTGTCGCGGCGGCGCTTTACCGCTTTGTGTTCAAACCCGTCATAGCGGCCTCCAACGAGCGCAAACAAAAGATTGAACAGGGCTTGAAAGACGCCGAAGAGGCCAAAAGCAAACTGGCCGCAGCACAAGCCGAAGCCGAGAAAAAATCGGCGGAGGCTGCGGCCGAAGCCGCAAAAATACTCAAGGCCGCGCGCGACGACGCAAAGGAAACCGTCGAGCGGGCGGCAAGGGAGGCGTCGGCAAAGGCAGCCGAAATACGCGAGCGCAACGACAGGCAACTTGAGCGCGACAAAATCCGCATGAAGGACGAGCTTAAAGACGAGCTTTCCGGGCTGGTTGCGCAAGCGGCCGAAGCCGTTGTCGGGAAGGTTTTAAACGACAAGCAGCGCGGCGAACTTGCCGAAATGGCGGCAAAGGAGCTTCGAAAATAACGTGAAAACGCGCACATTGGCTAAAATATTGGCGGAAGAGTCTGCGGGGGCAAACGGGGCGGTTGATCCCAACCGCGTGGCCGCCGTTTGCGACTATGTGGAAAAAAACGTTCCGCCGTTGCGCAAAATACCGACGCTCAAAGCCTACATGCGCATCTTAAAGCCGATACTAAAAAAAGAGGAGGCCTTAGTGGAAGTTTCCGGGGAAATATCCGAAAAGGCCTTCGACGACATAAAGAAGTTCGTGGCCGAAAAAACAGGGAGGTCGGACCTGCGCTTTAAAAAGATTGAAAACGCCGAAATTCTCGGGGGGGTCCGCATAACGTGCGCGGACACTATTTGGGAGACTTCCGCGTTGTCCTCGCTCGAGGATCTCCTTCCGGGGCAAAATAACAAATTTTAGCAAGATGAATGACATACTTAACCAGATAAGTTCGCGCATAGAAAAAATCGAAAATCAAAACCGCAAGCGCAATGTCGGCAAAATAACGTCGCTGGCAGACGGCGTGGCTCACCTCGACGGATTGAGCGAAGCCATGTACAACGAAATGATAAGTTTTAAGGACGGGGTTTTCGGCATAGCTCTCAATTTGGCGGAAGACGAAGTAGGGTGCATTCTTTTGGGAGACGCCTTAAATCTCAAAGAGGGGGACGAGGGGCGCACTACTGGCAAGCTGCTAAGCGTGCCCGTAGGAAAAAACCTGTTGGGCAGGGTGGTGGACGTTCTCGGTCGGCCGCTCGACGGCAAGGGTGACATTTTGGCTGAAGAGTTCTATCCTGTGGAAAAAATAGCGCCCGGAATATTGCCGCGCCGCTCGGTCAACCAGCCGCTTCAAACAGGCATACTTGAAATAGACTCCATGATTCCGATAGGGCGCGGCCAACGCGAACTTATAATCGGCGACCGCTGCACCGGGAAAACGTCGATAGCCCTCGATGCGATAATCAACCAGGCACGCATAAACAAAGAGGGGCTGGCTTCGGCGGACCCGTCGTTCCGCCCGGTATATTCTATATACGTGGCAATCGGGCAAAAAAACGCAAATATTGCGCGCACAATTCAGCTTTTGGAAAAGCACGGCGCAATGGAGTACACAATAATCGTTGCGGCAAGCGCCTCCGAAAACGCCGCCAATCTGTATATCGCCCCGTATTCCGGATGCGCGATGGGCGAGTGGTTTATGCAAAACGGCATGGACGCCTTTGTCGTATATGACGACCTTTCCAAGCACGCTGCGGCGTACAGGCAGGTTTCGCTTCTTCTGAAAAGGCCTTCCGGCCGCGAAGCTTACCCGGGCGACGTTTTTTATCTGCACTCGAGACTATTAGAGAGGGCGGCGCGCCTAAACGACGACAACGGCGGCGGGTCCCTGACGGCGCTGCCCATCATAGAAACGCAGCAGGGCGACGTAAGCGCATATATCCCGACCAACGTAATATCCATCACCGACGGCCAAATTTTCCTTGAAACCGACCTTTTCAACCAGGGGGTTCGGCCGGCAATTTCTGTGGGGATATCGGTGTCGCGCGTGGGTTCGTCGGCGCAGCTGAAGGCGTTCAAACAGGTTGCCGGCAAACTCAAGGGCGAATACGCGCAATACAAGGAACTTGCCGCCTTTGCCCAGTTCGGTTCGGATCTCGACGCCCGCACGAAGTCGATTATAGACAAGGGCGACAGGCTTGTGGAAATCCTCAAGCAGACAAACAATTCCCCGAAAAACGTGGAAATTGAAATCGCCGTGCTTTGGGCCCTGCAAAACGGATATTTTGAAAACATACCCGTTGAAAAGATTTCGGACGCGGAGCGCAGTCTGGAAAATTACGCTTCTACGCGCGGGAAAGAGACAATCGAAAAAATACTAAAGGAAAAATCCATATCGGAAGAGCTATCGGCGGAATTGAAGTCGATGTGCGACCAGTGGCGTAAAACATTCGCATAATACCGCCAATGAAAGGAATGAGGGAAATCAGAAACCGCATTAAGGCGGTGAAGGGAACGGGGCAGATTACGCACGCGATGGAGCTTGTGGCCGCCTCTAAAATGCGAAAGGCCCAACAGGCCGCCGAAAACGGCCGCGCCTACGCAACCTTGCTGATGGATATGACCGAAACGGTAATCGGCCACATAGGCTCCGCTTTAAGCGGGAAAAGCGGCTCAAAAAACCGCACTAAACGCCTTATAATAGTATTTTCCACCGACAAGGGCCTGTGCGGCTCGCTGAATACAAATCTTTTCAAAACCATTTCCGAAATCGGCGGCGACGTCGAATACATAGCGGTGGGCAACCGCGCGGCGCGTTTCATAGCGCGCCTGGGCAAACCGCTCAAGGCGAGCTTTTCGCTCAGCGACCATGTCAGATTTTCCGAAGTGCGCAAAATAGCCGAATTTGCAATAAAGCTTGCAAAGGACCAGGGGGATATCACCTCCATTGAAGTCCTGTATCCGCTTTTCGTCAACACGCTCAAGCAGGAGCCAACCCTCGTTAAAATCGCGCCCGTTGACAATCTTGACGAATTTGTGGCCAGGCTTCGCAAAACCTACAAACTCGACACCGAAGTCCGCCCGAAAGACTCGCGCGAAATATTGTTCGAACCGTCGCCGAAGGAAATTCTCGACGAACTTCCGCGCTACTATATCAAACAGGCGCTTTATCACATGGCTCTCGACGCCAAAGCGTCGGAACACTCGGCGAGAATGGTCGCCATGAAATCGGCGAGCGACAACGCCGACGCCCTCGTCCATTCCCTTACAAGAGAGTACAACAAGGCGCGGCAAGAAGCCATTACAACCGAAATAATCGAACTTGCCGCCGCCGCGCAAGCGGTGGACGGCGACGGCTAAAAAATTTAATATAATACATCAAGATGGCAACCGGTATAATAACACAAGTAATAGGGGCGGTAGTCGACGTGAAATTCTCCGCCGACGAGATACCCGCAGTTTACAACGCCCTAAACGCCGAGATAGAAATCGGCGGGAAAAAATCGAACATCGTTTTGGAGGTTCAGCAACAACTTGGCGAAGGCGTCGTTAGGACGGTCGCCATGACTTCCACGGAAGGTTTGAAAAGGGGCGAAAAAGCGGAAGATACCGGAGAGCCGATAAAAGTACCGGTGGGCGCTTGCACTCTCGGCAGAATTTTTAACGTCACGGGCGGCGCGGTAGATGAAAAAGGCCCCGTATCGGCTAAGGAAAGACTGCCCATACACCGCAGCGCGCCGCCGTTGTTGGAACAAAGCACCCAGGCTGAAATTCTCGAAACGGGGATAAAACCCATCGACTTGATATGCCCGTTTTTAAAGGGCGGTAAAGTGGGCGCTTTCGGCGGCGCTGGCGTAGGGAAAACGGTGGTTATAATGGAGCTTATCCACAATATCGCAAAAGCCCACGGCGGATTTTCCGTATTTGCGGGAGTAGGAGAACGTTCCCGAGAAGGGAACGACCTTTATCACGAAATGATAGAATCGGGCGTAATAGATGAAAAGGAACCCGAAAAGTCGAAAGTGGCTCTTGTTTACGGACAAATGAACGAACCTCCGGGGGCGCGCATGCGCGTCGCCCTCACGGCGCTGACGATGGCAGAATATTTCCGCGATAGTGAAGGGCAGGACGTTTTGTTGTTTATCGACAACATTTTCAGATTTTCCCAAGCCGGAAGCGAAGTCAGCGCACTTTTGGGACGTTCGCCGTCGGCCGTGGGATACCAACCCACGCTCGCTCAGGAAATGGGCGAATTGCAGGAAAGAATCACCTCAACCAAGAAAGGTTCCATAACGTCGTTCCAAGCCGTTTATGTCCCCGCCGACGACCTCACCGACCCGGCGCCGGCAAACACCTTTGCGCACCTCGACTCCACCATAGTTTTGGATCGCTCCATAGCGGCGCTGGGCATTTATCCGGCAATAGACCCGCTCGCCTCCAACTCTAACGCACTGTCTCCCGATATAGTTGGAGAAGAACATTTTAAAACTGCAAGGGGCGTCCAGCAAATATTGCAAAAATATAAGGATCTGCAAGACATCATAGCGATTTTGGGTATCGACGAACTTTCCGACGAAGACAAACTGCTTGTATCGCGCGCCAGAAAAGTCCAAAAATTCCTTTCCGCCCCGATGTTCGTGTCGGAAGTGTTCAACGGCGTTCCCGGCGCATATGTTCCCGTTTCGGAAACAGTGCGCGGCTTCAAGATGATTCTCGACGGCGAATTGGACCATGTAAACGAAAACGACTTTTTCCTCAAGGGAACCATTGACGACGTTTTGGCCGAACACGAAAAAAACAAGGGAAAATAAATGGCCCTATCGCTGGAAATTATAACGCCCGACGGAGTCGCATGGCATAGCGACAATGTGGATTATGTCGCGCTTCCGACAAAGAGCGGCGAAATACAGGTTTTGCCCGGACACGTTCCTCTTATAACGATGCTCGAAGCCGGCAGCGTAGAGGTTTCCGTTCAAGGGCGGGCCGAAAACATTGCAGTTGACGTAGGATACGCCCGCATAATGGGCGACGTTGTTTCTATTCTCACTGAAGCGGCGGTTAATGTAGAGCAAATCGACGTCCGCCATGCGGAACAAGCGAAGGAAAACGCGTTAAAGGCGATTCAGGAGGCAAAGAAAAACATGCTCAGCCAAGAAGAAATCGAAAGGCTCGAAGCCGTTGCCCGCTTCTCGATAGCCCAACTTTTGGCCAAAGGCAAAAAGAAATCGTAATTTCTCGCTATTACAATACTTGCACAAATTTAAACCTAACCCTACTTCCAATATTTGGGTAAAATTTTTAAAAGTCCTAAAACGAAGTAATCAGATTACCTGCTTTGTTTTTTATTAAAACGTTCCATATATGGGAACTTATTTTCTTTCATGCGCGTTTAAACGTTAATTCTTTGTAAAAACGCAGATTCGCTCAAAGGGGCAACCGGCGACATTCGGCACGGCCCGTTTTTAGACAGGCTATTAACGCGTTGAAGGAGAGATTTATATAAGTTTTTTAACAGACAGATTACCAGCCTTTCCCCATTCGCGCGCCTTAATACGCCCGAATCAGAATAGTTGCCAAAGTTAAAACAGCTTGAAGTTAAAGCGCAAACATCGGCCGCAATTCCCGAATAAAAAAACGCGCGCCCCGACGGGCGCGCAAAAAGCAAGCGCTGAAACGCGATAACCCCCACTTTTACTTTCCTATTTCAAGTATAAGGTCGTTTTCGGTCTTCGAATCGCGTCCGAATGCGCCGATATATAGCTTGGCCGTGTGTTTGCCGAGCTTAAATTCGTCGCCAAGCTTGTATTCGGAACCGTTTAGCGTGACGCTGCGTATATTCGCCAATCCGGAACGCTTATCCTGGAATTCGAGCAGGCCGTATTTGCCGGATTTCGCCTTTTCGGAAACGGAAACCTCCACATCGCACTTGTCAAACTGCGCGCGCCGCTGAAAGAAGGCATGGGGAAGTTTCCCGTCTTTTTCCTTGAAAGTCCACTTGAACATCCATTCGTCGTTTTGGTCGGAAATAATGGAGTCAATTAGGGCGCCGCCGCCGAAATTCAAATCTGAAGCCCCCTCCAGCGATATTTCAAAACCCGCCCTAAGCTCGTTTTTTATTATGGGATTGGCAGGAAACGTGCACACGAGATCGCCGCGAACGCTTAATTTTGTGTCGGTAAGCGCCAAAACACCGCGCCCGGCCCGGACAGCTTCGTGCCAAAAGGTCACCTCAAACGGACCGCCGGTTTCAACCACGCATTTTTCCCACTCCTGGCGAGTCACGCCGTTGTTTACAGTAGCAAGCGAAAGGCTTAATTTTCTTCTTGTTTTAAAATTCCTGTTCTTTGCAAAACTTCTCGAGTTGTCGCCGGTATGGAATTGCGACACGTTGAAATTGCCGTCTATTTCAAAAACCCAGTTCCCTGGACGCACCGTGACGGTGTCGTTCGATCCGGGTTTTCCGGGAAGTGGCTCCGTCTCAAAATTTACGTTGTTGCCCCATACGCAATTAGACCATTTTGCGTTTCTGTCCTCCGCTCCGTAATTTCCCGGATAATACGACATCGCACCGGCCGATACGGACAAAAGAAACAACGGTAGAATGTATGCTATTTTTTTCATAATGCAAAAAAGTAGAATATTACAATCGGCGGAAAGAACAGTTGCACTAACCGCATTAATGCAAAATTTTTCCATACTCCGCCCCGAAAGTCAACCATTTATCGGGCCTTCTTTTAATCCGCGCCCTTATTAAAGAGCCCCTACGACAAATCGCCGATGCTTGTTTTGTTAAAATATTCGCAAAATTTTTCGTTCAGCTGGCAAATAATTCCGCCAAACACACATTTTTTTCTGTCGCACAAGGCGTTTTGGTAAATACACCCGTTATCCAACAGGGGCGGGCCAAACAGCAAATAAACTTCCATAAGTTTTCGCCCCTTTTGTTCTTCCGAAACAAAAAAACCGCCTCCCGGTCCTTTTGCGGCGCTCAAAACCCCGCCAACTACAAGCCTGCGAAGCACCTTTGACAGATGGTTTGTTGACATTCCCGTTCGGCGCGATATCTCTCCGGCGCTTAACACGCCACCATGGCCGACAAGTATCTTCAGGGAATGCAGCGCAAGCGAAAGCGACTCCGATATGTTTAACAGTCTGCCATCCATAGAATAATAACGGTATTAAAGTACCATAATTCTCCATTTCAAGCTTTTAGTTGAAAAATAAAAAATCACCCCGACAAAAAAAATACCTCGTCAACATCATAATGGCCGCTGTCTCCGACTTTTAATCGGTACCGGGCAAAATCGTTTCCGCTTTGGAGGGGGATTTGGCCGACAGCAAATTCTGCATTTAAAAATATTATTAAGCTTAAATAAAACCAAAACAGACCATTTGCATAAGACAATCCGAACGAGCCGGTTGCTTTATTGCTTTGACAGCTTGCCGAAACGCGGCGCCAGGCCTACTTATCTAAAATATTTACCCTTTAGGCACCCGTTCGTCCTTATGAAAAACGGATTTTTCGAAAATTTCACAACAATTTCCCCCCATTCAAAGCGGTTCAAATATGTGCCGGCGAAAAATTCCCTCCCGACGCGTCATAAGCCGCAACCGAAGATATGCAGACAACAGCCGCAACAAACTCCAGCGTTTTTTCAGCCGAAAAAAACGCCGGATAAAAAATCCGGCGCTTTTCCAAAAGGATATTTTCGCTTTCTTTATTTGCTGTCCGCAAAACGCGAAACTTTTTCTATCGTCCACCTCGTGACGTGGTTGTTTATGTTTGTTTCCACGGTTTCGCCGCACTTGTGCTCGAGGAGCGCCTGCGCCAGCGGAGTCTGGTAGGAGAATATGTTCTTTTCCGTATTGCTGTCCCACGCCCCCATGATTGAACACGTGAGCGACTCTCCCTTGTCTGACTTGAGCGAAACGATGGAACCGATACCGACCTTGTCGAAAGGAGTGGTGTTGAAATCGAAAACAGTGGCGCTCGAAATGTCGCGCTCGAGTTGCGCCCTTCTGGCGCAAAGAAGTTCGTCGTGCTCGCGCGCCATTTTGTATTCCGAATTTTCGCGCAAGTCTCCGAGTTCGCGCGCGGCCTCGATTGCCAGTTTGCTGGCGGGCAGCTGGTTCTTGATGATGTCCTCCAGCTCTTCCCTTCGCGCCGCAAGACTCCATTCCGAAACGAGTATGCGCTGGTCCTGCATATCCGATTTTGATGCGACAAGCGACTGTACCGACGGAAACTTCTTTATGAAGCGAGCCAATATCGATTTTTTTGTCAATTCTTCAAAGCCCTGGTTTAACAGGAGTGTCTGCGCAAGGTCGCGCGCCGTTTCAGCCGTAGATTTCGATAGAAGGTCCCCCACGAGTTCCTTGTCTGCGTCGAGTTCATCGGCAAGCGGAATTTTCGCCGTAGTGGCTATTGTTTCGCGCTGTAGCGCGCAATCGTCAACGGCAGCCAAGAGAGCGCTAAAAAGATCCTCGCCTATAAGGTCGGTGAGCATATCGGCGTACTTTTCTTCATTGCGGTTCTTTACTATCCACAGGATAACAGGGCCGTGGAGAGTCTGCTCGGAAAGCCATTTTTCAAGATGTTCCTTAATGAGCTTGCGCGACGTTCCCCTGCCGTCGTCGGCTATTTCGGCGTTTTTAACGTAGTGCGATTTTCTTGAAACGTCCCAGCTTAAGAGAAAGTCAACGCATTCCTTGGTGAGCCTTCCGTCGCTATATTTCAACAAATCGAGGATTCTCTCGCGCCAATCCTCCGTATAGATTCTTGTGAGCAGGTCGAGAAAGCGCTCTATGTACGACGACGGCAGATTTTTCGCCAAATTGTTCAGTCCGTCTTTGGGATCTTTTGCAACCGCCTTGAGAATAATTTGTTTGCTCTGCGGGGCTATTTCGTCAACTTTCGCTTCGTCGCCCTCGTACAGATAGCGTATGAGGTTGTTTCTTACCCAAATGCCGTGCAGACAATCGGCGTCGTTGAGCATTTTGGAGCTGTCCATGGCCTTTTTTATCGCCTCGGTAAGCTCCTCCTTAATTTTTTCGAGGGACGATTTTATTTCCTCAACGCCTTCTCCGGTTGCGGTTTTATAAAGCTTTTCGGCCAAGAGAATCTTCTTTTTAGGCTCGCGGTTCAGGAAGTATTCGCGCAGAACTTCCTGTTCCGGCTTCATGGCCTCCTCTTCCTCGCGCAAAACATACGACTCGTTCTTATTCTTCGGGCATGCCACGCAGGGGTCGCGAAAAAGAATCTCCTTCGTCTTATTCCACCATGTGCGGTATTTTTTTTCGGCGTCTTTATTTGCCTTGTCGAAATCAGCCTGCGGCACGCCCTCTAAATTGAGAGGCTTGTATCCGAACAACTGTTTAAATACCCTTTCAAGCTCTATCTGGCTCGCCGCTCGGTCGGGTTTGGTGGCTATATATTTTACGACAAACGCCCCGCCGTCGTTCTTCATTTCCTCTTCAAGCTTGGCGCGGTCCGTGCGGTAGCGCACCAAAAGATTGTCTTCGTCGAGAATCTCGAGTTTATCCACGCAAAACGCCGGATCCATCGAATGGCCGGGTTTCCCCTCAAAATCAATTATAAGCCTATTAGCGGCCGGATCGTACGACTTTATTTGACCGAAACCCCAACTTCCGTGAAGACAGTATGCGCCGTCTTTCATCGCTTCAAGGGCCGCCCGCTTGTTGCGAAGCCTCGGATTTTTACTAACGATTTTATCGATGGATTCTGAATTCATTTTTTTGCGATTTTTTCGCGCCGTTGACAATGGCGTCGAACAGAACGGCCGCTTTGCCAGACGCAAGCGATCCAATCTTTAACGGCGCTATTTATTTTTATATATCTAATTTGACGCTAAAATCCAGTTTGTCAAATTATCTTTAGCTCTTTTTGTTAATAAGTTGCGTATTATTTTTACGGTAAATCTTGACTTTTTCTGCCGCTGAATTATTCTGCGCGCCGACAAATTTAGGCACAAAAGGAAAGCCGGCGGCAGGCTTTTTTACAAGGATCCGCCCGAATTTAGACTTATATCCGGCTTCGTCTTCCATGCCTTTTTATCCTCTAAAAAATTCTGCCGCTATTAAAAAAGATTTACAGACAATGCAGCACGCCAAAAAGTACGAATTTAATTCAGCCGTTCTAAAAGCTGTGGAATCTTGCGCGGCCGGAAGGCGCAAGGCCGACTCCGTAATGGAAGAGTGTTTTCCAACCGGCTGCGGATTTTCAAGAAGCGCCGCTGAAGCCGTCCTGCTACAATGGCTGAGAAACAGAATGCTTATAGATGCGGCCGTTTTTTCGCTCTGTAAAAAAAATCCGAAAAAAAACGCGCTAAACGTCTTGCGCGCCGCCGCCGCTGACGCAATGTCTTCCGAAGGGACAAAATTTGCGCAGGTCGTGCATAACTGGGTTGGATTCTCGAAAACAAAAATATCCGGAAACGAAAGCGGCTTTGTAAACGCCGTTTTGAGAAAGCTTCCGGACGCCGTTGAAAAATTGAGGCGTTCCTCAGGCTCCGCGGAATCGCTCGCCATAAAATACAGCCATCCGCAGTGGCTTGTAGAAAAATGGACAAAACAATTCGGCGCTGAAAAAACGCTTGAAATTTTGGAATGCAGCCAAACGCCGTCCGAGGTATTTTTTAGAGTGTCCCCATTTCCGCAAGCAAGCAAACTTTTTAGTGACTATGCCGTTTGCTTCTCTAAAACAGAATTTGAAAATTTTTTCAAATTGAAGGGCGGCTTTTGGAGCCGCGCAAAAGAACTTCTCAAGAGCCGGTTTTTTTACGTTCAGGATCCCTCCACTTATTTTGCCCCCCTCCAGTTTTCGCCCATGCCCGGATCGTACTTAGACCTATGTGCCGCTCCGGGAGGAAAGTCACGCGCGATAGCCGACCTCATTTTAAAAAACGGCTCCGCAGAAAAATCAAAGAATTCACTTTTAGTTGGCGTAGATCTCCCCGAAAGGGCGGGACAACTTGCCGAGAATTTCTCGAAAATAGACTTTATGAAAGCCGAAGTCGCAGAATGCGACATTTTAGACGGAGAAAGCCTAAGCGAAACTTTGTCGTCTAAAAATCTTCCGCTTGAATACGACGGCGTATTTGTGGACGCTCCTTGTTCCAACACGGGGGTTTTGCGAAGACGCCCCGACGCGAGGTACAGGATAAGCGAAAACGACATTGCCGCCTGCGCAAAAAAACAATTGGAAATACTTGAAACCGCAAAAAAATTTGTAAAACCAGGCGGAAAATTGGAATACTCTACATGTTCGATTGAAAAAGAAGAAAATTCGGAAGTGGTCCATAGATTCCTGTCGAAAAATAAAAATTTTTCGCTAATCTCTGAAAATATTTTGCTTCCCAAATACGAAAACGACGGAGCGGGATATGCGCTCATTCAAAGAGACGTTTAACGCTTTGCGAATTTGTCCGATGTAAAGCCGAGTTGCATTTGCAACGGCCAAAATCGAAAAAAGCTTTCGCTCTGGGAAACAGGCGAAAGTTTTTTATTTTCGGCTCATTTTTGAGAGTGAGAATATATAAGATTAATTTATATATATAATCCGTATTATTATTGTTTGTCAAAAGTATGAATAACTTTTCAACAAATTGAAAATAAAATATATGTATTAAAAAATTGTTAACTTTTGCATATCGATAAAATGAAATTATATTCATAATGCAGGTGGTATTACAAAAAAACACATTTTATTCTAAACAGAGTTAACATTTTATTTGCGTGTTATTCACAAAGCATGAGTATTTTGTATTAGGCGCGTTTTAGATTACCGAAAAGCTTGTCTCATACGATTGATAAAAGAATCTTGCCAAATAAAAAAGTTATGAAAATAGTTGCAAAATCGGTAAAAATAAGATGAAAATAACGCGAATATATTTTTCGGCGTTTGCCGAAGAATTGGAAAATCTCAAACCTGACCGAAAGCGGCGGGGATAAAGGATTGTTTTTATGGCTAATGGTGAATATGAAGAAATTTTGAAGGCGTATGCTCCGCGCCGGGAAAATCTTGTGACGGCGTTTCAAGATATTCAGGAAAAGGAAGGCTACATATCGGAAGGGGCGCTTGCGGCTGCTGCGGAGTACTTTTCGGTTTCGAAGGCCGACGCTTATTCGGTTGTGAGTTTCTACGCGCAGTTCAAGTTTAAAAGGCCCGGAAAACATACCATAAAGGTATGCAAAGGAACGGCATGCCATGTCAGGGGTTCCGGTTCTCTGCTTGCCGCGCTTGAGGAGAGGCTTGGAATAAAGGAGGGCGAAACTACGCCGGACGGTTTGATAAGCCTCGAACGTGTGGCGTGTCTTGGTGCCTGCGCTTTGGCGCCTGCAATAGTTGTGGACGACAAAGTGCACGCCCGCATAACTTTGGCGCAACTTGAAAAAATCTTGAAAGGCTTGCAATAACATGGAGATTTTAAAATCGCAAAGGGAGTCTGCGCAAAAGGCGTGGGACGATTTTTCCGACGCCGGCAAAGCGCGCGTTCTTGTCGGGGCGGCGACTTGCGGACGCGCCGCGGGAGCTCTCGACGTCATGGAGGAGTTTAAAAAGGAGCTGTCTGCCGCGGGCTTGTCTGACAAGGTCGAAGTTGTGGAGACGGCGTGCATAGGATTATGCTATGCCGAGCCGCTTGTAGAAATAAGGGCGGCGGGTATTCCGCCGGTTTTATATTCGAATGTTCATCCGAAAGACGTTTCGGAGCTGGTCAAAAGCCATATCATGGCTGGGAAGGCCGTTGTCGGGAAAGCCGAAGCGGTGATGGTCGAAAGCCCGTACGAAGGCATAGTCCCGTTTAAAAAGCATCCGATGATGGAGCTGCAAAAAAGGATAGTTTTAAGGAATTGCGGCGTCATAAACCCGTCTAGTTTTGAACACTATCTGGCGCGCGGCGGATACAAAGGGCTTGAGCGTGCTTTTTCAATGACGCCCGAAGACGTCATTGAAGAGATGAAGAAAAGCGGGCTTCGCGGGCGCGGCGGCGCCGGTTTCCCGACCGGAATGAAATGGGGTTTTGCGCGGGCGTCGAAATCCGACGAAAAGTACATAATATGCAACGCCGACGAGGGCGATCCGGGCGCGTTTATGGACAGGTCGGTTCTCGAGGGCGATCCGCACAGCGTCATAGAGGGGCTGATGATAGCCGGATACGCGATAGGAGCGCAGCACGCCTACATATATGTAAGGAGCGAATATCCGTTGGCTATCGAGCGTTTGAGAACCGCCATAAAGCAGGCCGAGGAAGCCGGGCTTTTAAAGCGCAAGCTTGAAAACGGTTTTGAATTTGAGATAAAAATCAAAAAGGGGTCCGGGGCGTTCGTATGCGGGGAGGAGACCTCGCTTATGGCGAGCATAGAAGGCGTGAGGGCAATGCCGCGCCCGAAACCGCCGTTTCCGGCAAACAGCGGCCTTTTCAAGAAGCCAACAAACATAAACAATGTCGAAACACTTGCGGCGGTAAGTTCTATCATGCGCGACGGCGCCGAAAGCTATGCGGCTTTAGGTTCGGAGAAAAGCAAGGGGACGAAGACGTTTTCGCTTGCCGGGAAAATAGTGCGCACGGGTTTGATAGAGGTCGAGCTCGGCATAAAGCTTGGCGACATCATAAACAAAATAGGAGGAGGCTGTCCGGACGGCAAAAAATTCAAGGCGGTCCAGACGGGGGGGCCGTCGGGAGGGTGCCTTACAAGCCAGCATTTTGATCTGCCCGTAGATTATGAAAATCTCGGCGCGGTGGGATCCATTGTAGGCTCCGGGGGAATGGTCGTCATGAACGAGGATTCCTGCATGGTCGAGGTTGCAAAATATTTTGTCAACTTTACCGAGAACGAATCGTGCGGCAAATGTGTCCCGTGCAGAATGGGGACTCAGCACGTTCATATGATACTTGAAAAAATAACCTCCGGCAAGGGGGAGCTTGAGGATATAGAGCGCCTTAAAAAGATAGCGTTTACCATGAAGCAGTCGTCGCTGTGCGGCCTCGGGCAGACGGCGCCGAATCCGATTCTGACTACGCTGCGGTATTTCGAGGACGAATACATGGCCCACATAAAGGAGAAGCGCTGTCCGGCGCTCGTTTGTCCCGGGCTCGTGACGTTTAGGGTTGACGCCGAAAAATGCACGGGCTGCACGCTTTGCGAACGGGCGTGTCCGACCGGGGCTATTTCCGGAGGGCCAAAAAAGCCGCACGTTATAGATGGGGAAAAATGCATATCGTGCGGGGCGTGTTTCCAAACCTGCAAATTCGGGGCAATTTCAAGGGAATAATTTATTATGAGCACTTTCAAACTTACCATAGACGGAAAGGTTGTCGAGGCGCAACCGGGAATGACCGTTTTACAGGCGGCTAAAAGCGCGGGGATATTCATACCGTCGCTTTGCGCGCACGACGAGCTTTCGCCTTACGGGGCGTGCCGCCTTTGCGTCGTCGAAATAGACGGGGTTCGCGGAACGCCGACGTCCTGTACGACTCCCGCCGCCGAGGGAATGGTCGTGCGCACGAACACCGACCAGCTCCAGCTTCAAAGGCGGCGCACGATAGAGCTGATGATGAGCGGGCATCCGTCGCCGTGTTTTTCGTGCGACTCTCGCGCCGACTGCGAGGTTGAGAAATCTCAGCCCACGCGCGCCGGCCACGCGACCCGCTGCGGCACATGTTCAAATCGGCCCGGCTGCGAGCTGCGCGAAGTGGCCATGGGAAACTTTACCCGCGATATCGGGCTGCCCCTCATTTACGACGAATCCAAGGTGGAGCGCAACGACCCGTTCATCGACAAAGACTACAATCTTTGCATTCTTTGCGGAAGATGTTTCAGGGTTTGCGAAAAAGTCCACGGCAAGCCGGCAATCAGCATAGCCAACCGCGGCAAAAAGGCCAAAATATCGTCCGAGTTTGAAAAGGCGTGGAGCGCGGAGGAATGCAAATTCTGCGGGGCGTGCGTGGACGAGTGCCCGACGGGCGCGCTTACCGACCGTTGGGGAAAATGGTTCGGAAAACCCGACAAAATATCCGAAACCATATGCGCGATATGCCCGAAACATTGCCGCGTGGCGGTAAAAATAAAGGACGGAAGGATAGTTTCGGCAAAGTCGGTGTCTCTTAAAAGAGAGGACGCCCTGTGCGCACTCGGACGTTTCGGGATTCCGCAAATAATGAACTCGCGCTCCCGCCTTTTGAGGGCGCAGATGCGGAAAGAGGGCGAGCTTGTGCCGGTGTCGGGTCCGGAGATAATCAAGAGGTTCATAGAAATATGCCGCAGCGCCGAGGGAAAGATTCTCGTGACGGAACACACGGGCGGCTTTTACGAGTCGCGCAAGGGCATAAGGGCCTTAGCCGACCGTTTTGGCGCAAAGCTGGTAAAGTTGTCGAACGACAGCGACGGATTGGACGAAGAGACAAAAAGGGAGATAGCGGAAGGAAAATTCGAAGCGGCGTTTATAGTGGGTTCCTATCTCGACGAGTCTCTGGCCTCGAAGATTCCGCATTTGATAATAGCCGACTTCATGAAAACGCCCGAACAGGAATCGGCCGAGCTTGTGATTCCCTTCAGCATATTCGGGGAGACCGCCGGAACGTTTGCGTCTTCAGGCGGCGAAAAGATAATGTCGGCGGCGGCGGTCGCTTCGCGTTCCGACCAGAGGCCCTTAAGCGGTTTTCTTTCTGAAGTTTGCAGAGAGTGCGGCGTTGACGTCAAGGCTTTCGATTTCAAGCTGGAGGGCCTGCCGGCGGGATTTAAAGATCCTGCCGAGGACAAGCGCAACATGCCCGAAAGGTTTCTCGGGCACTTTTTGGCCGATTTCGTTCCCGATTTGGAAATGCTTGGGTTGCGCGCGTCGCCGCATAAAAAGGCGGCAAAGATGGCGGATTTCGACGCTGGATTTGAAATTCTTGAAAAGCGCAGCGTGGCGCCGAATTTTCACGAGGTGACCGTAAAGGCGCCGGATATGGCGAAATTCGTGCAACCGGGGCAGTTTGCAATACTTATGGCAAACGCCGACAGCGAAAGGTCGCCGTTTACAATTATAGATTGGGACGCCGAAGCCGGCTGGGTGAAATTCATATTGGAGGAGGTCGGACGTTCGAGCGCCGAAATAGGCGCGCTCAAAAAGGGCGACAGGCTCGCCGTCGTCAGCGGGCCTTTGGGGACGCCGGTAAATCTCGACGCGTTTGCGAAGGGTTCAAAGGCATTGCTGCTTGGCGGGTGCTACGGCATAGGGGCCATTTATCCCATAGCCAGGGCGCTTTCGGAGCGCGGCGTGGAGGTGACATGCGCCATAGAGGCGTCGTCGGCATACATGCTCTATTTTAAGGACGAGTTGAAATCGGTTTCGAAGAAGCTGGTTGTAAGAACCCGCGATGGCAGCGAAGGCGAAAAGGGCGGATGCAGGGACGTGCTGAAGGAAAGCGGCAAAGATTACGACTCCATCGTCGCGATAGGCTGCGTTTTCATGATGAAGCAGTGCGCCCAGGCCGCGCCCAAAGACGCAAAGCATGCGCTGTGCGCGCTCAATCCGATTATGGTTGACGGAACCGGCATGTGCGGGGCATGCCGCGTGAGCGTGGGGGGCGAAACAAAGTTTGCGTGCGTGGACGGCCCGTTCTTCCCGCTGCTTGACGTTGACTTTGCGGAGCTTGGCAAGCGACGCACGGCCTATAAACTTTTGGAAATAGAGGCAATGCCGCGCCATATCGGCGGCAAATGCCACTCTTGAGGATTAGAAAATGGCAGAAGAAAAACCGAGAAAACTTAAGGCGTCGGGACTTCCGCGCCTAAAAATGCCCGAACAGGATCCTATCCGCAGGGCCACGAATTTTGAAGAGGTGCCCTACGGCGTGTCGCTTCAAATGGCGATGGACGAGGCCAGCCGCTGTCTGCAATGTCCGAAACCGCGCTGCATTGCGGCGTGTCCGGTGAACATACGCATACCGGAATTTATAGCCGAAATAGCCAAGGGCGACCCGAAATCGGCGGCGATCAAACTTAAGAAGCAGACGGCGCTTCCGGCCGTTTGCGGCAGGGTTTGCCCGCAGGAAAGCCAGTGCGAGGGAAGCTGCGTTTTGGGTTTGAGGGGAGATCCGGTCGCGATAGGGACTTTGGAGCGCTTTTCGGCCGACTATGTGAGGCTTAACAATCTCGAGGAACTTCCCGAGAAGGCGGCGCCTACCGGCAAAAGGGTCGCGATTATCGGTTGCGGGCCCGCCGGCATCACCGCCGCCGCCGATTTGGCGATTTCCGGGCACGAAGTCGAAATTTTCGAAGCTCTCCACCTTCCCGGCGGAGTGCTTATGTACGGGATACCCCAATTCCGCCTGCCGAAGGAGATTGTGGTGCACGAAGTCGAATCGCTCAAGAAACTCGGCGTGAAGATACACCTAAACTACTTGGTGGGAAAGATGCGGACGGTCGATACTCTCCTTTCGGGCGGATTCGACGCAATTTTCATAGGTTCGGGCGCGGGGCTCCCCATATTTTTGGGCATTCCGGGCGAAAACAGCGTGGGGGTTTTTTCGGCTAACGAATTTTTGACGCGCTTTAATCTCATGAAAGCCTACGATTTTCCAAACCACGGCACGACGCCCATCAATGCGCGGCATATTGTCACCGTGGGAGGCGGAAACGTAGCTATGGACTCGTCGAGAACGGCCCTTAGAATAGGCGCGAAATCAACGCTCGTTTACAGGCGCGCGCGCGAACAGATGCCCGCCCGCGCAGAGGAAGTCCACCATGCCGAACAGGAGGGCGTAAACTTTCAGATGCTTACAAACCCCAAACGGGTGATAGCCGATGAAAACGGGAAAATAACGGCGGTTGAGTGTGTGAAAATGGAACTCGGAGAACCCGACGCTTCCGGCAGGCGCAGCGTTTCGGAAATACCGGGAAGCGAATTCCAAATTCCGTGCGACGCCCTCGTGGTGGCGATAGGAAACAGGCCGAATCCGCTTTTGCCGATGACTTGCGCATCGTTGAAGACTACCAAAAAGGGAACCATCGAGGTGGATCCGGAAACATTGCAGACGTCGATTCCGCAGGTGTTTGCCGGAGGCGACGTCGTCAGCGGCGCGGCTACCGTAATAAGCGCAATGGGGCAGGCTAAGATAGCCGCGCGCAGCATAAACAAATTCCTCAGGGGCGAACCTCTAAAAGATGAGACCGTGCCTGCTTCTGTCTAACGACGACGGTTTGGATTCTCCGTTCCTGCCGGTTTTCGCTAAAACGCTGGCTGGGGTGGCCGACTTAAAAATTGTCGTTCCGGCTGGGGAGCAGAGCTGGATAGGCAGGGCGTACAGCCGCCATGCCGAGCTTGCGGTCGAAAGGCGCGAATTTTTCGGGCTGGACTGCCATACCGTCACCGGAACGCCGTCCGATTGCGTGAACATAGCTCTCGGCCATTTGTGCGAAAAAATGCCCGACGCGGTCGTTTCCGGCCTGAACATAGGGCAGAATGTGGCCCTGCCTATTCTTTGGAGCAGCGGAACTTTCGCAGCGGCGGTCGAAGGCGCCGGGTGGGGCTTGCCGGCGTTTGCGTTTTCGATGAGGCTTGAAAAAGTTTATTACGAGTTTTGCAGGCTCCGCCACGGACCCGTTCCGGAATCCCTTTTGCGCAATATAGAGGCGGCGGCGGGGCATGCGGCGGAGTTTCTTCTGGAGGCGCTCGAAAAGGGCGTCTGCGGAGACGGCGAGGTTGTGAACGTAAACTATCCGGAAAAGTACACCCGCAGAAACGCTTTTTTAAAATGTGTTCCCGCGCGGGCGGCGCTAAAGTCGGTTTATGTGAAAAGCGGCGACGGGAAATACAAATTTTCGTATTCGATAGGCCTTTCGGGAGGGTCGCCGAAAGAGCCTACGGACGTCGAATGTCTGGAAAAATCCGCCGCGTGCTATTCGAAAATACGCGTCGTCGGGGACTAAACGGCGGCGGGGCATGCGGCGGAGTTTTTTCTGGAGGCCCCCGAAAGGGGCGAATGCGGAGAAGGCGGGGTTGTGAACGTAAACTGTCCGGGAAAGCACACCCGCAGAAACGCCTTTTTAAAATGCGTTCCGGCGCGGGCGGCGGCGTTGTGGCGGACGGTTTGCCGGCCGAAAACTGCGGCGGATTTCAACGGGAAGTTTTTTGTTGAAGATGGGCGGCGGGGTGTTATTGTGGATAGTTTAATATAGGATAGGCAGCGTTATGAAAAAAAATACGAAAAAAACGGCTTCTAAAAAATCCGAGCCCGCAAAGCTGATGAAGGGCACGGACGTAGTCGTTAGATGTCTCGAGAACGAGGGCGTGGATACGATATTCGCGTATCCCGGAGGATCGATTATCGACATGCACAACGCCCTTACGCGCACGGATAAAATCAGGGTAATTCTTCCCCGCCACGAACAGGGAGGCGGATTTATGGCGCAAGGATATGCGCGCTCCACAGGGAAAGTAGGCGTGTGCATGGCCACGAGCGGCCCCGGCGCGATGAACCTGCTTACGGCGATATCAGACGCCTATATGGACAGCGTTCCGATTGTCGCAATAACCGGACAGGTCTTTCAGTCTCTGATAGGGAAAAGCGCCTTTCAGGAAACCGACGTTTTCGGAATGACGCTGCCTGTCGTAAAACACAGCTATTTGGTTCTCGACGCAAACAACCTGCCGCAGACGATAAAAGAGGCGTTTATAATAGCCAAAACCGGAAGGCCCGGTCCCGTTTTGATAGACATTCCCAAAGACGTCCAACAGCAGATGGTGTCGCCGAATTTCGACGCCAAGCCGGAGCTGCCCGGCTTGCAGGTTCCGCCGCGCGCCGACGACGAGAGCCTTTTGAAAATACTTTCGCTGATATCGGCGTCTAAAAAGCCCGTAATTTATGCTGGGGGCGGAATAATCTCTGCCGACGCCTCGAAAGAGCTCGACGCGTTCTCGAAATATTTTGGCATACCCGTGGCAAACACGCTTATGGGCATAGGCTCAGTTGACCCGCTTGAGGAGAAAAACCTCTATTGGTTCGGCATGCACGGAACGTTTGCCGGCAACAGCGCTGTGCTCAACTCCGACCTCTTGCTGGCTTTCGGCACGCGGTTTAGCGACCGCATAACGGGCGCGGTTTCGAAATTCGCCCCGAAGGCGAAAGTGGTCCATCTCGACATCGACTTTGCCGAGCAAAACAAAAACATAAAAGTTTTTTACGGAGTCCACAGCGAGGTCAAATACGCCTTAAAACGGCTCTTGGAACTCGCCAAAGAGCGCAAAACTCCGAAACCGGACCTGACAGAATGGCTCGACAGCGTCAAGTGCTGGAAACGCCGGTATAAATATCCGTTTTCGTACAGGCAGCGCAAAAACCTGACCGCCCAAGAGGCGATATCGGCTTTGTACAAAGAAAGCGGCGGCAGGGTTGTTGTGACCACGGGCGTCGGACAGCACCAGATGTGGACCCCGCAAAACTTCGTGTTTTCAAAGCCGCGCCAATTCATAAGTTCGCTCGGCGCCGGCACGATGGGCTTTGGGCTTCCCGCGGCGATAGGGGTTAAGATTGCGCGCCCAAAGGAAAAGGTTGTCGATATCGACGGCGACGGCTCGTTTCAGATGAACATTCAGGAGATGGCGACCGCGGTGGCGGAAAACGTCCCCGTGAAAGTTATGCTTTTAAACAACCAATTCCTCGGCATGGTGATGCAGTGGGAAGATATGATGTACGGCGGCACCCGCGGAAATACCAACCTTTCTCTCGATCCCAATAATATGGGGGGGCCCGAAAACCTTGGCGCGATATACCCCGACTATTGCAAAATCGCCGGCGGGTATGGCTGGGAAAGCCGCCGCGTTTCGAGGCGAGAGGAGCTACCCGGGGCGGTGCGCGAAATGCTCGCCTCTTCAAAGCCCTATTTGCTCGAGGTTGTGATCGAACACGACGAGCACGTCTTGCCGTTTATTCCGCCGGGAAAATCGGCGCAGGACATCATAGTCGAATGTTCTTCGTGCCCGAAATTCGGGGAGTGCGAGATAGCCAAACACAAATAAAAAAGGAAGACGATATGAAAGAAAACGTTTTTGTGACCCTTAAGACAAACAGGGGAGACATAAAGGTAAAGCTGTTTCCGAAAATTGCCCCGAAAGCCTGCGAGAATTTTGTGGGGCTTTCGAAAAAGGGGTATTACGACGGCATCACGTTTCACCGCGTAATAAAGGATTTTATGATACAGGGGGGCGACCCTACCGGCAGCGGTTGCGGCGGAGAGTCTATTTGGGGAAGGCCTTTTGCCGACGAGTTCGACCCCCAAACGACGTTCGACAGGGAGGGTTTGCTGGCCATGGCCAATGCCGGCCCGGGAACTAACGGCAGCCAGTTTTTTATAACCACCGTGCCGACGCCATGGCTTAACATGCACCATACTATTTTCGGGGAGGTTGTAGAGGGCTTTGATACCGTTAAAAAGATTGAAAATTGCAAAACGGGCTTTATGGACAAGCCCGCCGAGGAGCAAAAAATTCTTTCGGTAGAGGTCTCCGAAGAATAAAAAACGGGGAGTTTTTCATTTTTTTTGCCGCCGGGACAACCCCGGCGGTTTTTCTGTCTTTACATAGCGGTGCGCAATCAATAAATTGCAGCTACACATTTAACCGCTTAACTTGATATCTGTATTATGATGAAAACGCATATTATTAAGGCGATGTTTGTTGCGGCGTTCGGAATCGCCGGGTGCAATCTCGGCGCGCAATGGCTGAAAGTGGAGGAAATAGAGCCGAAACTGCCGCTTCCAAATTCTAATTGGGTTGAAATAGGGAAAATCAGGCACAAATCTTCGTCCGAAATAAAGGACTCGAAAATATCGATAGGTTTTGAATGTCTCGACCGCGACATGTTCGAACCCGAAAAGGTTTACGACAAGCTCGCCGAAACCGGCATAAAAAAGGCGCGCTGCCAGACCGGTTGGGGAAAGACCGAAAAAGTCAAGGGCGTTTACGATTTCAAGTGGCTCGACGACATAGTAAACAACCTCACAGCCCGCGGCATAGAGCCGTATTTCAATCTCGGGTTCGGCAACGCAATCTATATGGGGAAGACCAAAACCCCGACAGCCGTCGGCTACGTTCCGCTTTATTACGGAGAGGAGTGCCTGAACGCTTGGAAGAACTATGTGGACGCGCTTTCGAAACGCTACAAGGACAAGGTGAAAATATACGAAATATGGAACGAGCCGTCGCATATAGGGTTTTGGCTTCCGAAGGAGCCCGACGTGCGCGAATACGCCAAGCTTATAAGAATCTCGGCCGAGATAATACGCAAGAATGTTCCCGATGCAAAAATAGGCGCCACTGTGGCGGGCGCGGGACGGCCGTTTCAATACGAGTATTTTAAAAATGGAGGCGCAGACTGCATCGACTTTTTCGCCGTGCACTCCTATTGCATAATACCCGAAGAACGCCACGACGTGGAGGTGCGCGTGTCGCGCGATTGGATAGAGCGCTATTCGAAAGGTAGAAAAATAGAAATATGGCAGACCGAGGCCGGTTTTGCTTCGTACTTTCCGAAGAAACATTTTAGGCGCACCATCACTGCGGGCGGCGAGTACATGCAGGCAAAATGGATGCTTAGGCGCACGATTCTCGACCTCGCCGCCGGATACGGGTTGTCTTCGCACTTCCAATGCGTGGACTTTAAAAAAGGATATCAAATGGGGCAGGGCGGTGCTCCGCTTTTCGGTCGGTACGGAGTATTCGAGAACATCACTTACAAGCCCAAAAAAATATTCCATGTATTTAAAAATTTGACGCCTATTCTCGACGAATCCGCGCAGCCCCGCCCGTTTTTCGGATATGTGAGCACCCTAAAGGCGGTTGCCGACAGGCTGGGGGCCTCGAGGCTTTTCGATTCGGCAAAAAGGGTTGAGACATTCGAGCGCAACGGATATCCGATGTTTGCCATATGGCTCGCCGAAGACGTTCAAACCCAAATGGCTCCGATAGCGAATTGCTCGTTTAATTATGTGGACGGGCCGAAGCCGCTTAAACGCCCCGTATTGCTCGATCCGATATCGGGCAAGGTCTTTGAGTGCAAAAAAATAGTCCCCGAGAAGGGGAACGTATATGCATATCTCGACGGCGTTCCGTTGGCGGATTATCCTCTCATAATTACGGACTACGATGCCGTCAGGGATATAATAAAACTTAATAAGTAGAAAAGTTCGGAAACGATGAAATCTAATGTAAGTTTCGCGGTGTTGTGCCTTCTTTTCGGCGCGGTTTTTGCGTGCGGGGCTACAAAGGAGAAGTTTTTTGCATACAGGTCGTTTTGGCCGGAGACCGAGGCGATGAAGCAGTTCGCCGATGCGGGCGTGGACACGTACGCGGTGATGCCGTCCAATTCGTTCAACACATTGGGGGAGCCGTACTGCAAATTTCCTCCGTTCTGGGTTTGGGACGAGACGTATTTGTGGGACATTGTGGACAGGCAGTTCGACCTTGTGATAGAGCAGAATCCGAATGCAAAATTTATCTGCATGATTGACATAAACAGCCCGATTTGGCTTTTAAGGCGCATCAACAGGAAGTATGGTATGGGGGGTGACAGCTACCAGGAGATATCGAATTCGCTCTGCGTAAAGGAGTGGAGAGAGCTCACCGAAAAGATGCTGAAGGCGTATGTCAAGCACATGGAGGAAAAATACGGCGACAGGGTAAAGTATTACATAGTGGCCGGCGGCGGGACGAGCGAATGGTATTGTACGTCAAAGGGCCGGGCGCTTCCGCAAAAGGAGGAGCTTTGGAACAAATGGCGCAAAAAGAACGGGCTGAAGGAATGCGACGTACCGTCGTATAAGCAGTTAAACTCGCCGTCGTTCGGGGTATATTTCAACCCCGAGACCCAAAAGGCGGTGGTGGAGTACGCGCGTTTTACGGAAGAGATGATATCGAACGGCATGTTGGGCTTTGCAAAAATAGTGCGAGATATCGTCGGAGACAAAAAACAGGTCGGCGCGTTTTGCGGTTTCATACCAATGCAGTTTAGCGGCAAGCTCGACAACTCGAAAACATACACTTCCGACATTGTGGATTTTATAGGAAGCCCCGGAGGGTACGATAACCGGAATCTCGGCAACGGAGGCGCCACGGACGCTCCGCTGAAATCGCTGTCCCTTACAAACAAGCATTGGTTTCAGGAGATAGACCATCGCACCCATACATACAATAACAAATTGACTCCCTACGTTTCTATAGGCGGCATTCACGAGCATGGGGGGGTAAATACGCAGGCGGGAACCGACGCTATATTAAAAAGGGAATTCTCGTATGCGATAGTCATGCAAAATTCGCTGTGGTGTTTCGACATGTGGGGCGGAGTGTTTAAAACGCCCGAGACGATGAATCTTATAAAACGCGCCCACCGGTTGTGGGATATGCATAAGAACGACAACCTTCCATACAAGGCGGAAGTCGTTTTCGTTATAGATCCCGAAAGCGGATCTTATTCAAAATACGCCTCCTCGTCTCTAATGAGAAAATTGTTGTACGCTACGGGAGCGCCCTTTGATATTTTGGACTTTAGGGACATTTCGAAAGTCGATTTTTCGAAATACAAAGTTGCGGTGTTCCCGCATTCGTTTGAAATAACTCCGGAGAAAAGGGAGATTTTGGAAAAGCACGTGTTTAAGGGCGGCAGAACTGTGCTTACAATCGGGGCTTTCGGCGCTACCGACGGCGAAAAAATCGACGTAAATTTTGTAAAGGAGCTTACCGGCTTCGACTACAATACAAAAGGGATAAACCGGAAAGATATGGGCGCTTGGGTAAGCGTATATTCCGGCAAGTCAAGCGTTTTTACCCGCAAATCCGTCAGGAAAATATTGGAGGATGCCGGCGTCCACATGTACACCGACGAGCCCTTGCCTGTTTTTGCCAACGACAGGCTCGTGGCCGTGCATGTAAAAAACGGGGGCAAAAAGGAGATAAAACTTCCGCGCAAGGCAAAGAAGATAGTGGAACTGTTCACCGAAAAGACCGTAGGGGAAAATACAGACAAGTTTGTTTACGACTTTAAATCTCCCGACACCGCGCTGTTTGAACTTATTGACGAATAGGGCGATTGCCGGGCGAAATATTTTCGGCAATTTCCGCCGCATTGCGCCCTGCGCGGAACAAAAAATTCAAAAATTGGCGCAGTTTTATTTATATCCTATCTATGAAAATTGAAATAATTAGGACAACGGCAAGGCTATGCGGTTTTATGTTAACCGCCGCAATGGCGGTTTCATGCGCCGATTTTTCGGAGGATAAAAATCCCGCTTCAAACGGGGACCGGCTTTTCATTATAAACGAGGACGATTCGCGCTTCTTAAGCAGAAATTCCGTCGAAGATATGACGCGTGAATACGCGCGCGCATACATCGACAAACTCAAGGATTCAAAAGTCACGCACTTTTTTATTTGCAGGAATGCGCAAAGGGCGATGTTCCGCAGCGGGTCGCGCCAGGCGATTTGGGAGGATTCGGCGCGGGGCGAAAGATGTTATGATTACGTGCGCGGGCACAGGTGGGTTCAAAAGTGGATTGAAAACGCAAAGTACACGGAGGAAAACGGCCTGGAACTCGGCAGGATATGGATAGAAAAGTGCAGGGAGGTCGGCATATCCCCGTGGATTTCAATGCGCATGAACGATATGCATTGCCCGAACATACCCGATTACATCGGGCACGATAGATTTTGGCTCGACAATCCGCAGTTCAGGCGCGTTCCGAAATATGAAAAGGGAAAGCCGTGGGATATTTTTGCCCTAAATTATAAAAACAAAGAGGTGCGCGACTACCAGCTGTCGTTTGTGCGCGAGCTTTTCGAGCGCTACGATTTTGACGGCCTGGAACTCGACTGGATGCGGTTTTCCCTGCATTTAACACCCGGCAAAGGCGAGGAGGATTCGCCGTGCCTTGACGAATTCATGCGCGAAGTGAAGGCTCTTGCAAAAGAGTACGGGAAAAAGCGCGGAAGAAAAATAGGCGTTGCCGTGCGCGTTCACGCGACTCCCGACGCGGCGAAATACGCGGGGTTGAATGTTGAAAAGTGGGCGCGCGAGGGTCTTGTAGATATTGTAATACCGTCGTCGGCGTGGATATCGGATTTCGACATTCCGGTGTCGGAATGGAAAAAGGCCCTTGCAGATTCGCCGAACGTAAAAATTATCCCCGGCGCCGAACACGGCACGGCGGGCGGCCTGATGCTGCCGCGAATGTCGATAGATTTGCCGATGCTAAACGGCTGGATTGCCAACGCCAAATTTAACGGGGCAAATAGTTTTTATTTCTTTAACCTGATTTATTTTCCCGAAATCATGCAAAAGGCCGCCGAGCGCGGGCTGGACGCTGTAAATTCGCCGCGCAGGCACCCCCTTTCTTACCGCGACCTTATGGAGGCGCGCAGCAATTCCGATCGGAATATTATGCTGCCTAAAAACATATCGGAAGGCAAAACGGAAAACTTCAAAATACTTTTCGGCCTTTTGCCCCAAAAAATCGGGGACGGCGACATATCGGCGGTGGCGGGCATAGACAGGATTTCAGGAAAAATCGAAATCGGCGCGTCTTTAAACGGCGTTCCGGCCGTGCGCCAGGAGCCGGAAACACGGATTCAAGAGCACGGCGGCGGCTCTAAGGCGGTCAGGTTTTTCTTTCCGAAATCGGCGGTTAAAGAGGGCTATAACGAACTTTCGCTGGTCGGAAAGTCGGGGAAATGCCGCGTGGTTTGGTTGGAGCTCGATTACGCTGTTGGCGGAGACAGCCGAAAGTAAGCCTCTAAACTTGGCAGCGCCGTCAAGTTAAATTGCAAACGCGGCGGCTTACGGATTATTTGAGGGTCTTTCTTTTTATTGCCAGTTTTTATATTGTAATTTCAAACCATATCATATATTTCCCAAAAATCTCAAAAAGGGGAAATATGTTGAAAAAATTATTAATTGCAGTTGCCGCCATTTTTTGCGTCGAAGGGTTGTCGGCGGCGGGGGCCAAATGGATAAGTGTTTCGGAGGGGAATGCCGATGTTCCGAATACGTGGATTGCCTTTAGAAAAGATTTTAATTTGGAAAAAGTTCCCGATACGGAAAAAGTTATAATAGCGGCCGATTCCAAATATTGGTTGTGGATTAACGGAAAGCTTGCGGTTTTTGAGGGCGGTTTAAAACGCGGCCCCAATCCTTCGGACGGTTATTACGATGAAATAGACATAGCCCCGTTTTTAAAGTCGGGAGAAAATAAAATAGCGGTTCTTTTATGGTATTTCGGCAAGGACGGCTTTTCCCATAAGGGCAGCGGGAAGGCAGGATTGTTTTTTGAGTCGGAGGGAGAGACCGGATTGAAAAGTTCCGCCGATTGGCTTTCGAAAATACATCCCGGGTACGGAATGGCGGGTTATCCCGTTCCGAATTACCGTTTGTCGGAATCGAACATCAAGTTCGACGCCAACCGCGACATGCCCGGGTGGCAAACTGCGGACGCTGCCGAAAAATGGGGATTTAAAAAATCGAGGGAGTGCGGGGAATGGGGGTCTCCGCCGTGGAACGGCCATCAAAAGCGTCCCATTCCCATGTGGAAACTGCGGCAGGTCCGTTCCGCGGAGTTTGTTCGCGCGAAGGGCAAAGAATTTGACACCGTGACGGCGAAACTGCCTTATAACATGCAGATGACGCCGATTATAACCGTAAACGATCCCGACGGGAACAGCCTTATCGGAATAAAAACGGACCACGTTAAAATAGCGGATATCTGGAACGTAAGGGCCGAATATGTCACAAAAAAGGGGAAACAGACTTACGAGTCTCTCGGGTGGATGAACGGTCACCACATAATCCTTGAGGTGCCGAGGAATGTGAAGGTGGAGCGCGTCGAATACCGGGAGTCCGGGTACGGAACGGAGCCTTCGGGAAAATTTTCTTGCGACGACCCGTTCTTTTCGGCGTTTTGGGAAAAGGCGCTTCGCACCCTCTATGTTAATATGCGCGACAATTATTTCGATTGTCCCGAACGCGAGCGCGCACAGTGGTGGGGAGACGTAGTTGTATTGATGGGCGAGAGCTTTTACACATATTCGGTTTCGTCGCACGCGCTCATGAGAAAGGGGATACGCGAGCTTGTCTCGTGGGCGAAACCCGACGGCGTGCTGTTTTCGCCCATACCGGGCAATTATTCTTCGGAATTACCCGGGCAAATGCTGGCGAGCGTGGGCAGATACGGCTTTTGGAACTACTACATGAACACGGGCGATATCGACACCCTGAAGTTCGCATATCCTGCCGTGAAAAAATATCTCGGCCTTTGGAAGCTTGACGAAACCGGGCTTACCGCGCCGCGCAAAACGGGTTGGCCGTGGGGGGACTGGGGGACGAGCCTCGACAAGCGCCTGATTTTTGCCGCTTGGCATTACATTGCGCTTGATTCCGCGGCACTCATGGCGGACGAATTGGGCTTGGGCGAAGACGCCAAGGAATACCGACTTTCGATGGAAAAATTGAAGGCGGGCTTCAACAAATGCTGGAACGGCGCCGCATACAGGCATCCGGAATACAACGACGCAACCGACGACCGCGTCCAGGCTTTGGCGGTAATATCGGGAATAGCTGACAAATCCAAATACGAATCCATTTTCAAATTGTTTAAAACGCAGTTTTACGCCAGCCCGTATATGGAAAAATACGTAATGGAGGCGCTTTTTTTGATGGGCAGGGGTGAATACGCGCTGGAAAGGGCGAAAAAGCGTTTCGCCAATATGGTGGAAAATAAAAATTATACCACGCTTTTTGAAAGGTGGGAAGTCGGCGGAGATTTGGGAGGTTCGGTGAACCATGCGTGGAGCGGCGGACCGCTGACTGTGATTGCGCAGTATCTGTGCGGATTGTACCCGTTAGAGCCTGCATGGAAAACATTTAAGGTGGAGCCTTATCCGGCAAAATTTAAAAGGGCGTCGATAGAGGTTCCGAGCGTCGCCGGAAAGATAAAATCGGCGTTTGTATGCGACGGCGGGCGTTTCCTTCTCGATTTGTCGGTGCCGCGCGGAACTGAGGCGGTTGTGGTTCTTCCGGCGTTTTGCTCGGGCAAAAAAATCTCCATAAACGGAAAGAGCGGATTGTCGGAGTTCGGCGCCGGGAAATTTGCAAACCCCAAAAAGACAACATTCAAGCTTCCAGCGGGCGAATATTCGATAGTTGCGGAATGAATCGCGGGGGATTTTGCCGCATAAAACCGCGCATTTGCAAAGAACGGCAAATGCAAAAATTGAAGGCGGTATTTTATATGCGGACCATTGCTCCGCAAGGCAGGCTTTTGGGCCGCGCGCTCTCGGCCTGATTTTTGCTTTAAAAGCAAAAGTTCCGGTTAAAAAAATGTTTTAAGGAATCCGAAAAGTCGATTTTTTATAGTGATTTTTCGGTTATTTTAGGCGCGCGCTTTGTTGGGCGCGCTTTGGATAATCTGCCGTTTTTTTTATGGAATTTGTTGCATTTTGAAATTCGCAAACGTTTGGCCGGGCGTCGCCTTTGCGTAAATTTTTTTAAAACTTGAAATTAGGTTTGACTAAGAGAGTTATAAATGATTCAAAAAGTGGTCAAATTGATATTTTGAAAACGCTATTGGCAGGTATGCTTTTTGCGCTGTTGGGAATATTTTTACCCAATGGATCCACTCTTTGCGCCGTTGCCGAAAGTTCTGAAGACGGCGCTTCATCCGAAGTTTTTTCGATAGTTTTACCCGATAAAAGTTGCGAGATTTATTCGATTGCCCCGCTGATTCATTATACCGTACCGGATAAATTGCGCGGCAAAAGGCGCGGGGTGTCGAAATCGGAGTCGGTTTTCGCCCCGTTTTTTGCAGCGTGCGTTTTGAGCATTGCGTTGGCCGGGCTGTTTTACGCGAAATTTTTTGTTTCCGCCAGTGCGCGCCTTTGCGCGGCGCCGTCTTATTTGGCGTTTGTTTTGTCGGGTCCGGGGGCGCAGCCGGGCCGCAGGATTTTTGCGCTGCTTATCTGATTGCCTAAAAATGTCTGTTTTCGTCTGCTTCGGCGGACGTCACCGGCATGATGCGGGGCGAATGCGCCCGCTTAACGGACAACGGTAAAAGAAATGGCAAATGCAGCATCGCTGTTTGCGCGGTTGAAAAATAGAAATTTTCTCCGCAAGACGGCAAAAATAATACAACTTATAGAAAAGTTTGAGGTTAGCTACGCGGATTTTGGAGAGGACGACTTCCGCAAAAAGACCCTTGAACTTAGGCGGCGCGTTTTAAGCGGCGAAAACATTCGGAAGATTATACCCGAATCTTTTGCGCTTGTGCGTTCGGCCGCGCGCATGCTTTTGGGAAGGCAGATTTCCGTCTGCGGGCAGGATTTCAAGTGGGATATGGTACATTACCGCGTTCAACTTCAGGCTGGAATCGCGCTTTCGCACAATATGGTAGGCGAGATAGCCACCGGCGAAGGCAAAACTCTCATAGCAACTCTTCCCTTGTATCTTTATTCGCTTTTCGGCAAGGGGTGCCATATAGCGACCGTCAACGAATATCTGGCCCGGCGCGATTGCGAGTGGATGCGGCCGCTATATTCGCTGCTTGGATTGACTTGCGCGTGCGTCTATTCGGGGCAGCGCCCGTCCGAAAAGAGGGCGGCGTATGCCGCAGACATAACCTATGGCACTGCTTCCGAATTCGGCTTCGACTACCTGCGCGACAATTCCGTCACGGCGTCTCCCGGAGAAAAGGTTCAAAGGGGTTTTTTCTTCTGCTTGGTTGACGAAGCTGATTCTATATTGGCGGACGAAGCCCGCACGCCGCTGATTATTTCGGGAGCGGACACTGCGGGCGGGGAGAACCCTTACGGCGGGGTTTTGAAGGGGGTTAGGAATCTTGTGTCGGCCCAGAACAGGCTATGCGGCGCGTTGGCTGCGGAAGTGTTTGAGAAGCTCGGCAAAAAAGGCGAACCGGAAGTTTCGGACATAGAAAAATTGATTCAGGTAAGGGCGGGTGCGCCGCGCAATAAAATCCTGAAGCGCATTTTAAAAATGGGCGTAGCAAACGTTGCTCTTGAAAAAATGCAAACCGGACTCGCCACGAATTTTGGGGAGTGCGCCAGGCATAAACTGATTGAAAAACTCTACTATTGCGTCGATGAAAAGACAAACACGGTATCCCTGACCCGCAAAGGCCGCGAATTTTTAAACCCCGGCAATCCGGACGCGTTTACATTTCCCGATACTGAAAGCGAACTGCTGGCGGTGGAAACTGCGGCGGACATTTCCGGCCCGGAAAAATTGCGGAGAAAGTCTGAGATTTCGGCAAAAGCCCTTGAAACGGCCGGCAGGCTCCGGGCTGTTTCCCAGCTGCTTAGGGCCTTTTCCCTTTACGAGCGGGACGTCGATTACATAGTGCGCGGCGGGCGCGTCGAAATAATAGATCCGAACACGGGAAGGGTGATGCCCGGCCGCAGGTGGAGCGACGGCCTGCACCAGGCTGTCGAGGCCAAAGAGGGGCTTGAAATCGAAGCCGAAAACGCGACTTACGCTACGATTTCAATACAGAATTATTTTAGAATGTATTCAAGGCTGTCGGGCATGACCGGAACCGCCACGGAACTTTCCGACGAGTTTTTGCAAACCTATAAAATGGGCGTAATGGAAATTCCCCCGAATAGGCCTTGCCGCAGGCGGGACGAGCCCGATTTGATATTTTTGACTCGCGCGGAGAAATACGCGCGGATAGTTGAGATGGCAAAATCTTTAAGCGTTTCCGGACGGCCGGTCCTCATAGGGACGGGAAGCGTGGAAGAGTCGGAAACGCTCTCGAGAATGCTTAAAATGAGGGGAATACGGCACAACCTTCTCAATGCCAAAAATGACGCCCGCGAAGCCGCCCTTGTGGCGCAGGCGGGCGGGCGGGGCATGGTCACTGTCGCAACCAATATGGCCGGGCGTGGAACCGACATAAAACTCGCCGAAGGCGTCAACGAATTGGGCGGGCTTTTTATAATATCTTCGGAGCATAATTATTCCCGGCGCATAGACCGCCAGCTAATGGGAAGGTGCGCCCGCCAAGGCGACAACGGACAAACCCAGTTTGTGGTGAGCCTTGAAGACGAGTTTTTGCGAAGGCACGCTGACGTGTCTCCGTTTCAAAACGCCATAAAATCAAAACACAGGGCGGGCGTTCCATTTTCCCATCCGCTTTTCGGGAGAATAATAAGGCGCACTCAGGACAAATTGGAGGGCGACTATTCCGCTGAGCGCAAAAACCTTTTGAAGTTCGACAATCCCGCAAACAGGCAAAGAGGGGTCGCCTATGCCTTGCGCGACGAAATTTTGTCGGCTTCCATCGACGCAGTTTATTCGTCGGCGGCGCGGGAAATTGCGGAATATTGCATCAAAACCGCGCTTCCTTCCGAAGATTGCGAAGTTTCGGAGGGGCATATTTCCCAACTTGAAGATGAGCTTGGGCGGTTTTTCGGAAGGCGGAATTGGCTGTTGCGCTTCGAAGAAGGGCGGAGGGGCGAGATTGTTGAGAGGATTGAAGATGGGATTATGGAGTCTTTCAAACAGGTTTTCGGCGCTGCCGGAGCCGAAAATGGGGAAAGGGCGAAACGCATGGCCGCTTTAAGCGCATTCGACAGGGCGTGGCGGGACCACATAGCGCGCCTTGAAGAGTTGCGCGAAGCCGTATATCTGCGCGGATACGCCCAAAAAGATCCGTACTGCGAATTTGAAAAAGAGGCCTTCGAATCGTTTAGGGATTTCTTTCGGGGATTTAGGGAGGCGCTTTTTGGCGGTCTATCCGGTTTCTCCGTATCCGGAATTTCTCCGGGTGCAGCGGTGAAAAGCGGATACCGCGCGATAACGGCTTAGTTTTTTGGGTATGGGACTAAATTTTTAACAACGTTAAAACAAAAAAAAGGATAAAAACATGTTTCTGACATCGGCAGCAGTTCCGTTAAACATGTCGTTTCCGCAAATGCTTTCTTTTTGCGGAATCGGCTTTTTGGTAGTCATGATAGTATTGGCGCTTCTGAGCGTCTTTACCGCGTTTGTGGGAGGGGTTTTCTCCTCCTTGGACAAAAGGCGGCAATCCGGGCAGGACCGCGCAAATTGAAGAACAGGAGGCTTGTAATATGATAAACAGTCTGTGCGATTTGTTCATGGGAACGGGGTTTCTGTACGTCGATTGGCGTATGGTCGTAATGTGGGGCGTGGTTCTCGTATTGTTTTATCTTGCCGTTTACAAGGGCTTCGAACCGCTTCTTCTGATTCCGATTGCGTTCGGAGCGCTACTTGCGAACCTTCCGACGGAGGGCGTCGTAAACAAGCCGGCCGGAGCGGTGATATCTCCGGCGGCCGCGACGGTTAAGCAGGTTTTTGTTTCAAACGGCGACGCCGTGTTTGTCCCGAGAGTGGTAAAACAGTTGCCTAAAACCGTTTCGGACATAATAGGCGGCGGAGACATTTCCGCAGCCGAGGCGCAGCGGCGCGTCGCCGAATATTTTAAATTTGTCGCCGATATTACTTCGCCCGAAGGACGTGGGGACGTGTTTAAAAAAGCCAAGGGAATCCCTGATTTGTTGGCGATAATCTCCCCGGCAACGGAAACGCCGAAAACGGCCGCAGCTGCGGCAGATGCGTCGGCAAAGTTCACGGTCGAATTTAAGGGGCGCAAGCTCGAACTTAAGGGCGAGGACATTCTGGTTTGGGCTTCGGCTTCCGGAAATGTTTCGGGGATTTTTGCCAAAGCCGGAGAGAGGGTTGAAAACGGCGAAAGCATCTTGGACGTTTACAGCCCGCGCACGGGAGGCTTGTATTATTACCTTCAAATGGGCGTTCTTCTGGAGATATTCCCCCCGCTTATTTTCCTCGGCGTGGGTGCGCTTACCGACTTCGGCCCGCTTATTGCAAACCCGAAAACTCTCATATTGGGCGGGGCGGCGCAGTTTGGGGTTTTCATGACGTTTATAGGCGCGGCGTTTTTGAATTTTACCACGCCCGAAGCCGCGTCAATCGGCATTATCGGCGGAGCGGACGGACCGACCTCCATATTCATTACGAACAAGCTCGCCCCCGACCTGCTCGCCCCCATTGCGGTGGCGGCGTATAGCTATATGGCGCTTGTTCCGATTATACAGCCGCCGATTATGCGCCTGTTGACGACGGAGTCCGAAAGAAAAATAAGAATGAAGAGCATGCGCAAAATAGGGAAACTCGAAAAGCTGATATTTGCGCTGATAGTGACGGTATTTTGCATACTTTTGGTTCCGGACGTTTCGGCTCTTGTCGGAATGCTTATGCTCGGAAATTTCCTGAGGGAGTGCGGGGTTTGCGAAAGGCTGAGCAAGGCGGCGCAAAACGAGCTTATAAACGTCACCACGATTTTTCTCGGAACGTCTGTGGGCATCACGATGACGGGCGACAGATTCATAAGGGTTGAAACGCTTTCGATACTCGCTTTAGGCGTTGTTGCGTTCGGATTTTCCACGGCCGCAGGCGTTGTGATGGCAAAGTTCATGAATCTGTTCCTCAAGGACAAAATAAATCCGCTGATAGGTTCCGCGGGGGTTTCGGCGGTTCCGATGGCCGCGCGCGTTTCGCAAATCGAAGGTCAGAAGGCCGACCCGTCGAATTTTCTGCTTATGCACGCCATGGGGCCGAATGTCGCCGGCGTCATAGGCACGGCTCTCGTAGCAGGATATTTTATAGCGACCATATCGGCAAAATAACCTTGACCCTCCCCGCGCGTCCCGAAATTTTGGCCGCGCGGGGAGGGCTTTGAAAATAT
>CALXLM010000030.1 GCA_944389195.1 uncultured Opitutales bacterium
AGTATTTTCCGAAGGGAATGGATTTGAGAAAAGCTACAGAAAGGGAACTAAAAATTGCATTGAATGAGATCAACACTCGACCGCGAAAGAGTTTAAATTGGAAGAGTCCAAGCGATTATCTTCACGAGTTAAAGTGCGCCGCCCCCTAGGGGGTAATGAGAAAATGAATCAATAACTTAAACTTTAATCTTTACAAACAATCAACAATATCTATTTACAAACAATCAACAATATCTAAAAACATCTACTGCCAGTTATGCACTGGTGTTTTGAAAAAAGGAAAAAAGGAATGCAAACTTCGTTTGTCTTAGCGGCGATTCACACATATCATGCGATGTGGCACGGGAGCAAAAATATGTTATCTAAAAAATTAAACCTTGCATTTATGGCTTTGGCGCTGTTCGCAGAAACGGCATTCCCCCAATGGGCCCCGATAGAAGGTAGAATAAAGACGCCGTGGGCCGACAAAATTGATATAAACAATGTCCTGCCGGAATATCCGCGTCCGCTCATGGAACGCAAGCTTTGGCTTAATCTAAACGGGCTGTGGAACTATGCAATAACGGCAAAAGACGCCCCGATGCCCGACAAATTCGACGGTAAAATTCTGGTTCCCTTCGCAATTGAATCTTCGCTGTCCGGCGTGGGCAAAACGCTTGGAGCCGACAAAAGCCTTTGGTATGAGCGCAAATTCGAAATACCGGAAGATTGGAAGGGAAAAAATATTCTAATAAATTTCGGAGCGGTCGATTGGAAAGCCGAAGTCTTCGTCAACGGAATAAAAATCGGTGAACATACCGGCGGCTTCACTCCGTTCTCGTTCGATATTACAAAGAACCTCAAAGGGGGAGAAAATTTGTTGTCGGTACGCGTATGGGATTCCACCGGGGGCAAAATACCGCGCGGCAAACAGTCTCAAAAGCCGTATGGCATCAGATATACAGCGGTGTCGGGGATATGGCAGACGGTGTGGTTGGAGCCTGTCGAAAAGACCCATGTTTCGTCGATTAGAACCACTCCCGACCTCGACTCGTCCTGTTTTGATATACGCGTAGATTCTCCCGACAAATCGGCGGTTGCGTCCATATCCGTTATGGACTGCGGCAAGATCGCCGCTCAGGCCAAAGTTCCCGTCGGCAAAACCGTTCCAATATACATTGAAAACCCGAAACTGTGGTCCCCCGACTCCCCTTTTTTATACGATCTCGAAATAACGCTCTCTAAAGATGGCAAGATTGTGGACACTATAAAAAGCTATGCCGCCATGCGAAAATTTGCAATGGAACCGGCAAAAGGAGCAAAAAGCGCGAAATTTACCCTAAACAACAAGCCTTTCTTTACATTCGCCCCGCTCGACCAAGGCTGGTGGCCCGACGGGCTTTACACGGCGCCAACCGACGAAGCGCTGCTTTTCGACATAAAAAGAACCAAAGATTTGGGCTTTAACTCCATACGCAAACACGTCAAAGTCGAGCCGGCGCGCTGGTACACCCATTGCGACAGACTCGGAATAGTCGTATGGCAGGACATGCCCTCTATGTTTGGCGAAGGCTCTAAATGGCAAATAAGGGGATATTTCAAAGGGGAAGAGCCCCCCGTTTCAAAACAATTTGAGGCTACATACAAAAAAGAGTGGGAGGAGATAATAAATTGCCTATACTCGAATCCCTGCATAGCCATATGGGTTCCGTTCAACGAGTCGTGGGGACAGTTTAAAACCGTCGAAATTGCCGAATGGACAAAATCCATGGATCCGTCGAGGCTCGTAAATTCCGCCAGCGGCGGAAATTTCTTCCCTTGCGGAGACATTATAGATTGCCATTCATATCCCATGCCTAAAATGTTCCTTTTCGACGACCGCAAAATAAATGTAGTCGGCGAGTACGGCGGCATAGGGTGCGTTTTTGAAGAGCATATATGGTCTAAAAACAAAAATTGGGGCTACGGAAAGCTGAAAACTCCGGAAGAAGCCACAAAAACTTATCTGGAATACGCCGCAGAGATTTTAGAACTGGCAAAGCGCGGCTGTTTCGGCGCGGTCTATACGCAGACTACGGATGTTGAAAACGAAACTAACGGGCTTTTCACATACGACAGAAAAATACTGAAGCTCGACGAGCAAAAACTGCGCGAAGCAAATCTGAAGATATCCAACTTTTTCAAGTAGGCACGTTTTTACAGCATTAAAAAAGAGAGCGCCCCGGTTTTTTACGCCGGGGCGCCTCTATACGACTACTATCACTTAACTACCGGCGGAACCTCCGCCGTTGGGAAATATATCCCTTTTTTAATTTATCGGATAAAATTAAATTTTATTAATATTTTTTTATGCAAGCCATCGATTAGCGCCGTGAGCCCATCAATATCTGGAGAATATACCAGAACATCATGGCGATAGCAGCAAATAGCCCGAGGGCGGCGGCCACATACTGGTCGTTGCCGTATCTGTGAATTGCCGCCCCCGTCTGGTAAAGCACGGCTATCGCAGCAAATACGACCATCGCGACCGAGAACCAAAGCCCAAGCTGAAAGCCGAAAATCAGGGCGCATACAATAAATCCGAGAGCCACAAAAAATCCGATTGAAATAAACGAGCCCAAGAAGGAAAAGCTTTTGCCCGACAAAAAAGCATAGGCCGTTATTCCGCCGGAAAGCGAAAGCGTAAGAATGGCAGCCTGCCCTATGGCATCGGGCGCATACGCGTTCGCCAAAAGGAGAAGCGGCAAAAATATTATAGACTCGGCAAAAACGTACAGATACAAGCCGGCATACTGCTTTCCCACCGACGCCGGCTGAAGAGCCCAAGAATTCGCAATCCAAGACACCCCCATAAACGCCAGCAGCACCACAATCCAGTTTCTGCCTGAAACCATTGCCGACGCCAATTCGACGGCCGGCCGCCACTGCATCAGCATCGCCTCAAGGCACATGAACACCACAAACGCCGCCGCCAAGTTCAAATACGTCTTTTTTAGAAACGCCGACCGCTCAGAAGATCGCACTAAATTCCTCTCCAACGAAGATTCGTACATATTTTGATTTTCCATAAATTTTATTTTAGCCTTTCAACAAATTTCTTGTGCAATGAAAACGTTTATATAATAACGGACATTTAATGGAAAATGAAAGCATAAAATCCTCCGAAGCGCGCGTTGACGACAGATTGCCCGGCCAAACCAGGGAAATCAAATTTGAGACGGGAATAGCAGCAAACGCGACGGGTTCGGTGCTCGTATCCTTCGGCAATACAAAAGTCATATGCGCCGCCACCGCAGAAAAGCGCGTGCCAGCATGGATGTCCTCCCTAACGCCCCCGAAAGGCTGGATAAGCGCCGAATACTCCATGCTGCCCTACTCCACACTTACGAGGAAACAACGTCCGGCGGCGGGGAAAATCGACGGCCGTTCGGTGGAGATACAAAGGCTTATCGGGCGCTCCATCAGGGCTGTGGCGGATCTCGAAAAAATACCGAACATTACAATTTGGCTCGACTGCGACGTCCTACAAGCCGACGGCGGAACGCGCACGGCTTCAATAAGCGGCGCTTACGTTGCCGCAAAAATCGCCGTTAAAAAGCTTATGGAATCCGGCGAAATAGCCGAAGATCCCTTTAACGACTCCGTTGCGGCAGTAAGCGTCGGGATTTGCGGCGGAAGGGCGCTTCTCGACCTTCCGTACGAAGAAGACAAAGACGCCGAAGTAGATGCTAACATCGTAATGACGGGTTCCGGAAAGTTTGTCGAAATCCAGGCGAGCGGCGAAGAGGCCACGTTCGACGATGGCCAGCTTTCGGAACTAATATCCATGGCAAAAACCGGCAT
>CALXLM010000031.1 GCA_944389195.1 uncultured Opitutales bacterium
TGGAACATCACACCGTTTGCGCCCACGGGCGATTTTGCCGCTTCGGCATCCATAACGGCAAAAATCTTCGCACCGTTTTTTTCAGCCTCGACCTTTTCCGCCGCGCAAAAAACGTCCCTGAACCATCTCTGGCAAAGGGCCGCAGCGTTGGTCGCCGAAACTGTGTACCACATGCCCTCGACCACATGGGAATAGGTTAGCGTCGTCTCGAAAGGATGCGGCGATCGCGTCATGACGTTCACGTTGCCCGCAGTCGCCAGCTTTACGATGCAATCGCCCTCTTCCACAGCTCCCGCGCCGTAGTCCTCGACCGCCGAATCGCTTGTGCCGCAAACGACGGGAATGCCATGTGGAAGCCCCGTATCTGCGGCGGCGCGGGCGCAAACCTCGCCCGCGATATCCGTAGGCTTCACTATATTCGGAAGCGCCTCAAAATCCAGGCCCGACAAATCCGCCAATTTGCGGCTCCACGACATTTCGCGCATGTCGAAGAACAGCGTGCCCTGCGCCTCAATATAGTCGGTGGCCGCTTCCCCCGTCACGAGATACCTTACATAATCCTTAACGAAAAGCACGCGCTTTGTCCGTTTCAAGACTTCGGGTTCGTTGTTTTTCAGCCACATCATCTGCGGAAGAGTCCAAGTCGGCGTCGGCATCTGATACGCGGAGGCGAAAATCTCCTCGGCGAAATTCTCGCGCAAATACGCGCATTCCGAAACGCTGCGTTGGTCGGTCCACATAATGGTTTTTCGCACCGGGCGGTATGAATTATCCATCAAAACGGCGTTGTGGGTTGAGCCGTCAAAGGCAAGCGCGGCCACACGCGAAAGATCGACACCCTTCGATTTCAGTTTTCCGAAGGCCGCGCACATCGCAGGATACCAGTCCGAAGGATTTTGTTCCGACCACCCGGGACGGGCGTATTCGGTGGGATACTCCACCGAAGCTTCGCCCAGCACCGAACCGTCTTCAGCCGATACGGCGGTAATCTTGCAACCGCCCGTGCCGAAATCGACGCCGGCGAGAATATCACCTTTTTTAGGCATTATTTTCCTACAACCCACTTATGGTCGGGATCCATTGAGGAAACCAAACCGCGATTGTTTTTGCCGCACATGGTCCACAGATAGTACATCGAATATCCCGGAGCCCCGCACAACGGGTGGAATCCCTCGGCTATGGCGACGGTATCGTAGTTTTTCACGGTGTACGTCTCGTCGATGCGGCCGTCGGGCGTATATATCTTCTGTATGCCGAAACCCTGGGCGGGGTCGAACATATAGAAATACGTCTCCTCCATGTCGAGTTCCTCCGGCGGATTGTCTATGTCGTGCCTGTGCGGCGGATATCCGGACCAGTTCCCCGACGGTATCATTCCCTCGCCTATGTAAAAATGTTCGGAATCGAATTTTTCGTCGAGCATGACGGTCGCGCGGCGCGTAAAGTTTTCACGCCCCAATTCGAACGAGCGCGTCATCTCGGGGGTTATGTGCGTCGGCGCGGCCGTATCCCTTGTTGCGGGCGAAGCGTTGAAGGCTATTTCGACGTCCGTGAGCGCGACAATTTCGTAAGGCGTGCGGCGCGGCAGGTAAACCGTATGGGGGGCACCACCAAACGGATTTTTTCTTTCCCCGACGCTTTCGAACAAGAATTCCGCGCCCTTTACGGCGCATTTGCCGCCCAGCACCACGAGAGCCACTTCAAAGCCCTCCGTGGAGGCCCTGTACGAAGCGCCCGCGCCGAGCTTTATGAGCCCGAACGAAGTAAGGTTCATGCCGTACTCGCCGGCGTCGAATATTTTGTTAAAACCCTGCTTGGGTTCGAGGTTTATCAGAAACTTTCCCTTGCTCATGCAAACTTGCCCTCCAGCTATTGAACCAATATGGGTTCTATGTCCATGATGCGGCAATAATCGAGAAGCTCTTTCGATATGTCGCCGTACGCCATCGAGAAATGGTGTTCGAAGCCCTGGTTGAATACGACGTCCCGAATGCGCTCGCAGCCGGCGTCGAATTTTACCTTCAGCGGATTTCCGCGCACGAAAAGGTCGGTGTCCAGGCCGGTGCCGGTAGCGATGAACATTCTGAAAGCGCTGCCGTCGCGGGTTTCACCGAGCCGCGCGAGAGTAATGCGCCCGGGCTTTAGCGGAAATTCGTGGGTGACACCGTTCTTAACAACGGTCGAGCTGTTGGTAAGCTTGCTTTCAAATCCGGGCTTCCTCAACGAACAAGGCGCAGCGCCACAATGCCACAAAACGGCAGTTTCGCCCTCGCACACTATCATGTCGCAAAAGAACGGATCCTGCCCGGTAAGCTCTTTTTCGAGGCGCAACATCACGGCCGCGTAAACGTCGCCCTCGCACACGGTGAGGTATCCGTGGGTGTTCAAATGCCCGATTGTGGAGCATGCAACTATTCCGTAGAGATCCTCGCTTATGATTTCGGGCCAGCAGCGCATCGTAAACGTGTCCACAAGGAACTTCTCCTTCATGCCGCTTATGGCAGCAAAAAGAGCAGCCGACTTCCTGACATGCTCCTTCGAGGCGGTCGCAGCTGCGCATGTGTCGCCCTCTATTGTTTTCAAGGCCTCCTCGACCTTTTCCTCGGGAAGGCTCTTTGCGGCGTTTACGACCTCAAGCATGGTGATATATTTAACCTCCGGACCTATCTTGTCGCGCAGGAGCATTTCGGAGCAGCACGACGTATAAAAGCCCGGAACGCGCCCGCCGATTACGCCGATGCGCATTTTAGAAACCGTATCCGCCGCGCGCGCGATGCGTATCGCCCTTTCAAGCCCTGAAGCAGCGGCCTCCGAATCTACCGCGCCGTGGACGTGAAAATACGGCACATGCAGCCTCCAGAGAAAGTGGGAATTCATATTCGCCGCGCAGAACGAGTTGGCCTGAAGCCTCCCCCCCGCGGGATCCGGCTCCGGCATCGACCACAAAACGACGGGGGTTTTTAAATTCTTGGCGAAACGCGGAACTATTACGCCGAGAGCGAAAGTTGCGTAAAAAGCAACTATCATATCGGGCCTTTCCCTTTCGAAAAGCTCGTATTCGGCCATCGCCTTCGGCTCGACGTCTATCATCGACTCCCCGCCGACAACCTCAACGCCGGGAATCGCCTCGAGCATGGCGCGCGCCCTTTTGCGCTGCGCCTCCATAATATCGTTTGTCCAATTCGCCTTCGTAAGGGGAAGAAAACCTATTTTAAACTTCTTTTTCATAATTGCGCCTTCCTTTTTTTGTTTGTTGTCAGTTTTTTTCCAAAAATTCGTCCACCTCAGCGCGAGTCGGAATTCCGGCTCTGCCGCCAAGCTTTCGGCATTTGAGAGCCGACACCGCCGCTCCGAACCGCTGGCACTCGTAAAGATCCTTTGTCTCGAGATACCGCAGGGCAAACGCCGTATGGAATACGTCGCCGCACCCCGTCGTATCGACGGGCTTAACCTTAAATGCACCGCACCTTATAAATTCGCCGCCGTCGTAAACCATCGACCCGTTCTCGCCCATGGTGCATCCGGTCACTTTCGCGCCGATTTCGGAAAGAACTTTTAAAGCGTCTTCAAGATTGTCCCTCCCTGTCCAGCCGCGCGCGAACGCCTCCGACGCTATGAGAATGTCGGCATAAGGAAGAAGTTCCCTGACGCCGTCGCGCATAGTGCCCGCGTCGAAATTCACCAATACCCCGCGCTTGCGCGCCTCTTTGACCGCCGCGAGCGCCCCGGCGGGATTGTGCCCGTCTATATGAAGTATCCTGGCCTTTGAAACAAGCTCCAGCGAAACGTCCGACGGCTCAAGTTCGGGCGAATCTCCCCTGCTCCACGCCACGCTGCGCTTGCCAGTGGGTTCGTCTATCCAACAATATGCCACGGCCGACGTCTTTCCTTTGCGGACCACCATAGCCTCCGTTGAGACGTTTTCAGCATTAAAGTCAGATATAATGCGCTTTCCGGCGTCGTCGTCGCCGACGACGCCTATGAACCCTGCCGACATGCCGAGGCGCGCCGCCGCGACAGTCGATGTTGCCGCCGGTCCGCCACCCTGTATCGTGTGCGAAATTATCTGCACTTTGGAATCCAACGGGATTTCAGGAAGAAGTGAAAGGTCGTCGTTGCTGCAAAAGCCAAGTCCCACAAAATCGCATGTCTTCATATACAATACCGCTCCGAATGTTAAGGCGCAGCTCCCGCGCCGCAGTGCCCCCGCCGCGGCCTGCGCGAAAAAATCAAAAATCGCGCATGTCCGCCAGGAACGAAACTGAGAATATTTCCGTTCGCCTGAAAAGTTCAAACAATATTTAACCGCTTTTTACTGTACAGTTGAGCTGAACGCCGAAAGCCCCGCCTCTCTGGGCAAACAGCCCATCTACACTGCGGTTCCCCGCCTAAAACAAAAAGTGCCTCCAAAACCGCGAACCGCATCAGCGCCCCTTGCGCTTCGAAGGAGACGGCCCAAGCCATGTAGGCGGCACAAGCGTCACAAGGTTGGAAGTTTCTCCGGCGCGCGCGGAATTTCTATTAAGCATGTCGCAAAGCCTTCTCATGGCGACTTTCCCGACAAGATCGTTGTTTTGCTCCATGCCCATCCAGTCAGACACATAGCCCCTGCGCTCAAGCTGTATCAGCGGAATGCGCCTCGCCCCGTTGCGCGGTTTCGCGGAGATAGCCTCTCTGACGGAATCCAAAAGGTACAGAATCACGTCCGGTTTTGCCTTGTCAACCCAGCCGTAGAGTTTCTTTGCATAATCGGCGCACGTGTCGGAATCGGTAAAAGGCCGCACTCTGTTGGAAAACGGAAGATTCATTTGCGCCCTCATAAAACCGGCCACAAAGCGGCCGTCTACAAGCTCGTCGATATGCAAGCTTATTACGAGCCCCGGGCGTTTAAAGCCGAATTCAACGGCCTTTTTTACGGCTTGATAGGTTATCGCGTAATGGTCGGCGGAAACCATTTCAAGAGTGGGATTGTACGTTTTTATCCCGATGGAAATGAAATAGAAATCGCGCCATATAGACTCGTACTCGGCAGGAAACACATTTCCAGAGGAATGCCCTATAATAACCCCCCCACGTATCCCCCGCGACCTGAAAGTCTTTGCCAGAATGGACGCGTTTAGACGCGGATCGTGGAGCCAAAATTCGTTTATGCTGTATCCCAACCTCCTTGCCTCCTCTCTTATACCGCGGTAGTATTTCGGAAGCGTGGGGTGGTTCTTCAAAGCGTGCTCGTCGCGGTTGCCGTTTATCAGGGCGATAGACTCGGCAAACGAATCGTAGGCCTTTCTCTTCATGCTGGACATCATGGAGGAAACGAGTTCGTTGCGGATATAGCCCATATCCCTCGCAGCCTTTTCAACCTTTTCGCGCGTGGATTCTGAAACCATCGAAGACCCCCTGAGCGCGAGGGAAACCGCACTTTTCGAAATTTTCACGCGTTTAGCTATGTCCGCAAGGGTAGTTTTTTTCTGATTCATAAATATTCCGCAAATATTCTTCCACACGAGAAAAACATGCTCGAAAAACAATGCAACAAAAATATACTTTACAGTTGAATACAAAAAGGCGCAAAGGCGAACAGCAACCGGGCACGCAAATTATTTCAAGCTTCGTCCCTGTCGCGCAGTATGTTTGACGTCGCTATTAGAAGCGGGACAAAAACGAGTGTCATAGAAAGGACATTCACCGCCAGAATGCCGAAAATTACGGGAAGCGTATCCTCCCACCCGAGCAAAACGAGGGACGATACGAGAACCCCGACGCTGCTTAACAGCGCAGTAAGGTTCAACGTCTGCCAAAGCTGGAACTTGCCGGATTTTTGCCATTTCTTAAAAAACGGGTTCGACGCAAAAGTTAATAATAGCGCAAATTCCGACAAAATGAAGCCCACGCTGATGGAAGCGTAAGTCATAAGTCCGTTCGCCAGCGCGTCCACATGCGCGTCGGCTATATGCCTTATTGCGGGATTGTCGGCGCATAGAAGATACGCCACACCGCCGACAATAAACAGCACGGCGAATAATAGCATGGCGGAAAAACCATACAAAACCTTTCCCTTTTGAGTAATCTTTACGTCTGAAAACATAATTACATATCGTAATAAAAGGAAATTTTTTCAAATTTTCGCCAACAACTTTTTTCTGGATAAATTAGCAGCCCACGGATAAAAATGCGGCGCCATGAAATTAAAAATACCGGTTTTGTTTGTTTTTTTGTCCGCTGCAGCCGCGTTTGCCGGACATTCGGAAGAAAAATGGATCGACGCAGACTCCCCCAAGCTCGCCGAAGAATCCTTCGACAAGACATACAAAGACTTTATATTCCGCGCAAAAATAAAAACAGAAAACGGTGGTAAGGCCCGCGTAAATTTCCACCGGGCGCAAAACGGGCGCACGGGATACTCGGTGGAAATAGACAACGATGCAAAAAGCGCAAATTGGTGGCGTTCCACAGGTAGTTTGACCTCGGTTAGAAACATTGTAAAAAAGTTCGCGCGAGACGGCGAGTGGTTTGACCTTGAAATTAAGGTTCACGGCGCGGAAATAAACGTGAATATAAACGGCCTGTGTGTGGTGGAATACGTCGAGCCCCTAAAACCTTTCAGGACTAAAAAGAATTCAGGCATGTTGTTGTCCGAAGGAAAACTTTCCATGGAACATACCGGAGGCGGGCGCGTATATGTAAAAGGCGCATCGGTAGAGCCGCTCCCTGCGCGCGCAGACATTGACAACCAAAGGCTGGCGGCAATCGACGAAAGTTCCGACGCAGTTATCAGGCTGCACCAGGCTGACTTTCCCGTAATGGATTTTCACGTTCACCTGAAAGGGGGGCTGACAAGCGACTGGGCCTTCGCAAAATCGAGAAAAATAGGAATTAACTACGGAGTGGCCCCGAATTGCGGCCGGGACTTTGAACTGAACGAAAGCTCCAAGGCGGAAGATTTCATAAAGCACACCGGCTCACAATATCCATTCATACTGTGCATGCAGGCAGAAGGCAGGGAATGGCACAAACTCTTCGGCCCGGATATAAGGGGGCGCTTCTCATACGTATTTACCGACGCCATGACTTTTAACGACATTAACGGGAAACGCATCCATATTTGGAGGGACGACGAGGTAGATTGCCCCAAAGGTTCGGAGGAGGCGTATATGGACCTTATTGTAAAAACAATATGCGAAATCCTTGAAAACGAACCGGCGGATATATACGCAAACCCGATGCGCCTTCCGAAAGCGCTCGAGCCCGGCGCGAAGAAATATTGGACGGACAAAAGGCGAGAAAAAGTCCTCGACAGCCTCGCAAAAAGCGGGAAGGCGCTCGAAATCAACATGCTCTCAAGACTGCCCGATTTCGAGTTTATAAAAGCCGCAAAGTCAAGAGGGGTTAAATTTACTTTTGGATCAAACAACGCCGCTCCCGAATTTGGAAGATTTGAATACGGATACGAAGCCGCCGTAAAATGCGGTCTAACATCTGCAGACATATTCAACCCGTATTCCGCAAAAATATCAAAATAACCATGTAAAACAGGCCATTAACTATTCAAATGCCGAAATAATATGGCCAAAAGCTAAAATCGCGAAAACAGAATACACCGGAAAAACTTTTCTACCGAAACAAAATTTGAGGGAGAAGGCCTTTATTCAACTTTTTTACACAATTAATTACGCAAGTATCATTAATATTCGCAACATTCAAATTTATTTATTTTTCGTCAAATGCTGTATGGCATAAAAAAGGGAGTAAAAAGAAAAGCCGTAGAATATCCTATATTTGTTTTGTTAGCATAGCGTTAACATGGGGGCAATCTGAAACTTATCCAAAACAGCAGCCTAAACTATACAAAGTTTATGCCATCCTTCATTGCTTGCGGATTACCGAAGTTATTTAACACGCTCTTCGTCAAAGTCAGTGAAAGATACGAGATAAGAGAAGGAAGAAAAAGATTAAAAAAGAGAGAGGCAAAGAGGATAAGAAATATCCTACAATGCCCCATGTGATATTCAGTTATTACAGGTGC
>CALXLM010000032.1 GCA_944389195.1 uncultured Opitutales bacterium
TCGGCGGAGGCGGTTGTGGAGGCCGAGTTTTTGATTGTTGCAACAGATGCCACAAGCGTGAGGCTTCCGCCTTCAATGGCTTTATAAGTATCTATGGCGTTCGTATCAACCGTGAAATTGGCCGCTATGTTCGCCGCGCCGAAACCCGTTGAACTTGTGTCGTCGGCGATAACGATGCTTTTCATCGTCTGGTTGCCGCCGCGGTAAAATCCGCCGTAATCATTCACTTCGTCAAGGGTCGTATTAAGGATAACGTCAATAGTGTTATCTAAACCGCTCAAATCGGTTCTTATTCCGGTAGTATTGGTGTATTTCCCCCTTATTGTTTTTTGTTCGGCATGCGAAAACGACGCAAATATGAGAGATGATAATAAAGCAGCTGTAAACAATAACTTTTTCATAATGACCCTATATTTTGAATATACTTAATATTTCTAAATGTATTCTTTGTGTATGCAAGCTTTTTTTTTAAATTCTTCAAAAAAAAATTTTTTTTATAATATGTTTATTTATATATTGTTGTAATCGTATATGTGCTTTCTAAATAGAAAATCTATCGGATTATTTATGGAACGATTTTCTGATGATAACTATATGAAAATTCAAATATTATGCTTTATAATTTTTGTTATTACTTAAATTTTTTGCTCACTTTATTTACAATTAAAACAGTATTTCCTGTATATTGAACAAATTTTATTGTTGGCGTCTTGCCTACGAAGGCTTTAATGGCAATAAGGCTTTAGGAATATATATATTTATAATTTATTTCTTGTAATTTTGTATATTGGTGTTGATATGAGGTTAATTCCGAAATTTGACGGAACTTATAATAAGATTTTTTGGTATGTTTGCGTAATTTGATAAACGCGTATGAAACAAAAAATAACGCCGCACGAAAAATATATTTGGCAGATTTTTGACGATAATCAGCTTCGTCTTTTGCCGAAGGGGAACAAGGTAAGTTATTTCTCCAATAATAGCAGTACGCGTTATATGCCGTCCAACCTCATAAACAGCGGCACGCACACGATAACGGTTCCCGAGAATCTTCCTACAGATATTCTTGCCAAGCGCGGAATCGTGTCCGGTGGGTTTGCGGAACATACCAGAGGGTATTACCATTCGCGCAAAAACAAAAAGTTTACCGATTTGCTCTGCGTTATAAGGGGGGTTCTATCGGTAAAGTTTGACGGGAAAAAGTACAAACTTCGCAAGGGAGAGGTGCTCGTCATACCGCCGAACAGGCTTTGCGACTCCTATATAGAGGTCCCGAAATCAAATCTTTTCTGGATGCACTTCAAAAACAACTCATATTGGAACAGGATATTCGGAAGCGAAATAATCGTAAAGCCGCTCGCCCGTTTCGACGACATACATTCGATTATGCATGTTTACCTGAACGAAGTTTACGGCAAGCACCGTTCCATGATTATTCTCGAGTCGCTTGCCGATACGCTTGCCGAGCTTGTGAAGGGCGAATTTCTTTTAAACCAGAGAACGAGCAAACAGGAACAGTACGACAGCTTTACCGAGATTCTTTCGCGCGTTGAAAAAAATCCGGAAAAAGATTGGAAGGCCAAGGATATTGCGGGCGAATTGTGCATACCTGTGCGCAGGCTTGATGAATTTTGTCTGGCCTACACTGCCCAAACATTTCCCAAATTCGTTCTAAAGACCCGCATGAAAGTGGCGAAGGAAATGGTTAAGTCCAACACTCTTTCAATTAAAGAAATCGCAAAAAAAGTCGGTTATGCTACGCCGTATTCGTTTTCGCGCATATTTAAGAACTATTACGGCAAATCGCCGCGGAAGTGGGAGGCTTGATTCGAGCTCAGAAAGGGAGGCACGGGCATATATCAGGCTTTGACAAGCCGTCACGGCGGCGTTTGTGGCAATGCGGTATCGGCGTATCAGCTTTTTTTAAGCGTTATTATGGAGTTTTGCTTTGGGGGCGTATTTGTCCGGGGCGTAAAAAGTGCGGGCATGTGGCTTAGCGATGGGCTAAACGGTGCGAAGGCAAAAGCTCTCGCCGCAAAATGCGGCTGACCGTGCGGTATGAGGGAAACGAATGTACGAGTTTCGGAAGATTCTTAAGGTTAAAGCAATATTGCAAGCTTGAACGGTAAAGTCGTTATGTATTGCCGCGACTAAACGGCGGTAGAACAATCGTCAAATTAGCTTTTTGCGTTTAAAAAACTATAATTGGTGATGGATATGGAAATTATAGGGGGAGGTAGAGGGACATCGTTTGAGTTTTGTTTGCGCAGGCACTGCTTAAGGTAATTATATATATTGTATTATTGCAGTTTTATGGGCGTGCTTTAGAATATATATTATATGCCGGATTTTTTAGCGCAAGATGTTGCTGCTCTGCGGTTGCGTATCAATCGTTCGGTGTTAAACTTGTCGGGTGCTAAAACTTTGTGTGTATCTTGCGCGCCGGAACGTAGCGGCCGCGTGTACCGCCCCTGCCGTCTTAAATGCAACTTTCCGCATACCGGCAGCTATAACGCGGATAATGTTGCGTGGAAATTATATGTGTGCCACCGTACCAGTCTTTTCCTCTATATATTTTCGGTATTTGAAATTAAAACATGGCGTTTTTTAAACGGGGGCGCTCTGTTTATTTGCAATCGGTCACTTTTGCCGCGCAATAGCAATAAATGCAAAGGCCGTTTCCGCGCCGTGTGTCGCATGAGGCGTCCGTATTATCTAATGCGAAAAAAACGGAACCGGCGCTTTCCGGTTCCGTCAAAACAAGTTTTAATGAATGCCTTTTTCGCTCAGCCTCCGGTGAGCTTTTGTATGATTTGAATAATGGGTAGGAATAGCGCGATAACTATGGTTCCCACTACAACCGCCAAGAATACTATCATTATAGGCTCGATGACCGATGTTATGCCGCCGACGGCGTTGTCGACTTCTTCGTCGTAGTTGTCTGCGATTCGGTTTAGCATTTCGGAAAGCTGTCCGGTTTCTTCGCCGACTTCCACCATGCTTGTCACCATTGTCGGGAAAATCTTCTGCTGGTCGAGCGGTGTTGCCAGCGGCTCGCCGTCTCTTACGCGGTCGTGTACGCGCAAAAGCGCTTCGGAGATTATGCTGTTCTTAATTGTGCCGCGCGTTATGTTCAGCGCCTCGAGAATCGGGACGCCGGACGCCAACAGCGTGCCGAAAGTGCGGGTGAAGCGCGCAACGGTCGATTTCATCACAAGGTCCCCGAATTTCGGAAGCTTGAGGCCTGCTATATCCCAAAGGCGTATTCCTATCTTTGTTTTAAAGAACAGCTTAAAGACAAGAATTACGGCAACCACAATGCCTATTGTTGCTATGTAGTTTTGTTTTATGAAGTCCGATATGTCGATGATTGCCTGCGTTAGGGCGGGCATCGGAGCGCCATTCAACATGTCGGAGAATATTTTTTGGAATTGCGGAACCACGAAAATCATCAGGATTATCACGATGGCCACCGCGACCGTCAAAATCACTATCGGGTAAACCATGGCGCTTTTGACTTTGTTTGTGGTTTTCATCGCCTTTTCCTGGAAGGTTGCGAGTCGGTCGAGCACGACGTCGAGCACGCCGCCCGCCTCGCCGGCGCGGGCCATGTTGACGTACAGCTTGTCGAAAACCTTCGGGTGTTGAAGCAGGCCGTCGGAGAATTTGTTGCCGGTTCGAACAGCGTCGGCAAGGTTTTCTATTATATCCTTAAAATAGGGGTTTTTCTCCTGGCGCGATATGACTTCGAGAGAACGCAAAAGCGGGAGCCCCGCCTTTAAAAGCGTAGCGAGCTGGCGCGAGAAAATCGTTACGCTTTCGCTCGATACTCCCGTTCCGACCAGCGGTTTGCGGTGTTTTTTGACGGCAGCCGATTTCTTTTCCGACTGTACCGCCACTTCCGTCATGCGCGAAACCGTCAGCCCCTGCGACGCAAGCTCCTTGCGGGCGCTTCTTTCGCTGGTAGAGTCGATTATTCCGTTCAGTTCGCGGCCTTCCTTGTCTAAGGCCGAGTATTTGAATTTTGCCATGGTAGTGCCTTTTATGATAGATGGGGGATATTGTTATTAAGTGTATTTTAAAACTTCGTCCACGGTTGTGGCGCCGTCAAAGATGGCCCGCAAACCGTCGTCTCTTAGCGTGCGCATGCCCAACTCTACGGCTTTTTGCTTAAGAACCATTGTCGGTGCGCGGTTTGTAATTAAATCGCGCAGGGAGTCGTTGACAAGCAAAAGTTCAAACAAACCTTGTCTGCCGCGATATCCGCTTCCTCCGCAGTCGGCGCAGCCCTTGCCAAAATAGAACTGCTTGTCGGCTATTTCTATCGGGTCAACCCCAAGCCTGTCTATAAGGTCTTGGTCGGGCTCGTAGGCCGTGCGGCATGTCGTGCATATTTTTCTCACAAGCCTCTGGCCCAGAACGCCCTCGAGCGAAGCCGATATCAGATAGGGTTCAAGGCCCATATCCATAAGTCGCGTCACCGCTCCGGGAGAGTCGTTCGTGTGGAGCGTAGCAAGCACAACGTGCCCGGTGAGCGAAGCTTGAACTGCTATCTGCGCCGTTTCCAAGTCTCGGATTTCTCCGACCATTATTTTGTCGGGGTCCTGTCGGAGGAAGGCCCTCAGGCAGCGCGCAAAGTCCAAACCGACCTGGTGGTTGATTTGAACCTGCATTATGCCGTCGATTTCGTATTCGACGGGGTCTTCAGAAGTTAATATCTTAATGTCAACCGTGTTGACCTCGCGCAAAGCGGAATAAAGAGTCGTCGTTTTACCAGACCCGGTAGGGCCGGTGACGATAAATATGCCGTTGGGCATTTTTACGAGCCGGCGGATGTTGTTCATGATTTCGTCGGTCATGCTCAACTTTTCAAGGTCGAGGTTTACGACGCTTTTGTCGAGAACGCGGAGCACGACGCTTTCGCCGAATTGTGTCGGAAGAGTGGATACGCGCAAGTCGACGGGGCGTCCGGATATCGTCATCTTTATGCGGCCGTCCTGCGGTATGCGGGTTTCGGCTATGTTCAGGTTGGCTAAAACCTTCACGCGCGATATGACGGGCAGAGCGAGGCTTTTCGGCGGCGGAGCCATCTCGTAGAGGGCGCCGTCTATTCGGTAGCGTATTCTAAACTGGTCTTCAAACGGCTCGAAGTGAATGTCGGAGGCCTTGTCCCTTATCGCCTGCTGGAGAATCAGATTAACAAACCGTATGATTGGCGTCTCGTTGGCCATGTTCGTGATGTCGTTTTCGGCGCCTTCCTCGCCGAAATCGACCTGCGATATTTCCGACAAAAGGTCGTCTATGCTCGAGTTTTCCTCTCCGTAGCATTGGATTATAAGCGTATCGACGGCAGCGGGGTCCGTGACCACAATGTTCACGTCCTTGTTCAGCGTGAAGGTAAGGTCATCGATGATCGCGTTGTTAAACGGGTCTTTTGCAAGCAGCGTAATCGACGTGTCGTCAACCTTTATCGGAACGACACCGTATGTGCGCGCCAAATTCGGGCGGAGCTGGCGGTAGATGTCCTCCCTGATGTCGGCCGGCGGTATTGGTTCGTACTCGTATTTGAGATCCTTCGCAATGGCTTCAAGCAGCTTGTTCTTGTCTATCAGTCCCGAGTCTATGACGGCGTCGGCAAGCGATTTGCCGGTGTTGATGTGGGTTTCGTTCAACTCGTCGAGCTGTTCCTTGGTTAGCAGGCGGCTCGTGAGCAGTACGTCGTAAATCGTGTTGTTGTGGTCTTCAAACATTGCCGTAAATTCCTACTATGATTCGTTCATCGTTACTTTGAGGACTTCGTCGGCGGTTGTAAGGCCGCTGGCGACTTTTCTTACGCCGTCTTCGCGCATTATCCTCATGCCGAGTTCGCGCGCTTTTGTCCTCAATTCAACAAGCGTTCGCCCCTCGTAAATCATCTGCTGCAACTCCTCGTTGACGATGAATATTTCGAATATGCCCATTCGCCCTCGGTAGCCTATCCCGTTGCATTTCGGGCAGCCTTCGCCGTGGTAGAACGTCATGCCGGCCGCCGCTATCTCGTTGATGCCTATCGCCTGCAAAATGTGCGGATCGGGGGAATAAACCGATTTGCACTGCACGCAGGTCTTTCTCACAAGCCTCTGTGCGAGAGCCGCCCTGAGCGAGGCGCTGACAAGAAACGGCTTTACGCCTATATCGACAAGTCGCGTGACGGCGCTCGGGGCGTCGTTTGTGTGGAGCGTGCTGAAAACCATATGGCCGGTAAGCGACGCGTTGATGGCTATTTCGGCGGTTTCCAAGTCTCGAATTTCGCCTATCATGATGATGTTTGGCGCCTGGCGCAACATGGAACGCAGCGCGGCAGCAAACGTCATGCCGACCTCCCTCCTTACTTGGACCTGGTTGATGCCCGTCATCTGGTATTCGACGGGGTCTTCCACCGTGATAATCTTGCGGTCGGGGTGGTTTAGATAGTTTAGGGCTGAGTAAAGCGTAGTTGACTTACCGGATCCCGTCGGTCCCGTCACGAGGAATATGCCGTCGGCCATTCCGACGATTCTTTCAAAAACCGCCTGGTCGTCGGAGAAGAAGCCCAATTCGGGCAGGCCGAGCCTCAAGCCTTCCTTGTCAAGAATACGCATGACTATGCTTTCGCCGTAAACGGTGGGAAGGCTCGAAACGCGGAGGTCTATCTCCTTCTTATTGTAAACTATTTGTATGCGGCCGTCCTGGGGAACGCGCTTCTCGGCTATCGAAATGTTGGCCATCAGCTTTAGCCGGGAAATTATCGACGGCTGCAGGCGTTTGGGCGGATTTTCCACCTCTATGAGCACGCCGTCTATCCTATAACGTATCCGGAACCGCTTTTCGAGCGGCTCAAGGTGGATATCGCTCGCACGCCTCTTGACGGCCTCGGTGATGAGCTTGTGGACATACCTGATTATCGGCGCCTCCTCTTCGGACACACCGGCTTCATTGCCGGTTTCGAGCCCTTTTATTTCGTCCTGCACCGCGGCGCCGTCGGTTCCGAGAATGTCTCCGTAGGCGTTTACGCCGTAATGCTCGTCGATTGCGCGCTTGATGTCGTCGGGAGTGGCGAGCCGGATATCTATCGGCATCTTAAGTATGTGCCCGAAATTGTCGATAACGTCCATGTTCATCGGGTCGGACACCGCCAGTTCGAGCTGGCCGCCGGTAATAGCCACAGGGAAAACTTGGTATTTGCGGGCGTCGTCCTGCGAGATGAGCTTCTTTACCTCGTCGTCGACAGTCAGGTTTTGAAGCGATATGAAGGGAACGTTGAACTCGTTTGCGAGCATGAACGAGATGTCGTCGTACTTGCAGTATTTTCTTTCGACAAGCAGGTCTATCAGCCTGCTGTCGATGTCGGCGGCGGTCGCGCCTTCCGCCGTGAGTTCCTCGCGCCCTTGCGAAATAATCTCTGCCGGCACGAGTCCCTTTTCTTCCATCAGTTGCAATACAAAATCATCCGCGGATGTCACTTCAAAATCTCCGTTAAAAATAATAGGTTTTTAGTAGAAAAGGCTAAATTAGCCGTTGTCTGCAAATATTTCAATCTTTGTTTTAAAAAAATTTCCCGCAGCGGATTCCGCGTTTACGGCGAGGACTTTTTATGCTTCCGGCTCGGCGCGTTGTCCGGTTTTCCCGTTTTTTACCCGTGATATTGAAATCCGGACGGCCGGGAACGGATTATGCCTAACGCGTGCTTCTGCCCGCTTTACGACAACTCGGTATATAATGCGGCGGCAGGGGCCGGGCCGGTGTTTCGCTCTTTGCGCCGAAATGCAAATCCGCTGTATGCCGGGTCTTTTGCGCATAATTGTGCGTTTTTACATTTTTCGCCGTCTGACGGGCCAACCATTTGCGGGCGGTTCGCCTCTAAAGCGGTGCGGTAAATATATTATATTGCATGGCGGAGGAATTTTTGATTTTATATGAAGCCGCATTTAACCGGTGGAGGGCTTGTAAAAGTTTAGTCCGGAGGGCGGCATGTGTTATAAAATATAAAACGTATAAGAGGCATAATTGTGAAAGTTTTAAAAAAAAGCGGATTCTTGTTTATAATTGCCGCGATTTTGTTCGGGGGTGTGGGCTATTGCGGAATTTCCGAACCTGCGGTTGGCGTCGTTGGGGAATCCGCGAAACTTAGAATTATAAAGAACGACAATTCCGTAGAGGTGCGCGATATTGCGTTGACGCTTCGCCCCGACGGGGCTTCGAGACTCTCGGTTGCTGCCGTTTCCATACCTTCTGACGCGAAGGTTCTTGAAATAGTCCACCAAAACTTCAGGGCGGATAAGGGAGAAGCGGGTTTTTGGCTTTTCCCGCGCGGAGAGTACGGAACTTTTAGTCGGGACGATGGGATTTTTTCGTACCAGGGGCTGATTATGCCCTTTTACGGCATTCAAACTCCCCGCGGAACGTATATCGGCATAGTCAAAGGACTGCGTTTTGAACTTTTCACAAGGGTGGAGGCCAAAAACGGAAAATACGAGCTTAGCTTGCGCTCCAACATTTACAAGCTCGATGGCGAAAAACCGTACGAGGATATAATAGTGGATTACTACAAGCTATATGGCGACGACGCCAATTACAGCGGCATTGCCAGATTCTACCGCGACTACCAGCTTAAGCGCGGGGCGTGCAAACCGATAAGGGAGCGCATGAAGGAGCGCCCCGATTTAGCGTATCAGGCGGAAGCATTGCAGGTGCGGATACAGTACCATGCCGCCAAAATGAAACCCAAAGCCGGCGGGAAGGAGCATTATACGCCCGCCGACGAGCCACCTTTGAATGTGTATTTAAATTTTGAAGATTCCATAAGGTTTGTCGAGGCCATAAGGGACGCCGGCATAGACAAGGCGAGCTTTTGTTCCGCCGGCTGGCAGAGCGGCGGCTACGACGGCCGTTTTCCCGACATATTCCCAATCGATAGGGAAATCGGCGGAGAGGAGGGCCTTAAGCGGTTCATAAAGGCCGTGCGCGGCATGGGATACCTCATAGCCGCCCACACCAACAGCACAGACTGTTATTCGTGTTCGAGATTGTGGACGGAGGATATGGTTTGCGCAAAGCCCGACGGCACGCTCGCAAAAAACGGAATATGGTGCGGCGGGAGGGCTTATAATTTGTGCCTTAAATACGCTTGGGACAACTTTCTGCCCGGACAGCTTGAAGAAATAAAACGCCTGGGTTTTACAGGGCCGCATTATGTTGACGTGTTTTCGGCGACGAATCCGTACGCGTGTTTCAATCCCAAGCACAAGATAAATTCTAAACAGGCCGCCGAATACCAAAACATGGTTGCGCAAAAGTGCATAGACTTGTTCGGTTCGTTTTCTTCGGAGTCAGGATTCGACCACATTATCGACAAGCTCGACTATTGCAATTATGTGGGCAACAGAATGAAGTATGTCAAAAAATATCCGATTCTTGAGCGCATACAGCCTGTTTGGGAAATAGTTTACCACGGCATAGTTTTGAGCAATCCAGACCGCTATACGCAACAGGATATTAGCGGCGACAAGCGGAAAATTTTAAAGCTTATGGAGTTCGGAGGGCGCCCAATAATCTATACGAACAAATTTGAGAAAATACCGGCGATGGCCAAGCTTTACGAAATATTCAAGCCTGTGCGCCATTTGCAGCTTGAGATGATACATTCCCATTCTGAGATTGCCCGGGACGTTTTTGTCACCAGATATGAGAACGGAGCCGAAATGCTCTGCAATTATTCCCAAAAACCTTACAACTATAAGGGAAAGACAGTGGAACCGCTCGGCTATAAATTGTTCGAATAACCGCCGGATTCGCATCGCCGGGAGGCCGCCGTTGAGTACGGAATCGCGCAGGTTGCGCTTGGAATTTTCACTCCGCATGAAAGCTCCATTCTGTTCCGTTTCGCGCACGCCTCCGCTTGGACATGCTTACGCTTGGGGCGCATGTTTTTGCTTGCGGGCTTCGCTTAAGTTGCCGTCTGCGTTTCAATTCTTCCTTCGCCCGGGCGTCTTCATCTGCTTGCAAACTTCCTATTTGGAGCCTGCTTCATTTACGGTATTTTCCCTTTCGCGCGCGGAAGTGCCCTCGGCTTAAATGCGGAAATCCCGCCGAGTTTACGCGCGTGCACCGTGCAGGCGGTTTTATTTGCGCGCTTTTTCGGTGGAAATTGCGGGTGATTCGCTTGCGGGAGAGAAGTTTTCGAAGCGGTTTTGCAAAATAGGCGGCTTATGCCGGAAGTAAAATCCCCGGCGGGAGAACGCGCGCTTTCTCGGCGTGGCGTTTTTTAGGTTTAGCGGGCTCTTGCCGAATTTAAGCGCTGTGTTTCAATAAGGGTTTTGATCCGATAAGTGCGGCGCGCCGGCGGCCTGAATCCCGCAACTTTAATCCGCCGGTGCAAAGTGCGCCAAGATTCGGTTTCCCTCTTTCGTGGGGTTTTTTTAGGCGCGTTTTACAGGCTTTTATTTTTCGGCATGCAAAAGGTCGGCGTTTAAATTTGTGGCAGAAAAAGCTTTTAATTTTGCGCCGCCGCTTCATAAATTGAGCGAATGAAGAATTTTTATATTACGA
>CALXLM010000033.1 GCA_944389195.1 uncultured Opitutales bacterium
TTCGAAATCATCATTACGGGGCCGCGCGCGACCTTTTCCACAGCCTTTACGCCGTCCGTTTTTTTCAGGCTCTCCACGATACCGTCTATTTTGTACATGGAGCGTCCGTTTTGGCGTATTATTACGTCGCCTGTGGTGTCGCGCAGTTTTGTGCCTATCTGTTCGTGGAAGCCGTTCATTACGCTTTGCGTCCCGAACAGCCCCAACACGCCGAGCGCAACCCCCAAAACCGATACGGCAGCAAAAAACGACACTCGCCTTCCCGTCGGGAAAAGCTGCTTGAAGGCGATGTACAGCCACCAGTTCATCGGCTATTCGGGGCGAAGCGACGGAAACAGTATGGTATCGCGGATATTTGCCGCACCTGTCAGCAGTATTACGAGCCGGTCTATGCCTATCCCCATGCCTCCGGCGGGCGGCATGCCGTATTCGAGCGCCGTCAGAAAGTCCTCGTCGAGATTCTGCTTTTCCTCGCCGACCTGCGCCTCAAACATTTGGCGCTGTATGAACGGGTCGTTTTGCTCGGAATACGCGGGCGCTATTTCCTGCCCGTTTATGCACAGCTCGAATACGTCGAGCACGCTTGGATCCTCCCTGTTCAGCTTTGCAAGCGGGCACAGCTGGCGGGGAATGTGCATGACAAACGTCGGCTGGACGAGGTTTGGCTCGACAAGCTTTCCGTAAACGTTGTTGGTTATTTCGTAATCCTCCAAATCGTCGCTTAGCTCTATGTCGGAGTTTGTGGCGGCGGCGAGCCTTTTTGCGGCGGCGAGCTTTTCGTCGCGCGAAAGCTCGAACCAGCCGGGGTTCCCGGTTGCCTCTACGATAAGGTCGCGGTAGTCAACCTCGCGCCATTCACCTCCGAGTTCTATCGTCCCGCCGTCGGCGCGCTGTATCGACGTCGTTCCCAACACGTTCTCGCATATGCTGCTTATGAGCGACCTTACAAGCTCCATCATTCCGCGGTGGTCGGAATACGCCTGGTATACCTCGAGCATCGTAAACTCCGGATTGTGCTTGCGGTCGACGCCTTCGTTTCGGAAAACGCGCCCCATTTCGAACACGCGGTCGAATCCGCCAACGAGCATCCGCTTCAGATACAGTTCAAGGGCTATGCGCAAATAGAAGTCGCAGTCGAGCGCGTTGAAATGGGTGACAAACGGCCTCGCGGCGGCTCCGCCTGCTATCGCGTGCAGCGACGGCGTCTCTACTTCCACAAAGTCGCGCGACCATAGAAATTCGCGTATCTGGCGTATTATGGCGCTCCTGAGCTTGAAGCGCTTGCGGGATTCCTGGTTGACCATCAGGTCGAGATAGCGCTGGCGGTATATCTGCTCGCTGTTTGTCAGTCCGTGCCACTTTTCCGGAAGGGGGCGGAGGCTTTTGGCAAGCATTCTGTATTCCGTCACCCTCACCGTTATTTCTCCAGTCTTTGTCTTGAAAAGTTTTCCCCTTGCTCCGATTATGTCGCCGAGGTCGAGATTTTTTTTGAAGTCTTCGTTGTACACCCCTTCTGGCAGGGCGTCGCGCGAGACGTATAGCTGTATTATGCCGTCGCGGTCCTGAATTTTAAGGAAACTCGCCTTGCCCATCAGCCTGAACACCAAAACCCTTCCCGCGACGCTGACTTCGTGTTCGGTGTTTTGGCCCTCTTCGAGCGAGTTGTCGAACGACTCTATCGCCGTTTTGCTCGTGTGGGACTGTTCCCAATCGGCGCGGAAAGGGTCAAAGCCCTTTTGGCGCATGGAGTCGAGCTTGGCTTTTCTTACGGCGAAAAGGTCGTGAGAATTCTCTTGTATTGTCTTTTCTTGGTTCATTTATCGTATAAGGATTGGGTATATTTTCACAAAGAACCAAAAAGGCAACTTTTAATTTAACCGTCGGCGAATTTGCCGCGCCTTCCCACGCATTGCGGCATCTTTCGGCGTACAACGCCTTCCGAACGGCAAAAGCGCGAGCGCGCGCCAAGGCGCAATCTGCCCATTCTTTAATTTTGGGAGTTTAACGTGGCATCTTGCCGTAGAAAAAAACGCCGCCTTGCTTTTGCAAAACGGCGCTTTTGCGTTTCCAATCCGAGTCCCGGGCGGAAAATTGTTTGATTTTATGACAGCTTATATTCCCCGGGGAGCGGTATCGGATCGATGTCGTGGACACCGAACTTCCACTCCTTCGGGGCGAAGGACTGTTGGGATTTCTTTTCTATCCAGCCGAATTTGAAGTTTGTTCCCGAATAGCAGCTTTCGCGTCCCGCTATCGCCATGAGGGTGGAGCCGACCATGTCGCGCAGCATATTTATCTTTTTGTTGTTCAATACGCTGTCTATCAGAATTCTGTGCTCCTCGACAAGCGCTTGCGGCTGGTCTTTGGGAGCCTCCCACGGCTTGTTTCCAGTTATCCGCTGCATTCTGTTCTCGTTCGTCTCGAGAATGCCCTTTGTGCCGATGAACCTTTCGAGAACATAGTCTTTCGATTTGTTCTCGCGGCGGCTGTAGCTGGCGCAGTGTAGGCCTTCGCCGAAATCGTAGTCCACGGCAAAATGGCTGAAACGGTCTCCCATTTGTGGATACGGAATATCCCACCTTCTGCCGCCGATACCGTTGACCTCAACGGGATCCTTGCCGAGAGCCCAGCGAACAACGTCGAGATTGTGGACATGCTGTTCTACATAGCAGTCTCCGGAAGCCCACCTGAAAATAAACCAGTTGCGGATTTGATATTCCATCTGCATTGGGTCGGGATTTTGCAGGCGCAACTTGGAGCCGTCCTGTATGAAAAAGCGCGAGTTTAGCCAATAGGCTTGAACCGCGATAATGTCGCCGATTTGCCCGTCTTGAAGGCGTTTGATGGCCTCCACATATCCGGGGTGGAACCTGCGCTGAACTCCGGGAATGATAGTCAGGCCCTTTTTGTCGGCCATATCGGCTATTTCGTAAAGCTCGCGGGCCTGCGTGGGATCGACGCACGCCGGTTTTTCGACGAACATGTGCTTGCCGGCTTCGACTGTGGCGCGAATGTGCAGCGGGCGGAATACGGGAGGCGTTGCGTGTATTACGACGTCGACGCCGCCTTCGTCGAGAAGCTGTTTGTATGCGTCCCAACCGCAGTATTGGCGGCTTTTGGGAATGTCGAAATTCCCCTTGCACGAATCGAATTTCGCCTGGTACTGCGAAAACTTTTTCATGGCCAAATCAAGCCTGTCTTGAAAAAGATCGGCGATGGCGACCATTTCGACAGCGCCGTTTGCGGCGTCCATCATATTCTTTACGGCTCCAAGCCCCCTGCCGGAGCATCCCACAAGGCCAACTTTAAGCTTGGCTTTGTTCCCTTCGGCCCATGAGAACCGGGGAAGTGTTGACGTTATGCCGAGTATCGACGCCGTTTTAAGTGCTTCTCTTCTATTCATTGCTTTTCCTTTATGTTAAAATTAAACGGTGATTTCGGAAATTATAATGCTATCCCGCCACGGAATCGAGTTTGCGGTATATGCGCAAAAGCTTTTGGTCGCCTTCGAGCGATTTGTCGCTTTGACCGTGTTCAAGCCCGATAAAACCACGGTAGCCTTTGTCCCAAATCTTTTTTAGGACTTTTTCGTAGTTTATGGAGCCCGTTCCGGGTTCGTTGCGGCCCGGCGCGTCGGCAATATGGAAAGACTCTATGCAGCTCCACACATCGGGATTGTCGAGAGAGTCGAGGTTGCCCACCTGCATCTGTTCGTGGAATACATCGTAAAGAAGGCGGCAATGCGGGTTGTTTACGTCGCGCACGATTTTTGCGCCCAATGCGGCGCGGTCGCAATACATGTTCGGGTGGCTCGTGGTGTTCAGCGGCTCGATTTCCATTGTGAAGCCGTAGCGCTTGCAGTAGTCGGCGCAAAAAGACATGTTTTCGACCACGTTTTCATACTGCTTTTCGGGAGAAAGCTCCTTGTCCACAATTCCGGGCCCTATAATAAAAGTTTTGCACCCGATGCGCTCCATGACGCCGAAGGTGTTGTCCATTTGCCTCGCAAGGCAGTCGCGCACGGCCTTCTTGTCGCGCACAACCCTGTCTTTTACAGGCACTTGGTTCGCCGTCATTACGGGGAAAGATTTCTCGTTCATCGAGCTTATGCAGCCCATTTCAAGCCCCAATTCCTTCGCGTAGGCGCCAAGCGCGCGCTGCGTGTTCATTTCCTCCTGCTTGTAAACTTTGGAAGGCATTACGAATATGAGACCTTCAACGGCGGTAAAACCGTTGTCGGAGAGCCATTTCAACCTATAAAAGGGATCTTTCCCTGTCGAGGCCCTAAAAAGGCCGCGCGGGGCAAATTTGATTCTAAACTTGTTGGGGCGGGAATTTTTTGCGGTTTTCAGGGAAACGTCATTTGCGGACGTTTCCGATGCCCCCATGCAGCCTCCGAAAAGTCCTACCCCGGACACAAGTACACATGCAGCTCCAGCGCCTATAAACTGGCGTCTTGTCAATTTATTTTGCATATAAGTTTCCTCCAGTGCTTGTTACGCAAATAGAAATTAGTTTCAAAATATCTACCTCAAACGATTGATTAAACTATTTTTTATTTAATTTTTCTTTTGTCAACCAATATTTTTTCATATTCGACACGCAGTTTAGCTTTTTAGACGGCTTTTTTATATGCGCGTTATGAAGGTGATTTTCGCGTATTTTAATGAGGTGCTATAAAAACTTAGTGTCGCTGTTATCGGATTTAAGCATAGGCTTTTTTTTTGGCAGTAGAAATAATTTTACATTGGGCGTACTGCATTTGGGTATATCGAGGGGCATTGCTATTTTTTTTTAATAAAATCTTATTAGTTATTTTGTAGGATATTGATATGCATTTCGTAGGAATTGTTCTCTATTGTCATATTTTTTTTAATTTTATGCAAAAAAAATCGCATTTTTTCTCAAATAAATTATGTATGTATATAATTAAAAGTATATTATAAAAATTTGACAGTTAAATTAAAAACATGAAAAATTTGTTTACAAAAATAATGGCATGTAATAATAGTATTTATAACAGAACAGAATAAACTACCTACATTATTCCCTAATAATTAATAACAAACAAACCTTAAAAAATGAAAACATCTGCTTTACTATTAACGTTCGCGCTGTTTTCCGCATCGGTATTTGCAACGGAAGACAAAGAAGTGTACGGCGGAATATCCGGTTCGAGAGTATCCATTCCGAGCGGAGATTATAACATTATATTAAAGCCGAATGCCACAACTCCCACAAGCGCATTTTTCGGGACGTCAAACTTTCCGACCATAACGTCTTTGACGACAAGCGGATCGCCGGATATTTGGGAGATGGCCTATTCTGTTAAAATAGACATTAAGAAGGCGGAATCTGGCGAAGTGGACGCATTTACCAATACGGGCACCATGAGATGGCGCATCGGAGGTTTTGAAATCGCCAACAGCAAAGGGACATCGGCTGTCGCAAATGTGGATATCGGGACTTTGAAGCTTACGTTAAATGCGTCGGCTACGGAAGTATGCTACGCGAAGTTTTCCACAAGCGCGAATGTTACGGGAACGTCGTTGACAACCGAAAATTCCAATACGGGACTGTTGATTAGCGGAGATTCCACGGTGGTAAACTACAATCTGACAGGCAATACGACCATTATAAGGAACGCTGAATTGTCGGTCGGCGAGGGGGCGACTTTTAACATAGGTTCGACTCTTACATTTAATAGTAGCAGCAAGTTTACGGTGAACGGAACGTTTAATTACACAAATACCGCCGCCTTAACTTTGCGCGATTCCGTAATATCGGGAGGGAGTTTTATAGCCGACAGCGTCGGGGAAACCACTCCCACGAGTTCCAAAGTCTATATAACCGGGCAGACGTCTATAAGCGATGGCGCGACATGGCATTCATTGGGCGCCGTACAAATCGATGCTGGCGGAGTCTTTTCGGTTGAATCGACTGCTGGAGAAATACTGTTGGCCGACGCCGATTCAACTTACACCGGCAGAATACTTATGTCGGGCGGTACTTTTGTTTTAAATAAAGCCAATGCCATAGTGCGCGAGGCGTCCACAAACAGGGCAAATTTGGTTGTTATAAAAACCGGCAGCAAAGTTTATGTGAATGCGTCAAACTGGTTTAGAACTTTGTATTACAGTACGGCAAACTCCGAATTAACTCTGATCCTTTCGGACAACAGCGGCGATATTATCGCTTTTGATGACGGCATAGGTACATCTACAAACAGCGCATTGAATATTGTTAATTTTGAAAATGACAGGGTGTTCTTTGTAAAGAAGGTAGATTCTTGGCCCAGCACTTTCACCGTCACGCTGTCAGATGCCGACGGGAATGTTTTTTCAAATGACGACATCGTATTTGTAGAGGGCACTTATGACGGTACGAAAGGGTATTGGCTCAATGTTGCTGTGCCCGAACCCGCGGAATATGCGGCGCTGTTTGGCGTTTTTGCGGCGGCGCTGGCGATATGCCGCCGCAGAAAATAGCATCGGCGTCTTTCAGCTTTTTTGCGGCATACGCCGGATTTATTTAGGACAGCAAAGCGCGCGGTTTTTCCCCGACGCGCTTTTTTCTGTTTTTAGCGGGTCGGAATATGCGAATGTTTCCGTTAAAGCGGTTCGGGCCGGGGAACAAAAACTTGACATATTCTTGCGCTTGTCGGATTATAAATGCTTTTTATGAGCGATATTTCGAAATCATACAATCCCTCGGAGGTAGAGGAAAAATGGTACGGCGCATGGGTCGAATCCGGGTGCTTCAAGGGCAGGGTGGATCCGTCCAAGGAAGCGTATTCGATTGTAATTCCGCCGCCCAACGTCACGGGTGTTTTGACGATGGGGCACGTTTTGAACAATACGATACAGGATATTCTTGTAAGGCGCGCTCGCCAGAACGGCAAGAGCGCGGTGTGGATACCCGGAACCGACCATGCCGGTGTTGCCACGCAGACGAAGGTGGAGTCTTATTTGCGCAAGGAAAAGCATACGGGAGCCCGCGAGCTTGGGCGCGAAAAGTTCATAGAAATCGCAAAGCAATGGAGGGACAAGCACGGCGGCATAATTATAGAGCAGCTAAAAAAGCTCGGGGCTTCCTGCGACTGGTCGCGCCTTGTCCATACGCTCGACGCCGATTATTCGCGCGGGGTTTTGACTGCATTTGTTGAGCTTTTCCGGCGCGGATATATATACCGCGGAAAGAGAATGGTAAACTGGTGCCCGGTAAATCTCACCGCGCTTTCCGACGAGGAGGTTGTGATGCGCCCGCAAAAAAGCAAGCTGTACAGAATGAAGTACGAGCTTGTGGAGGAGCCTGGCACCTATCTTGAAATATCCACGACGCGCCCCGAAACGATTATGGGGGACTCTGCTGTTGCGGTAAATCCGAACGACGGGCGCTATGGCAAATATATAGGCAAGCATGTTTGGAGGCCGTTCCCTAAAGAAAAGATTCCGGTTATAGGCGACGATTATGTTGACGTTAAGTTCGGCACGGGTGTCCTTAAAGTCACGCCCGCCCACGACGCGGCCGACTTTGAAATAGGCTTGCGCCACAATCTGCCCGTTATAGACGTAATGAATCCGGACGCCACGATGAATTCGTTGGCGGGGGACGATTTTTGCGGACTCGACCGTTTTGCCGCCCGTGAGAAGGCTGTGGAGAAGCTTGCCGAAATGGGACAGCTTGTAGCCGTCGAAGACTATGAGAACAACGTAGGGTTTTCCGAGCGCGGCGGCGTTCCGATTGAGCCGCGCCTTTCAGACCAGTGGTTTATGCGCTATCCGAAGGTTGCCGAGGCGAAGGCCGCAGTGGAATCGGGCGCCATAAAATTTTGGCCAAAGCGCTGGGAGAAGACGTATGTGCATTGGCTCGACAACATACGCGATTGGTGCATAAGCCGCCAGATTTGGTGGGGGCACCGAATTCCCGTATGGTATAGGAAGGGCGTGGAAAATCCGGACATCAACAATCCGGAGGAAGTCCATGTGAGCGTCGACGGGCCTTCGGATCCTGAGAACTGGGTTCAGGATCCAGATTCTCTCGACACTTGGGCGAGTTCATGGATATGGCCGTTTGGTACGATGGGCTGGCCTAATCCCGAAAAGATGAAGGAACTGGGCATGGATTATTTCTATCCGACTTCAGACCTCGTCACAGGCCCCGATATCATATTCTTTTGGGTGGCGCGCATGATAATGGCCGGATTGGAATTTCTTCCGGGGGATACGGCGGAAAAAATTCCTTTTAAGAACGTGTATTTTACCGGGATTATCCGCGACATGCAGGGCAGGAAGATGTCTAAAAGCCTCGGAAATTCACCCGACCCTCTCGATATCATAGCAAGATACGGCGCCGACGGGCTTCGTTTCGGCGTGATGAATTGCGCCCCGCAGGGACAGGACATTCTTTTCAGCGAGGAGAGGGTGGAACTGGGCAGAAACTTCTGCAACAAACTTTGGAACGCGTGCCGATTCAGGCAGATGGCGGGAGACGCCGGAGACCGCTCGTCGCTGAAGTCGATTATCGGAAGAATAAACCCGTCGAAGCTCGATTCGGACGATCTTTCGATTATAGCAAATCTTGTAAAATGTTCCGACGACGTCGACAAGGACTACGGAAACTACCAATTTAACGCGATAACCCAGAGCCTTTACGCGTTTTTCTGGAACGATTTTTGCGGCTGGTATTTGGAGGTGTCGAAATCCCGTTTGTCGGACGAATCTGCGAGGGATACGGTGCTTGCAGTGCAGGATTTGTGCCTGCGCCAGACGCTTCTTATGCTCCACCCGTTTATGCCCTTCATAACTGAGGAGCTGTGGCATTCAATGGAATACGGGCGCGACGGCGACTTTATACAAAACGAATCTCCGGCGTTTGTAGGCGAGATTGGGGCCATGGGATTGTCGGCGACGTCCGAGGCGGCGGCTACTACGGAAAAGCTCAAGGATTTTGTGACAAAATCGCGCGCTTTGAAGGCGCAGTGCGGCGTCGGGACAAAGCGCGACTCTAAAATGCTGCTTTTGCCTGCGGAGGCGTCGTGCGCGGATATTTTTAAGGCGAACGCCGAAAAGTTGAAGAAGCTTGTCGGGGCGGATTCGATTCGGCTGGTTGATGCCGAGTCGGATTCACCCGCTGCGCTTACCGCGCTTGGAACGGTATATCTCGAAGCGTCCGCAGGGGTTGATATGGGCGCGGAAATTGCGCGTCTTCAAAAGGAGCTTGCAAAGTTGAGCGGATTTGAAAAATCGACCGAGGCCAGGCTTAATAACGCGGCTTTTGTCTCAAAGGCTCCAGCGTCGGTTGTTGACGGGGCCAAAAGGCAGCTTGCCGAGTGCCGTCTGAAAATGGAGGAAATAGGCAAACTCTTAAAGTCATACGGGGCGTAGTCTAATTCCGGGGCGGGGCGGCGTTTTTTAGCCGAACGTTTTATGGCATTTTTTCACTCTGACTGTGGCTTCATTTGAATTAATCAAATGGAAAGGAGGCGTCTGTTTTGGCGGGTTGCGCTTTCATATGCTTAAATTTTAATCCGGAATTTTTTTTATAAGCTGCATGTCGCCGGTTTTCTTTTTTGGTCTGGGTTATGGCGCGGATAATGCAACAGCGGACATATTTATTGGGCGTAATTTTACGGCATCTTTATACGGGGCAGCGCGGGGTAATTTTTCAAACTTGAAAAAATCGCCGCCGTATTGCCGGCAGGCGGGGTCTTTCTATGCGCACTTTGCCGTGAGTTTGCGCTTGCATGCGCGCGCCCCATGCTTAGGTTTCCCGACGCTCCCTGAAAACCCGGCTTATTGATGGTGCAAACGCCGTTTTCTGCGGATAAACGGCTCGCCTCGCAATCAACAGCGCCGCCCGGCTGCGGCATGCCGCGCATTAATCTTTTTCCATAAAATAGCGCTGGCAGGAGAACTGCTCCGAGTTTTTCATGTCTGACGACTTATAGTATGCGCCGTTCGGGTGGAGCATACTCGAAAACTGGTTGTCGCGCAGCATCGCCGGCAGAATGTCTCCGACAATGCGGCTTTTTATGCCGGGATCTTCGATTGGGAAGAGGCACTCTATGCGTTTGAACATGTTTCGCGTCATGATGTCGCCGCTCCCGGCGTAAACCACCGGATCCCCGCCGTTTTCAAAATAATATATGCGGCTGTGCTCGAGATACACACCGACGATGCTTTTTACGGTTATGTTTTCGCTCAATCCCTTTACTCCGGGCACGAGCGCGCATATCCCCCGCACTATCATGTCGATTTTCACCCCGGCTTTCGAGGCTTCATAAAGCGCGTCGATGGAGGACTGCTCAACGACTGAATTTACCTTGATGATTATTCGCGCCCGTTTCCCCGCCTTCGCGTTAGCTGTTTCGCGCCGCACAAGCTCGAGGAATTTTGAATGGAAACAGAACGGCGCCACCATCAGCTTGTCGAATTTCGGCTCTATTATCTTTCCGGTCAACGTGTTGAAAAGATTGGCGACCTCCGCGGACAGATCCTCGCGTGCGCTGAAAAACGACAAATCGGTGTATATCTTTGCGGTTTTCGAATTGTAGTTTCCCGTTCCGAGATGGACGTACCGGCGCAGTGCCCCGCCGTCCTCGCGGCGCACCACAAGACACGTTTTGCAGTGTGTCTTAAACCCTACTATCCCGTAAACGACGTGCACTCCGCGCTCTTCAAGTTCGCGCGCCCATTGAATGTTGTTTTCTTCGTCGAATCGAGCCTTAAGCTCCACGAGCACGGTGACCTGCTTGCCGTTTGTTGCGGCTTCTTTGAGCGCCTTTACTATCGGAGATCCGTGGCTTGTGCGGTAGAGTGTCAGTTTTATCGCCAGAACGTCGGGATCTTTCGCGGCTTTCGATATGAACTCTTCAACAGGGGAGAAGCTTTCGTAGGGGTGGTGCAACAGCCTGTCTTTTTCGCGTATGAGTGAGAAGTAGTCGTCGCAGTTTTTAAATTCTTCCGGAATCGACGGGCGGTAGGGGGGGAATTTCAGGTCGGGCCGGTCTATCATGTCGTATGCGACGGAAAGGCGAGCGAGGTTTAGCGGGCTTGCCGGTATGCGGTAGATGAAACTTTCGTCGAGGTCGAGCGCCTCAACGAGCGTGCGCAGCGCGGAATCCGAAACGCAATCTTCTATTTCGAGCCTCACGGCGGCGCCCTTGCGCCGGTTGTGCAGCTCGTTTTCTATCGTTTGCAGAAGGTTTTCGGTTTCCTCCTCGTCTATATACAGGTCGGAGTTTCTGGTTATCCTAAATATTGCCGAGTTGCGGACTTTGTATCCGGGAAACAGCCGTTCGGCGTAATACTTTATAGTGTCGCTGAGATAGACAAGGTGTATTTCGTCCGGTTTTTTCGAGTCTATGCGTATGACGCGCGAAAGAATCGGCGGAACGGGGACTATTGCGATGTCGCTCGGCGCGCGCCTTTGCGCCGGATTCGCTATTGAAAGCAGTACATAAAGCCCTTTGTTGCGAAGGTGCGGAAACGGGTGCGCGGGGTCCACCGCAAGAGGCGTCAACGCCGGGTATACGTCGTATTCGAAGTATCTTTTTAGCCACTCCTTTTCGGCCGCGGAACATTCGCGAGGGGTCTTGAAGAATATCTTTTCCCGGCGCAGTTCCGGTATGAGCTCGTTTGTCCAGCACGAATATTCGTCGGCTGTCATTGCCGACGTGATTACGCTTATGCGCCGCAGCTGTTCCCTGGGTCCAAGCCCGTCGAAGCCTACGTCAAGAACACCGGATTCGAGCTGCTGTTCGAGCCCGGCGACGCGTATTTCGAAAAACTCGTCGAGGTTGCTGCTTACTATCGAAAGGAAGCGCATTCTTTCGAGTATCGGAAACGCCGGCTCCGAACACAAATTCAGCACGCGGCGGTTGAAAGCCAGCCAGCTTAGCTCCCTGTTGAAGTATTTTGTTTCTATTTCCAGTTTTCGGGACATAATTATTATTGACGCAATATTAAGCTCGTCGCGCGCCCGTTTCAAGCAAAGAAAACCCCTTCCCAACGAACGCGTCGTTCGCGCTTTTCCGGACGGCCGGAAAGCGTCAAAGGGGCGCTTCTAAATTCCTATATTGCCGGGGCGGAAAAAATCCATAACGCCTGTTTGTTTTTCGGCTTGCCGGAACTGAATGCCTTCGTCGGTGTCGGCATGAATGCTTTTAATTTTTGCGCGCCGCCGGCATACGTTTAGGGCGCGACGTCCACTTCGATCAGCACCGCCCCGCGCTCCGACATTGCGGAAGCCATTTGGGCGTCGAGAGTCTCGGGATCCGAAATCCGCAAGGATTTTGTTCCGCAAAGTTTTGCAAATTCCGAAAAAGGCGGATTTTTCAGAGAGGTTTCCCAAACTTCCATATGGGCGTTGCGCTGTTCGAGCGATATTTTTGCAAGTTCCGAATTATTGAAGACGACGAGCTTTATATCCATTCCGTATTTTGCGACGGTCGTCCATTCCGCCAAGTATTGTCCGAGGCCGCCGTCGCCCACGACAGCCACCACCGGGCGACCTTCAAAAACCCCGCCCTTTTCGTTCGCCGCGCACCATGCGCCCATCGCACCGGGAAGGCCGACCCCTATGGAGCCGAGATAGAACGACAACAGCGCGCGCTGGTTTTTCGATTCGAAATAGCGTCCGTACGAATACGCCACATTGCCGACATCGACTGAAACTATGGCGTTCGGCGGGACATGCCTCGAAAGCGCGCCACATACTGCGGCGGCATCTATCGCGCCTATTCTGCTTCGGGCCGCGCGCCGCTCTTTTTCTGCCCGCCACGATTTCCATTCTTCGGCTATTTGTCCGCGCCTGTCTTCGAACGCCGCCGAATTTTTTAGCAGCTCTTTTAGAATCGGCAAAGTTTGTCCGACGTCTCCGACAATTCCAAGGTCGATTTTTTTTAGGCGCCCGAGCGCTTCCGGGCGAATGTCGATTTGAATTATGTGCTTGCCGTCGGGTATCATCGAATGTCTGCTGAATCCAGTGCCGAGCCCGATTATAAAATCGCATTCCCCGGCAATCTTTGCCGACACCTGGGTTCCGCTCGCGCCGATTACCCCGCACGCAAGCTGGTGGGAGTCTGGCAAAAACCCCTTGGCCCTGTATGTTGTGGCGAATGGAATTGCAAAATGTTCGGCGAAATCGGCCACGGCGCCTATGGATTCGGCGCAGCCTTCCCCGACGACGATTATCGGGCGTTTTGCGGTCCGCAGCAGATCGGCAGCCGCTTGTACATCCGAAATGGGCGGAACAGATTTTGCGGACGTTTTGAATGCCCCGGGGAATCCAGCTTTCCGCCCCGGCTTTATCGCGCGCGTCTGCATGTCGTCTGGAAGAATCGCCTGCGAGGGGGATTTTGACAGCATTGCGTTTTTGCAAAGCCTCGATGCCGTTTCACCGGCGTCGCACGAGTCGGAAATTTCCGCCTGGTATCCCGCCACGTCGGCAAAAGACTTTACAAGGTCTATTTCCTGGAAGGCGTACCGGCCTTTTTCGGAGAGTGGAACCTGTCCGGTAAGGGCTATGACCGGCGCGCGGTCCAGTTTGGCGTCGTAAAGTCCGGTTATCAGGTTTGTGGCTCCGGGACCCGCTATCGTGATGCATGCGGCGGGTTTCCCGGTAAGTTTTCCATAGGCGGAGCACGCAAATGCGGCAGCACCCTCGTGGCGTATTCCCACGAATCGCATCTCGCCTTTTGCTGCGAGTTTTCTTATCGCTTCTGCCGCCCCGAGGTTGGAATGCCCGACCATTCCGAACACCCACTTAACGCCCCAATTTGAAAGGGTTTGGACAAGCGCGTCCGAAACGGTTTCAGGCGTTTTGGGCAATTCCGACATGGCAGCGCCCTCAGTTTGCGCCGCCGGCTCTGCGGCAGCTTCGGGCTGTCTTTCGGGCGATTCGGAATTTTCCGGCTTAAACATCTTTTTGCCGACTCCGCAAACTGGACACGCCCATGTGTCGGGCAGATCTTTAAACGGCACTTTTTCTTTGGATTCGTCGTATTTAAATCCGCAAACGCTGCATGTGTATATCATATTGAAGAAAACTAATGGTTTAAATGCTTTATAAAATATCGGGAAAGAGGGGCATTATTAATTTAAAGCCAGATATTTCAAACAAAAAAGCCTGCTTAGGCTCAATCGGGCGATTTTTCCTCCGCTTTTAGCTGGCGTTCGGCGGGCCCCTTCATAGCGGGGGACGGTACGTTTTTGCTTGCGCCCCGAAACTATATGTGTAGCCTCCAAAAGATTTTTATTTAGGAGCGCTGCGCTCGAAATTTCTTGCACAACTATGTCAAAACGCACTGACATCAAGACAATACTCATAATTGGGTCGGGGCCTATCGTTATCGGACAGGCGTGCGAGTTCGACTATTCGGGAACACAGGCCTGCAAAGCCCTCAGGGAAGAGGGATATAGGGTCGTGCTTGTAAACTCCAACCCCGCGACGATAATGACCGATCCCGGATTTGCGGACGCAACTTATATAGAGCCGCTCACCCCGGAAGTGCTTGAGAAAATTATAGACAGGGAGCGCCCGGACGCGCTTTTGCCCACACTCGGCGGTCAGACGGGGCTCAATCTTTCGCTGGAGCTTGCCAAACGCGGCATATTGGACAAATACGGCGTGGAGCTGATTGGCGCCAAGCGGGAGGCCATTGAAAAGGGCGAGGACAGGCAGCTTTTCCGCGAGGCTATGCTTAGGATAGGCTTGGACATACCCCAGAGCGTTGTCGTCCACGAAATAAGCGAGGCTATGGCGTGGATTGACAAATGGAACAGGTTTCCGGTAATCATAAGGCCGAGCTTCACCCTCGGAGGGACGGGCGGCGGAATAGCCTACAACAGGGAGGAGTATGAAAAAATGGTGGCCTTCGGGTTGGACGCCTCCCCCGCAACGGAGGTTCTCGTGGAGGAGTGCCTTCTCGGCTGGAAAGAGTTTGAAATGGAGGTAATGCGCGACCACAAAGACCAGTGCGTGGTGATTTGCTCCATAGAAAACCTCGATCCTATGGGCGTGCATACGGGCGATTCGATTACCGTTGCTCCCGCGCTTACGCTTACGGATAAGGAGTACCAGCTGATGCGCGACGCAAGTTTTGCGGTAATACGCGAGATAGGCGTCGAAACCGGGGGCTCGAACATCCAATTTGCGGTCAATCCGGAAAACGGCAGAATGATTGTGATTGAAATGAACCCGCGCGTTTCCAGAAGCTCCGCATTGGCTTCAAAAGCGACCGGGTTCCCGATTGCAAAGATTGCCGCGAAGCTGGCGGTGGGATATTCCCTCGACGAACTCCGCAACGATATTACGCGCGAAACCCCGGCGAGCTTCGAGCCTACGATAGACTATGTGGTCACAAAAATACCGCGTTTTACTTTCGAGAAATTCGCCGGCAGCGACAAGACTTTGACGTCGTCCATGAAGAGCGTTGGCGAGGCGATGGCAATCGGAAGGACGTTCAAGGAGTCCCTCCAGAAGGCTTTGCGGTCGATGGAAATCGGAACGCTTGGCCTCGGCGGCGGCGGAAAATTCGGAGGGTCCGAAATAACTGATTTAAACGAAATCCGCAAGGGATTGGTCAAGCCTACAGCCGAGCGCATTTTTTACATTCGGTATGCGATAAAGGCGGGAATGTCCGATGACGAAATCCGCGAATACACGGCCATAGACATGTGGTTTCTCCGCCAAATACGCGGCATAGTGGACATAGAGAGCGAACTCGAATCCGCGGGTCTGTTCGGCCTTTCCGAGGATCTGTTGCGGCGGGCGAAGGAGGCCGGTTTTAGCGACAAGCAGATAGCGCACATTTGCTCAACCAAAATACGCAATATAAAGCAGCTTCGCCGGCAGTTCGGCATCGACACGGTTTACAGGCTCGTTGACACCTGCGCGGCCGAGTTCGAGGCGTACACCCCGTATTATTATTCCACATACGGTGTTGAAAACGAATTGAGGCCGTCGTCGAAGAGGAAAATCATGATAATCGGCGGAGGGCCCAACAGAATAGGGCAGGGCATAGAATTCGACTACTGTTGCGTCCATGCGTCGTTTGCCTTGAGGGAGGCGGGCTACGAAACGCTGATGATAAATTCCAACCCCGAAACGGTTTCGACTGACTACGACACGTCCGACCGCCTGTTCTTCGAACCGCTCACCCTTGAGGACGTCCTCGAGGTTTACAACCAGGAGAAATGCGACGCTGCGATAGTGCAATTCGGGGGGCAGACGCCGTTGAATCTCGCTTCGGAACTCAAGGCAAACGGCGTCAACATAATCGGGACTTCCCCGGAGTCTATAGACGCCGCGGAGGACCGCCAGATATTCAAGCGAATACTCGAAAAACTGCATTTAAAGCAGCCCGTAAACGCGATAGCGACTTCGCCCGAACAGGCTTACGAACTTGCGGGGCAGATAGGTTTCCCGATACTTTTAAGGCCGAGTTTCGTGCTCGGCGGCAGGGGAATGTTTATCGTTTACGAGATGGACGATATGAAGCGCGTGATACGCGAGGCGTTCGACGCGGCCCCGGGAAAACCCGTGCTTCTCGACAAATTTCTCGAAGACGCGATAGAGCTGGACGTCGATGCAATATGCGACGGCGAAACGACCGTCATCGGCGGCATGCTCGAGCATATCGAATACGCCGGCGTCCATTCTGGCGACGCCGCCATGGTGATACCGCCGCACACCCTTAAGGAAAACACTTTGAAGGAGGTAAGGGAGGCCACATATGCGCTCGCCAAAGAGCTGAAGGTAGTGGGGCTCATGAACGTCCAATACGCCGTAAAGAAGGGGGAATTGTACCTCATAGAGGTCAATCCGAGGGCGTCGCGGACGATACCCTTCATATCGAAGGTAATAGGGGTTCCGCTTGCAAAGCTCGCCGCGCGCGTAATGGCGGGCGAAAAACTTGCGGATCTCGGGTTTACCAGAGAGGTTATTCCCGACTACATAGCCGTTAAGGAAAGCGTTTTCCCCTTTGTGAGGTTCTTGGGCTCCCAAATAATGCTGACGCCCGAGATGCGCTCCACGGGGGAGGTTATGGGATTGGCGGACGATTTGGGCATGGCCTTTGCCAAAAGCCAAATGGCCGCCCAGCCGTCTCTTCCGACTTCGGGAAACATATTTCTTTCGGTGAAGGACCACGACAAGGAGGCCGCCGCAGAGATTGCGCGCAAATTCGTCGAGCTGGGGTTCAGCATTTATTCCACGGCGGGCACGGCTGGCTTCCTGAGGGACAGGGGCATACCCGTCACCAAGACGTACAAGCTGAGCGAGGGCGCCAGGCCGAATGTCGTCGATATGATTAAGAACGGCGAAATGCAAATAATCATAAACACTCCCTCTGGAATGAACCCGCGCATAGACGAGAATAAAATACGCCAGGAGGCTCTGCTTTCGCGCGTTTGCATGATAACCACCATTATGGGCGCATATGCCGCGCTTAGGGGAATCGAATCCTTAAAGAGCAGGCCGCTTACGGTTAAAAGCCTTCAGGAATATAAAACCGAAGCCGATGCCAAGCGCTGGAAATGCGAAAGCGGGGCATAGTTTTTGTTTTTTGATTTTTTACGATAACACACAAGGCGGAATGAGAAATTTTCAAAAGACAATAGAGTCCATTTTGATGGACGACAAACGGTACGGCGTGGGGGCCTATGTGTTCGTGCGCATGGCGCTCGATTTTACCGTAAAGCGCGCGTGCGCAAAAGATCCCCGCAGAACGGAGCGGCACGTTTCGGCGGCCGAACTCTTGGAGGGCGTGCGCGATTTCGCCCTCGAGACGTTCGGCCCCATGGCCATGACGCTTTTTGAGGAGTGGGGCGTGCGCTCCACAGAGGATATCGGACAGATAGTTTTTAACATGATACGCGCGCAGGCGCTCCGAAAAACCGACGAAGACAAGCTTGAAGACTTCGCAAACGGTTTCGATTTTCATCAGGAGTTTGTTGCGCCGTTTCTGCCAGAGGGAAAGAAGAAGTAGCGGTATGCGCGGTTTGGAGATAAGAGATTTGGTCGTTTCGGTGGGCGAATCGAAGGTCGTGGACGGGTTGAGCATTTCTGTGCCCGCAGGTGAGGTTCACGCCATCATGGGGCCGAACGGCACGGGAAAGACGAGCCTGTCGAAGGCGGTTGCGGGGCACCCCGACTACAAGATAGTCTCGGGCGACGTTCTTTTAAACGGGGAAAGCATAGTGGGGCTTGCTCCGGACGAGATTGCCCGCAAAGGTTTTTTCCTCGCCTTCCAGTATCCGGTGTCGATACCGGGGGTAAGCATAGCCAACTTCATACGCGCGTGCGTCAACGCCCGGCGCCTGGGGGAAGATCCCGTCAATCCGGTCGAATTCTACAAAAGGCTTTACGAAAAAATGGACGCGCTTAAGATGCCGCGCTCGTTTACGGCGCGCAGCGTTAACGACGGCTTCAGCGGAGGCGAAAAAAAGCGCTGCGACATACTTCAAATGCTGATGCTCGAACCGTCGTTCGCAATACTCGACGAAACCGACAGCGGGCTCGACATCGACGCTCTTAGAATAGTTTCGGAAGGCGTAAACGCCGCGCGCGGGGAAAATATCGGCATGCTTCTCATAACCCACTACCACCGGTTGCTCGAATACATAAAGCCCGACGCCGTCCACGTAATGAGCGGCGGAAGGATAGTGCGAAGCGGCGGGGCGGAACTTGCCCTCGAACTCGAGGAAAAGGGCTACGACTGGCTGAAGGAAAAATGATGGAGAACGTTTCCGGAAAGTCGATGGAGGCTTTAAACCTCGACAGAAGCGTGGGCGATTTCAGCTTTGCGGAAGACTATGCCTACGATGCCGGCGTCGGTTTGAACCCGGACGTCGTCAGATATATCTCTAAGGTTAAAGGCGAGGACGAGTGGGTGCTCGATTTCAGATTGAACGCGTTGAAGGTTTTCAATTCGATGGAGCTTCCGACGCATTGGGCGTCTAAGCGCCTCGAAGATTTGGATTTTTCGAAGATCAGATACTATTTGGCGAAGGGCGCAAAGAAAAAGAGGTCGTGGGACGAAGTTCCAGAGGACGTCAAGCGTACTTTCGAAAAATTGGGAGTTCCGGAACAGGAGAGGGCTTTTCTTGCCGGAGTGGAGGCACAGTTCGATTCGGAGTCGGCTTACTCTAATATGAAGGAGTATCTCGAAAAGGACGGCGTAATTTTTGTGGATTCTACCGAAGGCTTGAAGCGGTATCCTGAGATATTCCGCAAATATTTCGGAAGGGTTATCCCCACCGGCGACAACAAATTTAGCGCGTTAAACAGCGCCGTGTTCTCGGGCGGAAGTTTCATTTACGTTCCCAAGGGAGTGCATGTCAAGCAGCCGCTTCAGGCGTATTTCAGAATAAACGCCGAAAGTTTCGGGCAATTCGAGCGCACGCTGATAATAGCCGACGAAGGCGCGGAATTAATGTATATGGAGGGCTGCACTGCGCCGCGCTTCGAGACAGGAACGCTTCATTCGGCAGTAGTGGAGCTTGTCGCGTTAAAGGGGGCAAAAATTCAATATGTCACGGTGCAGAATTGGTCGGACAACGTTTTCAATCTGGTGACCAAACGCGGGGTGGCGGAAGAGGGCGCTCAAATAAGGTGGGTTGACTGCAATATCGGCAGCGGAATCACGATGAAATATCCCGCAGTTATACTGAAAGGCGCCGGAGCGAAGGGCGAGGTTATTTCTATAGCTTTGGCCAATAACAACCAGCATCAGGATACGGGGGCAAAAATGATGCATTTGGCTGACGGCACTACGTCGAACATATTGTCGAAGTCTGTGAGCATAGGAAGCGGACGCGCTTCGTACAGGGGGTTGGTATATATGCCCGATACCGCAAAAAACTGCAAAAACAATACCGAGTGCGACGCTCTTTTAATAAATTCGAATTCTCGTACCGACACTTATCCGGCAATCGTCTGTTCCGGAGACAATAACAGCGTTCAGCACGAGGCGAGCGTTTCGAAACTTAGCGAGGAACAGATTTTCTACATGCGCCAGCGCGGGCTGAGCGAAAACGAGGCTGTAAGCCTTTCGGTAAACGGTTTTGTAAACGACCTTGTAAAGGAGTTCCCAATGGAATATTCCGTGGAGCTTAAGAGGCTTATAGAGCTTCAAATGGAAGGGGCTGTCGGATGAAGCCGGGTTTGCTTTGCGATATTTCGTCGGGGGCGAAAGCCCGTTTTGCCGACATTCCGTTCCCGCACAAAAAGGACGAATATTGGCGTTTCGCCGATTTAAAAGCATGGAGCGCCGATGCGCTTTTTCCCCACTTTTCGGGGGCTGTTCCGCACTCGAAACCATGCGGGGCGGTTTTGGACGTGGAAAGAAAGGCATTGAAAGGCGGAGCGCTTGCGCTGTTTGACGGGCAGCTCGTTTCGTCGGGCGCGCCGGAGTGCGTCGAAGTTTTGCCGATGGGGGTTGCGGCGGAAAAATACCCCCGATGCGTTTCGGAACTTTTCTTTTCGGCTGCGGGCAAATTCGATACGCTTGCGGCTTCGCGCGCCGAAAACGGGGCGATGGTGGTTGTACCCGACGGGGCAGATGTAGAAATAGAGATGGCGGTCGTTTCTAAGCTGGGCCTTTCGGCGGGGTCGGCCATTTTCAAGATAGGCGACAATTCGAGGCTCAGGCTGGTAAGGTCGTTCGCAGTCAGTGGAGGTTCGTTCGGAGTTTCGATGTTCGGATTTTTTCTCGGCAAAAACTCGTCTTTGGAGCTTGCGACGTTCAAATATTCCGGCGAAGCCGCGCACTCCTACCTGCGCGACGACTTTTCGCTTCCCGAAAATGCAAAAATAATCGACGCTTACGCCGAGTTCGGCTTGTCGCCTTCGCGGGCCGAGCGCAATTTTTCGATTTTAGGCGCGGGCGTCGATGCGGACATTCGCGCGCTCGTGAAATCGTCCGGCGGCATAACGCACGACCTTCGCACGTCCCAGATGCACAAAGCCGGCGGTTCGAGCAGCAATCTCGCAGTTAAATGCGTAGTTGATGATTCTTCAAAGGCGGCGTTTTCGGGGCTCGTGCGCGTCGATGCGGGCGCACAGAAGACAAAGGCGTACCAAAGCTGCCGTTCGCTTTCGCTTTCCGATTCCGCGAAAACGCAGGCGTCGCCCATTCTGGAGATTATGGCGAACGACGTCGAGTGTTCGCACGGCTGTACTGTTTCAAAGCCCGATCCCGACGAGATATTCTACATGAATCAGCGCGGTCTTACATCCAAAGAGGCGTTGGAGCTGATAACGGCGGGCTTTTCGCGCACTACTTTCGAGCGCGTGGGGATAGAGCCGCCCGGCGGCGTTTGATTTTTGCGCGCCTGCCGTTTGCCGCGAAAGAAGCGTTAATTTTAATATTGGCGGCGTTCCGACTTTAAATTTTTGCCAAAGCCGTATCGAGGTCTGCGATGATATCGTCAACGTGCTCAATGCCAACAGACAGGCGTATCAGTTCTGGCAGAATACCCGTTTCCGCCTGTTCCTTTTCGGAAAGCTGCCTGTGGGTTGTGCTTGCCGGATGAAGAACTCCCGTTCTGGCGTCGGCAACATGGCATACGATGGCGGCAAGCTTCAGCTCGTTCATAAGCTTTTCGGCGACGGCCCTTCCGCCTTTGGGCCCGAAAGTCATGACGCCCCCGCACGCCTTGAGATACTTTTTTGCGCGGGAGTGTTCCGGAGAGCTTTCGAGTCCCGGATAGTTCACCCATTCTACTTTCGGATGCGATTCGAGAAATTCCGCTACTTTTTGCGCGTTGAAGCTGTGGCGCTCCATTCTCAAGGCGAGCGTTTCCAGATTCATATTTGTAATCCACGCGTTCATCGGAGACATCATCATTCCGAAATCGCGCATGACATGCGTGCGCGCCTTTGCAAGAAAAGCCGCCCTGCCGAACGATTCGGTATAGACAAGCCCGTGGTAGCTTTCGTCGGGTAGCGTAAGGCCGGGGAATTTGCCGGATGCTGCATAGTCGAATTTTC
>CALXLM010000034.1 GCA_944389195.1 uncultured Opitutales bacterium
CGTTCGCGGGCGTTTTTCCCCGCGGCGTCGCTTTTGTCGGATTCAAAGGGATTTTTGAGCCGTTTAAGCCGCGGGGATTTCTGGGGGCGCCCATGGCATTTTTTATGCAAATGCGCGGTAAGGTATATTTAAAGAATGCGCTCGTTTTTTGCCCGCACGGAACTGTCTGCGCAGGACCGCAAACTTGCGCTTTTCCGCCTTTAGGCGCGCGTACGGTATTTGAAGTTTGAAAGATCTCCCGAACGCCCGCATTATGGCACCCATAATTTCGGGCTGTTCGGAAGCCGCCCAAATTACATCGGCCGCAGAAGAATATCGTACGTTCCGCTTCCGACGCCTTGTAAGGACGGGAACCCCCCGTCGAAACTGATAGCGCTTTCAGCCAAGGGATGTCCGTTTATGCGTATGGTTTTGATATTCTTTGTGGGGAATACGATTGTGCCGGTGGCGTTCGGCGGAATCACGACCGTCCACTCCATGACGCCGTCGGAAATCTTCCAAGACGACGAAGCCGTTCCGTATGGTGTTTCGTGCGAGGCGTTCGCAAACGTAAAGCCGCCTCCGGGTTTGGGCGCGTACAGAATGTTTTTATATCCGGGATTGTTTTCGTCGTACCACAACCCGGCCACGTCCTTGTACATCCACTGCCCGATTGCCCCATATGCGTAATGGTTGAACGAGTTCATTCCCGCGCTGCCGAAACCGTGCTCGTGAGAGTAGCTGTTCCATCGCTCCCACATAGTGGTGGCGCCCTGGTTTATCGGATAGAGCCACGACGGATATTTCTCGTTGTTGATTAACATGTAGGCCAAGTCTATTCTGCCGAACCGCGTTAGCACGGGGTTTAAAAGCGGAGTTCCGACAAAGCCGGTATTTAGGCGGTTGCCGTCGCGCTCTATGGCCTTTACGAGTTTTGCGAAAATCTTTTGGCGGAGATTTTCGGGGGCTATGTCGAAAGCCAATGTGAGCAAATACGCCGTTTGGCAGTCGCTTTTTACAGTGCCGTCGGCAGATACATATTGCGCGTTGAATGCCGCTCGGACGTCCTTTCCCAAAGCGGCGAAATATTTTGCGTCGGCCTCTTTGCCGAGTATTTTTGCTATGCGCTCCATCAGGTCGCAGCAGCGGACGAAATATGCCGTTCCGATGAGGTCTTTCGGGGCGTCCGAGGCGGAGGAGTCTCTTTTGCCGTTTGGCTGCAGCCAGTCGCCATAACCCTTGGCGGGGCGTATGAGACCCTTCGATTCGCGCTTCATAAATTCGATCCACGACTTCATTGCGGCATAATTTTTCTCGAGAATCTTTTTGTCGCCGTAGGCCATATATATTTCCCACGGGCATATTACCATGGCGTCGGCCCATGCGGCGCTGCCGGTTCCGCAGCCGATGTCCGGGGCAACGTGTGCGGGGGCTCCGCCGTTTTTGATGGTGTCCGCCAAATCGAGCGTCCATTTCGAGAAGAATCCGGACACGTCCATATTGAAGGCCGCCGTCGGACAGAATACCTGGGCGTCGCCTGCCCAGCCGAGCCTTTCGTTGCGCTGCGGGCAGTCGGTCGGGGTTGAGAAGAAGTTTCCGCGCTGGCCCCACTGTATGTTGTTTTGAAGCGTGTTTACTTTCGGTTTCGAGCAAAAGAACGAGCCTATGAGGGGCATGTCGTTATACAGAACTACGCCTTTGACCCAATCGGCCTGTGGCTTTGCGTTGTCCGAAAGCCCGCTTATTTCGACGTATCTGAATCCGTGGTATGTAAAAAGAGGCTCCCATTCGTCGGGCATGAATCCCCCGGCGCTCGTGTATAAATCTTCGCTTACGGCGCTCCGGTAGTTGTCGGTATATAGTGTTCCGTCTTTGTTTAGCATTTCGGCGAAGCGCAATTTTACGGTTCTGCCGTTCTTTGCAGGTATTTTTATGCGCGCCCACCCGACCATGTTTTGCCCCATGTCGAATATGTACGCGCCGTCGGCAACTTTCCTGACGGAAACGGCATTGAGGACATCTTTTACGACAATCGGCTGGTTTCTGCGCGGTTCAAGAAGCGGGGCGCTCCCGACGCTTTTTTCGGACGGTGTTTTCCATGCAGAGTCGTCGAAGCCGTTTTTATTCCAGCCTGGCATTTCGCGGCGGGCGTCGTAAATTTCGCCGTCGTATATGTCGGAAAACAGTATGGGGCCGTACGAATATTTCCATGTAGAGTCGGTTGCAATGGTTTCTGTCGAGCCGTCGTCGTACGTTATTTCTATTTGCGCCAGCAGTTCCGGACGGTCACCGTATCTTCCCCTTACGTCTTTGTTTGAGAATCCGATGCGCCCCGAATACCAGCCGTTTCCTATCACGGCAGCAAACGTATTTTTGCCGCTCCAGAGCATGTCGGTTATATCGTATGTGTTGGTTTGAATCCTTTTATTGTAGTCGGTCCAGCCGGTTCCCCAGTAGTCTTTGCCGACTTTCTTCCCGTTGACGTAGAATTGGAAAATTCCTCGGCATGTGACATAAAGACGCGCCGATACTGCGGTTTTGTCCGTTTCGACCTCTTTGCGGAAATATGCAGGGGGAACATATTTCGAGGTCACTTTTGTTTTAAAAGTCGGCCTGTTTAGGGTTTCTTCATAATTGAGAAGAGGTTCGGGGGAGAATATCCATTTTCCCTTCCAATCGGAATTGTTAAGAAGGCCTGCTTCGAAAAACGCGGCGTCCGACCATTCCGAAACCTTGCCGTCGGCGTCCCAATATCTTACGCGCCAGTAAATGCGGTCGCGCGATTTTATAGGTTCTCCGCCGTAGGGAATCTTTACTGATTTGTCGGAGAGTACCTTGCCGCTGTCCCAAAGCGGGCTCGAATCGAGCGCTTCCGGAGATTTTGCCGCCACAATCTGGTAGGCAGTTTGTTTTACGTTTTCGCCTCCGGCGGGAAGCTTCCACGAAAACGCCAGGTTTTCGAGGGAGTATCCGACGGGATTGGAAAAAAATTCCCCGACTGTGGTATCGTAAGGTTTCCCCGCCTCTTGGGAGGCGCATAGCGCCATCGGGCAGATGGCCAATAACATTCCCCAAAACAACTTTTTCATGTTATGCATCATATCAATTAAGGCTATTGTATAATAATTACGAGCTAAAATTGCTCGGCAACTTCCTTTGACAATGTTGGAAAATTCGCGGTTTTCAAGAAAAAAACGGTTTTCAAATTTTGTGCCGGCATAAAGATTTGTTTTTTGCGGTGCTTTTTAGTTTACAAGGGAAATTTTGCCATTACAAACGGAGGCATTTATTTATATTTTTCCGCCAAAATTTTAATGGGAATTTCGATGAACATAGAAAACGCAAAACACGCATGGGACGGTTTTAAGGCCGGCAAATGGACGCAGTCTGTTGACATAATTGACTTTATAAAACTCAACTACACTCCGTATTCCGGAGACGCGTCGTTTCTGTCTCCAGCAACGGAGCGGACGAAAAGGGTTTGGGACAAGGTTTTGTCTCTGATGAAAAAGGAAATTGAAAAGAACGGCTGTCTCGACGCCGACGTTTCGACGCCGTCGGCGATAGATTCGCACAAGGCCGGGTATATCGACAGGGAAGCGGAGATTATCGTCGGCCTTCAGACCGACGCGCCCCTAAAAAGGGCGATAATGCCCTACGGCGGATACCGCATGGTTCATTCGTCCTGCGAGGCTTACGGGCTGAAGGAGGACGAGCGCGTCAGGGAGATATTTACAAAATACCGCAAGACGCACAACGAGGGCGTCTATCAGGCGTACACTCCCGACATTCTCGCGGCGCGCAAAAGCGCCATAATTACGGGGCTTCCCGACGCCTACGGCCGCGGGCGCATCATAGGTGACTATCGCAGGTTGGCTTTGTACGGCATAGACATTCTGCTGGAGGATAAGAGGCGCGAAAAATCCGAATCCGATTCGGCGCTGATGGATTCCGACGTCATAAGGGAGCGCGAGGAGCTTTCCGAGCAGATAGGGGCGCTTGAAGCCATGCGGAGAATGGCGTCGTTTTACGGCATAGATATTTCTGGCCCGGCAAAAAATTTTAAGGAGGCCGTGCAGTGGGTTTATTTTGCGTACCTTGCGGCGGTAAAAGACCAGAACGGGGCGGCGATGTCGCTCGGGCGCGTCACCACATTTCTCGACATATATGCCGAGCGCGATCTTGCGCGCGGGGCGATAGACGAAACCGGAGTGCAGGAAATCATAGACGATTTTGTGATAAAGCTCCGCATGGTGAGATTCCTTCGCACTCCGGAATACAACGAACTTTTCAGCGGAGATCCCGTGTGGGTCACCGAATCGATAGGGGGAATGAACGACGACGGCCGCACGTTCGTGACTAAAAATTCGTTCAGAATGCTGCATACGCTTTGCAATCTCGGCCCCGCTCCGGAACCGAATCTCACCGTGCTGTGGTCAAACAGGCTGCCCGAGGGGTTCAAGGATTTTTGCGCGAAAACGTCGATTGAGACCTCAGCCATACAGTACGAGAACGACGACCTTATGCGGCCCGCTTTCGGCGACGATTACGGCATAGCCTGCTGCGTGTCTCCTATGGTAATCGGCAAGGAAATGCAGTTTTTCGGGGCAAGGGCGAATTTGGCGAAGGCCCTTCTTTACGCCATCAACGGCGGGGTCGACGAGAAGTCGGGCGTGCTTGTGGCCAAAGGTATGGAGCCGATAACTTCCGAGTATCTCGACTACGACGAAGTGTGCAAAAAGTTCGACAAAATGATGGATTGGCTCAGCCGCACATATGTAAACGCCCTCAACATCATTCACTATATGCACGACAAATACTACTATGAAAAGGCGCAGCTGGCCTTTATGCAAAAGGACGTCGTGCGGAAGCTTGGCTGCGGCATAGCCGGATTTTCCGTCGTTGTCGATTCCCTTTCGGCAATAAAATACGCGAAGGTAAAACCCGTGCGCAACGAAAGCGGCATAGCCGTCGATTTTGAAATAGAGGGCGATTTCCCGAAATACGGCAACAACGACGACCGCGTCGATTCCATAGCGGCAAATCTCGTCAAGAGATTTATGGACAAGATCCGCAAGCTTCCGACCTACAGGAACGCAGTCCAAACGCAGTCGATTCTGACAATCACCTCGAACGTCGTTTACGGGAAAAAAACCGGGAATACGCCCGACGGGCGCAAGGGGGGAGTGCCTTTTGCGCCGGGGGCGAATCCGTTCCACGGGCGCGATTCGAGCGGGGCGCTGGCGTCCCTCTGTTCGGTGGCAAAACTCCCCTTTGAACACGCCAAAGACGGCATATCTAACACGTTCTCCATTCTTCCGGATTCCCTCGGTAAGTCTGAACGCGAGCGGATTGCCAACTTGTGCGGGCTTATCGACGGCTATATGTCCAAGCACGGGCAGCACCTGAACGTGAACGTTCTCTTGCGCGAGGTGCTGCAAGATGCGATGGAACATCCCGAGAAATATCCCCAGCTTACAATCCGCGTTTCCGGATATGCGGTCAATTTTATAAAGCTTACCAAGCCTCAGCAGCTCGATGTAATATCGAGAACCTTCCATTCCAAGTTTTAGGGGTAGTTTGGGGGATATATTCCGGGCGCGCCGTTGGCGCGTTTTTGTTGCGCCCGGCGGTTAATTGGGAAATCGTTTTGGGGCATGGCATCGGCTAAGATACATTCGGTTGAAACTCTCGGGGCTTTGGACGGCCCCGGAATAAGGTATGTCCTGTTTATGAAGGGCTGCCCTCTAAGATGCGCGTTTTGCCATAACCCTGACACGTGGGCCTCGCCTCAATTTTCCTCGCGGTCGGCGGCCGAGGTTGCCGCGGACGTTCTGAGGTACAAGGAGTTTTTCGACGCTTCCGGAGGCGGATTTACCGCTTCGGGGGGAGAGCCGCTTCTCCAGCCGCTATTTTTGGAGGAACTTTTCGGAATTTTAAAGAGGGAAGGAGTTTCCACGGCGGTGGATACATGCGGCTATGTCGAAAATATTTCGGACGTGCGCGGGGCGGTGGAGCTTGCGGATTTGTTTTTGCTCGACATAAAGCATCTCGACGACGCCGTTCATAGAAGGCTTACGGGAAAATCAAACGGGAGGGTTCTGGAATTTCTCGGCTTTCTCGACAAGTTGGGGAAAGAAATTCACATAAGAGTGGTTCTTATTAACGACATATCGGCGGACAGGGCGTATCTCGAACTTCTGGCGTCTTTTTTAAAAAAGTATCCTTCGGTGTCGCGCGTGGACTTGTTGCCTTATCATACGCTGGGAGTGCGCAAATGGCGCGCTTTAGGCCTGCCGTACAGGTTGGATTCGTCCGCGGAGATTTCTGATGTGCAGCGTTTGCATGCGGTTGAAATTTTCAGGGACGCCGGATTCGAGACAACCGTGCAATAACCGGCGCCGCTTGCGGTTGCTAAGCCAATGCGGTCGTTTCTTTGCCTTTTAGAAACTTGAAACAGCCTGCCGCAGCGGAATTTTTGCCGTTTTTTTGGAGCTTTTTTTTAAAATTTAAACGGTTTGTGTCCGTCCATATTTTTTCCGATTTTTGAATACAGACCGGCGGCTTCGGGTGTGGATATGCATGTAATCCAGTTTATGCCGTCGCGTTTTAGGCGTTTTACAATTGAATCGCAAAGCATTTCGCCTATTCCCATGCGCCTGAACGGCGGCTCCACGAACAGCTCCAGAAGGTACGCATCGCCGACGCCGTCGGATATAGCCCTAAAAAAACCCACCATTTCGCTGCCGCAGAATGCGCCGAAACAGCAGTGCGAATTTTTAAGGGCGCGTTTTATAAGTGAAAGGTCTTTTGCAGGGGATTCCAACCAACCCGCATGTTCATATATTAGGGCTACGCCGTTTTCGACGCCTTCGTCTTCGGGACTCAACTCTCTAATTGTAATGTTTTCTTTCATAAAAATCGGGGCACCAGCGACAGCCTTTTATACATTCTCACAGGGTCGAGAGACCTTTTCGCCTGCCTTAGGTTTTGTTCGCCGAAGTCCTGTTCGCGGTTCATAAAGGTCGCGCCTTTCGAGGAAAGGGTTTCGGCTTCGAGGCGGACGAGCATTTGGGCTGAGCCGTCGAACGACTTATCCGATTTTTCGAAAATAACGTCGAAAGTTTCGCAGGGCATGCGGGCGAAAGCGGCGAATCCGACGATTCTATGCGAATCGGAACGCAAAATCAATCCACCGAGCCCTATCGCGTCAAATTCCTGAAAAGCTTTGGAGAGAGCGCACTTTTCAAAATCGGCGGCGTTTTCAAGCGCAAAGTCCGCCGCTTGGTCGATATTGAGAGGGCTTATTTCTTCGCATGTCCAATTCGGATTTTGCTTTTCAAAATGTTTTATGTGGTTGCGCTTTTTGCGAAGCAGGGGGCCTTTCATGTTTTTTAAGGATTCGAGGCTGTATATGTAGTCAAAATCGCCGTCGTTTTCCACTATGTCGAAAAAATCGCGCACGGCCGGGAATTTTTCGGAATAATTAGGCGGAACGTCGTATAGGTAGTCGAATTTTATTCCGGATTCGTCGGCTTCGCGCACGTATGAAACAAGTTCGTCCAGATTCGCGGGCTTGCCTATAGGATAGTGCAAAATGCCGTGCTTGGGCTTTAAAACGGCTATCCTGTTGTTCCAGAGCGCAATTTGAGTTTTGTAATTTTCTGAATAGACATAATTTACGGCAAACGTTTGCTCGCAGCTTTCAACGGGGTTCTCGGACGCGGCAAGTTCGAAAAACTTTTTGTCGGCGATGTTAATTGGCCTAAATTTCAACATTCGGTGTTTATCGTAAAAATGCGGTAAATATCAAGGCTTCACACGATTTCGCCTTCAAGAGCCGTGACGGTAATGCTGTTTATTTTAACGTTGACAAGTTTTGCAATGTCGTCGGGTGAGGCTCTAAAAATTGCTTTTCTATGGGTTCGCGTTCTTCCCATGAAAAGGTTTTCGCCGCGCTTTGCGGCAGACTCAACAAGGACCTCTTGGGTGGTTCCTATAAATTTGTCGTGATAGCGCATCGACTGTTCGGCAAGGTCGCCGAGCAATATCTGGTTGCGCATTTCCTTGACTTCCTCCGGCACGGAGTCCGGCAACCTTGCAGATTCCGTTCCCATTCTGGGACTATATTTGAATATAAAAGCCATATCGAAACCGGCTGTTTTGAAGGCTTGGCGTGTTTGTTCGAAATCGGTGTCGGTTTCGTTCGGATAGCCGACAATTACATCTGTTGATATGGAAATATTCGGTTTGCGGTCGCGCAGCTTGTCTATAATCTTTAGAAAACTCGATATTTTATAGGGCCGGCGCATGGCTTTGAGTATGGTGTCGCTGCCCGACTGCATTGGAAGATGCACATATTCACACAATTTGGGCAATTCGGCGTAAGCGTTTATGAGGTCGTCACCGAAATACGACGGGTGCGGAGAGGTAAACCTGATGCGTTCAATGCCGTCAATATCGTTGATTGCGCGCAAAAGGCGGGTAAATGCCGCAGGGTCTTTTGCGTTTTCGGAATCGCGCCCGAAAGCGTTTACAACTTGTCCCAAAAGGGTAATTTCTTTAACCCCTGAATCGGCGAGGCGCTTAGCTTCGGAAACGATGTCTTCAAGCGGTCTCGACCTTTGTTTCCCGCGCACTTTGGGAACTATGCAATACGAGCAGTTCATCTGGCACCCTTGCATTATTGATATGAACGCGCAGGCGCGTTTTGAACTTGGAGCGGGAAGATGCTTGTTTATATAGAGATGCGATTGAAGGTTGTCGGATATGTCCACCGCCGCGGCGCTTGTTTTAGGCGTGCGCTTTGCGCCTTTGGGAAGTTTTGGGTGGCCTATGCCGGCTTTTCTTTTATTGAAGATGTCGATTGCGATTTCTGCGATTCTGTGTGTTTGGCGGGTACCCGCAACAAAGTCGATGTCGGGCATCAGCTTTACGAGATCCGCGCCCCTGTTTTGGGCCATGCAACCGACTGCTCCCACAATGGGAAAATCGGCGTCGATAGGTTTTCGCAGCCATATCAGATGTCCGAGTTTTCCGATAGCCTTCAGTTCGGCCTGTTCCCGCACGGCGCATGTGTTTACCACGGCGACGTCGGCCTGTGTTTCGTCTTCGGTGATTTCCCATCCGCGCTCAATGAACTGCGCCGCAATATCCTCGGAATCGCGGTCGTTCATTTGGCATCCGTACGTGCGTATATAGACCTTCACTTTAAAAATTTTTTCCTTGAAATTATGGCAAATATGGATTTTTCAAATCACTGCGAATTGCGGCAGGCACAAAGCCGCCGCAGAGTTCTGATTTTTGCAAACTTTACATGAAAGTAAAAGTCTAAAATATCCAAAAAAGCACAATAATGAAACCCGTAGTATTTAACAATACAGTTCTCCGCGACGGCCACCAGTCCCTTGCGGCGACGCGCATGACCACCGACATGATGTTGCCGGCGTGTCCCATTCTCGATAGCATGGGCTTTGGCGCCCTCGAAACATGGGGCGGAGCCACAATAGACTCGGGGCTTCGCTTTCTCGGAGAGTTTCCGTTCGACCGCCTCGACGCGCTAAAGAAAGCGTGCCCCAAAACAAAGCACATGATGCTTTTCAGGGGGCAAAACATGGTGGCGTATGCGCACTACCCCGACGACGTCGTGGAGGCGTTCGTAAGGACTTCGGCGAAGCACGGCATGGATATATTCCGAATTTTCGACGCCCTGAACGATCCCCGCAATATGGAATGTTCCATACGGGCCGTGAACGCGGTCGGCAAGGAGGCCCACGGGACAATTTGCTATACAAAAAGCCCGGTGCATACGGTGGAAAGTTTTGTAAAACTCGGCGGGCAGCTTGAGGACATGGGTTGTTCGGCCGTCGTAATCAAGGATATGGCGGGCCTTGTGCCTCCTTATATTACATACAAGATAGTCAAAGGGCTCAAGGACAATATCAAAATACCCGTCATAATACACACGCACGAAACCGCAGGAATGGGTGCGCCTACTTATTATGCGGCAATCGATGCGGGCGTGGACGCGGTCGATACGTCGATTGCGCCGTTTGCGAACGGGACCGGGCAGCCGGATACCGCAAGAATGCTCTCCATGCTCGACGGGCATCCGCGCAAGCCCGGCTACGATTTAAAGAAGCTTGCGCAGCTCAGAAGCATTTTTCAAAAAATATACGACGAGCTTGCATTTTACGAAAACCCGAAAAACGAGGTTATCGACACCGACGCGCTTATCTACCAGGTGCCCGGAGGCATGCTTTCAAATTTCCGCGTCCAGCTCAAGGAGCAGAAGATGGAGGACAAGTTCGAGGAGGTATTCGCCGAGGTTCCGTATGTGCGCGAAAAACTCGGGTGGATTCCGCTTGTGACGCCCACCTCCCAGATTGTCGGGACGCAGGCCATGATGAACGTCAAGTTCGGGCGGTGGAAAATGTTTACGCCGCAGGCCATGGACATAGCTTTGGGGTATTACGGGCAGACTCCAGCTCCGGTCGATCCGGAAGTGAGAGAGCTGGCGAGAAAGATTTCGGGGAAGGAGCCGATTTCCTGCCGCCCCGCTGACTTGAAAAAGCCAGGCATGGAGGATTTGCGCAAGCAGCTGCGCTCGAAGGGGCTCAAGGACGACGACGAGCATTGCGTGATATACGCTATGTTCCCGCAGCAGCTTGAAGATTTGTACACAAAGCCGCGCGATGCCTTCAAGCTCAAGTCGCCTGCCGACAGAAAGCCGAAAGCCGCGGCTGTTCCGGGTACGAGCAAATTTAAGGTGACTATTGACGGCGTGACTAAAAACGTTGAAGTTTCCCAGTAGCGTGGGAATTGATGCGCACTTTTGCGCGCCACTGATGGCGTGGGCGTCCGATATTGCGCCCGCGCGAACTTGCGTTTAGATGAAAAACTTTCCCGCGCCGGAGTCTGCGAGCCGCCTTTGAAAGGCGCCGCGCAAGTTATAGCCTTGAATTTGGCAAATAAAAAAGCGGAGCGTTTCGGCTCCGCTTTTTTCGTTTTTTGTTATTTGACAAAAACGGGTCTTACCCTTGTCCCCTTTGAAAGGCGGACAAGTTGCGATTCCGTTTTGCCGTCGATTGTGTATGTCACTTTATATGTTCCGTAAAAACCCCTAAAGTGAAAATTCGAGCCCTCCTCGTCAAAGGAGACCGAAGTGTGCCATTTCTCGTTTATGAGATTGTCGAGAACTTTGTAGGCTTTTTTGGGCGAGAAATCGCGGTTTACAAGGCCGCCCTTCCATTTGTCCTCTCCGCTTGCGGCCGTTCCGTCGACGAGATTCCACCATGTTATGGCTTCGACCGACGGATGGCTGAACCACAGGCTGTAAAGTTTTTCTATCCAGAACGCCTGGTTGTCCTCTCCGTGCTCCCCCATGGAGGGTATCGTTATTTCTGTGATATGTATGGGGCGTTTCTGTTTGGCGAAAAAGTCTAAGGCCGAAAGGAAGAATTCGGGTTGCTCTATTTTCCCGTCAAGAATATCCTGCCAGCGTTTTTCCGAGAAAACATGGTATTGTATGCCGATGGCGTCGAGCTTTGCGCCTTTGGCTATCAGATAGTTGTTTGTTTGAAAGAAACGCCCTGTATAGTCGTCTTTGATGGCTTGGGAAAACGCTTGGTCGGTTTCGTTGTTAATTAGGACAACGTCGCCGGGGAATACCCTTTCAGCTTCCTTAAAGGCTTGATATATATAGTCGTCGTACTGCATTGCCGGCTCGTTTCTGTATGAGCCCGATTCGTTTACAACGTCCCATATTTTTATAAAGTCGCCATAGCGTTTAGCTATCTCTCGCATATTTCTAAGCTGCGATTTCTTATAGAATTGGGCGTCGCGCGCTTCCACCGCCCAGTCGGGCTGTCCGTGGCACTTGTTTACGTTCCACACGAGGCAGTGTCCCTTTGCGGTCAGCCCATATTTCTTGCAAAATTCAACCGAGGTGTCGCCGGCGGGCCGCCTGTATATGTATTCGCTGTCTTTTGCAAAGCGCCAATAGTTTTCGCGCGGCTCTATTTCGGGCCAATAAAACGATAATGTGGCGAAGTTGAATATTTTTGCAAAAGTTTCGCCGTATTTGTCGCACTCCTGTTCGTTTTTCGTTCCGTCTGCGTTTCGGAAGCCGTCGATTAGAAAGGCGTTGCACCCGAACAGAAAGTCGTGTTTGACAAGCTCGACTTTGACGTTTGAAACCTTTTTGTCGTCGTATGTCCACGGACCATTCGGCGTTCTGAATTTCAATATGAAATCGCTCATGCGGTTCGCCTTTATTCCGGCGTCGATTTGTTCGCGCAGAGCGGGAGAATCCCATGCGGCTTTAAGTTTGTCCGAAACTTTGGCGGTCTGCACGTCGGCAAAAACCGCAGTTGAAAACAATGCCGCTAAAGTAAAAATAATTGGTTTTATGTCCATCATATCCATATATTTTTTCATAGATGAAATTATGTTTCGGTTTTGAATGTTGTCAAGGTGATAAATATGCGATTTTTGGTTGCAGCCGCGGGAAAAGAACGCGACCGGTAAGGGGTTTTTGGCAAACTGCATGCGGAACTTTGGTCGTTTATAAAAATACTTGACGCAACTTTTATAGTCTGCTCTAAAGTCAAATTTGCCTTTTATATCTTTGAAATTAGTGCCCGGCGGCGACACCTCGCATATTCTTGAAATATTTCAATTATAGCGATACCGTATTTTTCGGGATATTGCGGCAAAAAAGTTATGCTTGCGCTGTACTGCGAAATGTGGGTCGGAGGCGGATTTTCAATAAAATATAAATTGATGGAACGGGACTTGTGAAGTGAAATTAAACTTAATTTTTTCGGCGTTTGCCGCCGCAATCGTTCTTGCCGGCTGCCAAAGTCGGCATAAAATTGTTTCCGTGCGCGATGCCGATACGGGTTATCCCGTTTCGGGAGCATTTGTTTATGCGGCATCGTCGGATTCGCCCGACCCGTTTGCCGGCTGCGCGTTGCTCAGGACAAACGAAAACGGGAAAGTTTCGATAGACGGCTACCATTCGGGGCTGTTTATTCTCGCGGGAAAGGAAGGATATGATGTGGCCCGCTCTTCCGAATGGGCGGGAGAGATTGAAAGAGGCGGTATTGTCGAAACGGAAATAAAATTGAAAAAAGAGGGAAAACACAACTGCCGTTTAGCGAAGGTGGAATTTTTCAGGCCCTTTCCGGACGATGCCGAAAGCGCGGCCATAGCCGAGGAAATGAGCGACTATTTCGGACGTAGGAATACGATAGTTTGCACTTACGGCGAACCTGCCGTCATAGACGCAAAAATTGTTGTGAGAGACCGCAAGACAAAAAAGCCCGTATCTAACGCGATGGTTCTTGTACAGCAGCGCACGTCGGCTTTTGAGGTGGACGATTTTATAACCACCACCGATTCCTCCGGCGTTGCGGCAGTGCCGCTCGAATTGTTTTACAGCTCGCTTACCATAGACGCGGGCAAGGAGGGGTATTACCCCTCAAAACGCTTTAGAAAAAACCCTTACAAACACGGAGTTTACGAGGTGGAGATTGGCGTCAAACCGAAATCTTCAAACTATATCGTAGTCGTTTCAGACACGTCGGAGTTTTCGAAAAGAAAAACTGATATACCATTATGGGAACGATTTAAGGAATACTGTAAAAAAGTGGGAGTTCCTATAAAATATAAAAGCGAGACGAGGTAGAATTTTTTTATTCGATTGCAGTTGCCGCTTTTAATCGTTGGCTCAATACAAGCAGGCGCGTGTACAACGCAAGGTTTGCGGGCAAATTTTTACCGGGGCAGAACGGCGTTTGCATTTGTGCCAGCGGAGTAAAATGCGGCGTCGGATTAAAACATACCGCTGTGGGTATAAATCGAATCTTGACGGTTAAAGGCTGGTCATTTGAGCCTGTGTTTGTTTGAGCATGCGAAAGCGTTTTAGGGCGGTGTTTTTTTGCTTTTTTTACGGTGTAAGGCAAAATTTCCCAATATGGTAAAAATTTTCTATATATTTTTATGGCGAATGGCGGGACTGCTGCTATGTTTCGATTTTAAGCCTTAAAAATTTTGAGCATATTTATCGATTAAAAATGGTTGTGTTTTTGCAAGGCAGGCATAACATCGGAACGATTTTTCTTATCATGGATAAATGTTTTCAGCAGGGATTTGACGCCAAAAGCGAACAGGGCTTTATATGCACCAAACTGGATTCGCTGATAAACTGGGTTAGGGCGAATTCGATTTGGCCGCAGCCGATGGGTTTGGCATGTTGCGCAATTGAGCTTATGGGCGTGGGGGGCTCGCGCTTTGACATAGGAAGGTTCGGCATGGAGGTAATGCGCTTTTCGCCGCGTCAAAGCGACTGCATGATAGTTGCGGGGACGGTGACCTACAAGATGGCGGGTTCGGTGAAGCGCGTCTACGACCAGATGGCTGCTCCGAAATGGGTTGTGGCAATGGGCGCGTGCGCGTGCTCCGGCGGAATGTTCCGTACGTATTCGACGCTTCAGGGCGTGGACAAGGTAATCCCCGTTGACGTCTATGTCGCGGGCTGTCCGACGCGCCCCGAGGCTTTGATTGACGCGCTGATGTCTCTTCAGAACAAAATCCGCAGCGAGCGTTCGGCGCGCGGGCTGTTTTCAAAATAGGGGGTAAGGCGATGGAAAAAGAGAAAATCCTTTCGGAAATGCCGTTTCTTTCCGAGTGTAAAAGTTCCGACGGCATATTGTCGTTCGACTGCCCACCGCGCGATTTGTGCAGGGCGGCCCAGATTCTGCGCGACAGGTTTGAATGCCAGAGCCTGAACGACATTTCCGCCCTCGACATGGGATCAGGTATGAAGAGCGGCCGTTTCGCAGCTGTGTACCACTTTTTCTCGCACACGAAAAAGAAATACGTTCGGTTGGCCGCAGTTTGCGAAAGCGCGGAGGCTCCCAAGCTTCCGTCGCTGTGCTCCGTGTTCAAAGGGGCAGACTGGCTCGAGCGCGAGGCTTTCGACATGATGGGAATAGAGTTTGAAAACCACCCCCGCCTTGCCCGCATTCTGATGTGGGATTCGTATCCTTGGCATCCGCTGCGCAAAGACTTTCCGCTGGAGGGTAGGGAAGCGCCATTGCCGCCGTCATTCGAGGGCAATGAGGAGGCGGCGAAAATCGTTCCCGCGCCTGAGGAGGGAGGCCCGTTCCATTCTCCGTCCTGCGGAGTGGCGTTCGTATCCAAAAAGGAGCCGCGGAGCCGCGGGGGCGACTGCGGAAAAGACATAGAGCCATAACTTTCCTGTTTTCAGAAGATGGAAAAAGAATTTACATATCCGGAACCGGCATCGCTTGAAGCCGACAGGCTTGGCGAAAAAATGATACTCAACATAGGGCCTTCGCATCCGGCCACACACGGAGTTTTGAGAATGAAACTCGAACTCGACGGCGATTTGATTACCCGGGCAGACCCGATTGTCGGCCAGTTGCACAGGGGCCAGGAAAAAATGGCCGAGAACCTGACCTACAACCAATTTATACCTTTTACCGACCGTTTGGACTATCTCGCGCCGCTTTGCAACAATATAGCATTTGTGCAGTGCGTTGAAAAGATTGCGGGAATCGGCGTGACGGAACGTTGCAAGGCCGTGCGCGTAATATGTTGCGAGCTATCCCGCATAGCCAGCCACCTTGTGGGCATAGCCGCCTACGGAATGGACGCGGGCTCCTGGACGGTGTTCATGTACTGCTTCACCCAGCGCGAGAAGCTTTGCACGCTTTTCGAACAGCTTACGGGGGCCAGAATGACGACTTCCTACGCGCGCGTGGGCGGGCTTGCGCGCGACATTCCCGAAGGCTGGCTCGGCAACGTAAATTCGTTCGCCAACCAGTTTCTGCCCGCGCTCGACGAAATAGACGCGCTGATTACGCGCAATAAAATCTTTATAGACCGCACCGCCGGGATAGGCGTCGTTTCTCCGGAACAGGCGATGCAGTGGGGGCTCACCGGGGCTAACCTGCGCGGCAGCGGCGTGGCTAGCGACCTTCGCAAAGACGTTCCGTATCTCGGCTACGAAAACTACGAATTCGACGTCCCCATAGGTGTTAACGGGGATTGCTACGACCGCTGGCTTGTGCGCATAGAGGAGATGCGCCAGAGCATAAGGATAGTCAGGCAGGCTATCGAAAAGATGCCCGACGGCCCGGTAAATGTGGCCGATCCGCGCATATCGCTGCCGAAAAAAGAAAAAGTTTTGCGCGACATGGAGGACCTTATCAACAATTTCGTCCTCGTCACGCAGGGGCCGGACATTCCGGCGGGGGACGCGTATTTTGAGGCCGAAAATCCCAAGGGGGCGCTCGGCTTCTACATCGTGTCGAAAGGCGGCGGCGTTCCGTACAGGGTAAAGATAAGGGCGCCGTCGTTTGTGAGCCTTTCGGCCATGCAGGAGATTCTGCCGGGGCACCACATGAGCGACATGGCGGTAATTTTGGGTTCGTTCGACTTCGTCCTCGGGGAGTGCGACAGGTAATTTTTCAAGGAGCTGGAAATGGAAATCACTTCAGAATTGGAAAGCAAATGCGACGCGTTGATAGCGCAGTACCCGAAGAAGCGTTCGGCCGCGATGATGATAATGCATCTCATACAGGAGACGTTCGGGTATTTCGACGACTCGTCCGTCAAATTCGCCGCGCGCAAGCTTGGGGTGGAGCCCATAGACGTTTACGGAATGCTTTCGTTTTATCCGATGTTTTCGCAGTCTCCGCGCGGGCGCATACACATAAAGGTGTGCCGCACGCTTTCGTGCGCAATGGCGGGTTCTGTCAAGCTCGGGCACGAGCTGGCAAAGCGCATAGGGTGCCCGATAGGGGAGACGAGGGGAATATACACGCTCGAGTTTGTGGAATGTCTGGGGAATTGCGTCAGGGGGCCGAACGTTCAGGTGAACGACAAGCTATTTGAGGGCGTGGCTCCGGAGGACGCCGAAAAATTCGTTTTAAAATTGGGCGAGCTCGACAAGAGCGGGGAACTTGCGGCGAAGCCGTCCTCGGATCTTCCGCAGGGCGGCGGAGATTTCGATTCTCCCGCGTACAAAGGTTAATGCAATGGCTGCTGAAGAAACAAGAATCATATACGGGCACATAGGGCTTGAGGGGTGGAACGCCTCGATAGACAAGTACGTGTCGTCCGGAGGGTACAGAATTTTATCGAAGACGGTCGGGCGCGATCCGCAGGAGTTGTGCGCCGAGATGCTCAAGTCCAATCTGCGCGGCCGCGGTGGGGCGGGTTTTCCCATAGGGCTGAAATGGAAGTTTATCGACAAGAAGTGCGGCAAGCCCATATATCTGATAGCAAATGCCGACGAATCCGAACCCGGAACATGCAAAGACCGGCTTATAATATATCAAGACCCCCACAGGCTCATAGAGGGAATGATGTGCGCCGCATACGCAATAAACGCGTCGCACGCCTTTATTTATATAAGGGGCGAATATGTCAACGGCTACCGCGTGCTTGTAAACGCCATAGAGGAGGCGCGCTCAAAGAACTATGTCGGCAAAAACATATGCGGAAGCGGATATTCGTGCGAGCTTACGGTGTGCCGCGGCGCCGGTTGCTATGTGTGCGGAGAGGAGACAGGGCTCATATCGTCGTTGGCCGGAATGCGCGCGTATCCGCGGATCAAGCCTCCGTATTTTCCGGCGGTCATGGGGTTGTACGACTGCCCTACGGTCGTAAACAACGTGGAGTCGCTTTGCTGGGTTCCGATAGTGTTCGACAAAGGCGGGGAGTATGTGTCGAAGATGGGCTCCCCGGCCGATCCGGGAACGCATATATGGGGCGTCAGCGGGCTTGTGCAGAAGCCGGGCCGCTACGAAATACTTTCGGGGTCTTGCACTCTCGGGGAGCTTTTGCACGATTTGTGCGGGGGGCCGCTTGTCGGGCGCCGCTTTAAGGCGGTCATACCCGGGGGGTCGTCGATGAAGGTTCTCAAGTGGGACGATAAATATGCCGTGAAAAACGCCGACGGAACTGAATCGGAAATGCGCACTGAGGACATACCGCTCGACGCCGTTTCTTTCCAAAAATGCGGGACTGCGATAGGTTCGTGCGGGATTATCGTGATGGACAACACCATCGACATGGTGGAGGCCCTTGCCAACCTGAACCAGTTTTACGCCCACGAAAGCTGCGGGCAATGCACTCCGTGCAGGGAGGGAACGCTGTGGATGTCTCGCATCACAAAGCGCATATGCGAAGGCTGGGGGCGCAGGGAGGACGTCGAACTGTTGCAGAGCGTGGCCGACAATATATGCGGCAGGACAATTTGCGCGCTCGGGGAGGGCGCGGCTTGGCCCGTTCAAAGCAATGTCGGAAAGTTTAGGGAGGAATATTACGAAAAAATACGCCGCCAGGAGACCGTTGGCGGACAGGCCAGGGCGGACAACAACGCGTATAGACTCATTTAGCGATGGACAAGAAAACCGTAAAAGTAAACATCAACGGCGCCGATTACGAGGTTGAGGCCGGGCGGAACGTTCTTGAAACATGCCGCAGCGTGGGGATTGAAATTCCGCACTTTTGCTATCACCCCGATTTGAAGGTGGCAGGATCCTGCAGAATGTGCCTCGTTTACACCGGAATGCCGGCGCGCGACCGCGCAACGGGAGAGCTTTTGAAAAAGGAGGACGGCTCGTTTGAAATAGCGTGGATGCCGAAGCCGGCGATAGCGTGCGGCACGAACGTAGCGGAAAACATGCATATAATTACGGACAGCGAAGCCGTAAGGGACTGCCGCAGGAGTGTGCTCGAATTCATACTTCTCAACCACCCCCTCGACTGCCCGATTTGCGACAAGGCGGGCGAATGCAGGCTTCAGGAATACGCGCACGCCTACGGGAGGGAGGAGTCGCGCTATGTTGAGAATAAAAACGTAAAGCCGAAAAAGACGGAGGTTGCGGGAAAAATAATGCTGGACGCCGAAAGGTGCATTCAGTGTTCGCGCTGCATACGCTTTTGCAACGAATTCATAGGAAGAAGCATATTCGGGTTTACTAAGCGCGGGTCCAAAACGGAGATAGCTGTGTACCCGGAGGCCGACAACGACAGCAATTATCTTTTGAACGTCGTGGACGGCTGCCCCGTTGGTGCGCTTACGGAAAAGGCGTTCCGGTTCAAGATGCGCACTTGGTTTTTAAAGGCTGTCGACGGCATATGCGCCGAAAGCAGCGCGGGCGTCAATACGCGAGTTTGGTCGCGCGAGGGCAGGATATACCGCATTACCCCGCGGGAAAACTCGGCAGTCAACCAGACTTGGATGAGCGACAGCGGAAGGTATGTGTTCGAGCGTTTCAACAGCGAAAACAGGCTTTCGCGCGCGCGCATAGACTCGTCGCCGTGCGAGCTTTCCTACGCGGTCGACAGGTGCGTGGAAATCCTCAAGCTCGGTTCAGTCGCGGTAGTTGCCAACGCGTGGCAGACGCTGGAGGAGCAGTATGCGGCCGGAGAGCTCGCAAAGGCTTGCGGGGCGCGGATTTTCATGGCATCGCATCTCGGAGAGGACGACGGAAAGCTCGTGTCGGCCGACCGCACCCCGAACATGCGCGGAGCGTTCCTTACGGGGCTGGTCGATTCGTATCCCGGGGGCGACCTTTCGGAGCTTGCCGGGCTGGTGCGTTCAGGCGCGGTAAAGACGGTGTTGTGCCTGCGCGAGAATTTGCGCGCGCTCGGGTTTGAGGCTAAGGATTTCAAGTCCGCAAATATCATATATTGCGGGGCTTTGGAAAACGAAACGAGCGCTTCAGCCAAGGTGTGCGTTCCGCTTCGCAGCGAGTTTGAAAAGAGAGGGCTCTGGGTTAACCGGCAGTTCCGCGTACAAAAGTTTGAAAGGGCTGTGGAACCGCCGCGCGAAACTATCGACGACCTCGAATTTTTGATGGCGCTTTTGCGCGACTTTACAAACGCGTCGTTTTCCATTCCGTCGGTTGGCGACGTCCGGAGGGTTATAGCCTCAAAAATTCCGCAACTGAAGGATTGCTGGAACGTCGGTCCCGAAGGCTTGCAAATAGACGGTTCGGCTTTCGCGGAAATAGATTTTCCGGAGACGGACGCCATGCATTTTTACAAGAACCAGCATGCTTGCAGCAAGGAGTAGTGTTTAATATGCAGACAGTTTCAGACATTTGCGTTTTTGCCTCTGTGCAGCCTCTCGATTGGAGCGCGGCGGCTTTGGACGTCGCAGTAAAGGTTCTATGCAGCCTCGGCGCCATTATGTTGGTTATGTGCTTTGCGGGTCTTAGCGTTGTGGCCGAGCGCAAAGTTTGCGCGTATATTCAGGGAAGATACGGCCCGAACCGCACGGCGATACCGGTTGTGGCGGCGGTGCCGCTTATAGGAAACTTCCTTAAGAAAAACGGCCTTATGCAGCTTGTGGCCGACGGATTGAAGTTCCTTCTGAAGGAGGATCCACTGCCTGCGCACGTCGGGAAATTCTGGTATTTGGCAGCTCCGCTAATGTCGCTTTCTCCCGTTTTGATAGCCGCATGCGTGATTCCTTTCGGGGCGTATTGGAGCGACGGCCAGTTGTGCCCGCTTTCGGCGGCCGACATAGACGTAAGCCTCGTGTTCGCTCTCGCGGTTAGCGCACTTGGAGTTTACGGCGCCATTATGGCGGGGTGGTCGTCGAACAGCAAATTCCCCTATATGGGTGCGATGAGGGCGTCGGCGCAGGTTATAAGCTACGAGCTTACGATGGGTTTGTCGGTCCTTCCCGTCGTAATGTGGGTTGCGCACTCTTCGGAAAGCCCCTTGAGCCTTTTTGAAATAGCGAAGGCGCAGGGCGGCTTGTGGTTTTGCATAGTCCAGCCGCTTTCGGCGCTCCTGTTTCTCGTCGCGATGTTCGCCGAAACCAACAGGCTTCCGTTCGATATGGCCGAAAGCGAGACCGACTTGGTGAGCGGGTACCATACCGAGTATGGAAGCTTTAAGTTCGGCCTGTTTTTCGTGGGCGAATACGGGCATATGGTCTTGGGGTCGTCGCTGTTTATAGTGCTGTTTCTTGGGGGCTGGAATCCGTTCCCCGGGGTGGTTTGGCCTGAGTCGTGGGGTTGGGCAGGGGCGCTGCTTTCGCTGCTTACCTTCATAGTGAAGATTGCGGCCATGCTCTTTCTTTTCATATGGGTGCGCTGGACGCTTCCGCGCTTCAGATACGACCAGGTTATGCGCCTCGGCTGGAAGGTACTGCTTCCCTTGGCGCTCGCAAATTTTGCGGCGTATCTGGTTTTCATGTCATTCTAACTTGCAAATACCATGGCAATCATAGTCGAAAGAAAACGCCTGAGCTTTTGGGAAAGACTTTACCTTCCCCAGATAGTGTCGGGGCTTTTTATAACTTTCAAAAACATATTCAAGCCGCGCGTGACGCTGGAGTATCCCGATCAGTCTCCCGTTCTTCCCGTAGGGTATCGCGGAGCGCCGACGCTCGTTAAGGATTCGGAGGGAAGGGAAAAATGCGTGTCGTGCCAGCTATGCGAATTTGTCTGCCCCTCCAAGGCTATAAGGGTCACGCCAGGAGAGATTTCCCCGGACTGCGAGTATTCGTACATAGAGAAGGCCCCGAAGGACTTTAAGATAGACATGCTGCGTTGCATATTTTGCGGGCTATGCCAGGAGGCGTGCCCGGAAAACGCCATAGTTTTGCAGAACGAATTTTCGATAAACGGATATTCCCGCGGCGATTTTGTGCGGCATAAATGCGACCTTTACGCGGCTGGGGGCGTAATGCCCGACAAAATTATGAAATGGAAAAAGGTAAGGGACAACGCCGAACTTGGAGGGAATCGATGATGCAGGAGATTATTTATTTTGTCTTTTGCGGGCTGTGCCTCGGAGGCGCGCTCGGGGTGCTCATAGTGCCGGGATATGTAAATTCGGCGATGTCGATGCTCGTATCTATGCTTGGGGTGGCAGGCTTGCTGCTTTTGATGGAGGCATATTTTTTGGCATTTGTCGTTGTGATGGTATATGCGGGAGCGGTGATGGTGCTTTTCGTGTTTGTCGTAATGTTTGTGGGAGACCGCCGCGACAATACGGGATTTATGAAGAAGGTCGCGCTCGTTTTGCTTTGGGTTGGGCTCGGAATCGTTTTGGGGCTGTTCGAACCCGAAATCTTAAAGGGAGGGGTTTCGGAGGCCTTGAAATCCGGGGCTGACAGGGCGGTCCCGCCAGCGGTGTCGGTCGCGAAAAACTACGGAATTTCCCTTTTTACAACTTTTATGCTGCCGTTTCAAGTCGCTGGAGTGCTGCTTTTGGCCGCAATGGTCGGCATTGTGGCAGTGGCAAAGCGCGGAACCCATAAAAAGCGGGGCGGAATGGAATCGGCGTAGGAAGGAGGACTTTTATTATGGAACACACTTTGCACCAGTTTTTATTTCCGGCCATGATGCTCTTTGCGACAGGGCTTCTCGGAGCCATGTTTAAAAGGAATCTCATTACGATATTTATGTCGATAGAGCTTATGCTCTGCGGCGCGATGCTTGCTTTTGTGGCGTTTGCGTCTGCTTACAACGACATCGACGGGGCTGTTTTCGCGTTTTTTATACTTGCGATAGCCGCGGCGGAAGTCGCGGTGGGGCTGGCGATAATCACGAGGCTTTTTAAGCTGGAAAACACGGTCTCGACGAAAAACCTCAACACTCTCGGAGATTAGCCAAATGTATTTTCAATTGAATGCCGTTCTATTTCTGCCGCTTTTGTCGGCAATCGTCATAGCGCTGTTTCTTCGCCGCAGCAGATGGGGCGGGGCGGCGGTCTCGGTGGTTTCGGCGGGAGCCGCTTTCGGGATTGCGCTGTGGGCGATGTTTTCGGAGTCTCCGGCGTTTGCGTTCAAAAGCTCGTACGAGCTTTTGAAACTCGGCGGGTTCACGCTCGATTTCGGGTTTTTATTCGACGGGCTTTCGCGCAACATGGTGTTCATCGTGTGTTTTGTGGGCTTCCTTATACATGTTTTCAGCGTGGGGTATATGGACGACGACTCGTCGAAGTCGAGGTTCTTTGCGGGCATGAGCTTTTTTATGTTTTCGATGACGGGCATAGCGCTGTCGTCAAACCTCTTCATGATGTTCATATTTTGGGAGCTTGTCGGCTTTAGCTCGTACGCCCTTATAGCCCATTATTCCGATACGGAGGAGGCGCGCGCGGCGTCGAAGAAAGCGTTTATAGTCAACCGCGTCGGAGACTTGGGCTTCCTTTTGGGCATAATATTTTGCTATTCGTGGCTCGGCACGACCGATTTCTCGGAATTGGCAAGAATTTTCCACGAGGATCCGTCGAAGGTCTCGACTTCGATGGGGCTACTGGTTTTATGCGGATTTTTGGGCAAGAGCGCGCAGTTCCCTCTCCAGGTGTGGCTTCCCGACGCCATGGCCGGCCCGACGCCCGTGTCGGCCCTCATCCACGCCGCAACGATGGTTGCCGCGGGCGTGTTCATGATGGCGCGTTTGGCGTCAATCGGTTTTTTGTCGGAGGATGCGCTTTCGGCCATAACGGCGCTTTGCGCGCTGATGGCGTTTTTTGCGGGCCTGTGGGCTTTGGGCCAGAACGACATCAAGAAAATACTCGCGTATTCCACTTTGGCCCATCTCGGCCTGATGGGGGTCGGGATAGGCTTAGGATACGACCTTGCCATGTACCACCTTACGACCCACGCGTTCTTCAAGGCTACGCTGTTTCTTGCGGCGGGTTCGGTAATCCACGCCTGCGGGCACCAGCAGGACATCTTCAAGCTCGGCGGCTTGTTCAAAAAGATGCCAATTACGTCGGCTGCCGCGCTTGTCGCGACGCTTTCAATCATAGCGATACCCTATTTTTCGGGATATTACAGCAAGGAGGCCATACTTGCGGCGTCCTACGGAAGGTCGGTTGACGGCGCAATTTTCGACAAAATAATATTCTGGCTGGTTATGGGGGCGGCCGTATTGACTCCCGTTTACATGGGAAGGCTTTTCTTTAACGTATTCTGCGGAAAACCGCATTCCGACGGGGCGGCGCGCGCGCGCGAAAGCTCCCTTTGGATGACTTTGCCGCTTGCGGTTTTGGCGCTTTATTCGCTGGCGGGCGCATGGAGTTTCGCGTACGGGCTTTTGTGGATGGACGGCAAAATGAATTTCCTAATGCCGTCGGCCGCCACGACGTTCATAGGCTCGGTTTGGGAAATACACCGTTCGGCGCTTTTGAAGATTCCGGACGTGCATGCCATTAAAAACGCGGCTTTTATTGCCACCCTTGCCGGCGCGGTTTTCTCGTACATTCTGTACGGGCGCTCCCGCGGGTACGATTTGGTGGAAAGGCGCTTGCCCGGCGTGTACCGTTTCTTTAATAAGCACGGCTGGTTCGACGACCTCTACGATTGGTATGTGGCAAAAGTCCAACAGCGGGTTGCAACCCTTTTGGCGACGTTTGTGGATTTGCTTTTGATAGAGCTGCTGGTCGTGCGCGGGGTCGGAATGGTTTGCGCGGTAATCGGGCAGGGCTTCAAACGCATGCACGACGCTTCGGCGAATTCGGAGATAAAATGGCTTGTGGCGGGTTTTGCGCTTCTGATGATATTAATTTACGCGTAGGAGATTTCTAATATGGAAATGGACGATTTTTGCAGGGTTCTTCTGAACGTGGCGGTGTACGCCCCCATCTTCGGATCCGTATGCGTTTCGGCGATGTTTCCGTTTTTCGGGAACAGAAGCGCCAAGGCCGTCGGAGTGGCGGCGGCGGGGCTATCCTTTGCCTCGGCGGTTTTTATTTGGGCGGCCTACGCTTCGGAATTTTCGTCTTCCGGGGGCTTCGCCTTTGCTACGTCTCCCGAGTTTTTCGGCGTGGCGCTTCCGTGCCTTGCGCTGAATGCCGTTTCCGTTCCGATGTTCGCGCTTGCCGCCGTTGTGGGGCTTGCGGCGTCGCTTTGGGCCGCCAGAACCGAAATAGGCAACGCGCGCCTCTACTTCATACTGCTTATGTTTATGCAGGGGGGGCTGCTGGGCGCGTTTTCGACGACAAACGTAATGTGGATGTACATGTTCCACGAGTTTGCGCTCGTCCCTACGTTCATAGCGATGTGCCTTTGGGGCGGGGCGGGGAAGCGCATGGCGGCCATGCAGATGGCTGTCTATCTGACGCTTGGGGCGCTGGTGTCGCTCGTGGGAATAATAGCCCTTTACGCGAGGACGAATTCTGACGACTTTTCCCTTTTGTCAATAGCCCTCGCAGTGGCAAAGACTCCGCTCGGCGCGGATTGGCAGTACGCAGTATTCGGCCTTCTGATGTTCGGGCTCGGAACGCTGGTTTCGCTCTTCCCGTTCTATTCGTGGGCGCCGCGGGCGTATTCGTCGGCGCCGACGTCGTTTGCGATGCTGCATGCGGGAGTTCTTAAAAAATTCGGATTGTACGTGCTTATTCAGGTTGCGGTTCCCCTTTTGTCGGCTGGGTGCGCCGATTGGTCGAAAACAATGGCGGTTCTTGCGCTGTTTAACGTGGTGTACATAGGATTGGTGACGATGGCGCAGCGCGATTTGAAAATGATGGTTTCATATTCGAGCGTGGCGCACATGGGGCTTTGTTTTCTCGGAATAGCGTCGATGTCTGTTTTGGGCGTCGGCGGCGCGATACTTTTGATGTTCGGGCACGGCGCAAGCGTGGCGCTTATGTTCATGCTTTCAAACGCGGTCGTCAACAGAACCGGGCAATGGGACATGCTGAAGATGGGGGGCCTGTATAAGAGGACGCCGGTTCTCGCAGCCTTCTTTTTGGCCGCGACCCTCGCCGGGCTCGGGCTTCCGGGATTTGCAAATTTCTGGGGCGAGCTTGCCATTCTTGTCAGCCTTTGGAATTTCTCGCCCGCAATTTGCGCGGTAGCTTCAACCGGCTTGGTGATATCGGCCGTTTACGGCCTCCGCGCCATGGCCAACATATTTATGGGGGAACCGACTGAAGGTTTGTCGGGAAAATTCAATCTCATACCGGACATGACATTCGGCGAGAAAATTCCCGCCGCAATACTGCTTGCGCTGCTGCTGTTCGTGGGATTCTTCCCGAAATCGGTGACGGCCGGCTTAGACGCCGATTTGTCGGCTGTTCCAACATTAACGCAATCTAAATAGTTTTTCTATGGAAGGCACAATATCATTCGAATGGGCGAGCGTTTCCACCGAGGCGACCCTTGCGGTTTTTGCCGCCGCCACTTTGGCTCTGTCGGCTTTGGCGCCGAAAAGGGGGGAGAAATGGGTTTCGATGTTTGCGATGTTTGCGGTTATGGCCGCATTGGCAGTTGAGGTCTTTGTGCCGTCTGCCGGGGCGTCGTTCGGCGGAATGCTCGGCGGAAAATCGGTTTTTGGAGTCTTTGCAATCGCGTGCGCGCTTTTGACGTCGCTGATGAGCTTTCAGTATTTCTCGAAGGGCGCGCGCAACAGAAACGAATTTTTGGCGATTGTCATGATTTGCACGGCAGCGTTGATGCTGTTCGTGCGCTCCGGCAGCTTGCTGATGGCGTTTGTTGCGCTCGAATGCGCGACTGTTTGCCTGTATGTGGCGGCGGCGTGGAGCTCGGAAAAGGCTTCGAGCATGGAGGCTGCGGCGAAATACCTTGTGGTCGCGGGCGTAAGCGGTGCGGCGTTTCTAATGGGGACGGCGTTTATTTACGGGGCGTCGCTGTCGAGCGGCAGAAATTTGCTTTTGTTCGGAAATTTCACGTCGGGGCTCGTGCATCCGATGTTTTTGACGGGCATTGTCCTTGTCATGGGCGGCACGCTGTTTAAAATGGCGGCGTTTCCGTTTCAATTCTGGTCTCCGGACGTTTACCAGGGCGCGCCTACGCCCGTTTCGGCGTTTTTTGCGGTGGCTTCAAAAGCGGCGGGCGTTGTTTTTCTGGGGAAAATATGCATGTCGCTCGATTTCGCGTCGATGGGGCTTTCCGAATTGCACGACAAGGCGGTTGCGGCCGTGTCGGTAATTGCGGCGGCCACGATAATCGTAGGAAATCTCGGCGGAATAACGCAGATAAACATAAAGCGTCTCATGGCTTTTTCGGGAGTGTCTAACGCCGGATATATGCTCGTTCTCGTTGCGGCGGTGTTGAAATACGCCTCGCTTGCGGAGTTTTTCGCGCCGGTGCTTTATTTTTATCTGGCCGCCTACATGTTTGCAAACTACGCGCTGTTTTTTGTCATCAACAGCTATGAGGGGTACGACGATTTCGACCAGTCCATGTCGGACTACCGCGGCCTTCTGAGAAAGAGCCCGGTGATGGAGGGCACTCTTATAATAAGTTTGTCGTCGCTGGCGGGCATTCCTCCGACGGCCGGATTTTTCGGCAAAGTTCTCATACTCATAACGGCGTGGAGCGCGCAGCTTTACTGGCTCGTGGGCATAATGGTCGCCGGGTCGGTAGTTTCGATATACTACTATTTCGCATGGATGAGGGCTTCCCTCGATACGCCTGACGGCGTGGAGCGCAAGCTCGATCCAAATCCCATACTGTATCCGACGATGGTCGCCCTTTCTGTTGCCACGCTCGTCTTGGGGGTCGCAGTTCTCTATTTTTACGGGATATAAATAATATTGCATTGCGCGTTTACGGCACTTAGAAAATTCTTTTAATGAAAATATTATACGCATTATTGGCTGCCGCGGCGCTGTGCGCGTGCACGAGCGAGGAAAAGGAAATCTACAGCCGGCAGATAGAGATAGTCAGCGTGCCCGAGGGCGCGCCGATCGTAATCGACGGGCTTAAGATGGGCACCGCCCCGCTTTGCGTCGGCGTGGAGACGAACGAGGACGGATATTTCGTTCGCAAGACTGTCATAACGGCCATTCCGCAAAAGGCGTCACTGTTCACGCAGGTTGTGACGTTCCCGGCGTATTTGGCGTCCAACCCCGAAAAGAGCAGGGTCCCCGAAAAAATCACCTTTCACATGGAAAAGCCTCCGTCCCAGGGCGGGGGGGTCACGTTCGACGACGACTAACATTGGGAAAATACGTATTTTTACACGAAAAAACAAATGTCATCGCAAATTAAATACATTCTTGAGGAAGAGAAAATCCCCGCAAACTGGTATAACATAGAGGCGGATCTTAAGGTGCACACGCCTCCGCCGATAGATCCCTCTACGGGAAAGCCTATAGATCCGGCAAAGCTTGAGGCCATATTTGCGCGGGGGGTGATAGAGCAGGAAATGTCGCGCGAGCGCTACATACCGATACCCGAACCCGTGCGCGACATATTGAAACAGTGGAGGCCGTCGCCGCTGTACCGCGCCCGAAAGCTCGAAAAGGCCCTCGGCACGCCCGCCAGGATATATTATAAATACGAGGGGGTAAGCCCGTCGGGTTCGCACAAATCAAACAGCGCGCTCGCGCAGGTTTTTGAAAACAAGCGCTGCGGCACGAAGTTTATAACGACTGAAACCGGGGCCGGGCAGTGGGGTTCGGCGCTGTCGCAGGCCTGCCAAATATTCGGCCTGCATTGCAGGGTTTACATGGTTAAATGCTCCTACAACCAAAAGCCGTACAGAAAGGCGGTAATGGAGCTTTTCGGCGGCGAGACGGTGCCGTCGCCGAGCGACCGCACAGAGGCCGGGCGCGCCGTGCTGGCAAAAGATCCGGATTGCAGCGGCTCGCTGGGAATAGCGATATCGGAGGCGGTGGAGGACGCGCTCACCAATCCCGATACGAAATACTGCCTCGGTTCGGTGTTAAACCATGTGCTGCTCCACCAGACGATTATCGGCGAAGAGGCGATACTCCAAATGGAGATGGCAGGCGATTACCCCGACATTATCATAGGCGCTTGCGGCGGGGGCTCGAATTTTGCGGGAATAGCATTTCCGTTTATTGGGCAGATGCTTAGGGGAGGCAGAAAAGTGGACATACTCGGGGTTGAGCCTGCCGCCTGCCCGAGCCTCACAAAAGGAAAGTACGCGTACGATTTCGGCGATGTAGCCAAAATGACGCCCATGATGAAAATGTACACACTCGGAAGCGCGTTTATTCCGCCCGCGGTGCATGCCGGAGGCTTGCGGTACCACGGAATGGCACCCCAAATAAGCAACGTAGCAAAACAGGGGCTGATGCGCGCAAGAACCGTGGAGCAGCTCGACGTTTTCCGCGACGCCGTCGCGTTTGCGCGTTCCGAGGGCATAATTCCTGCGCCGGAGTCTTCGCACGCGATTTCCGCCGCAATGGACGAGGCGCGCAAATGCGCTGAAACGGGGGAGGAAAAGTGCATACTTTTCAATTTGTCCGGCCACGGGCATCTCGACATGACGGCGTATCTCGACTATTTTGCGGGAAAGCTCCGCAATTACGATTACCCGGAAAAGGAAATTGCGATGGCGCTGTCATGCCTGCCGGTTTGCGACGCCTGACGGTTTTTTGCGGATAGTTCCGAAAAACCAGCGGCGGCATCCGGCTTCCTGACGTTAATATGGCACGAATCACTGAATACTGCGCGGCTATGCTGTCGGCGGCGGCTTTTGCTTTCGCCGCGCTTGCCGATTGTGCGCGCGCCGAAACCGGTGCGGCATCCGGCATTGCGTTTATGCGGGCGGACAAAATGTGCGCCGTTATGGATTTCGACTACGGCCAAATCGAAAAGATAACGCAGGCTGCGGTGTCGAAAATAAGGGGCATGGCCGAAAGGGGAGATCCCGACGCGATGGCGTCGCTGGGGGTGTGCCACTATTTGGGGCTCGGCGTACCGGCAGATCCCGGCAAGGCTGCCGAGCAGTTTGCGATGTCGGCTTTTTCGGGAAATCCTTTCGGAATGTGGGGGATTGCTGTGTGCATGCTCGAGGGGCGCGGTGTTCCGCAAAACGAAAAGGACGCAGTGGCGTTCCTGAAAAAATCGGCCAAGAAAAATTGTCCGGCCGCCTTGAACAGGCTCGGGGTGTGCTATTATCGCGGCGCCGGGGTTCCCAAAAACGAGAAGCTGGCGGTGGAAATGTTTGAAAAGGCCATTAAACTCGGTTCAAACAGGGCCAAGGTTTCGCTTTCGCGCGCATATCTCGAGGGCGCGGGGGTTCAAAAAGATGCGGGCATGGCGAAGAAACTTCTCGAAAGCGCGGCGCGCGCTGGCAACGTCGTGGCGCAGAACAACCTCGGAGTGTTTTATCTCGAGGGGCTGGGCGGAAAACCCGACGAATTTGCGGCCTTTGGGTGGTTTGACATGGCGGCAAAAAAAAATTATCCGCCGGCGATGCTTTTTCTCGGCATGGCATATCTTCAGGGAGCGGGGGTTGCGCCGGATGCGGCAAAGGGCTTTCGTTTCATAAAAGATGCCGCGGAGCGCGGAAACGCCGAGGCACAAAACAACCTTGGAGTGTGCTATACGAACGGGTACGGAACCGACGCAAATGCCGTTTCGGCGTTTGGGTGGTATAAAAAATCTGCCGAACAGGGATATGCGATAGCGCAAAACAATCTGGCCGATTGCTATTTTCACGGCGCCGGCTGCGTAGAAGATAAATACGAGGCTGTAAAATGGTATAGGCGCGCGGCTTTTCAGGGCGACGTTTCGGCGCAGAGCAATTTGGGCTACTGTTATTTGGAGGGAATCGGCACCGGAAAAAGCGCCGCAGATGCGATAAAATGGCTTAAGAAGGCTGCCGATGCTGGCGACGTTTCGGCGCAGAGCAATTTGGGAACCTGCTATGTCAACGCGGTGGGGGTCGAAAGAAACCTTCCGGAAGCCATAAAGTATTTGTCGTTGGCTGCCCAAAAGGAAGACGCGCAGGCGTTGGGAAATCTCGGGGCATGCTATTATAACGGCATAGGGGTTGAAAAAAACGAGCTTAAGGGAGTGGACCTTTTGCGCCGGGCGGCGCGCGCCGGCAACGACGAGGCGAGAAAAGCTCTAAACCGGATTAGGTGACCATTTCCCGTTGGCTGGTTTGGCGGCGCCACGGCCGGCTATGCTTCCGCCTTCGGCGCTTTTATTTGCGCCATTCGCGTGCATAATATAAATTTTTGTTTATGCGGCCGGGCGTTCGGAAGCTAAGGTTTCAAACGCGCATATGGGAAGTGCGCGAAATGTGGGATTTTTTTTAGGGCATAAAATTTTCCGGTTTGGAAATCGCAATATCTAAAAAAAACTTAAAAAATTTTGTTTTTTTACGGGGGGAGTTTTTTTGTTTATATATATAGCTGTAATTATATTATAAATTTACGTTAAAGCCGGGCATGGATATCCGTATTTTCAAAAATACCTAAAAACGCATTTTGACAATTTAAATTTCAAAAGATAAAATACGTCGAGAAACATTAACCAGTGGGAGGAATTTTTATCATGATGTTTAAATATTGTGCATTGCCTGTTTGTTTTTTTGTGGCAGCGGCCTTTTTGCATGCCGGAGAAACCGTTTTATTTGACGCATCTAAAGATTTCCACCGCTTGTCTTCGGAAAGCGGGGCTAAAATTGCAAAGGGAGATGGGAAGGCCGTCGTAAGCTACGAGGGTGAGTTCGGCGAAAACTCGGGCATAGCAATTTCCGGAAATTGGGATTTGTCGGGATTTTCGTCTCTTAAATTTTATTTCGACAGCGAGCCTTCAAAAGAAATTCCACTGAGAATCGTCATTCAAAACAGCAAGGTGGATTGGAGCGGCAAAAACGGATATTTGTCTATGGGCGCTTACGCCAATTCGCCTTCGGTTTTGATGAAACTTGCGTTTGTCAGCCCCGAAAAAAACGAAGTAGCCGAAATGCTGAGCGACAGAAAAAAAATGAGGGGGAACCCGTTTTCAATGTCCGAATCCAATATCGACCTGAAAAACGTTTCCAAGATTCGCCTGTATGTGCGCAATCCGTCGCCCGACATGAAATGGAGCCTGAAGAAAATAGTGGCGTCCACCGGGGGCGGCGTTCCCGAGAGGCCGGCGTGGTTCGACATTCCCAAAGAAAAATTTTTCCCGTTCATCGACAAATACGGCCAGTTTAAGCACAAGGAGTGGAAGGATAAAATACATTCGGACGCCGATTTGCAGGCCGCGATAAAAACCGAAAACGCCTATCTTGAAAAATACGGTGGCGCGGCTGACCGCGATAAATGGGGCGGATGGGAAAAAGGCCCCAAACTTTCAGCTTCGGGGCGTTTCCGGGTGGAAAAGATAAACGGCAAATGGTGGATGGTCGATCCGGACGGCAGATTGTTTTGGTCGCACGGGGCGGTCCGGGTGACGCCGTCGTCGGGAGAGACGCCGCTCGACGGCCGAAAGTTTTTCTTTGAATACCTGCCTCCCGAGGGCGACGCTCTCGGCCAGTTCTACCACACGCACGACGAGCTTCTGCGCCCGTACTATGTCAAGCGCGACATAAAGGAGACGTACGATTTTTCCGCCGCCAATATTTTCAGAAAATACGGCGACAATTGGCTTGAGAAATACGCCGACATCTGCCACAAGCGTTTTAAGAGCTGGGGGCTTAACACCATTGCAAACAGCTCGGACAAGCGCATTTTCATGATGCGCCGTACGCCGTACATCGACCGTTTCGAAATAAAATCGCCCGAACTGAGCGGAAGCGAGGGCTACTGGTGGGCTTTCCGAGATCCTTTCGATCCGAAGTTCCGCGAAAACGTCAGAAAAAACCTCGAAGAGCGCAGGGACGAAATTTCGGATCCGTGGTGTATCGGGATATTCGTCGACAACGAATTGGAATGGGGCAAGCCCAATTCACACGCGGTTTGGGCGCTTTTGTCCCCTGCCGATTGCGTTGCAAAGAAAGTTTTTGTAAGCGTACTTAAAAACAAATACGGCGAAATAGAGAATCTCAACGAGGTGTGGGGGGCTAATTTTCTTTCGTGGGACGAGCTGTTAAACAGGCGCGCCGAACCCCCGAAGGGTTCTTATGACGACTGCGTGGCGTTTTCCGAAAAAATAATAGAGGAATATTTTAAAGTGATACGCAGCGAGATTAAATCGGCGGATCCTCACATTCTCTACATGGGCTGCAGATTTGCCGGAACTCCCAAGAAGAATCCGAACGTTATGTATATATGCGCCAAATATTGCGACGCAATCAGCTACAATATCTACCGGGACGTTCTCGACGCTTTGGCGCTTCCTCCGGGCATAGACAAGCCCATAATAATCGGCGAATTTCATTTCGGCGCTCTCGACAGGGGCAAGTTCCATACGGGACTGGTTCCGAAGCTCTCCCAAGAGGACAGGGCGCAGTCTTATTACAAATATGTCGAATCGGCGCTGAAGCACCCCAACGTGATAGGGACGCACTGGCATCAGTTTTCCGACCAGGCCACGACAGGCAGGTTCGACGGGGAGAATTTTCAAGTCGGCTTCACTGACATTTGCGACACCCCGTATTGGGAGACCGTCGAAAAAGTCAGGGAGATCGGATACAAAATGTACGACGTAAGAAGCGGCGAAGAAAAATAATACAAGCATACACACCCATCACACAGATAATAGCAAAGGCTCGCCCGATTTTTCTGGCGAGCCTTTTCCTTTTTTATGCGCCTGCCGCTGTGCGTGGCGGACAGAAAAAGGGGATTGTAGAATATCTTTTTTTTCCGGCCCGGGGCGGGCGGCGGCTGGGCGCGGTTTGGGAAGGTCCCGCTCCACCGGCGGCAGGGCGCGGCCTTCTAACCCGGCATGCTTGCGCCAAAAATGAATGGACGCCATTTTTTGGCAGGATTTTTTGCGGGATTGGCGCGGAATACGGCCCCTCCGGCGGGATTTAGCCCTCAGGAATTCCGGAGCCGGCGTTTGCTTTTTTAAACAGAGGCGCGCAATATTTTTAAAAATGCTTGCGTCGGGGGCGGGCATTTTAGAGATTACGCGCATGCTGATGAGAAAAAACCGTGTGCTGGTTGCAAAGAACGCGAAATCGGTGCGTTCGGGAGACCCGCTTGAGGCTTTCAAAAGGCAGACAAAAGGTGAAATGGGCAAATATCAGGTTCGCGGCGAAATTTGGAAGTCGCTAAGAAAGCTCGTTTTTCTTGCGGCCGGGTTGGCTCTGTTTTATTTCATGCGCGAATGCTGGCTTGCGTGGGATATCTTTCAATAGTTTTAAATCGGCCGTTAAAACAACCATATCTGGAAAGAACATGAAGTACTATTTGATAGACGGATACAATCTCGCTTTTAGGTGTTTTTACGCCATGCCGGACCTTTCGCGTTCCGACGGGTTCCCAACGGGGGCGCTCCACGCGTTTTTTGCAAGCCTTTTGAAGCTTTCATCGTCGGATACTCCCCATTTCACAGCTGTGTTTTTCGACAAGGGGGGCTCGAGGCGCCATCTCGAAATTTTCCCTGAGTATAAGGCAAACCGAGCCGACGCCCCAGAAAATTTTCGGAGACAAATTCCGCAAATGAAATATTTGTGCGAGATATTCGGATTCGAACCGACTGAATCGGAGGGGGTGGAGGCCGACGACCTTTTGGCGAGCGCGGCCGTTAAGCTTAAAGCCGGCGGAAATTCCGTGGCGATAGTCAGCGCCGACAAGGATTTTGCACAGCTCGTGTCCCCGAACATACGCCAGCTTCTTCCCCCGAAGCCGCGCCTTAAAGAGTGGGTTGAACTGGACAGCGTGGGGGTCAAGGCGAAGTTCGGTGTCGCGCCGGCGCAAATACCGGCGTATCTTGCGCTTGTCGGAGATTCTTCAGACAACATACCGGGCTTGGACGGTGTCGGCCCGAAAACGGCGGCAAAATGGCTTAAGGATTTCGGAGACATAGAAACGCTTATACGCCGCGCCGATTGGATAAAACCCGACAGGTTCAGGAAAGTCGTGGCCGAATCGGCGGAACTGCTTAGGCGAAACCTTGAACTTGTCACTCTCGACACGTCGCTCGACGTGTGCGTCAAACCTTCCAAAGTTCCGGACTTTGCCGAGATAATCCATTTTCTCGAGGAAATGGAAATGAAAAAATCGCTTTTCAGCCTTAGAAATTTTGCAAGGGAGCAATATCAGATAACAATTTAGTCCAGGCATTAGAAAAGGAAAACAGTATCGGATTACGCTGTGAATCAGTTGTTTGCTGCATGGGGCGGCGGCTTGAGCGGCGTTTAAATTCCGGTTGTGCTGATAAATTATAGAGTATATAGGGCTCTTCCCTTAACCGTCCTGCCGCTTGGTGTGCGGATATTTCTCTTGGAAAAATGAAGACACTTCAAAAAGACAAGCTCACCGTAAAAATAGGGGACAGCTGCGAAGAAACCGGCAAGGCCGCCGCTCGCGATGCCGCCGATTATCTTTCTAAAGTTGCGTCTGGCGGCGCATATATAAATGTGGTATTTGCCGCCGCGCCGTCCCAGAACGCGTTTTTGGACGCTCTGCTCAGATGCGCCGTCCCTTGGGAACGCGTCAGGGCTTTTCATATGGACGAGTACATAGGGCTTCCCGACGGCGCCCAGCAAAGTTTCGGAAACTATTTAGAAAGGCGCATATTTTCGAAAGCTCCCTTTAAATCGGTGCACTATATCCGCGACTGCGGCGCCGGGCCGGAGGAACTTTGCCGCAAGTATGCGCGGATTATCGCCGACTATCCTCCCGATGTGGTTTTTATGGGCATAGGCGAAAACGCCCACATTGCCTTTAACGATCCGGCGTTCGCAAAATTTAACGACAAAGAGAGCGTAAAAATTGTCGAACTGGACGAAATATGCCGCCGGCAACAGGTAAATGACGGGTGTTTCCGGAAAGTTTCAGACGTTCCGAAGTTCGCCGTCACGCTTACGATACCGGCTTTGATGTCGGCCAGAAAAATATTTTGCGTTGTTCCGTACGCTTCGAAAGCCGACGCCGTAAGAAGGGTATTTTTTGGAAAGATAGAAGAGGCGTGCCCGGCGTCAATTTTGAGACTCCACTCCGACGCGACAATGTACTGCGACCGCGACAGCGCAAAATATATTCTTTGACAGCGCATCGCACCGCATTTCGCTAAATTAAAAAACGTTTGAAAAATTTTTTCCGGGGCGCCAATGACACGCCGGTTCTATTTGGAAATTTGCCGCCTTGATTGCGCTTCGCATCCGCGAAATTAAAACGCGCTTTAACATGCCTTGATTTTTACCGGAGGATTGGGTCTTTGTCGGATTTTTTACGGGAAAATATTGCCCGTTTTTTAGCGCGGGAGCAAGGAAAGCGCGCGGCGCAATTTTGGCGCCGGATTTTAAAGCCGCTGCAATTTTTACATGGAGCCGCGGCGCGCCGATGCCGAGAAGGTTTTTCCTAGTTAAAATATATACTGCGAATTTGCATGCCGGTTTTGGGATTTGCGGCGTGCCGATACAGCGCGGAACGGGTTGCGGTTTTATAGATTACACTTGGAAAAATCGCCGTTTTTATTTTGCAATGCGCGTCGTTTTTTAGGGGAAGAGCAATCCGCATAAACGGCGGATGGGGCGCCCCGCAAATTGTCCGATGTTTTGGGGGGTGTCGTCCAGTTTAAACGGGTTTCGGCAACCGTTCAAATCAGTTGCAAGCGCTTTGCGTTTTTGAAACAGAGCGTGCGGCCAAATGCAAAAAAAATCTTTGCATTGCCCGCGCGGAGGCGGCATGCTGTTGAGCCGGTTGAGTGCTGGCGGGGCGGGATTGGCGCGCGGCAATTTAAGGCTTTCCCATATTCAGAAGCGGGGAATCGACATTCCTTTGGCGGAAATTTTTTATTCTATGGAAGGTCATAAGATTTGAATCGTGGTAATTTTTAGCCTTTGAAACACCGTCAAAGCACGCCGTGCGGCAGACGAATATGATATCGTCGCCGTCGAACAGCCAGTCCGCATATTGGTATCCGTCGTGTTTCGGGTCGCCGCTTTTGATTAAGACGGAATTGAGCCTCCATGTCTTTAAATCTTTTGATTCCATGAGTGCGAGCACATTTCGGCAGGCAGTGGGGGGTCTTGAGGATCTGTATTCTTCGGGGATATAGTTGGAAAGGGTCCAATATTTGTCGCTTTTAGGGTCGTAGCGGGGCACAAATTTTTTGTTGGCGCCGGGCAGGCGGGCAAAATCGTTTAGATTAAATTCGAGCGATTTACCGTCGGGTGAAACCCTTAACATTGCGGCGATGTCGTCGGTGTTGCCCTCGACGCGCATCATGTTAAAAATTTGGCCGTCGCTTTCCCTCCTTACCATGTTTCCCTCAAGCCATGTCCAGTGGGCGGATCCTGCGGCGGATTCGGGGAATGGTACGGAGTTTGTGTATGTCCAGTTGTCGGCGTCCAACAAATCGGAATTTTCGGGGGCCGACATGACAAAGGCGCGGAATTTCAGCTTATGCCATTCGGGCGTGTTGTCGACCGCCTCTATTGCCCTCCATATTCTTCCGTTTGCAACAATAGTGGCACACGGGGCGGTGTGGTAGCCGTTCTGCCTGTTGGAACGCAAAAGCAGGCCGCTTTTTTCGTCTTTCGGCTCGGTCCATGTCTTGCCGCCGTCGGTGGATTTCCTTATTACGAGATCGCCGTTGTTGTTGCGCGGGCTTAAGATGTAAAGAGCTCCGTTGTGGAAGAATAAGCCCCCCCAGAACTGGTTGAACTCGGCGACTTTTTCCCAAGTGTTTCCCCTGTCGGCGGAGCGGTACACGTTTGTGGCGGCGTTTTTGCGTTCGTCGGCGGCAGGCCCGAAAAAATCGTGGCTTGCCACATAGGATCCGTCGGGCAAGACTGCCAGCGAAACCGAGCCTATAAATTTTTTCAGCTCCGCCGGGGCGTGCGCTATGATTCTCCCCGGTATTATTGAAGTGTCGGGTACCGAAACGGAGCGAGTTTTGCAAGTCGGCGGATTTGAAGAGTCGGCTCCAGGGGAAATGTTTATCGCGGACGCCAAATTTGCGGCTGCGAAAAAAACTGTTAATGCCAAAACTTTCATGAAATTGACATTCTATGGCCCTTTGAGATGTGTTCAAGAAAATATCGTTTTGGCATTGTCGCGGTCAGCGATGCGGCATGTATAATGCAAATTGAAATAAAGCCCGGTGCAATACGGGCGCGTTGGGGCCGTTCTGACGCCGGAGCGCAAAACAAACAAGCTTTTCCTTCTATTGAGAGCATGCGCTTGTAGGATTCCATATTATATTTTAACGGCGTATATCTTCATAATGGGCGCCCGCTCGGAAAAAGCGGATATCTGGCATAAGCGTTTTTTACTTGGAATTATGGCTTTCGGCGATTCGGGCGGAACGATGAGTCAAGGGGGTTAAATGGGAAACGGGCGGCGTTTTATAGGCGTTTTTGCCGGGGATCTGCCGCTTCCCCAAGGGCGAAGCTTTTTCGGCATTTTTTTAAGGCTTTCGCAGCGGCCGCGCAAAGCGGTTTTTTGTATGCGTGGCGGATCCGTAGCGGGGAAGATTCTTCCTGCGGGCGGCAAAAAACCTTAGCTTCGGATTTTTGCCGCGTTTTCGCATTCCATGCCGGAACATGCCAGGAAAGGGCGCCTGAGATGGGCGTCAAGACGCGCACAATGTGGCAGGTGGCGGCTTTTCTTTTTCGCAAATCCGCTAAAATTTTTAGCGCCGAATTTGCCTCGCGCCGGTTTTTGCCCCATTGACGCCTCGCGCGCTTTCGGGGTGGCATTGCGTATGTTGGCATCGCTCAAATCAGCCGGCAGTCCGGCCGCTGCGCGGGCGGTTCTAGCTGTCTGTTAAAAAAGCGAAAAACGCAGCGGATTAAAAAGCCGGGCATTGACGAGGAAGCTTTGGCGTTTTTTTGCGCGCTAAATTCTCTTGTAAAAAATTCCGCCAAGCCCATTATAAATGAAAATACCGTAATTTTATAAAGGCGATTCAGATGCGGTTCGCCTTATGAAAGGCTTAAATATATGGCAACTCCACCGTTTGAATATCAAAAGATGTTTCCTCTTGGCAAGGACGATACAAAATATCGCCTCTTGACAAAAGACTACGTTTCAACCGTTGAATTTGAGGGAAAAAAGATCCTCAAAATCGACCCGCGCGCACTCACCCTTTTGGCGCGTACGGCAATGCGCGACGTATCGTTCTTTCTGCGCCCGGCGCATTTGGAGCTGGTCGCAAAGATATTGAAGGATCCCGAAGCCAGCGACAACGACAAAAGCGTGGCGCTTACGATGCTTCGCAACGCGGAGGTTGCGGCAATGGGCAAGCTGCCGTTCTGCCAGGACACCGGAACAGCGACGATTGTCGCAAAAAAAGGTCAGTGCGTGTGGACGGGAGCCGAGGACGAGGAGTATTTGTCAAGGGGAGTTTACGACTGCTATACGCAGGAAAATTTGCGCTACTCGCAAAACGCTCCGCTTACGATGTGGGACGAGGTAAACACCGGCTGCAATCTTCCCGCGCAAATCGATATTTACGCCACTAATTCCGATTCGTACGACTTTCTTTTTGTCGCAAAGGGAGGCGGATCGGCAAACAAAACCTATCTCTACCAAGAGACAAAGGCGATTCTTACTCCCGAAAGGCTCATTCCGTTCATGGTGGAAAAGATGAAGGGGCTTGGCACGGCGGCATGCCCGCCGTACCATATCGCGTGGGTGGTAGGTGGCACGAGCGCGGAGGCGAATCTTAAAAATGTAAAGCTTGCGTCGGTCAAATATCTGGACAATTTGCCGACAAAAGGCAACAAGCTTGGGCACGCATTCCGCGATGTCGAACTCGAAAAGAGGCTTCTTGAGGAGACGCGAAAACTCGGTATCGGCGCTCAATTCGGAGGCGCGAATTTCGCCCTCGACGTGCGCGTGATACGCATGCCGAGGCACGGGGCGAGCTGCCCGATAGGTTTGGGGGTGTCGTGCTCGGCCGACCGCAACATGAAAGCCAAGATCAACGCCGAAGGCGTATGGTTGGAACAGCTTGAAACCGATCCGGCAAAGTACATTCCGGAAGAATACAAGAATGTAAACACGGCAGACGGCGCTGTCGAAATAGACTTGAACCGCCCGATGAAAGAGATTCTGGCGGAGCTTTCGAAGTATCCCGTCAAGACCCGTTTAAAACTGAAGGGAACAATTATCGTCGGCAGGGACATAGCGCACGCAAAGCTCAAGGAGCGCATAGACAGGGGCGAAGGGCTTCCGCAATACATAAAGGACCACCCCATATACTACGCCGGGCCCGCGAAGACTCCGGAAGGCATGCCTTCGGGTTCGTTCGGCCCGACGACAGCGGGCCGCATGGATCCATATGTCGATTTGTTCCAGTCGAACGGCGGAAGCATGATTATGATAGCAAAGGGCAACCGTTCGCAGGCGGTCACCGACGCGTGCAAAAAACACGGCGGGTTCTATCTTGGGTCGATAGGTGGGCCGGCCGCAATTTTGGCGAAGGAAAACATAAAGAAAGTCGAGCTTTTGGAGTATCCCGAACTGGGCATGGAGGCAATATGGAAAATAGAGGTTGTCGATTTCCCGGCCTTCATACTTGTCGATGACAAAGGCAACGACTTCTTTAAGATGCTTTAGCCGACTTTTCTTCGGAAAGCGCCGGAACGTTCGTTTCGGCGCTTTTTTTTAGCGGGTGTTCGGCAGGCGAGGCGCGTTCAGATTGCGGCTGCCATTGTGCGGCGCGGCAGAAGCTTTCTTTGGGGGCGCATGCGGGTGTCCCGCCTTGCGTTAGGGCGTTTTTTGTTTGCGGGTTGTATCGGTGCGTTTCGGAATGGCGGGCCGGCCGGAGTGCTGTGTGCGGATTGCGGATTTTTAATTTCGGCTATACGGCGCGTGCCAATCTCCGGCGAAACGCAACGGGGCGTTTGAAAATTATTTTGGCCAATTGCAATATTTTTTAAAAAAAATTGTTGACGAAGGTGGTAGGGGTAGCCATATTTAGTCCCTTTCAAATTAAAAAACGCCAGACAACTGGCGGCTTTTAAGTGTCGCCCCGGTAGCTCAGCTGGCAGAGCACGTCCTTGGTAAGGACGGGGTCGGCGGTTCAAATCCGCTCTGGGGCTTGCGTTTAAAAGTCATCAACAAAACCTAAATAATAAACCGAAAGAACCATGTCGAAAGAATCATTCGTCAGAACGAAACCACACGTAAACGTAGGTACCATCGGCCACATCGACCACGGTAAAACTACACTCACGACCGCAATCTTGAAGGTTCAGTCGGACAAGGGCCTGGCTCAATTTAAGTCCTATCAGGACATAGCTAAGGGCGGCACTGTTCGCGACGCTTCAAAGACTGTCACTATCGCCGTTGCGCACGTCGAATACGAAACGCCCACGCGCCACTATGCGCACGTCGACTGTCCCGGACACGCCGACTTCGTAAAGAACATGATCACTGGCGCTGCCCAGATGGACGGCGCAATCCTCGTCGTAAGCGCGGCTGACGGCCCGATGCCCCAGACTCGCGAGCACATACTTTTGGCCAGGCAGGTCGGAGTTCCGAAAATCGTAGTTTTCCTCAACAAGTGCGACCTTCTCGACGACCCCGAACTTCTCGAGCTCGTTGAAATGGAAGTGCGCGACCTCCTCAACAAGTACCAGTATCCGGGCGACGAAGCAACGATTATCCGCGGTTCCGCTCTCGGGGCTCTCGAAGGAACTGAATTCGGCGTAAAGAGCATTGAACAGCTCATGGACGCCATCGACAAGGAAATACCCGAACCGGAACGCCCGATAGACAAGCCTTTCATGATGTCGGTAGAAGACGTGTTCTCCATTACTGGAAGAGGCACGGTTGCCACCGGACGTATCGAGCGCGGCAAGATCAAGGTCGGCGAGGAAGTCGAAATCGTGGGTCTCGGCGACACCAAGAAGACGACCGTCACCGGCGTGGAAATGTTCCGCAAACTTCTCGACGAAGGCCAGGCGGGCGACAATGTAGGGCTTCTCTTGCGCGGCATTGAAAAGAACCAGGTCCAGCGCGGCCAGGTAATCGCCAAGCCCGGTTCCATCACCCCGCACACGAAGGCGAAGGCTGAGATTTACGTCCTCACCAAGGACGAAGGCGGTCGCCACACGCCGTTCTTTACGAACTACCGCCCGCAATTCTTCTTCGGAACGGCGGACGTGACGGGCGTTTGCAAACTTCCCGAAGGCGTGGAAATGGTAATGCCCGGCGACAACCTCTCCATCGAAATCGAGCTTCAGAAGCCCATAGCGATGGAAAAGGGGCAGCGTTTCGCCATCCGCGAAGGCGGCCGCACGATAGGCGCGGGCCGTATCTCGGAAATCTTGGCTTAACCGTTTTTTTAGCAGTAGCCGGAAGGTCCGAAAAGGCCTTTCGGCTTTGCCGTACGATTGGCGTGCCGGAAACGGCGTGCCCGCGTCCGGCGGAAAATAAATAGGGAAGTAGTTCAATTGGTAGAGCAACGGTCTCCAAAACCGTGTGTTGGGGGTTCGAGTCCCTCCTTCCCTGTTGTTCTTTCAGCCTTAGGCAAAATAACCGCGGCAAACCCGCAAAAAATTTAATATGACCAATCCATTCCTAAAGATCAGGCAGTTTTATCAGGAAACAGTCGTGGAGCTGAAAAAATCGTCGTGGCCGACGCGTCCCGAGCTTGTCAATTCCGTAATAGTTGTATTTGTGGCGTTGGGTCTGCTCGGTGCGTTTGTAAGCCTTGCCGACTTTGCCATTTACAATGTAGTGGATTTGTTGACGTGGTTTGTCAACGGAGGTAAATAGGGCGGACGTATGGAATCCGATATTCAAGACACGCGCAAGTGGTACGCCGTTCAGACCCGTTCCAATATGGAAAAAAAGGCGGTCGAAACCCTCAAGCACATGATAGACGTTGAGGACATGGGCGCATACATTTCCAAGGAGGACATCCTTATGCCCGAAGAGCGCGTGTCGGAAATAAAGAACGGCAGCAAAATATCGCGCCCCCGGAAGCTGTATCCGGGATATATTTTTGTGCGCGTCAAGCTCTACGACGAGAACGAAAACTTTTTGGAAAAGCCGTGGTATTTCATACGCGGAATAAACGGCGTAATAAATTTTATGGGCGGGGAACGGCCCGTTCCGCTTCGGAAGGCGGAAATAGACAGGATATTTGCGCAAATAGCGCAGTCGGAGGGAACCGAAAGGCCGAAAATCAGCTTTGAAGTCGGGGAGGCGGTTAAGATTCACGAAGGCCCGTTCCTCGGGCTTACCGGCATTATCGAGGAGGTTGACGCCGACCGCGGAAAATTAAAGGTGAGCGTTTCCATTTTCGGAAGGTTTACGCCGGTCGAGCTCGAATACTCGCAGGTTTCGAGGGCCGACGCCGACAGTTAAAAAAGAGCAGCGAATTTACGCACAGCCTCAAACATTAAAATTCTTATAGAGAAAAGAGGATAAAAATGGCAAAGAAAGTAGTAAAGGAAATTAAATTGCAGTTGCCCGCAGGGGCGGCGAACCCCGCTCCTCCGGTGGGTCCGGCGCTCGGCGCGGCCGGCGTTAACATTATGGCTTTTTGCAAGGAGTTTAACGCCAAGACAAAAGACCATGCCGGCATGATATTGCCCGTGGTTATTTCCGTGTATCAGGACAAGTCGTTTACGTTTATTCTCAAATCTCCGCCGGCCGCCGTTTTGCTGAAAAAAGCGGCAAAAATCGAGACGGCAAGCGCCAAGCCGAATGTTGACAAAGTCGGCAAGGTCACGCGCGCACAGATTAAGGAGATAGTAAAGATCAAGGAGAAGGATCTCAACGCAACGAGTCCGGAACAGGCCGCCAAGATAATCGAGGGAACGGCGCGTTCGATGGGCATTGATGTTGTCGATTAAATTTTTCGGTGTTTGCGGCGGCCGATAGGCCTTTGCAAATACCGTCCGTGTTAATAATTAAAAAACCGCACTGCAAAAGCAGGAGACAAATTAAAGTCATGGTAAAAAGAAGCAAAAGATACAGAAAGGCCGAAGAGACCGCGCCGAAAGAGGCGTTGGGTCTTGCGGAGGCGGTAGATGCGCTGCAGGCTATGCCCAAGGCGGGATTCGACGAGACGGTGGAGCTTTCCTTCCGTTTGAACGTCGATCCGAAACAGAGCACCCAGATGGTGCGCGGAACGGTGCGCCTGCCCAACGGCAGCGGCAAAAAAGTAAGGGTTGTGGTCTTTACGGAAAATCCGGAAGCGGCCCTCGCCGCCGGGGCGGACAAGGCCGGTTTCGAGGATTTAATAAAGGAGGTTTCCGGGGGCTTTCTCGATTTCGACGTGGCGATTTCGACTACATCGGCGATGAAGGAAGTCCGCAAGGTGGCCCGCGTGCTCGGCCCGAAGGGGTTGATGCCCAATCCGAAGAGCGGAACGGTGACCGACGACGTGGCTGCGGCCATAGCCGAAGTCAAGGCGGGGCGCGTTGAGTTCAAAATGGACAAGACCTCGAACATGTGCGTTGTCATAGGAAAGCGCAGTTTTGCTTCGGAAAAGCTTGTGGAAAATGCAAAGACGGTAATCGACAGCGTTGTCGCGGCTCGTCCCGAAGCCATCAAGGGCAAGTTTATCAACTCAATTGCAATCAGCTCGACGATGAGTCCGAGCGTTAAAATAGCGCTCAGCCAGATAGCGCAATAGGGAGAGTTTTTGACAATGAGACCCGAAAAGAAATTTCTTGTTGAAGAGGTTCGCAACCGCATATCGTCGGCCGAGCATGTGTTTTTTGTGAGTTTCACCGGCGTGAAGGTGGCCGATGCTGCCGAGCTGCGCAAAGCGCTTGCGGAAGTCGGCGCCGAATACCACGTTGCGAAAAATTCCATAATAAAAATCGCCGCAAAAGAGCTTAACCTGCCGTCCGTGGACGCGGTTTTGGAGGGGCAGACCGGCATCGTCACGGGAGGGGAAGATCCCGCTTCGGTGGCGAAGGCTATATCGGCGTTTTTCAAGGCCCGCGAAAATGCGGCCATAAAGCTTGGCGTTATGGGCGAAAAGGTGATGAACAAGGAGGAGGTCGAATATCTCGGAAGCCTTCCGAGCCTTTCGGAGCTCCGCGCGAAGTTCCTCTCGCTGCTCAATACGCCCGCGAGCCAGATGGTCCGCGTTATATTCTGCAAAATCGAAAAAGAGGGCGGGGCTCCCGCGGAAGGCGACTCCGCGCAGGGCTAAGGGCGTGTTTACGGTTGGGAGTGGTTTTATTCTTTCCCGGCTTAAATTGAAATTTATGTTTTCGGCCTGTGTTTGCTCGGGCCGGGAGCTTAACAAAAACAACTAAAGGGCGAACTTAGGGGGGTATCCCCTTAAATGTTCCGGTAGGGACGCTAAGAGCCCAAAGGAGAAAATAAAAATGGCAGACATCACAAAAGATCAGGTTATAGAATGGCTCAGCGGGCTGTCGGTTATGGACGCGGCCGCCCTCGTTAAGGAGCTCGAAGAAAAATGGGGCGTAAGCGCGGCTGCTCCCGTGGCGGTAGTCGCTGGCGGAGCGGCAGCTCCGGCGGCCGAAGAGAAGGACTCTTTCGACGTCATTCTCAAGGCTGTCGATCCGTCTAAGAAGATAGCGGTCATTAAGGAAGTCCGCGCCATTACCGGCTTGGGCTTGGCGGAGGCCAAGGCACTTGTCGAAGGCGCGCCGAAAGCCGTAAAGGAAGGCGTCAACAAGGACGAATCTGCGGAATTGGCCAAGAAGCTCAAGGACGCGGGCGCCGAAGTGGAAGTCAAATAAAAGGTTTGAGCATTCAAACGATTCTTTTCGCGGAGAGTCCGCGGCGCGGAGTTTATCCGGCGCCGCGGCTGTCCGCTTTTTCCGCTTAAATTGTCCCGGGCGTAAAACAGGGGCAGCAAGAGTTCTTTTTATAAATCCGCCGCCGTTGCATTGCTGGCGGCAAGCCTTTACCGGGCGGGATTTTGCAGAGGGCCAACCAACATAAAATCTCAAGAATATGTCCGAGCGAAAAAACTTTGGAAAACTCAAGGAAGTGATACCGCTTCCAAACCTCATTGAGAATCAGCTTAATTCCTACGCTGATTTTCTCCAGAAAGACGTGCCCCCATCGAAGAGAAGAATGGTGGGGCTGCATGCCGTTTTCAGCGAGATATTTCCCATAGAAAGCTACGACGGCAAGCACAGGCTCGAGTATGTGTCGTACGATCTTGTGGGCCCGAAGCAGTCGGAGGTTGAGTGCATAAAGGAGGGGACGACCTATTCGGTGGCCCTTCACGTAAAATTCCGCCTAATCTCCGGCGACTCCACGAAGGAGGACACCATTTTTATGGGCGACATCAACATGATGACCCAAAGCGGCAGTTTTATAGTAAACGGCGCCGAGCGCGTTGTTGTCAGCCAGTTGCACCGCAGCCCGGGGATATGCTTTGAGGAGACGATGCACAGCTCAGACAAAATGCTGTATTCGTTCCGCCTGATTCCCGACCGCGGAACATGGGTTGAAGTTCAATTCGACCAGAACGATTTGCTCTACGTTTATATAGACCGCCGCAGGAGGCGCAGGAAATTTTTGATAACAACCCTTCTGAGGGCGCTCGGGCACAGCTCCGACCCGGAGATAGTAAAGCTTTTCTACGACGTGGAGGACATGTCGGTAAAGCGCGCCCTACAGATGGACAACATTTCGCAATACGTTTTGGCAGAGCCCGTCACCGACCCCGACAAGGGCATAGTGCTTTTGAAGCAGTACGAGACGCTGACGACCATGGCCGTTCAGAAGTTTAAGGCTGCCAATATAGAAGAGTTCAAGGTCATAGACACGACTGTCGACGACGGCGCGATAGTGCGCGCAATCAAGAAGGACAAGACCAAGAACGAAGAGGGGGCGCTGAAATACATTTACACGCAGCTGCGCCCCGGGGAGCCGGTAAACGTCGAAAACGCGCGCGCCCTCATCCGCCGCACGTTGAAGGATCCGAAAAGGTACGATTTGGGCCGAGTGGGGCGCTTCAAGATAAACCAGAAGCTGGGCCTGAACACGCCGCTTGAGACGCGCATTCTCACAAGCGAGGACATCGTTGCGGGCACAAAGTATCTTTGCAAGCTCAAGAAGGGTCAGGGCATTATCGACGATATAGACAATTTGAGCAGCCGCCGCGTAAGGACTGCCGGCGAGCTTCTCGCGAACCAGTGCAGAATGGGGTTGGCCCGGACCGAAAAGCTCGTGCGCGAACGCATGAACGCCTCCGAGCAAAACGCCGAGTCGCTCACGATACAGCGGCTTGTCAACACGAAGGCGATGACCACCGTCATACGCGACTTTTTCGCGCGCAACCAGCTTTCGCAGTTTATGGACCAAATCAATCCGCTTTCCGAGCTCACGCACAAGCGCCGTCTTTCGGCTCTCGGGCAGGGCGGTTTGAGCCGCGAGCGCGCCGGTTTCGAAGTCCGCGACGTGCATGCCACGCACTACGGAAGGATATGCCCCATTGAAACGCCTGAAGGCCCGAACATCGGCCTTATAAACTCGCTTTCGTGCTATGCGAAAATAAACGAGTTCGGTTTCATAGAGACACCGTACCGCAAGGTTGAGAACGGCAGGGTGCTGAACAAGATAGAGTATCTTTCCGCCGACGAGGAGGAGGGCAAGACGATAGCGCAGGCCAGCAGCGAAATAAAGGACGGAAAGCTTGTCGGAAGAGTTATCGCCAGAAACTTCGACGAGGTTTCGGAAGTCGATCCGTCGGAAGTTGACTATATGGACGTCAGCCCGAAGCAGCTGGTGTCGGTTGCGGCGGGCCTTATTCCGTTCCTCGAGCACGACGACGCAAACCGCGCGCTCATGGGTTCGAACATGCAGCGCCAGGGAGTTCCCCTTTTGAAAACGCAGGCGCCGTTTGTCGGCACAGGCATAGAGGGCAGGGTTGCGACCGACTCCAAAACGGTAGTGCTTTCGGAATCCGACGGTGTGGTCGCAAGCGTTGACGCCAAGCGGATAATAGTCACTCCGGACGGCGAATTGCCCAAAAAGGTCCAGGGGAAGTACAAAAGCGATTCCGAAAAGAAGATTTTTGTGTACGAGCTGCGCAAGTTTATGCGTTCGAACGCGTGCACATGCTTTACGCAAAAGCCCGTCGTAAGGAGCGGGCAGAAGGTTAAGGCGGGGACGGTCCTCGCAGACGGCGCCGCCACGGAGGACGGCGAGCTGGCTCTCGGCAAAAACGTCCTTGTCGCTTTCATGCCGTGGAACGGGTACAACTTTGAGGACGCCATTCTGCTTTCCGAAAAGCTGATTAAAAACGACGTTTTCACGTCGGTCCACATCGAGGAGTACGAGGTCACCGCGCGCGACACGAAGCTCGGACCCGAGGAGATCACGCGCGACATTCCCAACGTCGGCGAGGAGGCGTTGAAGAATCTCGACCGCAACGGCGTAATACGCATAGGCGCCGAAGTCAAGGCGGGCGACATTCTCGTCGGCAAAATCACCCCAAAAAGCGAGACTGAACTCGCCCCCGAGGAAAAGCTTCTGAGGGCCATCTTCGGCGAGAAGGCTTCCGACGTGAAGGACTCGTCGCTTGTGGTGCCGTCGGGCGTCAAGGGCATCATAATGGACGTAAAGATTTCCACCAAGGTGGACGGCGAGGGCGAAAAGCTTAGCGAGAGCGACATGCGCCGCAGAACGCGCAAAATCAAGGAGGAGCACCGCGCCCAAAGCGACGCTCTCCGCGACGAGCTCACCGAGGCGCTTTCGAATGTGCTGCTTGGCGAGAAGATTCCGCTCGACGTCCGCAATTCCGAAACGGGCGAAGTCATAATTCCGCAGAACAGGAAGATAACAAAGACCCTTTTGCGGCGCTTGGCGTCGGTTTCGAAGAATATCGACATAGACCCGTCGCCCGTGCGGAACAAGATATTCGGGATAATCGAAGGCTTCCAGAGTAAGTTTGCCGAGATCGAGGCGGAATGCGCCCGCAAGGTCGCTTCGATAGAAAGCGGCGACGGATCCGACCAAAACGTAATTAAGAACGTAAAGGTTTACATAGCCACGAAGCGCAAGATACAAGTCGGCGACAAAATGGCGGGCCGCCACGGGAACAAGGGCATTGTGGCGCGCATCGTTCCCGAGGAGGACATGCCGTATCTTCCCGACGGGACTCCGGTTGAAATATGTTTGAATCCGATGGGCGTTCCTTCGCGAATGAACGTCGGGCAGGTTTTGGAAACGCACCTTGGCTGGGCCTGCAAAAAGCTCGGGATAAAGATAGCCACGCCGATATTCGACGGCATAAGCGAAAAGGATATCCGCACGTACCTCAAGGAAACGGGCATGCCCGAAAGCGGAAAGATACGCCTGATAGACGGCCTGACCGGCGAATATTTCGACCAGCCCGTCGTTGTCGGATACATCTACATGATGAAGCTCAACCACCTTGTGGCGGACAAGATACACGCCCGCGCCGTCGGGCCGTACAGCCTTATAACGCAGCAGCCTTTGGGCGGCAAGGCGCAGTACGGCGGCCAGAGGTTCGGAGAAATGGAAGTTTGGGCTTTGGAGGCGTACGGGGCTGCCTACACCTTGCAGGAGCTGCTTACGGTGAAGTCCGACGACGTGCAGGGCAGAACCAAGATTTACGAGCAGCTTGTAAAGGGCGACAGTTCTTTGCAGGCGGGAACTCCTCAGTCCTTCAACGTTTTGATGAAGGAAATGCAGGGCTTGTGCCTGAACATCAAGGCCGAAAACAGCGACGACATTCAGATATGAGGTTTGTCCGCTTTTAAGAAACCTTAATAAGCAAGGAATTTTTTTATGGACGAAAACAATACAAGCCAAGCGCGTGAAATTCTCGGTTTCGACAGCGCCGCGGGTTTTGACTGCGTTTCAATAGGTCTGGCTTCGCCCGACACGATACGCTCGTGGTCGCACGGCGAGGTGAAGAACCCGGAAACAATAAACTACCGCACATTCAAGCCGGAACCCGGCGGTTTGTTCTGCCAAAGGATTTTCGGCCCGGTGCGCGACTACGAGTGCGCCTGCGGAAAATACAAGCGCATACGCTTTAAAGACCAGGTTTGCGACCGCTGCGGAGTGGAGGTGACCACCAGCCGCGTCCGCCGCGAGAGGATGGGGCACATAGAGCTCGCCGTTCCCGTAGCCCACATATGGTTTCTCAAGAGCATGCCGAGCAGGCTGAGCCTTATGCTCGACATGACCTCCAAGGCGCTTGAAAGCGTGATTTATTACGAGCGCTACGTGGTAATCGACCCTATGAACACGTCGCTTACGTTTAAGCAGTTCCTGACGGAGGAGGAATACCAGGCTGCGATAGACGCCGGCGACGAGTTCGTGGCGAAAATGGGCGCGGAGGCAGTGCGCGACCTTTTGGCGAAAATCGACCTTGAAAAGCTCGAGGTCGAGCTTGTCGAGCAGATGCAGTCGACGCGCTCAAAGCAAATAAAGAAAAAGCTGTCGAAGCGCCTAAAGCTGGTGCAGGGGTTCATTCACAGCAACTCCCGCCCGGAATGGATGATTCTCGAGGTTTTGCCCGTCATTCCTCCGGATTTGCGCCCGCTTGTTCCTTTAGAGGGCGGCAGGTTCGCCACTAGCGACCTCAACGACCTTTACCGCCGCGTTATAAACCGCAACAACCGCCTGCGCAGCCTCATGCAGATGCGCACTCCTGACGTCATCATACACAACGAAAAGAGAATGCTTCAGGAGTCGATAGACGCGCTGTTCGACAACGGCCGCCACGGGCGCCCCGTCACCGGGGCCGGCAACCGTCCTCTCAAGAGCATATCCGACATGCTTAAGGGCAAGCAGGGGCGTTTCCGCCAGAACCTTCTCGGAAAGCGCGTGGACTATTCCGGCCGTTCGGTCATAGTCATCGGCCCGGATTTAAAGCTCAACCAGTGCGGGCTTCCGAAGAAAATGGCGCTTACCCTGTTCGAGCCGTTCATAATCCGCCGCCTCAAAGAGCTCGGGTTTGTGCATACGGTTCGCAGCGCGCGAAAAATGATAGAAAAGAAGTCGCCCGAAGTGTGGGACATTTTGGAGGAAGTCACCGAGGGGCACCCCGTTCTGCTCAACCGAGCCCCTACTCTCCACAGGCTTTCGATACAGGCTTTCGAACCCGTCCTGATTGAGGGCGACGCAATCCGCCTCCACCCGCTCGTTTGCGCGGCCTACAATGCCGACTTCGACGGAGACCAGATGGCGGTCCACGTCCCGCTTTCGCTCGAGGCGATTTTGGAGGCAAAACTCCTAATGCTTGCAAGCAACAACATATTCTCGCCGTCCTCGGGCAAGCCGATATTGACGCCTTCGCAGGACATCGTGCTGGGCTGCTACTATCTCACCTACGAGCCGAGCCTCAAGAAGGGCAAGGGCGAGCGCGTACCCCTGTTGGCGTCACTGCGCGAAGTCGAGGGGGCCCACGCCGAAGGCATGCTTCACTGGCACGACTGGATAGACTATGTCAATCCCGACTACGGCAAGGACACGATTTTCGGCGACAAGAACAAAAAGATAATCCGCACAACTCCCGGGCGCGTCATATTTAACACGATATGGCCCGAGCAGATGGGCTTTGTGAATTTCGTGGTTCCCAAGGGAAAACTTGGCGACCTTATTTTGAACACGTTCAAGATCTGCGGGCGCAGCGACAGCGCCCCCGTTCTCGACCGCCTCAAGAAGCTCGGTTTCCGCACGGCGACGCTTGCCGGCATTTCTATCGGAATCGGCGACATGAACATTCCCGCCGAAAAGAAAACCATCATATCTGAGGCGCGCGCGAAAATAAAGGCCATCGAAAACGAATACCACAAGGGAACGATTACAAAAGGCGAGCGTTCCAACAAGGTCATAGACGTTTGGAATGTGGCGACCGACGAAATAGCAAAGAAAGCTTTTGAAAATCTGGCCCGCGTTCCCGAAAAGACTTACGGCCGCCAGAACATAAACCCCGTTTACATATTGATGGATTCGGGAGCTCGAGGCAATAAGGCGCAGGTAAGGCAGCTTTGCGGAGCCCGCGGCCTTATGGCAAAGCCCAACGGCGAGATTATAGAACGCCCGATACTTTCGTCCTTCCGCGAGGGCCTGAGCGTTCACGAATATTTCATATCTACGCACGGCGCGCGCAAAGGCTTGGCCGACACCGCGCTGAAAACGGCGGACGCCGGATACATGACGAGAAAGCTTTGCGACGTCGCCATGGACGTAATTATAACGGAAGAGGACGACGGCAACCGCGACGGCATTTGGAAACAGGCCATTTACGACGGCGACGACGAAATAGTTTCGCTGTTCGACCGCATTGTGGGGCGCTGCTCGTCGGACGACGTTAAGAACCCGACAAATCCGTCGGAGATAATAGTCCACAGCGGGGAGCTTATAACGGAGGCAATGGCCAAGCGCATAGGGGCATTGGGCATAGAGCGCGTAAAGATAATGAGTCCGCTCACGCACTTGAAGCGCAACGCGATACCCGCGAAGGCATACGGCATAGACCCGTCGTCGCAGAAGCTCGTTGAGCGCGGCACGGCAGTGGGCATCATTGCGGCGCAGTCTATCGGAGAACCCGGCACGCAGCTGACGATGCGCACGTTCCACGTAGGTGGCGTCGCCCAGGCGGTCAAGGCGCCGGAGCTTACGGCGCGCAACGACGGCACGATCCATTACGAGGATATAACCTGCGTATCCCTGCCACAGACGGGCGCCGGCGGCAACGAGACGAAAGTGAGCGTGGTCTTGAATAAAACCGCGCACATGAAGATAGTGGGCGAGGAAGGCAACGTTCTGGAAGACTACACCCTTGCGGCGGGCGCCCTCATAACCGCCGAGGAAGGGCAGCACGTTAAGAAGGGCACACTATTGGCCCGCTGGGATCCGCACAATATTCCGATTATGGCGAGCGAATCAGGGGTGGTGCAGTTTAAGGATTTGATAGACGGCCTTACATACCGCTCGGATTTCGACCCGTCGACCGGGCGTACGACGATAACAATTTCGGACCACAAGGAGGATTTGAATCCGACCATCAACATCGTCGACAAGAAGACCAAGAAAATAAAGGCGTTCCAGGCTATACCGACGGGGGCGCAGGTCATTGTCTCCGAGGGCGACGAGATCGTTCCCGGAATGATTATGGCAAAGACTCCGCGTTCGGCGGCCAAGACGCAGGATATCACCGGAGGCCTTCCGCGCGTTGCGGAGCTTTTTGAAGCCCGCCGCCCGAAGGACGCCGCGGAAATCGCGCGTTCGCACGGCATAGTCAAGATAGGAGGAACTCGCCGCAAAAAGACGATTTTGCGCATAGTTCCCAAAGGCTGGCAGGAAGGGGATTCCGGTGCGATAGAGGAGCATCTCATACCCGCAAACAAACGCATAATCGTCCAGCCAGACGACGAGGTGAAGAGGGGGCAGCCGCTAACCGAAGGCGGAGTGGACCCGAGCGAGGTTTTGGAGGTTATGGGTTCGAGCGAGGTTCAGGAATACATCATCAGGGAAATCCAGAAGGTGTACCGTTCGCAGGGCGTGACGATCAACGACAAACACATCGAAGTGATAGCCTCGAGAATGCTCAGGAAGGTTCGCGTGTCGGATCCCGGAGACTCCGATTATTTCTGGGGGCAGCAGGTTGACCGCTACGAGTTCATGGAGACCAACAAAAACATCGTCGATGCCGGCGGAAAACCGGCGGCAGCCGAGCCGATACTGCTCGGCATCACCAAGGCGAGCCTTGAAACGGAAAGCTTCATAAGCGCCGCCTCCTTCCAGGAAACCACAAGGGTTCTGACCGAAGCCGCAACGCTCGGCAAACGCGACGACCTTTCGGGATTCAAGGAGAACGTAATCATGGGAAATCTGATTCCCGCGGGCACGGGGCTTGCGGCTTACCGCAAGCTCAGGGTAAGCGCGGCGGGCCGTTCGCCGCTGGTTTCCGAGAATGTCGGAGAATCGTCCGATACGGAGGCCGGCGCCCAGTAGAGGGTGTGCCGGCGTCCTTTGACGTTTTAATTTCTTTGTGCGCGCTTTTCGGCGTCCGCAAAAAGTCGCTTTCGCCGGCGCAAAAATTGTTTTTTGCAAAGTGAGGGCAGAGCAAAATAAAAACAGTGTCGGGCGTCGAAGACGTTGCACGGGCGCGCCGGCACAAAGCAGAAAAATAAAAAAACACAAATAAAAAACTTGCCAAAGAGAAAGCGATATATACTTTCTGACGTCTTTCTCTTTAAAAAGACACAAAATATGCCTACAATTAATCAGTTAGTTCGCAAGCCGCGCAGCCTTGTAAAATCCAAGACGAAGGCTCCGGCGTTGAAGTCGAATCCGTTTCGCCGCGGAGTTTGCGTGCAGGTCATGACCCGCACGCCTAAAAAGCCTAATTCGGCTATTCGTAAAGTTGCAAAAGTACGTCTCACTTCAGGGTACGAAGTGATAGCCTATATTCCCGACGAGGGACACTCGCTGCAGGAACACAGCGTAGTTCTCGTGCGCGGCGGCCGCGTGAAGGACTTGCCCGGCGTCCGCTACCATATCGTGCGCGGAACGCTCGACTGCATGGGCGTTGAAAAGCGCCGCCGCAGCCGTTCGAAATACGGAGTGAAGCGTCCCAAGGCAAAGAAGGCATAGTTAACAGGTTAAAGAAAAGGCAAAAACATGTCACGCAGACACAGAGCTGAAAAAAGAGAACGCATTCCGGATTCGCGCTATAAAAGCCCGCTTGTGAGCCACCTTATAAATATGGTGATGAAAAATGGCAAAAAAACCGTGGCCGAACGCATTGTTTACGGGGCGATAGAAAAGGTGAGCGAAAAGCTCGAAAAGGGCGACCCCATAGATTTGCTTTTGGGCGCGCTTGAGAACGTGCGCCCCAAACTCGAGGTCAAGAGCCGCCGCGTGGGAGGTGCGACTTACCAAGTGCCGGTAGAAGTTTCGTTTGACCGCCAGCAGACGCTTGCTTTCCGCTGGCTGATAGAGGCCGCCGGGAACCGCAAGGGGCTGCCAATGTCGGACGCGCTTGCCGCGGAGCTGGTCGATGCGTACAACGGCACTGGAACGGTTGTCAAGAAGCGCGAGGACGTTCATAAAATGGCGCAGTCCAACAGGGCTTTTGCGCATCTTCGCTGGTGATAGATTTTTTACAGGACCGCAGACATGGCACTATCAGAAAAAAACTCCCCCAACAGGCCTAAGCCCTTGGAATATACGAGGAACATAGGCATTTCGGCGCACATAGACGCAGGCAAGACCACTTGTTCCGAACGTATTTTATTTTATAGCGGCGTGGTTCACAAAATCGGAGAGGTCCACGAAGGCACGGCAGTCACAGACTGGATGGAGCAAGAGCGCGAGAGAGGTATAACGATAACGTCTTCGGCAATATCTTGCAATTGGACCACGAAAAAGGGGCCGTATGCCGGGATACAGCAGCAAATAAATCTCATAGACACCCCCGGACACGTCGATTTTACGGCTGAGGTGGAGCGTTCGCTAAGGGTGCTTGACGGCGCTGTTGCGGTATTTTGCGCCGTGGCCGGCGTGCAGCCGCAGTCCGAAACGGTTTGGCGGCAGATGAACAAGTACAATGTTCCCCGCATCGCGTTCATAAACAAGATGGACAGGACGGGCGCCGATTTTTACGGCGCGGTGGAGGACATTAAAACGAAGCTTAACGGCAACCCGCATCCGCTTTTCCTTCCCATCGGGGCCGAAGACAAGTTCAAGGGGCTTGTGGACCTCGTGTCGATGAAGGCTTATGTGTACGACGAAAACGACCCGCAGGGCGTTAAGTACGACGTGGTTGACATTCCGGCAGAATATAAGGAGAAGGCGGAGCAGTACCGTTCGGAACTCATAGAGGCGGTGGCAGATTTTGACGACTCCATAATGGAGCGCTTCCTTGAGGGGGAAACGAATTTTTCGGAGGACGAGCTGCGCATAGGTATCCGCAAGGCGACGCTTTCGCGCGAATTTGTGGGCGTAATTCCCGGTTCGGCGTTCAAGAACAAAGGCGTACAGATGCTTTTGGACTCCGTGGTTGACTATCTTCCGAGTCCGCTCGACGTTCCGCCGATTAAGGCCTATGGGGAAAACGACGAGGACGTTCCTTCGCTGGAAATCGTTTCCGACGACTTTGCGCCCCCGACGGCGCTCGCGTTCAAGCTGTGGAGCGATCCGTTTGTGGGCAAGCTCGTGTTTATCCGCGTTTACAGCGGGTGCATCAAAAAGGGCATGCAGGTTTACAATCCGCGCAGCCGCAAGACGGAGCGCATTTCCCGTTTGCTGGTCATCAAGGCCGACAAGCGCGAAGACATTGAAGAGGCTTACAGCGGTTCGATATGCGCAATCATCGGGGCTAAAGACATAGTCACGGGCGACACGCTTTGCGAAAGGGACCACGAAGTCCGCCTCGAGCCTCCGACATTCCCCGAGCCGGTTATCGCCATGAGCATAGAGCCGAAGTCGAAGGCCGACCAGGAAAAGCTTTCGATAGCCTTGCAGCGCCTCGCCGAAGAGGACCCGACTTTTGTAGTCACTACAAATCAGGAAACTGGGCAGACTCTTATCGCCGGCATGGGAGAGCTTCACCTCGACATCATACGCGACCGCCTGTTCCGCGAATTTAAGGTGGAGGCCGATTCGGGCAAGCCGCAGATAGCCTACCGCGAAACTATCACAAAGTCTGCTCCGGGCGTCGGAAAATTCGTCCGCCAGTCGGGCGGGCGAGGCCAGTACGGCCATGCCGAAATCGTCATGGAGCCGCTCGAAAAGGGCAAGCACTACGAGTTTGTCAACGAAATCGTCGGCGGCGTCATTCCCAAAGAGTATATCAAGCCTACGGAGGACGGCATAAAGGAGGCGATGATAAACGGCGTTGTTGCCGGGTATCCGGTTGTGGACGTCAAAGTGCGCCTCGTATTCGGCTCGTTCCACGAAGTTGACTCGTCCGAAATGGCGTTCAAGATGGCCGGCATTTTCGCCTTCAAGGACGCCATGAAAAAAGCGGATCCGATTCTTCTCGAACCCATAATGAAGGTCGAAGTGACCACTCCCGACGAGTACCAGGGCGACGTGATGGGCGACATAAACCGCCGCCGCGGCCAGATACAGGGCATGGAATCGAAGGGCAACGTCACTGTAATAAAGGCGTTTGTGCCGCTTGAAACCATGTTCGGGTATGCGACCGACATTCGTTCGCTTTCGAGCGGAAGGGCGTCGTACTCGATGGAGCCGAGCCATTTCGAGCAGGTTCCGGCGGCCGTCCTAAAGCAGGTTCAGGAAGGCGCGGCAAAAAAGGCGCAAAGATAATTTAAAAGGAAAAAATTATGGCCACTCAGAGAATCAGAATAAAACTCAAGGGTTACGATTTCCGCACGATAGACCAGAGCGCGAGCGACATCGTCGAAACGGCAAAGCGCACTGGCGCGACGGTGTCGGGTCCGGTGCCGCTGCCGACCAAGATTGAAAAGTATTCGGTAAACCGTTCCGTGCACGTCGACAAAAAAAGCATGGAGCAGTTTGAGCTTCGCACGCACAAGCGTCTTATCGACATCGTTAATCCGACGGCGAACACCGTTGACGAGCTGAAGAAATTGAATCTTCCTTCGGGCGTAGACATAACGATAAACGTTTAGCGGATTTTTTCCGGGGAGGGCGCGGTTGCGGATTTCCCCGGGGCGCGGAGTTCCGTATTTTGGGGAAGTCCGCTTTTTCAGTCAAATTTCATTTGCGCAAATTTTTCGAAGCATCTGCCGCCGGGCGGTGCCGGAGGGAAAAGTTCTTAAGGGCTTTTCCATTCGGCTGACGGGCGGAGAGAACCGGAAAGTTTGCGCGAAATTTGTTAAAAAATTAAGGCGTAAAAAAATTTTTTATTGACAGGGTTTTTTAGATAGGCACTATTTGCCGTCTTTACAGATTTTTTCATACAAACAATAACAACTAAAGCAGGTTTCGAAAGGGAGTCTTGCCTGAAAGCCGGAGACCTTTAAAAATCGCGTTTCGCGGCGCTTTTAGCGTGATTCCGCCTGCCTCTTAGCAATGAGCGAAATATTAATCGGAAAAAAACTGGGCATGACCCAGATTTTCGACGGGGACAACAGCCTTGTTGCTGTGACGGTCGTAGAGGCCGGTCCGTGTCCCGTCACGCAGGTTAAAACGGCTCAGAGCGACGGTTACGACGCCGTGCAGATCGGCTTCGGGGCGCAGAAAGAACAGCGCATGACAAAACCGGAACTCGGGCACTTAAAAAAAGCGGGGATAGCGCCCGTGTCGGAGCTTGTGGAGTTCCGCGTTGACAATCCGTCCGACTACAAGGCGGGCGACGTTCTTACGGTTGCAAAATTCGCCGAGGGACAAATGGTCGACGTTATCGGCACGACAAAAGGCCGCGGTTTTCAGGGCGTTATGAAGCGCCACAATTTCGACGGGCAACCCGAAACGCACGGCCATATGATGCACCGCCGTCCAGGTTCCGTAGGCTGCCGCCAGACTCCAGGGCACGTCTATAAGGGCAGAAAGATGCCCGGGCACATGGGGCAGGTGCGCCGTACGACGCAGAACCATCCCATAATGAAGGTTCTGGAGGACAAAAACATCCTTTTAATAAAGGGAAGCCTTCCCGGAGCGAAGGGCGATCTGCTTATTGTTCGTCCCGCCAAGAAGGCCAAGAAAGCATAAGGAGCCGCTAAGATGAAACTTAAAGTTTATACAAAGGACGGTTCGAGCTTCACGGAGCAGGATTTTGAAAATATCCCCCAGTTCGAGGGTGACAAGGGACTGTTCGCGCTCAAGGAAACAATAGTTGCATACCAGGCAAACGCCAGACAGGGCAACGCTTCGACTCTCGACTACGGTCACGTCAACGGCACGTGCCGCAAGCCTTTCAAGCAGAAGGGCGGCGGGCGTTCGCGCCACGGCACGATGAAAAGCCCGATCCACCGCGGAGGAGCGGTCGTTTTCGGCCCCAAGCCGCGCGACTGGTCAAAGAAGATAAACCGCAAGGCGAGGCTTTTGGCGTTTTCGCGAGCCCTCTTTGACAAGTGCGTGGATAACGACGTTTGCGTCATAGAGGAATTCTCCGTCCCCGAAAGGAAGACGAAGGAGGTCGTCAAGGTTTTGTCGAACATAAAGCCCGAAGGAAGGGTTCTGTTGGTTGACGACGTTTTCGGCGACGATTTCATACTTGCCGGCCGCAATATAGAGCGCGCCGATTTCTGCGAAAGCGCAACATTGAACGCTTTGGACATCGTAAAATCGGGAACTATAATAGTGTCGCGCAAAGGGCTGGATACGGTTCTTGCCCGCATCAACAAGGACGAAAGGTAATCCAGATGGTACAGGCAGACAAAATTATAAAAGGTTTCCGCGTGACGGAAAAGGCGGCCAATTTGCAGGTTTCAAACCAGTACACTTTTGAAGTCGCCGAAAGCGCGAACGCGGTTTCGGTTGGGCAGGCCGTGGAGCAGCTCTTCAAGGTGAAGGTCGTGAGGGTGAACATTCTCAACGCCAAGGGCAAGGTGAAGGTTTCGCGCATGAGGCGCAGCAATCCCGGAGTCAAGGGCAAAATGAAAAAGGCCGTCGTGACGCTCAAGAGCGGAGACTCAATTCAAATCGCGTAAGGCAGGAGGATTTTCAATATGGCTATTATAAAAAGAAGACCTTTGACACCCGCGCAGCGCTTTTTGGAACTCGGGCGCAACGAGGTTGACAACAAGCGTCCTGAACGCGCCCTCACCGAAAGCAAACACCGCGCCAAAGGGCGCAACTGCTACGGGCGCATAACTTCCCGGCGCAGGGGCGGCGGCCACAAGAGGCTTTACCGCATAGTCGATTTCAAGCGCGACATAGTTGACGTTCCGGCCGTTGTCATGGCGATAGAGTACGATCCGTACCGCACGGCGTATTTGGCGCTTGTGCAGTATCAGGACGAGAAAAAGACCAAGAGATACATCATTGCGCCCGACGGCTTAAAGAAGGGCGATACGGTTGTCACGCTTTCAAAGCGTCCCGACGAATTTCCCGTCGGCACATGCATGCCGCTGAAGTTCATTCCGCCTGCAATGAGGATTTTCTGCATCGAGATGCAGCCCGGCAAGGGTGCGCAGATCGCCCGCGGCGCCGGAGCCGGCGCTCAGCTTGTGGCCGTTGAAGGCGACATGGCGACCGTAAAAATGCCGAGCGGCGAAATACGCATGATAAACGCCGAATGCAAGGCCGTAATAGGGGTTGTGGGAAATCTCGAGCATCAGAACCAGAGTCTCGGCAAGGCGGGGCGCGTCCGTTGGATGGGCAAGCGCCCGAGGGTCCGCGGCGTGGTGATGAATCCGGTTGACCACCCGATGGGCGGCGGCGAAGGCCGTACTTCAGGCGGCGGACATCCGGTGTCGCCGTGGGGGCAGCTGGCCAAGGGCTATCCGACGCGCACCAAGAGCAAGCCGTCGAACTCGATGATTGTTCTCCGCCGCAACGGCAAGAAAACAAAGTAAGAAATCATAGGAGAAATCAAAAATGGCACGTTCAATTAAAAAAGGTCCGTTTGTGGATCCGAGCCTTCAGGACAAAATCGACGAAGCGCAGAAGACAAATTCTCACAAGCCGATTCAGACCTGGTCGAGACGTTCGATGATTACTCCCGATTTTATCGGACTGAATTTTAACGTTCACAACGGCAAAAAGTTTGTGCCGGTCTATGTCACGGAGAACATGGTAGGGCACAAGCTTGGCGAATTTTCGCCCACTCGCACGTTTAAGGGACACAATCCGCACACCAAGAAGGCAGCTATGTAATTATGGCGGGTTTTGGCAAAGTCGTGTTTTTTTCCGCTTTGACAGCAGCGGGATTGGCGTGCTTTGCCGAATCTCCCGAATGGGTGCTGAAGACAAACTACACCAACAGGGTGAACAGGGTGTCGGAGGCGCGCGACGACTTGGGGATTGTCAGGATAGACACCGGCTCGCAGAGCAACCTCCGCAGGGGGGCTATCTGCAAGGTGTACAGGGACAAAAAATACATCGGCGATGTCGTGGTGGTCGAATCGGACAAAACGCGGGCCGTCGCAATGGTAACCTCGGATATAAGCGTCGAAAAGGGAGACGCCGTTTACATAACACCGGCAAACTAATATAGGAATATAAAAATGGAAGTTAAAGCTTTAACAAAGTTTGCGCGCATGTCAGACAAAAAGGTGCGCGAAATATCCCGGGAAATTCAGGGACTCAACGCCGCCGAGGCGCTGGAAATTTTGAAACTTGTTCCGCGCAAGAGCGCAAGGCTCGTGGCAAAGACGCTTGCAAGCGCCATTGCCAATGCGGAAAACAACAACGGTCTTTCGGCTGCAAATCTCACGATTAAGAGCGCGGTTGTGAATCAGGGCATCGCTTTCAAGCGTTTCCGCCCGGTGGCGCGGGGCAGCGCGCACCCGATTCGCAAGAGGACTTCTCATATTTCGATCGTCCTTTCAGACGAGAACACTAAATAGAGGCAGATAAAATGGGTCAAAAAGTAAATCCTAAGGGTTTCCGTCTCGCCGTCCGCCGCGACTGGGAGTCGCGTTGGTTTGCGAACAAGGGCGATTACGCAGCGGCTGTCAACGAGGACTACCGCATCCGCGAATTTCTCCGCGAAAAGCTCAAAGGGGCGTCTGTTCCCCGCATATTCATAGAGCGCGCAGGGCAGCGCATACGCGTAAAAATCTACACTGCGCGTCCCGGAGTGGTCATAGGCCAGAAGGGCGCGGCTTTGGAGACGCTTAAAAGCGATTTGTCGAAATACCTCGGAAAAGATGTAATTGTGGACATTCAGGAGGTCAAGAAGCCTGATTTGGTCGCGTACCTTGTGGCCGAGAGCGTGGCGCTGCAGTTGGAGCGCCGCATATCGTTCCGCCGCGCGATAAAGAAGGCGATAACGACTTCCATGGGCATGGGCGCAGACGGCATAAAGATACAGTGCTCCGGCCGTCTTGGTGGCGCCGAAATAGCGCGCACGGAATGGCAGAGAAAGGGCCGCATACCGCTGCACACTTTGCGCGAGAACATCGACTACGGTTTCGCGGAGGCCCATACCGTGTACGGCAAAATCGGCGTCAAGTGCTGGTTGTGCCTTAAGGGCGAAGACAACATGTAATTTTAGGGAGATACGGTAAAATGGCAAACATTCTTCCAGCAAAGACGAAGTACCGCAAAGTGCAAAAGGGCCGCAACCGCGGCATGGCAAAAGGCGGCGACAGCATAGATTTCGGCGACTACGCAATACAGGCGCTCGAGCGCGGCAAATGCTCGGCGGCCCAGCTTGAGGCGGCGCGCGTTGCCATAAACAGGCATTTCAAGCGCCGCGGCAAGGTTTGGATGAGGGTTTTCCCCCAAAAGAGCGTGACAAAGAAGCCCGCGGAAACCCGCATGGGAAAAGGCAAGGGCGGAGTCGAATTCTGGTGTGCGATAATCAAGCCCGGAAGCATATTGTTCGAAGTTTCGGGCGTGCCTGCAAGCATGGCTCGCGAGGCCATGCGCCTGGCCGACGGTAAGCTTCCGTTCAGGTGCAGGTTTGTTGTTCGCGAAGGCGTGGAAATTCTGTAATCGGTAGGAGGATTCTCAGTATATGAAGACAAAGGAAATAAGGGAACTTTCGGCTGAAGAGCTTTCAAAGAAACTCCGCGACATGCGCGAAGAACTGTTGAATCTCAACGTTCGCAAGGGAACGGGGCAGGTTGAAAATCCGGCTCGCATCAGGGAATTGCGCCGCGACATAGCTCGCTGCGAAACAATTAAGGGTCAGAAGAAGTAAAGGACTATAACATGTCGGAAAAAGAAAGAAAGTCTCGCAGGAATCTCGTGGGCGTGGTGACATCCCGTTCGGGGGACAAGAGCATAAAGCTCACCTATTTTTACAAAGTGCCGCATTCGCTGTACGGTAAGGAAATCCGCCGCAAGACGGTCATACACGTGCACGACGAAAAGAACGAATGCGCCCTTGGCGACAAAGTTGAAGTGATGGAGACGCGTCCGGTCAGCAAGCTGAAGAGGTTTCGCGTTGTCCGCATAATAGAGAAGGCCCCCGTGGTGGCCTCGGCTGAATAAAAGGAGGCAGGGCAATGATACAGATGCAGACAAGGCTTGTGGTCGCCGACAACACCGGCGCCAAGGAGGTCGCAATGATTCGCCGTTTGGGCCAGCACAGCCGTACGGCGAAGGTCGGCGACATAATAGTGGTTGCCGTCAAGACTTCGACGCCCGACGCGGCGGTGAAGAAAGGCACGGTTGCGAAGGCGGTCGTCGTCAGGACGAAGGCGCCGATACGCCGCGCCGACGGCTCGTATCTCCGCTTCGACACGAACGCGTGCGTAATTCTCGACGGAAGCGGAAATCCGAAAGGCACGCGCATTTTCGGGCCCGTTGCGCGCGAGCTTAGGGCGAAGAACTACATGAAAATCATATCCCTCGCACCGGAGGTTTTGTAATATGGCTAAGAGGTTTGTAAAAAAAGGCGACGAAGTTGTTGTCATTTCCGGCTCGTCCAAGGGAAAGCGCGGAAAGATTCTGCTTGTGGACCCCAAAAAGGAGCGGGTAATTGTTGAGGGAGTAAATTTGCGCAAGCACCACGAGCGCAAGAGCGAAAAGAATCCGGAGGGGGCGATAGTCGAGCGCGAGGCTTCCATACATATTTCCAACGTAATGCCGGCTGGGCGTTTTGATGCCAAAAGGGGGCAAAAAAAAGCGTAATCAGCGGATAAACAAAAAAGAAAATGAGCACACCAGTACTAAAGAGAATATATCAGGAGAAGGTCGTTCCCGAGCTTAAGAAGACGCTTGGGGTGGACAATCCTCACGAGGTGCCCACACTGGAGAAGATAGTCATCAATTCTGCCGTCAGAAGCGAGTCTCCCAAGGAGTGGGTGCCCGAAGTGGTCAAGGAGATAGCCAAGATAGCGGGCCAGCAGCCCGTGGTTGTCAAGGCCGGGAAAAGCATAGCGAACTTCAAGTTGCGCGCCGGCCAGCCGAACGGCGTGAAGGTGACTTTGCGCGGGGCGGCAATGTGGGACTTCCTTTATAAATTTATAGCGGTTGTGTTGCCGTCAATCCGCGACTTTCGCGGCGTTGGGAACCGCTTCGACGGGGCCGGCAATTACAGCTACGGCGTGGCAGACCACACGATATTCCCAGAAATAACGGTTGATCCGGGGCGCAAGAACATAGGCATGGACATCACTATCGTGACGACAGCCAAGGACGACAAGGCGGGCAGGGAACTTTTGAAGCTTCTCGGCATGCCGTTTCGCAAGAATGCGGCGGAGCAGGCTGCAGCCGCCGCAAACAAATAACCAGACTTAAACGGCAAAGACATGGCTAAGAAATCATCCATAGAGCGCAATCTAAAGCGACAAAAGTTGACGGCGAAATATGCCGCAAAGAAGGCGGAGCTGAAAAAGATTCTCCGCGACCCGAACACGTCTGACGAAGACTTTTTCGCGGCGCAGCGCAAGCTCAGCAAGCTTCCCCGCAACGCGTCGAAGGTCCGCATCCGCAACCGCTGTTCGGTGACCGGCCGCGCGCGCGGCGTAATCAGCAAGTTCGGCGTTTCGCGCATAACTTTCCGCGAGCTGGCCCTCGACGGCAAGCTGCCGGGAGTGACAAAATCATCGTGGTAATGCGAAAGGAGAAATAAAATGGCAACTCACGACAGCATTGGCGACTTTTTGACAATCGTACGCAACGCGAGCACGGCGGGCAAGGATGCCTGCGAGGCGCAGTGGTCGAAGATCCGCGAGGGCATTGCGGCCATACTCAAGGACGAAGGGTACATATCGTCGTATGAAGTGACCGGCGAAAAAGCGCAAAAGACTATTAAAATAAACATGAAATACATGGGCGGAGTATCGGCCTTAACGGGCATTACGCGCGTCAGCACGCCGGGTTGCCGCATGTATTACGAATACCGAAACATCCCCCGCGTCCTCAACGGAATGGGCATATCGATATTGACGACCTCGAAGGGCGTCTTGAAGGATTCGGATTGCCGCGCCAAGAAGGTCGGCGGGGAAATCCTCTGCAAGGTTTGGTAAGGATGTAATATGAGCAGAATCGGAAAACTTCCCGTTAAGATACCAGCCGGCGTCAAGGCGTCGGTGAAAGACAACACAGTAAGCATCGAGGGGGCTAAGGGCAAACTCAGCCAGAATTTTGGGAACGCCATTACCATAAAGCTCGAGGGCGACGAAATACACGTTTCGCCGGCTTCGGCCTCCCGCCATTCGAACGCCATGCACGGAACGGCGCGCAGCATAATAGACGGAATGGTCAAAGGGGTGACAGAAGGCTACCAAAAGGTTCTCGAAATTAAGGGTGTCGGCTTTAAGGCGGAGCTCAAGGGCAAGACGCTCACGCTGGCTTTGGGCTATGCGCATCCCTGCATTTACGAGCTTCCCGAAGGCATAACGGTCGCCATAGGCGAAACTCCGGACAGGAATCCGCTTGTGACTGTTTCGGGCGCCAGCAAGCACGCTGTGGGGCAGGTTGCCAGCGACATCAAGCATTTCTATCCCGTCGAGCCCTACAAGGGCAAGGGTGTCAGGATTCACGGCGAATATGTCCGCCGCAAGGAAGGCAAGAAGACTGCGTAATCTCGCGGCACTGAAAGGATTCGAATATGAAATTGGAGACAAAAAAGACTTTGGAACAAAAACGCCGTTGGAGGGTTCGCCGCAAGGTAAAGGGCACCGCGGAGCGTCCGAGGCTGTCGGTGTGTTTTTCGAACAAGCATGTTTACGCCCAATGCATAGACGACCACGCCGGCAAAACCGTCGCGGCTCTCTGCACTACCGGAAAAGAGTTGAAGGACCAGAAGGTTCTTCCGAATGTCGCCGGGGCGAAGGTTGTCGGAGAAAAATTCGGAGCCAAGCTCAAAGCCATGGGCGTGGAGGCCGTTGTTTTCGACAGGGGATCGAGGCGCTATCACGGATGCGTCAAGACATTTGCCGACGCGGTTCGTTCGGCTGGCGTTAACTTCTAATGTGAGTGTGGAAAATGAGCAAAGAATTTAAAAGCAAAAAGGTCGAGGCCGAAAGAGATGCCGAACCCGAACTCATAGAAAAAGTTGTACATATCAACCGTTGCGCGAAAGTTGTCAAGGGTGGCCGCCGTTTTACATTTTCGGCGTTGGTCGTCATAGGCGACGGGAAGGGCAACGTAGGTTTGGGCTACGGGAAGGCAAAAGAGGTTCCGGACGCCATAAAGAAAGCCTCCGAAAGGGCTAAGAAAGTCATGAAACCCGTCAGTCTGAAGGACGGAACAATTCCGCACGACGTTCGCGGAGAGTTCGACGGCGGCATAGTGCTGCTTCGTCCGGCGTCTCCCGGTACGGGCGTCATTGCCGGAGGCGGCGTTCGAGCCGTGCTTGAGGCTGTCGGCATAAAAGATGTTTTGAGCAAATCGCTCGGGTCGAACAACGACATGGCCATGGTAAACGCAACGCTCGACGCGCTTTTCCAGCTTCGCACGGCCGAAGCCATAAGCGCGCAGAGAAGCTAATATAAGGAGTTTGGGAAATGAAATTGAACGCTCTATCGCATCCGAAGGGTGCAAAGCACGCAAGCAAGCGCCGCGGTTGCGGCGTGGGAAGCGGACACGGAAAAACGTCTGGCCGCGGGCACAAAGGCGCCAAGGCGCGCAGCGGCGGGCATGTGCGCCCCGGTTTTGAAGGCGGACAGATGCCTTTGTACAGAAAGCTTCCGCACCGCGGTTTCAACAACTATAAATTCAGGGTGGAATACGCCACTGTAAACGTCGGTTCACTCGAGGAGCTCGGCCTCGACGAAATATCGAGGGACGATTTGGTCGTTGCGGGGCTTGTCCGCGCCAGCGACGCTCTCGTAAAGATTCTTGGAAACGGCGAATTGACAAAGAAAATAGTGGTGAAGGCAGACAAGTTTTCAAAGTCTGCCGTCAGCAAGATCGAGGCCGCCGGCGGAAAGGCCGTCGTGAACGCCGCCGCCGAAAAGGCGTCTGAATAAAAAAACGCACATACGGGTTGGAAATGTTTGCCGCATTCACAAACTGCTTTAAAATTCCGGAACTGCGCCAGAGGATTTTTCTGACGCTCGGATTGATTTTTATTGCGCGCGTCGGCGCGGGTATTCCGCTGCCGGGCGTCGATCCGTCGCCGCTTCAGAATTTCTACGCGTCGGCTTCGAGTGACGGCGGCGGACTTGCCGGTCTTTACAACATGTTTACCGGCGGCGCGATGGTCAACGGAGCTATTTTCGCATTGGGTATTATGCCCTATATCAGCGCGTCCATTATTCTCCAACTCATGGGTGCGGTGATGCCGAGCCTGGCGCGTCTGATGCAGGAGGGCGATACTGGGCGCCAGAAGATAGCGCAATACACGCGCTATCTTACGATCGTTATCGGGGCGATTCAGGGGTCCATGATAACGTATGCTCTTGTCTACAGCCCGGGAACGTTTTTCTCCGGGTTCGACACGGCGCAGTGGGGGTCGATAATAGTTGCCGGCAACATACCGGTGTTTTTTGTGGTAAGCGTGGTCTTAATGACGACGGGCTGCATGATTCTCACGTGGCTCGGCGAACAGATAACCCAGCGCGGCGTCGGCAACGGCGTGTCTTTGATAATAACGGTCGGCATTATAGACACTTTGCCGGGCGCGTGTTCGCAGGCGTACCACATGGTTTTCGACAGGGCTGTGGGCGCCGAAAGCGCAAGCATAGGCATTCCGCAGGCCGTAGTCATGCTCGTGTTTTTGCTCGCCGTGACGGCCGCGATAATCATGATACTTCAGGCGGTGCGCAAGATTCCCGTCCAGTACGCCAAGAGGGTTGTCGGCAGAAAGCTGATGGGCGGGCAAAGCTCGTATCTTCCTTTAAAGGTAAATTATGCCGGCGTCATGCCGATAATTTTTGCCAGCGCGCTGCTGTTGTTTCCGCAGCAGATATTCGGGCAGTTTAACCTTTCGACTTACAATTTGATTTACGGTTCGCTCGTTTTTGCGTTCAGCTATTTCTGGGTTTCCATTATGTTCAAGCCGCTCCAGATATCCGACGAGCTTAAGCGCAACAGCGGATATATCCCCGGCGTTCGCCCCGGGGAGCCGACGGCAAAGTTCCTCGACTATGTAATGACCCGCCTGACGTTTGCCGGAGCTTTGTTTCTTGTGGTCATAGCGATTTTGCCTCACGTATTGATGTCCTATTGGGGAATACCGCAAAAGATAGCCTATTTCTTCGGCGGCACGGGCGCGCTCATCGCGGTGGGCGTTTCGCTCGACACTATGAGGCAGATAGAAACGTATCTTCTGCAGCGCCACTACGACGGTTTTCTAAAGAAGGGCCGCATACGCGGCCGCAGCGTCGGGCAAACGCGGCAGATCCTGGACACAAGCGAGATAAAAAATCTTTGGGCGCTTTGGACGCCGTTGCTGGTGATTTTCTTCATCGGCCTGGCGGCTTGGGTTGTCCGCAACTTTCTCTGATTCGCAGTTTCGGATTGGAGCGTAAGTTGCACTTCGTTCTTTTTATGATACCAACAAACAGATAGGGCGTTTCGTTATGATACCTATTAAATCTGAAAGGGATTTGAAGGTCATGCGAAAGGCCTGCTCGATTGCAGCCACCGTGCTCGACAGGCTTTGCGGCATCGCGCGCGAAGGCGTGTCGACCATCGATATCGACTCGGCCGCGAGGGAAATTATGGCCGAATATTCTTGCCGGAGCGCATGCTACCGATACAGGGCCGGAGATTTGAGGTATCCGGGATACGTCTGCATATCGGTGAACGACGAGGTCATTCACGGCATAGGTTCGGACAGGGCTTTAAAGTCGGGCGACATTGTGAGCATGGACGTGAGCGTCGTCTATCAGGGATTCGTGGGTGACAACACCCGGACCGTTCTCATAGGCGACGTTGCGCCGGAAACGCGCAAGCTTGTCGAAGCCACCGACGCGGCTTTGCACAGAGGAATAGCGCAGGCGAGGGCCGGAAACAGGGTGGGCGACATTTCGGCGGCGATACAGTCGTATGTGGAGCCTTTCGGGTACGGAATCGTCGAGGAGTTCACCGGGCACGGCGTTGGGCGCCATATGCATGAGGAGCCGCAGATTCCCAATTTCGGCACAGCCGGAAGAGGGCCGCTTTTGCGCGCGGGTATGACACTTGCGATAGAGCCGATGATCACGATGGGAAGTCCGGAAATATTTGTTGGCGACGACGGTTGGACGGTTAGAACGTCCGACGGCAAACCGAGCTGCCATATAGAACATACGGTGCTCGTGACCGATGCGGATCCGGAAATACTCACCGTTCCGATGCCTTACTGACATTCGGGATAAATTTTGGGATTTGTCGCAAAACGGTAAAAAAAAGACTTTTCAATTAAAAAAAAACAGTCAATATAAATCACCTTTTTTAACAACGGAAAAAATATGCCAAGACTATTAGGAGTAGATATTCCAAATAACAAGCGCGTTGAATTCGCGCTCAGATACATATATGGTATCGGTCCCGCGCGCGCCAAGATAATTTGCGAAGAATGCGGCATTCCCGAATCCATGCGCACCAACGAGCTCAACGAGGAGCTGATAAACAAGATAATGAACGTTGTTGCCGAGCGCCAGTTCAAGCTTGAGGGCGATCTTAGGCGCGAGGTTATCGGCAATTTAAAGCGTCTTTCGGCAATCAAGTCGTACCGCGGTTTGCGCCATGCAAAAGGGCTTCCGGTGCGCGGCCAGCGCACGAGCACAAATGCGCGCACGCGCAAGGGCGCCCGCAAGACGGTCGGTGTGGTCACAAAGAAATAACAACAAGAAAAACGGTTTTCCATGAGCGAAGAACAGAAGAAACAGGAAGAAGTGGCGGCAGAACCGCAAACGGCCGAAGTTCAGGCGGTCGGTTCGCAAAAGCCTTCGTCGCCTTCGGCGAGCGATCTGCTGGCGACCGAAGTGGGCGAGATAAAAGTCCGCAAGGCAAAGGGCAGCAAAAACGTGCATACGGGAGTGTGCCACATCAACGCCACTTTTAACAATACAAAGGTTTCCTTTACGGACGCTGCGGGCAACGTCATAAGCTGGTCTAGCGCCGGAAAGATGAGCTTTAGGGGTTCGCGCAAAAGCACGGCCTACGCGGCGCAGGTCGTCACGCAGGACGCCGGCAAGGTTGCGATGAGCCACGGCATGAAGGAGATATCGGTAAATGTAAAGGGTCCCGGCATGGGCCGAGATTCCGCCATACGTTCGCTTCAGGCGATGGGCTTTATCGTGACGGCCATATCTGACGTCACTCCCGTTCCGCACAACGGTTGCCGCGCGCCGAAACGTCGCCGCGTATAATTTTAACATAGGAGAATTTAAAAAATGTCTCGTTATACAGGACCAACAACAAGAGTGAACCGCCGCTTTGGAATGCCGATATTTGCGGAAACCAAGGCGATGCAAAAAAAGCCTTACATACCCGGACAGCACGGGCCTCGTCTGCGCCGCCGCGTGACGGACTATTCCATGGGCTTGAATGAAAAGCAGAAGCTCCGCTTCATGTTCGGTTTGAGCGAGAAACAGTTCCGCCTGACTTTCGAGCGTGCAAAGCGCCAGCGCGGCGTGACCGGCGAAATTTTCATGAGGCTGCTTGAATTGCGCCTCGACAACATCATATACCAGCTCGGATTTGCCCGCAGCCGCAAGGCGGCCCGCCAGTTCGTCACCCACGGGCATGTGCAAGTCAACGGCAAGAAGGTCGATATACCGAGCTTCACATGCCAGGCCGGCGATGTTGTAGAAGTTCGCGACCGCACGTCTTCGCGCCAGCTGGCACAGCGCTCCCTCGACGAGTCGCAGCTCAGGGCAACTCCGGCTTGGCTCGAACGCGTCGACGACGCTTTCCGCGGAACGGTAAGCCGTTTGCCGATAAGGGAGGAAATGGATCAGTCCATCAACGACCAGCTTATCGTGGAATTTTATTCGCGATAGTAATTAACAAATTTAGAAAACGGAGATCACCATGGCTAAACGACTCGGAAAGTTTGAACTTCCTAAACGTCTTGTCAAAGACGAGGCAAGTGCCACTGGCACTTATGCGAAGTATGTCGCAGAACCCTTTGAAACCGGTTTTGGGCATACTATCGGAAACGCGTTGCGCCGCGTGCTTCTCAGCTCTATAGAAGGCGCCGCAATCAGCTCGATAAAGATTGACGGCGTCGACCACGAGTTCCAGAGCGTTGACGGCATAGTTGAGGACGTCACCGACATCGTGCTGAACCTGAAAAAAATCAAGATAAAGAGCACGGCGCGCGAAAACAAGCGTCTCATGATAAACGTCGAAAAATCGGGAGAGGTGACGGCAGCCGACATTCAGCCGGACGCCGATTTCGTGATAGTAAATCCGGAGCAGGTCATTTGCACACTCGACTCAAAGCGTAAATTTGTAGCGGAGGTCGAGATTTCGAGCGGCCGCGGCTGGAGACCCGCCGACGAAAACAAATACGAAGACCAGCCCATCGGCGTTATACCGGTCGATTCCCTATTCAGCCCGATTGAGCTTGTAAAGTATTCCGTTGACGCCACGCGCGTAGGACAGATGACCGACTTCGACAAGCTTACGCTCGAGATATGGACCGACGGCAGAATCACTCCCGACGACGCGCTGAAGGAAGCCGCAGTCATATTGAAGCACCATATCGACGTCTTTGACAAGGTGAACGAACAGGATATCGAGTTCGAGACTGTCGGCAAGGAGGTAAGCGAGGAGCAGAACCGCCTCAGAAAGCTTCTGAATATGAGCGTAAACGAGATAGAGCTTTCGGTCAGGGCGGCGAACTGCCTGAACAACGCCAACATAACGACTGTCGGAGAGCTGGCGATGAAGTCGGAACAGGAGATGCTGAAATACCGCAATTTCGGAAAGAAGTCGCTTAACGAAATAAAGAGCAAGCTCGAGCAGCTCGGATTGTCTCTCGGCATGAAGATAGACGAGCGGCTTATCGACTCAACAACCATATAATTTGCAAAGTTAACTACAAATGCGTCACAATAAACACAGACATCAAATGGGCGTGAAGAAGGAACACAGAGCCTCGCTTATGGCGTCGCTTGCATCCGCGCTTTTCCGCCACGACAGAATTGAAACGACTCTCGGCTATGCCAAGGCGCTCCGCCCGTTTGCGGAGAAGGTTATAACGCTCGCCAAAAAAGCGGCCGCGACCGATGACACCGCAAAAAAACTTCACTTGCGCAGAAACGCGCTTTCCAAGTTGCGCGACGAAAGCGCGGTGCATTTCCTATTTGTGGACAAGGTTTCGAAATTTGCAGCGAGACCCGGCGGTTATATCCGTATTTACAAGCTTGTAAAACGCAGGGGAGACGCCGCCGATATGGCTATTGTCGAGCTTATAGAGGCTGACGACGAGGGCTATAAAAAGGAACCCGCCAAAAAGACCGCAACAAAAAAGGCGGCTTCGAAAAAAACGGCTGTGAAAAAGACCGCCACTAAAAAGGCGACCGCGGACGAATCGCCGGCTGACGGCGAAAAGACCGCTTCAGAATCCGAAAACGCGTCGGAATCTAAGGAATAGACTGCGATCTTTGGCAATCTGCAAACAAATGCAAACGCGCCCGCCAAGCGGACGCGTTTGCGCTTTTTCAAAGGGCGATTATGACATTGACGGAATTTTTTGCGGCTGCTGCAGGCTTCTTGCTTTTGGCGTTCGGCGCGGCGTCGTGGATAATTTCGCGCAGGCAAAACAAAAGCTATGAAAGGCTCGCAAAAACATCGACATTCCACTGCCTGCATTGCGACAGCGTATATACCGCGCCGGCAAATAAAGACATAATGGAGTGTCCAAATTGCGGGTATAGAAATCCCAAACTTAAATTTTAATCGAAAAGAAACACAACGGATAACGCAATATGAATCAGAAGATAGCAGTTTTGGACTTTGGGTCGCAGTACACGCAGGTGATAGCCCGCCGCATACGGGAGTGCAGCGTGTATTCGGAGATTATGCCTTTCGACACAAAAGCCGCCGCTCTAAAGAAGCAGGGCGTGTGCGGCATAATACTTTCAGGGGGTCCGGCGAGCGTGCTCGCAAAAGGTTCTCCGCGCCCCGATAAAAAGATATTCGAATTGGGCGTTCCCGTTCTCGGAATATGCTACGGGCTGCAGCTTATGGCGCATATGCTCGGGGGAAAAGTTGTGTCGGGCAAACTGCGCGAATACGGTTTGGGAAAGCTTTCGTTCTCGGGAAACAGCGAGCTTCTGAAGGGACTGAAATCGCCCGTTCAGGTTTGGAATTCGCACGGCGATAAAATCGAAGCCATGCCGTCCGGGTTTAGCGCCGTAGGCACGACCGAAAATTCGTCGTACGCGCTTATCGAGGACAAAAAACGCAGGTTTTACGGAATGCAGTTCCACCCTGAAGTGGCTCATACGCCGCGCGGCATGGATATAATCAAAAATTTTCTTTACGGCGTTTGCGGTTGTTCGGGCGACTGGACAATGTCGGATTACGTCGAAAGGTCGGTGGAAAAAATACGCTCGGTTGTCGGCGATAAAAAGGTCATCTTGGGCTTGAGCGGCGGGGTGGACTCTTCGGTGGCGGCCGCGCTGATCCACAAGGCCATAGGCGACCAGCTCACATGCGTATTCGTCGATAACGGGCTTTTGCGCAAGGACGAACGCGTAAACGTGGAGAAGCTTTTCAAAAACAATTTTAAAATGCGCATGAAAACCGTAAGGGCTGAAAAGCTTTTCCTTTCAAGGCTTGCGGGCGTAAGGGATCCCGAGCGCAAGAGAAAAATCATTGGAAAGACGTTTGTGGAGGTTTTCGAAAAGTCGGTAAAGTCGGTCGGCGATGTGGACTTTTTGGCGCAGGGCACGCTTTATCCGGACGTTATAGAAAGCGTTTCCATTGCGGGAAACCCGGCGTCGCTGATTAAAAGCCACCACAATGTGGGCGGCCTTCCGAAACGCATGAAGCTTAAACTTCTCGAGCCTCTAAGGGAATTGTTTAAAGACGAGGTAAGGGCTCTCGGAAAGGAGCTCGGGCTCTCCAAGGAGGTTTTGTGGAGGCATCCTTTCCCGGGGCCGGGCTTGGGCGTGCGCGTCGTTGGCGATATTACAAAACGCCGTCTCGACATCTTGCGCGAAGCCGACGCGATACTTCTGGAGGAAATGAAGTCGAGCGGTCTCTACTATAAGTTGTGGCAGGCTTTTGCCGTATTCCTGCCGGTAAAAACCGTAGGAGTAATGGGCGACGAGCGCACTTATGACAATGTGATAGCGCTGCGCATAGTCGAAAGCCAGGACGCCATGACGGCAGATTGGGCACATGTTCCGCACGATATTCTCGGCAAGATATCCAATAGAATAATAAACGAAGTCAAAGGGGTAAACAGGGTCTGCTTGGATATATCCTCAAAGCCCCCGGCGACGATAGAATGGGAATAGGGAAGCTTTCGCGCGCGGCTTGCCGCGCGTGCATCTTGGGCCCCGGCGTAAAACCGGGGCTTTATGTTTGCCTCGGGAGTTGTTGCGGCTTTTGCTAAACGGCGCGAATGGAGCCTCATGTTAACTGTAAAACGGTTTCACGTTTGCGTGGGCTTATTTTTTTCGAACAAGTTTGCCGCGCGAGTTTTTTGGGGCGGGCCGGAGGGGCGGATATGTAAATCTGGGATACTTGTCGGGTTTGGCGAAAACGCGCAGGCGTTTCTTGCGGCGTCGTGCATGCCATTTTTTTATTGAAGCGGTTCGGAGCGTTTTTTAAAGTTCGCCAATGGACATAGTTTATAGGATTGCTATTATCGCCTCCCTCATGTCTTTTTCACCGTATTGCGCGTTTTGCGGGGGAGGAATTTATAATTGCAGGGATTTTGGGGCCAAAGGCGACGGTAAAAGCGCCGATACCCGCGCAATCCAAGAGGCGGTCGATGAAGCCGCAAAAAACGGAGGGGGCATTGTAAGGCTTGAAGGCGGCAAATTCATTTCGGGGACAATCCATTTGAGGGACAACGTTTCCCTCGAAATCCTTCCGTCTGCAGTTCTAAAGGCGACTACGGACGTTTCCGAATATAACGCCGACGACTACTGCGTGCAAAACGCGCCAATTAAATCGGAATACGCATCTGGCGCGCACTTGATTTCCGCCGTGGAGGTAAAAAACGTTTCCATCTTCGGGGGAGGGGAAATAGACGGAAGCGGCCTCGATTTTTGGTTTCAGGTGCCCGAAAACAAAGGCTTAAAGTTTCCGGAAAAATTCAAGTATCCCAAATGGCGCCCGGGCCAGATGCTTTTCTTTTGCGAATCCTCCAACATATCCGTGCGCGACGTAAAACTTGTAAATGCGCCTTTCTGGACCGCCTTTTTTTACGGTTGCCGCAATGTATTTGTTTCGCGCCTTTATATCAGCAACGATCCCCGGGGGCATAACAACGACGGCATTGACATCGATTCGTGCAGCGGGGTTGTAGTCAGCGATTGCATCGTGGCGACGGAGGACGATTCCATAACAATACGCGCAAACCCCGCCCGATTAAAAAATAAAAACGCCGTTTGCGAAGATGTTGTCGTGTCAAATTGTATTTTGCAATCGACTTGCAACGGCATCAGAATAGGGGTGGGGTCGGGTAAAATCAGGCGGTGCAACATAGGCAATATTATAATTAGAAACACCTTTCAGGGGATATCGTTTATAGGGGCGTACCATTCGAAGGGAGGGGTGGACATATCCGACGTTTTGATATCGAACGTTTCGATTTGGGCGTCGAGGCCTTTAAATATGCTTTCGGATAGTTTTAATTGGGGAAAGGAGGGCGGAACGGCGCGCATCAGCGGGATCGTGTTCGACAATTGCGTGTTTTCGGGAAACAGGACAAGCATCATAGCGGGAAATCTGCACCGGAATATTTCGGACATAACCTTTAAAAATTGCGACTTTAAGATGAGCGGAGGCTCCATGATATGCAAGAATCCCGTTCCGATAAATACTATGGAGGATTGGAAAAAAGTAAAATGCACTTCGGACGCCCTGATTATCCTACATTCCAAAGACATTCTTTTCGAAGCGTGCAGGCTCGTCCTTGCCGATAAAAATTCTCCATGGAAGGGCGCAGTGTCCACTGTAAACGTCGAAAACTGCCAGATATCGCCTACGTGCCGTTTCCAGATATCGGGCGGCGATTAGCGCAATTTCGGAATGCCGGAATGGCTTGGCGCGCGTTGCCGAGTTCAGTAAAAAAAAGAACCGCACTTGGTTTATGCGGTTCTCTTAAGGCAGGCTTATTTTTTTAAAGATGCGTTTCCGCCTCCAAGCCGCAGGAGGTATATGTCGCCTTTTTTCATATCGAGTTCCAATGCGGGGGCGGTGCCGAGGAGTTTATCTTCAACAGCGTCGTAAATTTTTTCGGAAGATGGAATGTCGAGTTTCACTGGCCCGTCTTTTAACGCCGTCACGGAGATATAGTTCCCGTTGGCGTAAACGGCGGCTTCGTCGTTTGTGTAAATATGGACTTCGGCAAGTTTCATCATATATTTATACAGGCTACGCGGAATTTCGGGCACAGCGCAGAAAAGCTGCGGGTGCTTGCCGGATTTTCTCAATACGACGGCGGGGGAACCGTCGGAGAATTTGGCAAGGATTTCGTCGCTGTCTTTCGGCACGGGAGATAGGAGTGGCTTTACCTTTGCGCTTGTCCCGAACGACTTCGGCACCGCGCCCGCCTTTAGCCCGGCTTCCGTAGCAAAGGCCTTTGCTTCTACGTTTCCGGCGTATTTTACGCCGAATCCGGTGGCTTCCTCCACCGCTTTAAGGGAAAATTTTCTGTTGTCCACATCCACTATCCCGGGGGCAAGCGCGAATATGCACGCCGAATTCTTTGCGGTTGCCGCCATCGATTTGCGCTGCTTTGAATCGAGCGCGTATGCGGAAAGAAACACGTTCAGCTTAGCCGAAGTTTTTCCAGAAAGAACGTCGCTCAAAAGATAGTGCCCGAAAGGCGCGCCGCAGCGGTTTAAATTAATGCGGGCTCCGTGAATCAGCTTCCCTGAAGTGGCGTATGACGTCTGCATTCCCCATACGGTGCACATCGAGCGCTCGTCGATAACGGCGGCTAGTTCGGGGGCGTATTTTACCGGGTGGGAAATCATGTCGAGTTCCGGCTTTTCAAATAGCTTCATTTGCTTCCAAAGCTCGGGATCGTAAAACCAGCCGTCGCCGAACAGGTCCATCCACCACGAAGCCTGGTTTCTCAGGGCCTCCTGCGCAAGGTTGCGGCGCAAAACCTTTATCGTCTTTTGGCGGGTGTCGGTAAGAAGGTCCGTGGCGGGGCATCTGCCGGGAATCTTTACGTCCAGATAAGTGCTTGTATCGTCTTCGTCGAGCCATATTTTGCCGGCTTCGGCGACGCTTTCGGCCGCTCCCATTACGGTCTTTGCGTCGCCGAATTTTCTGTCATGGTATGAAATGGGCCCGCAAATAATGTCTATTTGGGGAAGCTTGAGAAGCTTTTCCAGCCCGAAGTGCCCGGAAAACGCAGGGCCGTTTCTTACCCCGGAAAATTCGAATCCGTAGGCGTAGAAAAATATCGAAAGCCTGCGCGGGGCGCTTTTTCTTATCGTATCGCCGAAGGACGCCAAAAGGCCGACCATTTCGTCCTGCAGGAATTCGTTAAAGTCGGCCACGTTTTGGCGTTTGGACAGGTCTATCAAATACGAGCCGTCGCCTTCGCGCTCTATTTCCGAGGGAATATTTGCGTCGGCAAACGTTATGTCTCCGTCTCCCCACGCCGCCTGTAGGGCGGTTGACGATTCGTACTTTTCCGACAGCCAATTCCTCCACGCTTCAAGGGTCGCCTTGTCGTATCCGCTGTACGGGCGGAGCCATGTGCCGCCGTAGAACCATTCTCCGGTATTTGCTCCGGTGGGCATATATCCGGACATGTTGTTCGGATAATTCTTTTCGCAGTATTCAATAAACAGGCGCAGGGCCTTATTGGCGTCCTGCCGGTATTTTCTCGAAGATATCGAAGCGTAGCGGTTGTTCAAGGTGCCGTCGGAATTTTTCATGACATGGTTGCGGTTTGTGCGTATCCACCAAGACGGCGCATCGACTCCCACCCGCGGCCACAATTTGGCGTTCGGATTGGCCGCAAGTATATCTTTGAATATTTTGTCAATATATGAATAGTCAGGTTTTGCGTCGGGAGGGGTCCATACGGCGGATATGCCGAACGAAACGTAATCGACGCCGCCGTCTTTTGCGCAGACAATCTGCGGAACAAATGTTTTTTCCCCGTTTGAGGCTATAAGGTTAAAGCCTTTTTCCACATTGTAGAGCGAAAGCGACATGTTTCTTGTGGAATTTGCTTTTGCGCGGAGGTGAAATTTGTATTTTTCACCCTTCTTAAGCGCTATACCCGGCAAATACAGGTGTAGCCCCCCGACTTTTGTGTTGCGTTCGAGAATATTCACGCATAGAGCCCCGTTTTCCGCGCCGTCTATTTTTACGTTGCCCATTTTTAAGGGCGGATTCTCATTCATGCCGGCGCACCAGAACATTAAGTTTTTGTCGCGTTCGGGACCGGAAAAATCGACGCTTTTCAGGGTTTTTCCGGTAGTGAGGTTTTTTACATAAAAGTCGGCAATATAAAATTTTCCGGCTGCCTCCCCGCTTCTTACTTGGAGGTTTGTTTTGGGATAGTCGTGCTCGGGAACGAATTCAAAGGATATTTCGGTCCATTTGGTGTTATCGATTTTCGGTCTTATTGTACCGCCGTATGCCCCCCAAAACACCCGTCCCCTTACGGGTTTGCCGTCTTCCGTTATAAATGGTACGCCGTTGAACGTTTGAACTTTGTAATCCGTGTCTTTCGGCGTTTTGGGCTTTTGTTCGGGCGCCGATTCTTGCTTTACTTTATCGGCTTTAGGCGCAACGGAAATCGAAACAACCCCCTTAGATTCGGGAATCGGCGCCTTAACCCCGCCGTTTTCGGACCGGTTATTATCGCAACCCTGCAAAACGGAAATAATAATGGAAACGAGTAGTAGAAGTGTTGTTCTCATGCAATAAAAGACGTTTATTTGAAGTTAATTTGAATTTATTGGTTTATTATTGTCAGTCAAGTGTGATTTGACAGTTTACATAACGAAACTTAAAATGGGCTTGACTGTAATATTGGGTTTTATATGATTTTGTTTGAATTAGTCACGTTTATGAAGTCTATTATAAAAAGTTTTTCGTTGTTTTTTTTGCCTTTTGCAGCGTTTGCCGCAAACGGTTTTGATTCTCCCGACGCTCAGGTAAGAGTCAGAGATGCGATGAAGTTGGCTCCGAGCGGAGCAGTGGAAATGAAAGGGGTTATAGGCGATTCGCTCGACACTTCCCTGAAAGGCGACATTCTCGTGTGGGATATCGACGATTTAGTCCGCCCATTCAGAACGCGCCATGAGGAGCGGGCGTGGCAGACGGAATTTTGGGGCAAATGGTACACTTCCGCGGAATTGGCGTACGATTTTAACCCGTCGCCTGCCCTCGACAAACGTTTGAAATACGCGGCGGCCGAACTTATTAAAACGCAGGATTCCGAAGGCTCAATTACCACATATAAAAAGGATCACGAATTTAAATTCAATGAAACTGGAGGGCTCGGAAACGAGTACGGTTCTTGGGATTTATGGGGCCGCAAATATGTGCTTTTAGGTTTGCTTAACGAATATGCGCGCACGTCCGATTCTAAAGTCCTTGAGGCGGCAAAGAAGCACGCCGACTATATAATAAAGCATGTAGGCCCCGGAAAGCGCGAAATAGTGCAGATAGGCTGCTGGTACGGGCTGGCTTCGTCGAGCATTCTCGAACCTATGGTTCTGCTCTACCGCGCCACGGCCGATAAAAAATATTTGGATTTTTGCGAGTGGATTGTAAAATCGTGGGAGACGAATCCCGTAAAGCCGGATTTGGTAAACAAGGCGATTAAGGGCGTGACGGTTTTCGACATGTTCCAGCATCCCGACACTAAGGAGGACTTGAACAATTACATGTCGTATGGGCATTCGAAGGCTTACGAGATGATGTCTTGCTATGAGGGCCTTACCGAATTATACCGCGTGACGGGGAATCCCGTTTACCGCGAGGCGGTTGAGAAAGTCATGGCATCGATAAGGGACAGGGAGATAACTGTTCTCGGTTCGGGCGCGATGCACGAGCGCTGGAGCGACGGCGCTTTCGAACAGCAGAGGGTAAACCCGTATTGGATGGAGACATGCGTGACGGCCACATGGATAAAGTTTGCCACGCAGCTTTTGCGGCTTACGGGGGATCCTGTTTTTGCAAACGACATAGAGACCACCGCATACAATTCCATGCTGGGCGCCCAAAAACATGACGGTTCGTGGTGGGCCCACTACAATACCATGAGCGGGGTTCGCAAAGCTGCTCCCGAACAGTGCAAAATGCACATGAACTGCTGTGTGGCAAGCGGTCCGCGCGGGCTTTTCCTTCTTCCCAAGCTTGCGTATATGACCGATTCCGAAGGCGTGGTGGTGAACTTCTATGAAAAGGGCGGAGCCACAATGCCAGTGGGAGACGGAAGCGTGGACATAAGCGTTTCCGGCGTCGATTTTGCCGAAAACAATACGGCGCGTATATCAATTGACGGATTAAAGGGCGGAGAGGCGAAATTTGTGCTAAAGCTTAGGATTCCAGAATGGAGCAAAAATACCCTTGTTATCCTTAACGGTAAAAAGCTTCCGACCCCGCAGCCCGGGAAGTATCTTTCCATAGACAGAACCTTCAAGAACGGCGACGAAATATTCGTCAATTTCGACGTGAAAACGCGCGTTCTTGCGGATCCGAAAAATCCGAAATTTTACGTGTTGAAACACGGCCCGTACGTTTTGGCGCTCGACAGGCGTTTCGACAAAAAATTCGATATTCCCGCGAAGCCGAAAATTAAGGACGGGGTAGTTTCTGGCAGCTTAGTCAACACTAAAGACGCCAACATAGCCATAGACGTCGAGATGGAGGACGGTTCTACCCGGAGGTTTATAGACTACGCTTCGGCGGGGGCAACTTGGGGCAAGGATTCCGAATTTAAAATCTGGCTTGAAAAATAACCTATAGCCGGAGGGTTTTATCCTTCTGAATAATACTGCCGTTTTAAAAAACGGCATTGAGAGGTTTGTCGGCAAAGAATATTAGCAGGCCGAGTCCGGCTATCATGACGGTCGCGGGGATAGGCGGTATGCGCTCTTTTTTGCCGAGCAACCTGTTATCGCCCACAGCGGTGCAGTAAGCGTTAGCGCGTTGACATATGCCGGATTTGGCGCATAGAGAACCGAGATATTTCCCGCAAATATCGTGACGGAACTTGCAAGCGACATTATTATGCCGGCGGTCAGTTTTTTACCGTTTGCGGCGGCGTTAAAGAGCGCGGAAATATTCCCGCGCTTTAGCGCGTATAAAGTTAAGTTAGAAATTCCGCTAAAAAGGATTGCACATGTGCAGTAGTAAACCATAGCCGAAAAAAATTCGGCGTCGGCCATAATTTCTTTGCGGATTATCATCATGGCGGCTACGGCTATTACGGCGGGCGCCATGTAAGAGATTTCCTTTCTACCGACTGACTTGCCAGCCATAAAAAAGAAACCGGCGCATACGAGAATCAGGGATAACGCTATGCCGGCAAACGTCGCCGGCGTTTCGGCCAGCTCTACAAAGCGTTTGGGATAGAGAATCCACCAGAATGCAGCCCGATTCCTATAGACATGACGTTTATGAGCGCGGTAGAACTTGCCCCGTATCTTGCCGACGATTCGTACATCCTTGAATTGTAGAAGGTCGATACAACGCCTTCCGCCACTATCAAAATCCAGAAGGCCCGATCCGTCAGCGTCTCGACAAAAAACAATGCGGGTGAGAACAGCAACCCCACTCCTACCCCGCGCATTCCCGATATAAGGCGGCCGTTTATTTTATATTTTTGGTTTATCAGCATCGTAAGTGCGCTGAAAAACGCGAAAGCCAAACCTGCTCCAAACCACAGCATACAACCGGTATCGGCATCTATGGGTCGCCGCTAAATAAAAAAAAGGAAAACCTATCCTAAAATAATGGCGAAGGCATTACAGATTCAAGCCGAACTGCATGCCGAGCACAATGGCGTCGCCGTATGCCCCCCCGTTCGGGTTCAAAACGTATTGAACGTTCGGCTGCAAAAACGAGAACCTGTTTATTTGAAACTTGTAGTTGATTTCAAAAATCGTCTCGTACGATCCCCTTCTAATGTCTCCGTATTTGTCCGAGAACTTTCCGTATGCCATTCCGAAGCACAGCACGTCGTCGGCGCGCGATTTGAACGGAGCGTTGAAAAGAACGCCTCCGTTTACAAAAACCGGCATGTCTGCGAGGTTTTCGTAAGGGTCGTACTGCAAAACAGCCCAAAGCACTATTCCGCGCAGGTCGCGCCATTTGTCGGAGTCGCGCACAATGTAGTACGGCTCGTTTTCCTTGACGGGGCCGAGGTTGTAAACCATATAGTCAGCCTGCACATAAACCGTGCAGTTGAAAGGGGAAAATTTTGTGGGGTCGTCTATGTGAGGTGCGCTGTACCATGAAGCGGCCACGCCTGCCGATATGTTTCCCGGAGATTTGCCGCTCGCATCGTGGTTGATATCCCAACCAAGCTCGAAAGTCGCGTTTACGCCCTCTCCGTAAAATGACCAGTCGAGGCCGTGCATATTGTCCTGCCTGTCGGTGTTTATCTGGTATACTCCCGCTTTTGCGTATTGTCCGTCTTTGTGCGACACTTGTGTAAACGCCGCCCATGTGCCGGCGGGATATGCGGAGAATTTAGTCTGTTTAAATACACCGATTGGGTTTCCGTCAAAGGCGTTGTTTTGATAGAGCCAGTATATGGGCTTTGACATGAAATTGTCGCCGGCGGCGAATCTGCCGAACTTTAAGAGTATGTGCCAGTCGGACATAAAATCTCTGTTGTACGACAGAAACAGCGACTGCAGCTGAATTGTTTGGGAGCCGTAATTTTGCTGCACGCTGAACGCGTTGCCGACCCTGTTTTTTGTGAGGCTATCTCCGAAACGCCATACCCATGTGTTTCCGATGCTCCACCCTTCAAGACTCTCCAATCCCGTAAGGTCTTTCAAGTTTACGCCCAAACCCAGATTTACGGAACTTGTGTTGCTTGCACCCCGGGACATTCCGCCCGAAACGTTTGCGGCAAAATTTCCGAGATAAGAAACGGACGGCACAATACCGGCATTTTCAAGATGCCTTCTGCCTCCGTACCAGTTCGCGGTGGCGTGCGGGGCGTTAAACCATTCTTCAAACGACAGTTCGTAGAATTTTTTGTTCTTAACGACGTTATCGTAGTATGCGGAGCCGACTTCGGCCGGGATATCTGTGCGGTCGTCGAATATCATGACTTGGAAGTATTCCCGCTGTTCCGCAAATGCGGTATGGAGAACAAGGGCGGCAACCGGAAGGGCGGCCATTTTCAATATAACGTCGGTTTTCATTTCTGTTGCGCTTTATTTGTTATCGTCAGAAAGTTTGTTTTTCAAATTGCGCGTCTGCGGCGTGGCGCTGTCACTCTCATAGCTTTTGCGTATAGTGGCCAATGTAATTGTGGGGGTACACATAAACCTTACGGGGATTCTGCTTGTGCCGAGCCCGCGGGTGACATATGCGGTTTTCCCATCTTTTCTGTAGAGGCCCTCCACGGCTTTTTTTTCGAATTTTACATTTTTTGCCACGCTTCCCCAAAAGGGCATTCTTACTTGGCCGCCGTGCGTATGCCCTGAAAACATCACGCTTGCGGCGGGCGGTATTTCCCTGAATACGTCGGGGGAGTGCGACAAAAATATGACGGGCTTGCCCTTCGGTATGTTCGCAAATGAGGGACGGTAAAAATAATTTTGGGTAATTGGATCGGCAATGCCTGCAACGTAGAAGTCGCCGCGGGGAGTCGATACTTTTGCGTTGGAATTTTCAAGCAGATGGATTCCCGCTTCCGAGAGCATCTTTCGTATGCTTGCGGTGTCATAGTAGGAGTCGTGGTTTCCGAGTATGGCGTACACGCCGTAGGGCGCCTTTAGGTTTTTCAGATACGCCGACAATCTTTCCATATCCATTTTCCCGTAGTAAATTCCGCCGTTTACATAGTCGCCGAGCAAAAATATAATGTCGGGCTTTGCGGCGTTCGTCTTTTCTACAATGCGCCTTATCCTCCAGTTTTCGGCCGGCCCGGCGCCGGCGTGGATGTCGGATACGAGCGCCACTTTAAGCCCGTCGAGATTCTTATCCCATTTGGAAATTGGAATTTCGACGTTGTCGTAGTCGAGGATGAGGTACGGCTCGACGATTATGCCCCATACCCAGAACGACACAAGGCACAAAATTATAAATGCTTTTAAGGCAAATTTCATACGGCGATAACCAAGATATTTTCGCAAACCGAATCTTTCGCAAGCAGAATCTTTATTTTTTGCGCCGTTTTTCCGGCGCGCACAAAATTTGTTTTCCTCGAAAATGAGTGGTAGGGGCGATTTCCCGCAGGCGGGGACATTTGGCATTTTTGTCGAAGGTGGTTTATTTATTTGGGATATGTATTGTGTTGAAGGGGAAACTGCAAACTGTTTGGGCGGAGGCTGCTTCCGTAGCGTTTCCAAAATAGGACTTAGCTTTTTCTTTTCGATTCCGTCACGGCAAACCGCGGTTTTTTTAGTTTGTGGTGTCGGCAAAAAAGCCGCGAATTTTTTTCTTGCCCAACGTGTGTAAAATGTATGTTCTATTTTCCTTCAAATCAGGAGAGGTGGCGGAGTGGCCGATCGCGCTGGTTTGCTAAACCGGTGTAGGGATTTAAACCCCTACCGTGAGTTCGAATCTCATCCTCTCCGTGATTTGAAATAATTTTAGGTTGGTGTCCGTCGTCCAACATTTTTTTATGGCACATAAAAAGACCGCCCTTTAAACGGGGCGGTCTTTTGCGTTTTTTAGAAAGTTATTTGCGCTTCCGCAAGAAAGCCAGCGCGATAACTGCGGCGCCGAGAATTGTCGCATACCCAGCAGGTTCCGGAATTTGCAAACCCGTCACATAGTAGTACGATACGCCGTCGATTTCTTTTTGCCCCAATGTTAGGTCCTCCATCGGGCTTCCGTCGGAACCAACGAAGGAAACAGTCTGTTTGTAGATGGTGTGGATGTTTTCTCCGATTAACGTAATCAAAGTATTCTCGGTATCGACTGAATCTACGATTGATTCGGCAAAACATATGAAACCGTCAAGCGCGTCGCTTGTGATTTTTACGTTGACTTGGCTTGTCGAGGAAAGCGCATATCCGTTAACCGATGAAAATATGAGGTTTGCGCCGTTTGATATATTGACGTTTAGATTTGTTTTACCTCTTATATCCCATTGAAACGCATTATCGGCGGTCATATTGAGATATAAGCTGCTTGTTGTAGCCAATCGGACATCGGTGCTTGTCCCCGACGTAAAGGCGTTGGCCTTATTGATGTTCAGCGTAAGAGAACCCATAAATATGCCGAAAACTGGAACTTGTATCGTGCCGTTATAGCCGTCTTCAACATTGATAATAAGATTTCCGCCCTTTTGAGCGTCGGCTCCGTAGCTTGTGCATATGCCCGATTTAGAAACTATACCGTAATTTGATCCGCTTTTAAAATTCAACACGGAATTTCCTTTAGTTCCTAAGGAGTAGTCGCCCCAGGCGAGTTTCGCGGGGGAACCCGTCACTTGAAAGTTCCCTGATTCTACCGAATCGAAGTTTATCGTTGATCCATCTATAACAGCCCAATTATACGGGTTGTTCGCCAATTCCGACGCCGAACCCGCCCCCGATATGAAATATCCGGAAATTGGGGTTCCGGAGTTGTTGTTAACGGTATCCGATGTTTCGGTAAAAGCCGCCAGCAGGGATGTTGCAGCAAACGGGGATAGCAAGCAGAAATATAATTTTTTCATAAAACACCTATATATATTGTAGTTTGTTGTATGTCAAGATATTGATTGAGATTTATTCATTTCTAATAATCTTTTCTCCGGCGATTTATCAAAAAGAAAACCGCAATTCCTGCTTAACCTCCGCCGATGCCGCAATAAACGGCTGCGCTATTACGCCAATGTAGCTTTTTTGAAGTGGACGTATTGCCGCTCCGTTTTTCAGGTGGGTGATAGTCTTATACCGAATGATGCGGACAATGCTTAATGGTTCCGACTGGCAACTGGTACGGTATTGCGCTCATCGCCTATTGTTTGTGTGCTTTGAAACTATTATGCTTTGCATTGGGTTGTTTTAAAGTGGGAAACGGTGCCGGCAAGCAAGGCAATCTTGGGCGTATTTTTTAGGGCGGGATATTAAACTGTAGGTGTTTTAACGGAGCGTTTTCTTATGTAGAACGCGTCATTTTGATTTGGTGTACCTTCGGTCGAATTGCGCGAACGATGTGGTTTTAGGCACAATAGGCGTTCTTTTTTAAAGTGATTTGAAAAATTTTCTCTAAGAATTTTAATTTAGTTCGCAACCCGAAATATTTGCGAGGAGCCCCATTCAGTGGGATTGTCGGTTATATTGCGGCAAAATGTTTCCGCACGTCTCGCCGCGGGCTTTCACCAAACATGCGCTTATATTCCCGGTTGAACTGTGTCGGACTTTCGTATCCGACATGATAGGCTGCGGTTGCGGCATCCATGTCTTCGGAGGTCATAAGGCTGCGTGCCTTCTGAAGCCTCAGAATTTTTTGGTATTGCAGCGGACTCATGGCTGTCATTTCGCGGAAATGCTTGTGAAAGGCCGAAACGCTCATGTTTGCAATATTTGCGAGTGCGCCTATTTTTATCTTATGGGAGAAGTTGTTTTTCAGCCAGCCTATTGAGCGCGCCATTCTGCTTGTCGGGCTGCCGGAAACGGCAAGCTGCTTTAATAGAAACCCCTGCGGACCCGAAAGTATGCGGTATATTATTTCTTTTTGTATGATGGGCGACAATATCGGAATGTCGGAGGGTGTGTCGAGAAGCGACACAAGTCTGCATGCCGCATCCAAGATCTGCGCATTGATTTTTCCGAGAACTACCCCCATCGACGGTTGGGCGCTTTTTTCTGTTTGCATGCCGCTTTCAAACATTATCTGCGCTATTTCTTTCGGATCGAGTTTCAGTTTGAAACCGTAATATGGCTTGTCTTTTGAACTGCGCACGATTTGTACCGATACAGGCAAGGTTATGGAAGCGACCAGATAATGCCTTGAGTCATATAGGAAGCTTTCGTTGGCAACGCTGACAAGTTTGGCGCCTTGGGCCGCAATGCACAGGCACGGCTCGTAGATAAGGCATGAAGGAGTGTTGGGCTTGCCAACGCAAAACACCGACATGTTCGGAACGGGAGTTTCATAAATTTCCCTTCCGGAGGCATATCGGGCAATCATGTCCTTCAGGGCCTTGCGTTTGGCGGCAATTTCCTTGCGGTTGCTGTCGGCGGTATTTGGCGACTTTGTCATGTTCTGGGGCTTTATGTTCAATGCTAAGGTTACATGGGATTCTGTCAACAGGAAATAGGATTGGGCAATATATGTGAACGATCGGGCTAACGGTTCGGAGGCGTTTTATGATAGACTTGAAACGAGAAAACGGGCTGAAATATGCGCGTATCCTGCGGGTTCTTTCGGGTTTTAAATGTTTTTTCGGGCGATTTCTGTCGGATTTCTTTAGGGTTGCCGCATGCAAAAATGGGCATGCCGTTCCGCTGCGGGAAATCGCCTGCCTGCGGCATTCCTTTTGGAAAGGCCGCGGGAACATGCCTGTCCGGAATCATTCCGAGACGGGGATATTCCGGGCGAGCTTGAAAGGGTGCGCGAAAATCCGCGCTCGCCATGGAAAGAAACCGCTAACGGCGTGGAAGCCTATCTCTAAAATGCCATGCTAAAACGGAAAGGAATGTAAAATGAAAAGAAACATTTTTATAAAATCGCTTTTTTCGGCGGCTACGCTGGGTTGTGTTGGGGCGCACGGGGCTTCGGAAATTTCGAGGGCGTTGAGAGTTCCGGTTGTTGTATATTTTTCGTGGAGCGGCAATACCCGTTCCATAGCTCGAAAGATAGGGGACGCCGTGGGCGCGGACGTCCTTGAATTGACCCTTGAAAATCCGTATTCTAAAGACTATAACACATGCCTTGACGAAGCTTTGCGCGACCAAAAGAAACGCGCGCGGCCGAAACTTAAGAACCCATTCGACATGGGGCGGTACGATACTATATTTTTAGGGTACCCCAATTGGTGGGGATCCATACCGATGCCGGTCGCGACTTTTCTGGAGTCCTGCGGCCTCGATGGGAAAACAATAGCGCCTTTTTGCAGCCACGGAGGGGGTAGATTGGGGCGCAGCGTTTCGGCGATAGAAGAGCTGTGCCCAAAATCGAAGCTGTTAATACCACTTTCCGTACATTATTCCGGCGGGGCTTCCGTAGGCAGGGATATAGGCGAGTGGATTGCAAAGAACGGATTAAAATGAGCGTTTCTCGCGGATTGCGCTTGGCGGTCGATTTTTTTATGGCGGCGCTGTTGCTGTCGGCGTTGGCCTACCGCATTACGGGAGATTTGTGGCATGAATTGACGGGGCTTGCGGTTCTGGCGCTTGTTTTGTTCCACAACGCCGCCAATTTGAATTGGTACGGGAAGGTTTTTTCCGGGAAATACGGCGCGCGCAGATCGGTCAATACGCTTTTAAACGCCGCGCTGATTGCTGACGCGGCCGTGCTTTTTATTTCGGGTTTCGCGCAGTCGAGGTGCGTGCTGTCATTTTTGGAGCTTGATGGCGGTATAGTGTTGAGGACTATCCACGCCGCTACGGGCTATTGGTTTTTGCTTCTGGTTTCCGCCCATGCCGGCGCACATTGGGAATGGCTTTCGCATTCGGCGGGCTTAAAAGGCGGAACAACATTCCGTATTTTTTGCGCGTTTGCCGCAACATGCGGTTTGTGGGCTTTTTTTGAACGCGATATGTTTGCGAAACTTTTTCTCGGATACACGTTCGACTTTTGGAATCCCGATTATCCGTCGCCGCTTTTTTTTCTGGCGAATATTGCAATAATGGGCTTTTATATGTGTGTAGTTCGCTGTGTATTGACTGTTTTTTTTGATATGCGCAGAACCGTTCGGGAAAGGTGGGCGCATAGGAGGCGGAATGAGGCGGACTTATAGGGCAGCGCTCTTTGCAAAATTGAAAGGTCTTGTGTTATGTTGCGAAAAATAAGAATTGTTGTTGCCGTGTTGATTTTTTCCGCAGTGACGCTGCTCTTTGCGGATTTTACGGCGTCCGCGCATTCATGGCTTGGTTGGACGGCAAAGATTCAGTTTTTGCCAGCGCTGTTTGCGGCGAATTTTGCCGCAGTGTCGGGGCTTGTACTGCTGACCGTTTTATTTGGAAGAATCTACTGTTCGGCAGTGTGCCCATTGGGCATTTTGCAGGACATATTTTCATACATTGCCGGAAGGCGCAGGCCAAACAGGTTTTCGTATGCACGCGCTTCGACTGTTTTGCGCGTTGCATTTTTGATTTTGTTCGCATTGGTTTTTGCATGCGGATTTGTTTCGATATGCTCCGTCATAGAGCCGTACAGCGCGTACGGAAGAATAGCCTCCAATATAATTGCCCCGGTATGGGCTTGGGGCAACAACGCCCTTGCGGCGCTTTCGGAATTGTTCGACAGCTATGCGTTCCATTCGGCTGAAATGCATTTTAGGGGAATCGGGGTGCTTGCGGTTTCGCTGCTGTCTTTGGCGGTTGTCGGCGTTCTTTCGTGGAGGGACGGAAGGACATATTGCAACAGCGTTTGCCCGGTCGGAACGGTTCTCGGATTTCTGTCCAAGTATTCGCTGTTCAAACCCGTTATAGACGCGTCCAAATGCAACTCGTGCTCGCTGTGTTCGAGAAACTGCAAATCGAAGTGCATAAACTTTAAGGAACATGCGATAGACTACGACAGATGCGTGGCGTGTTTCGACTGCATCGACGCATGTAAAAATTCGGCCATATCCTATGCTTTTGCTTTCGGCAGGGATCGCAAATCCGCAGAGTGCGGGCATAAGTCGGTTTCCGAAAGGGCGAACCTAAAAAACGGGATCTCAAAAAATGGCTTCTGCCGAGGAGGCCGAAGGGGCTTCTTTTCATCGCTGCTGTTTTTTGCGGGATTTGCAGCCGCGGACGCCGCCGAGATTAAAGTCGATGGAGGGCTCGCGCCAATACGCGAAAGGCGGAGGCCTAAGCGCGCGTATAAAATAACGCCGCCGGGATCCGTAAGCGCGGCGAATCTTGCGGACAAATGCACGGCATGCCAGCTATGCGTTTCGGTCTGCCCGTCGCATGTTTTGGTTCCCTCACGTTCGCTTGAAAGCTTTATGCAGCCGGAGGTTTCGTATGAAAACGGATATTGCAGGATAGAGTGCACGGAGTGCTCAAAGGTTTGCCCGACAGGCGCTATACTGCCGATAGGCGTGGCCGAAAAATCGTCCCTGCAAATAGGGCGCGCGGTGTGGACGGCTTCCAGATGTATCGTAAACTCCGACAATATGCAGTGCGACAACTGCTTCAGGCAGTGCCCGACAGGCGCAATCCAAATGGTGCCGAAAGATGCGGATAACCCGAAGTCCCTTAAAATACCGACGGTCGATGAGGCGCGCTGCATAGGCTGCGGCGCGTGCGAAAACTTGTGTCCGGCACGACCCGTGGCGGCGATTTGCGTCGAGGGAAATCCGGTTCACAACACGATTTGAGGAAAGGAAAATTCAAATGCAAAGATATAAAAACGACACCTTCGGACGGCGGAACTTCCTGAAAAGCGTCGGAATCGGATCCGCGGCGGCGTCTTTATTGGGCTGCTCGAAAAGCGGCGTTCCGGAAAAAATCGGAGAAATGACCATGAGGATAAATCCCAAAACAGGAGAAAAGGTGTCGCTTTTGGGATACGGCTGCATGCGGTGGCCGTCGTTAGACGGGCGCAGCGCGCGGGAGGGCTCCGGGGAAATCGACCAGAATGCCGTGAACGAACTTGTCGATTATGCCATAGCGCATGGAGTCAATTATTTCGACACGTCGCCAGCCTATTGCCGCGGAAAGTCTGAGGGGGCTACGGGAATCGCGCTCGGAAGACATCCGAGAAACAAATATTTTATTGCCACAAAGCTTTCAAATTTCGCGCCTAGCACATGGAGCCGCGAAGCTTCTATGGAAATATACCGCAATTCCTTCAGGGAGCTGAGGGTGGATTATATCGACTATATGCTCCTCCACGGCATCGGAATGGGAAACGGCATGAAGGATTTCAACTCCCGGTACATGGACAACGGCATGCTCGACTTTCTGCTTTCGGAACGGGAAGCGGGGCGCATACGCAATCTGGGTTTTTCGTACCACGGCGACATAAAAGTTTTCGACCGCCTGCTTTCGGAACACGGCCGATATAAATGGGATTTCGTGCAAATTCAGTTAAACTATCTCGACTGGAAGCATGCCAAGCAGATAAATGAGAGAAACACCGACGCCGAATACCTTTACGGAGAACTCGAGAAACTTAAAATTCCGGCAATCGTCATGGAGCCGCTTTTGGGCGGAAGGTTATCGAGCATTCCGCATACGATGGTTCCAGAGTTTAAACGCCGCGAGCCCGAAAGAAGCATCGCTTCGTGGGCTTTCCGGTTTGCCGGAAACTTTCCGAACGTCCTTACGGTTTTAAGCGGCATGGTAAAGATGGAGCATCTTGTCGACAATCTGCGCACATATTCGCCATTGAAAGAACTGACTTCAGAGGAGCTCGAGTTTCTGGAAAACGCGGCAAAAACCATGATGCAATTCGATACCATTCCGTGCAACGACTGCAAGTATTGCATGCCTTGCCCGTATTCTTTGGATATTCCCGCAATTTTGCTGCATTACAACAAGTGCCTGAACGAGCGAATGGTTCCCGATAGCATAATGGACCAAAATTATAAAGAGGCGCGGCGGGCGTATCTTGTGGGCTATGACCGCGCCGTTCCGAAATTACGCCAGGCCAGCCAGTGCACGGGGTGCGACCAGTGCAGCCCGCACTGCCCGCAAAGAATAGACATTCCCAAAGAGCTCAGGCGAATTGACGCCTTCGTGCGGGATCTTAAGCGCAATTCCGTTCTTATGGGGGACGTAAAGAGAATGTTCGAGAGCGGCAAATATTCATGCGTAATAGGAAACGGGCAATTATACGGATTTTCAGGTTCTGGAGTGAAAGACCTTCTCGAAATCTATACAAACAGGCGGCCCATTTTGAAGGGGGCACTTGTGGCCGATAAGGTTGTGGGCAAGGCGGCCGCGTCGATTCTTGCCGTAGGGGGAGTTTCGGAGGTTTACGCGGGCGTTATCAGCCGGCCGGCTCTTCGAATGCTTAAATCGTCAAGAATTGCGGCGACATACGGAAGCGTCGTACCTGCTATAAAAAACTCCGTGGGGAACGGGATATGCCCCATGGAGAAGGCTTGCAGAAATGCTAAGACGCCGGAGGAGTGCATCGATATATTGCGCGGTAAAATCGCGGTAAAATGACGGCCGTTTAATTAACTTTAAAGCGGGGCGTTTTATTGCGTCTGCGGCGCTTTTTCATTTCCGCCGCCAGGACAAGTCGCATTTTTGCATGGCTAAAAAAGTTCGTCGCAAAACGGGCGGGGCTTCAAAAGAAACATGCAAAATATTGAACAAGCCGCGCCGCGCTTTTGCCTTCGCCGAAGCTTGTCTGCCGAAACAATACGCTGCGAAAAATGGCGGAATAATAACGGAAAACGCAAAACAAAACACGGTTGTTGCTCCAGTTTGGATTTTGAGAAAAGTTTTCGGGGAATGAAGGAAAAACAAGGGTAGATAAACGGCTAAGCCAGCGCCGGGGATTTTTTTCTACGATGGCAAATTGTGCGCTTTTTCACCGAAAGTTTCGGTATGGCTATAAACATTCCATCTGTGCATGCGGATAGGAATGTCTAAAAAATTTCGGAGCTCCAGCTGTCAATGCGAGATGTGGTCGCACAATTAAAAAGACGGGGCAAGCAGCGCATAGGCGTCGCCGCCTAATTACCAAAAATCAAACTCCGTATTCTAAAGCGGAATAATAGGATATAGCAACCCTGCGCAAGCTAAATATACGTTTCGTTTTCCCGGCGAATGCCTTTAAATTTGGAAAGCATTTGCCGTATTTTTTCCGACATCGGAGGCGGCAATATTCTCGCGCCGCTCGGGCACGCCTTAACGCACGCCATACAAAGAGCGCATTTTGCAATGTCAGTCGCGATATTGTTTTCCAAAATGGAAATTGCGCCCGTCGGGCATGCTGCAATGCATTTTCTGCAAAGTGTGCACGAATCGGTGGATATTGGGGTTGCCGGTACGGTAAAATCCGCTTTGTACGGATAGTTTCCAGGCACTTCCACTATTTTGGCTTTGCCTTCCGGAGGGTAGGCCAGCTTTTTCAATATTTCTTCTCCGAAGTTTTTTATTTCTTTAAAATCTTTGTTGTCCGGTCTGCCGGCGGCAATTTCGGGGCACATTGAATGTTGCGCCACAAACGCTCCGGAGGCTATTATGCCAAATTTCGATTCTTTTGCGATATTGTTTAATTCCAACAGGGCGTCTTCGTAAGCTCTGTTTCCATATACTACAATTGTGACAGATTTCTTCCCTTCGCCGTTGATTAGCCTGAGCCTTTTTGCGGCAAAAGCGGGGATTCGCCCCCCGAATACGGGGAGGGCTATTACCGACAAGTCGTTTGTAGGACTTGAAATTACGGTCTTTTTGTCGGACAGATCGTGCAAAATAGCGGATTCAGCCAGCGAAGCTGCGAGGGATTCTCCCACATTCTTCGTTCCGCCTGTCGGGCTGAAATAATAAAAATCTACAGTTTTTAACATCATAATATTTTAATTGGAAAAGCCGCAATGGAAGTCCGGGAAGGTTTTTAAATAAACAGTTCAAAGAACGGAATTTTCCCTACGGGACAGGGTATTTTCCATGCGAACGATGAGAATTTACAGTTGAACAATGCATATGGCAAGCCGTTTTCCAAGCCTATTTTGGCGCAAAAGCAGGAAAATCCTCATCGGACTTTTTTCTGCACGCCCTCCGTTTTTGTTCTTTCTTTTTATCGGCGAACACCTTTGTGGGCGGGAACGGTATCCGCGAACGAATCACAATCCGTTTTTTACTTTTATCTTTTCCCATGGCTATAAAAGAAGTAAAAAGGTTTTTTCCATCGTTTCGTCAAGGCGATATAAATGGATATGCGGGATCGCAATTTAAGCGCTTGCCGGCAAATTCAGCTTATGAATTTTTATTTATAATATAAGAGTTTTTATTGTCTCAAAAGTATCAAAAGTTTTTGTTTGTTCAAAAGTCCCAAAAGTAAATTTGGCGATTTTATAGATTAATGATAAATTGGGTCTCATGGAAACACGCATAAAAACCCAATTCGG
>CALXLM010000035.1 GCA_944389195.1 uncultured Opitutales bacterium
TTGGTCATCAGTCGTTTTCTCCACTTATGGAGAAGGCGAATTTGTAAGACTTGCCGCATGTAATGCGCGCGCTCTTTTCCGGAAGGGCTCCCCATGAGGTTATGCCGCCGAGCCCGGCGTTTATTGCCGACACGTTCACTATGCTGAAATCGCGCTTTGGAAGCTGGTGCGGATGCGTGGCTTGTTCGATATCCTCCGGAAGGCATGGATACGTGGAGAGATCGAAATTTGCGCCGCCGATTGCCGATATCTTAAGCGAATGGGAATCGTCCCCGGAAAGGAGTGCCTCGCGCACGCCCGTCACGGTTGAGGACTCCTGCGGATCGACGTACCTAAAGAATGATCCGTCAATAGAGTTCTCAAATTTCCCGAGCCATACGCCGCACTTTCTGTCGATGTAGTTTTCCGTCGGGCCGAGTCCGTACCATTTGCGGTTCTTTATTTTTGGGCTTACTGCAAACTGCATTCCGACACGGAGGAGGTCGGGCTGGTTTTCCGCAACGTTTACGCTTCCTTTTATGTCTATTGTGCCGTTGGAGTGTATCACATACGAAATGTATGCGGTGGAGCTTCCTGCGGGAAGCTCGTATTTTGCGTCTATGGTAGCGGATTTCCCGCCTTCAATGGCTTTTGCTTCAAAATGTGCAAGGCGCGCGCGTTCTGCGGCGGTTCTCCAGATTGACAGCTTTTGCCCGAGAATGGCGCCCATGTCGTTGTTTGTGCGCGGCCGCCAGAAGTTGAGGCGCATTTGGTCGGGAATCAGTTTTTGCCCGTCAAAAACGTAGTCGCAGAGCCACCCCGTTTTTTTGTCGAAATCAACAGAAAAGTTTTTGCCTTTTACCGATATTCTGTCGGTCGTGTTCGATATGGATATCGGTGATTCGCCCATAGGCTTTTTTTCAGCTTCGAATTTTCCCCCGAAATCGAATTGCTCCCATGCCATTTCCTCGCCGTCGTCAAAGCCCAATATGCCGTCTTCGTCGGCGCGGTATGAAACGCGCAGGGCGTATTCACCGGGTTCTTTAAAGTCAACTCCGTCGAGATCTATTTCGGCTTTCGAAGTGCTTTGGGGCGGCGTTTCGGGAATGTCGAACGTTCCGTCGTCTATTTCATCTCCGTTGCGTGTTAGCGACCATCTGCCTTTTATGTCCGACAAATCCCTGAAAAAGTTTTCGTTGTATATTTCAAGAACAGCCTTTTGGCCGTCGAACTTCGCAAGCTTGGTATGGATATTTTGGTGTATTTTTTTAACCTCCGCAGTTTGCGGGCTCGGTTCGTTGTCCGGTTTTACAAGGCCGTTGCAGCAGAACGAATAGTCGGTGGGCCTGTCCCCGAAATCTCCGCCGTATGCAAAGTAGGTTTTGTCGGAAGGCGATTGGGAAAAGTCAGAGAAGTTAATGTCGCACAGGGAACTTCCTGATTCGAAAAAGTCGGACGTCATGACCCTGTCGGCGACGCGCAGGCGCTCCACGGCGCCGTCGAAGCACGTGTGGGATTCCTTGTTTTTCGGCGATACGATTAACGGCTGCCTGTCGTATGTTTCAAAGTTTCCTATTTTGCGTTCCGCTACCTTTTTGTTATTTACATAAACAGCCATTTTGCCGTCACCTGCGGTCGCCGCTATTTCAATTGGCAGAGTAAATTTTTCTCCCTTTTTAGTTTCGAGCACGTCCCATGCCTTGCCGTTCCATACGGCAAATGATATCACCCTGCGCGAATCCACGAATTTAAGCGAAAACGCCGCAGGCTGTTCCACTATCGTTTCCGATGACGATTTTTCGGTTTCGGGAATTCGTTTCGACACGCGCTTATCGGCGTAGTTGGCCCGGGGCTCAAAACCGTCGGGAGAAAGCTTTACGGCTACGGTAAAGGCGCTTGCGCCAGCGCCGAACAATCCCGGATATGCGACTGCCGAAGCCCTGAACATGGGGCGGGTGGAAACAGTATCGTTGAAAACGGCTATGGAGCGGGAGGGATTTGCCGTGTCGCGCACGTTTACCGAGGGTTCAGCCTTGCGCGTCAAGCCCTGGTCTTTCCAATCCCAGATGAAGCCTCCTTGAAATCTCGGTTCCGACCTTACAAGCCTCCAATAGTCGCTTAGGCATCCGCTGCTGTTCCCCATGGCATGCGAGTATTCGCAAAGCACTACCGGATGCTGCTTGGAAGGCTCGAGATTGTCTTCGGAGCGCAAAAATTTCAGTATGCCGGCCGGCGTATGGTACATCTTTGCGAATATATCCACATATTTTAATCCGGCGTCGCGGTCGTAGTTCACCAGTCTCGACGGATCGCGTTCGCGCACCCATTTTGCGGCTTTTTCAAAGCTGGACCCGTCGAAAGACTCGTTGCCGAGCGACCAGAATATCACGCAGGGGTGGTTTTTATCGCGCTCCACCATATTTTTTATGCGGTCGAGAATCGCCTTGTCCCACGAAAGTTTGGGATCGTGTAGGGGATTGTTCTTCCTTATGTCGTCGAGCTGGTGCGCCTCGATGTTTGCTTCGTCGATTACATACATTCCGAGCTCGTCGCAGATTTCGTAAAAGTGTGTGGCGTTCGGATAGTGGCAAGTGCGTACTGCATTTAAGTTAAGTTTTTTCATTTGCGCGATATCCTTTCTCGATACTTCCGAAGATATCGCTTGTGCCGTAATCGGGGAGTGTTCGTGGCGGTTTACGCCCTTAAACAAAACAGGCTTGCCGTTTACAAGCACCTGACCGCCCTTTCTTTCTATTTTTCTAAAACCTATTTTAAACGGAGTAAAGAGGCTCTTCCCGGTTCCGTAGTCGGATTCAATCGTGAGAGTGTAAAGGTTGGGCGTTTCGGCGCTCCACGGCTTTACGTTTTTAATGTTTTTAAACTCCCATTTGCATATCGCTTTTCCGCCTCCTTTTAGAAAAACGTCAGATTCGGCAGTGGCTATTTTACCGCCTTCAGGAGAGAGGAGCGTTCCTTTTAGCTTCATAGAGAGCGCCTCTTTTGCGCGGTTAGCCACTATTATTTCCGAAGTCAGGGTACCGTCCTTGTAGTCTTGGGTTAAGCCTGCGCGGTTGAATACGTCGGCGATATGCATGTGCGGCAGGGCGTATATGCTTACGTCGCGGAAAATGCCCGATAGCCTCCAGAAATCTTGGTCTTCAAGGTAAGAGCCGTCGCTGTACTGGTATACCTCTGCCGAAACGCTGTTTGTTCCCGTCCTAACATAGTCGGTTATGTCGAAAGTGGCGGGTGTGCGGCTGTCTTGCGAATATCCGACTTTTTTCCCGTTTATCCACAGATAAAATGCGCTGTTTACGCCGTCGAATCTGATGTACACCTTGTGGGCCGCCCAAGATGCCGGCAGATTAAAAAACTTTTTGTACGAACCAACCGCATTGCGGGAATCCTCGGGATAATTTGAAAAGCGTTCGGCAGGTTCGTCCATTACTCGCGGTGGATTCATCTTAAATGGATACCTGATATTCGTATAGAGCGGTATTCCGAAACCGTGCATTTGCCAGTTGGACGGTACGGGAATGTCGCTCCATGAAGATGTGTCGAAGTCTTCCTTGTAAAAGTTTTCCGGCCTAAGTTTCGGCGATCCGGCAAAATTGAATTTCCATGTTCCGTTAAGAGACATGAACATATCCTTTTTGCCGCGTTTAAGGGCGTCTTTTTCGTTCGGATAAAAAGCCATTGTGGCGGCTGCTGGTTCCTTATTTATCCGAAATACGGCCTCGTTCTGCCAGTCTTCCGGTTCAGTCGTCAAATCGGCCGCAAAAACAACCTGCGATAAAGCGGCCGCATAAGTGCACCATAACAGTGTATTTTTCCATTTCATACGTCTCCAATATTGTCCGATTTTAAGCGCGTTTTCAAGCATATCCATAGTAAAAGTTGTTTTGATGCGTATTTTATTTTCGCTCCGGGCGCACCGGAGACGTTCCCGGATTTTTATATTTGGCGTTTGTGCCGGTTAAGCGCCGTTTCAGGATTGCGCGGCTATCGCGTTGCTGTGATGCGCAAACGAACTGAAAAAATTGCAATGCCGCAGAAAAACAAATTTGTTGCTTGCAAAAATTATGCAATATAAGAATGCGCCTTTATTAGACGGGCGCGGCCAAAACTGTTCGGCTGCGCCCGTCTAATAAAGCGGTTTATGCGTTTGTGCGCTGAATCTTTATTTTTCCCATCTGGTGTCGTAAAGCTTGTATCCTATTTCGCGTATTTTTTCTATTGTCTCGGGATAAGGCTTGTCGGACACGTCGGTAAATCCGACTTGGAAATTTTCGCCGTCGAAACGCCCTGTCGTGGCTTGGTCGGAAAACTGGTGCCAATGCGTTCCTATTACATACGGATTTTTTAATGCGCTGTGCACATAGTCGTAATACGATTGCGCCCTGGCGCGTTGGTTTATGCGGTATATTAGCGAGGGGTGGAAGAGCCCGCGGTCTGTCGAGCCGAAGTGGAATTCCCCTATCATTACGGGTTTATCCACGCCCTTGGGAAGCTCGAAATTCTTAAGTTCGTCGCGGTATATGTTGTAGCTTATGACATCGCAGTATTTCGCGCCTATTTCTATCAGTTTTGTATTCGAACCTGCAAAGCGGCATCCCATATAGAGTTTGTTCGGGGCGAATTTTTTAATGCCGTCGCGAATTTTTTTGAAGTAGTTTTCCGTTATTTCGCGGTTGAAAGCGAGCAGATCGTTCTCGTTGGCACCTTTGGGAACTTCGCATTTTGCAAGAAAGTCGTTCCAGCTTGAATACGCCGTTCCCCATGCGGCGTTGAGCTTCGATATGTCGCCGTATTTGCTTTTGAGGCGTTCTGAAAATGTTTTTTTAGAGGCCGACTCTGCGGACGATAGGAGAGTGTTTTTTGCGAGAGTCGTGGGCGATCCCCAGCGTATTTCGTTGTCCACAAAAAAGCCCAGGCACCATGGATCGTTGAGCTGCCCTTTCCTCGCGAGCAAGTTGTTTTCTATTGACTTCTCAAATTCCTTCGAGAACACGTCCGGAAAGGGCCACCATGGGCCTTCGGCGCCGCTTAGGGCCGGGACTTCCGGCGGTTTTAATTCGAATCTGTCTATATATGGCGTTCGGCGCATCATGAAAATAGATTCGTCGGAACTGTTTGCGATTGTGTTGAGCCCCCAGCTGCGCAGCCTTCTGTGGGCGGAGTCTGCGTATTTTTCCCTCCATTTTGCGCCGTATTTGCGGTAGATGTTTGCGGCGGAAAAGTCGTAGGTTTTCTTGATGCCCCTCTTGGTGTAGTATGGAGCCAAAAGTTTGTCTTTTGTTCTATAAAAAACGGCAAATTCCGAGCCTTCGGCGGGCAGGCCTTCGAAATAAAATTCCCTTCCGTCGAGCGGAGTTATCGCCGACGATGGCGTCACCCTTACGACACCGTGCGACCAGAAAAGCGCTCCCGACGGATCTATCATCCACCATTTGCCATTGACTTTTTTGACGTAAAAGTGGCCGGTAGCTTCGAATTTCGGACCTTTTTCCCAACCGCCGTATTTGTTGAGCCCTTCCGGGGAAGGATGCGCCTTTAAGTCTTCTTCCTCAGTTTCTATTGCGGCTTTTATGTCGGCGTCGGAATGGATTTTGCCGGGCCAGTCTTTAAATTTAAACTGTCCGTATTTGTCGATGAACGGAAAAAAGTCGTTTTCCTTGAGCGAATACCACGGCGGATCCTTTCTGTTAGAAGTGTCTTTGGCGACAATTCTTTTAATCTTAAAATGCGGATCCGGGGCAGTCCACGCGCTGAACACCGATATTGTTTTTATTTTAGATAAATCTTTCGGATTTTTAAATCTATCGCTGTCTCCGAATGGGTCGGTGCGCATTAATTGCATTTTTTCCGCAATCTGTTTGTCGGGGCATGGCGATGGGAAGGATATGGTCACCGTTTTGGATTCCTTCGGGTTTAGCCTGGCAGAAATAAACGGAACATTAGGGTTGTCGTTTTTATTGTAATCGTCAAAAAGAAATATCCTTATATCGATTCCGTGTTCTGAAGAGAGATTTTCGGCTTCGATTTCAAAATCGAGATTTTTTGTAAGATCCCAATTTCCGTTAAAATTTATCCGGGATTTCGAATTGATTTCTATGGAATCCTCATGCCTCATGATGCCTTTGCCTTGCGGATTTCCCAGCTTCTTTGCGGCGTTAAAAATTTCGATATCCGCCGAAAATGCGCAAATAGGACAGAATAAGGCGGCGATAATACAGATTATGGTTCTTCTCATGTTTCCAATATTTTATATTGTGACTTTGATATGTGCGAAAGTAGTGTTAAATAAGCTATGATTATCTTTTTTTATTCGGGAAAAGTCAACCTGATAAAGAATGCGGCATAAAATAAAAAAGACAAAAATGTGTTTGACTAAAATTGCGAATTAACAAAAATGTATATCTTTCAAATTGGCCGAAATAGCTCAGTTGGTAGAGCAACGCTTTCGTAAAGCGTGGGTCGTCGGTTCAAGTCCGACTTTCGGCTCCATTTCTTGTAGCGGGAAACCGCGCAAATAGTCTGGGCAACACCGAAGTCAGTGGGAGTTAATGGAAGATGCCGCATTGGACAATGACCCTCAATCTATAATTTTCAAAGTTTTTATAGCCGTAAGCCATACGTTGGATTAGCTTCATCTTGCGGTGGAAACCCTCGGTTATTCCGTTATTTTTCGTAAATCTCCACATCCTGATTATTGGCGCAAACCATTCGCTTATCGTTTCCGCAAGTTTCCCAAACTCTGTCGGCGCTTCGTATCTCATCACTTTCATCATTCCCTTTAACTTCCTTATGTTATTCTTGCATTGCTTTGCCGTCTGACTCTTCTTGTTTAGCAGCTCGCATAGCTTCTCTTTAAATTC
>CALXLM010000036.1 GCA_944389195.1 uncultured Opitutales bacterium
ACATTTGTTTTTCCAAAAAACGCAAAATCATAAATAAAAAAAAGCGGGTGCCCATATAATGCGCACCCGCAACAAAAATAAATATTACAGCGAATCGCCAAAATCCTCTCTGAATTTCTTCATGAGCTTTTCGGGCCAATCGGAAGTAGCCTCGAGGCGCCCGTCGAAAAAGCGCAGAACCGGCGGTTCGGAAACGAATTTCAGCCCGCCTACCAAATCCCTGTTTTTGTAAAGCCACCGCAAACGGTCCTCGACGTACTTTACCTGTGAAAGCGTAAACACGCGCCTGGGCATGGCGAGCCGCAAAAGCTCAACGTCCGCAAGAATATCGTTGCCGTTTTCGTCCCTTATGCTCGAAATAGTGCCGCGCTCCATTCCGCGCACGCCCGAAACAAGATAAAACGCCGCCGCAAGCGCCCCCGCCGGATACTCGGTCTGGGGGACATGGGGCAGAAATCCCATCGCATCGACGTGGCAGCCCAATCCCCCCGCCGGAGTCACAACGGGAATGCCGTGCAACTCAAGCTGCTCCACAAGATACTCTATAAACGACGGGCTTTGCGAAATTACGGTTTCGTCGATAGTCTCCATCATGCCGACGGCCATGGCTTCAATTTCCCTCACCGAAATTCCTCCGTATGTGAAAAAGCCTTCGTACACCGGAATGAGCGGCTTCATAATTTTGTAAAGCTTTTCGTCGTTTGTGCAAATTCCGCCCCCGCGAGAGGACGTCACCTTGCGGGCGGAAAAATAAACGATGTCCGCAAGATCGCACATGGCCAGGATGATGTCGCCCACCGACGCGTCCTTAAACTCCTCCTCGCGGTGTTTTATGAAATACGCGTTTTCCCCGATGAGGCTCGCGTCGAGAACCACTATGAGGCCATTTTTATCCGCAACCTTTCTGACCTCCCTCATATTGGCTATCGAGAACGGCTGCCCGCCGATAAGGTTTGTCGAGGCCTCCATTCTGATAAACGGTATTTTTTCCACCCCGTTTTCGGCTATGACCTTTTCGAGCTTTTTTATGTCTATGTTTCCCTTAAACGGATTTTTACTTTTTATCTGGATTGCATCGTCGCAAAGTATTTCGATAACTTTGCCGCCGTTAAGCATGATATGCGCGAGCGTCGTGGTAAAGTGGTAGTTCATCGGCAAAATCGAATCCTGCTTGATAAACGCCTTCGCCAAGATGTTTTCGGCCGCGCGCCCCTGGTGCGCGGGAAGAAGGTATTTTTTGCCGAACACCTTTGCAACAGCCTCTTTAAAGCGGTCGAAACTCTGCGATCCGGCATAGGCGTCGTCGGCGTGGTTCATTGCCGCGACTTGCCTGTCGCTCATGGCGTTTGTTCCGGAATCCGTAAGCATGTCGAGAAACACGTCGCGCGTCGACAGCTGGAAAGTATTGAAACCCGCCTCCCGTATCGCCTCCAAACGGCGCTCTATCGGAACCAGATTTAGTTTCTGCACTACCCTTACTTTGTGAAGCTCAAGCGGTATATTTTCACCGCTGGCAAATTTTACTTTGGTGGATTGCGACTGTTTTTTCATTTATGTCTGATGATGTTTGAATTTTTTGTGTAATAACCAGAAAATATGCATGCCAAGAAAATTATATTAACAAAAAAAAACGAACATCGTCAAGTACGTTCATAAAAATATGCGCCGCCGGGCTTGCAAAGATCCGGACGGCGGAAACCGCACTTTGTACGCAAAATCCGCGAATCCGGCCTGCGCACAACGACGCCGAATTTCAAATAGCCGCAATAATTCGACCGTCCCCATAAAAAAGCGCGGAAGAACTCCGCGCATAAACCCGCATGACAAATTGACGCAAAAACCCGGCAGCTTTCAATAAAGCCTCCGTGCGCACACGCACAATGTCCGCACTAACCCGCACCGCAGTACGCGCGCGGCGGAGGCAGCCCGAATGCTACGAACCCGAAGGCACGCCCTTTGCCGCCACCTCGGCGGGCGCGGAATTCGACGGAACCGGCAACTCCGATTCCGGTTTTTTGAGCTTCTCGGGATGGTCCGCAAGATCTATCCAATCCCCCATTATCCTGAGGGCTTCGTGCAACTGGACGTCGAAATCCTGCGAGTCTTCGTCCTCTTCGTCGCCGTTGGCGTCACCGCCCTTATTCTTGCGTTTCGCTTTCTTTTTGTCGTCGGATTTCTTTTTGTCCGCGGCATTTTCTTTGGCCGATTCCAAAAGAACTTCGGTCTTAGGATAATCGGCCTCCTTAAATTTCTTTTGGCGCTCTTTGAGGGAGTCGTTAAAATCCTCGTCAGCCTTGAGTTCGTTCTCGCGCACCTTAAAGTTTAGGCTCCAATCTTTTTTCTCCTGGCGCTCTTTCACCCAATTTATGCGTTCATTCCATATCTTGAACTCGTCGAGAGAACGCTGACGCGCCAAAGACTGTTTTGTAAGCTTGGCCATCAGTTCGTTGGCAAACGGCTCCTTAAACCCGTATCCCCAAACCTCTTCTATGTGGTCGGGAGCGATGGCGTCCCATTTCATGGCGTAGTCTTTATATTCCTCTCCGATCTCCATATAGTCGTAAGCCGACGGAAGGACGATATCGGAATGCACGCCCTTGACCTGAATGGAGTCTCCGTTGGGCGCATACCATTTCTGCACCGTCACCTTTGCGGCGCTTTTCTGCTGGGGATCGAAATTTTCAAGATGATACACCGCCTGAACCGTACCCTTGCCGTGCGTGGACTTATCGCCCACGATAATCGCCCTTTGATGGTTTTGCAGGGCTCCGGCCACAATTTCCGTGGCGGACGCCGAAAGGCGGCTCACCATTATAATTAAGGGGCCTGTCCACACGAGCTTGGGATTTTCGTCGCGCAGCTGGTTTGTTCTTCCTGTAGCGTCGCGCACCTGCACGACGGGCCCAGTTTTAATGAAAAGCCCCGCCAAATCCACAGCCTCGTTTAAGAATCCGCCGCCGTTCCTGCGGAGGTCGAGAATGATGCCCTTGACCCCCATTTTCTTGAGTTTTTCAAGAAGCTCCTCCACGTCTTTCGACGTGCTAAAGCCCTTCGCTTCGTCGTTTACGCCGCCTTCGCCGTAAAATGCGGGAAGGTCTATGACGCCCACGGGCACGGTCTTGTCGCCGACAGGAATCGTATAGACGTCGGCTTTTGCGAGCTTCGTGGTAAGCTTTATCTCGCGCCGGACAAGCGTGACCACCTTGCGCGCCGAAGGGTTGGACGCCGGCTCAATGAGAAGGCGGACTTTCGTATTTTCCTTGCCGCGGATCAGCCTGACAGTCTTGCGGAGCTTCATGCCGATGACGTCAACAATTTCGCCCGTCTCCTGCCCGACTCCGAGTATCTTGTCCCCGGGCTTAAGCTGTTTGCATTCCTCGGCTGGGCCTCCGGGCATGAGTTCCGCAAGCGTGCAATAGCCGTCCTTGTCCTGAAGCAGCGCCCCTATGCCCACGAGGGAATTTCGCACGGAAATGTCGAACTCTTCGAGGTAGTACTCCGAAAGGAACGCCGAATGGGGGTCGTAGAGCCTTGAAAGCGTGTTTAGATATATCTCCTGAATCTCCATCGGATCGGCTTTCGCGTAGTTTTCGATAAGCCTTTCATAGCGCTTCAAAACTTCCTCTTTGGCTTTGGCCAACTTTTCCTCGAAGGTCTTGGGAGCCTCCGCTTTTTCCTTCGCTATCTCGGCCTCCTCCTTTTTCAGGTCCTCCGCGGTTTTTTCGGCGTCATTCTTTGAATCCGTCTTTTCCGCGGTTTCTTCCATTTGCTCCGGGGTTTCCGGCTCGTCCGTAAGTTCGTCCAAAACGTCGGAATAACCGAGAATTTGATTTATTATATCGTATTCTATCCTCTTTTCCCAAAGGGCGTCGGCGGCCTTGAGGTCTGCCGGCCACTCCTCCTTGCTCCTGTCGGGACGGAAGGTCTGGTCGGAATCGAGGGCAAACGGTTTTTCCATGCGGCTCTTTATCCACTTTAAGCGGGCGTCGGCCCTTTCAAGAAACCTGTCGTATATGGAAAAAGCCGGAAGCAGCGTTCCCTGCGTAAGCATTATCTCTATCGATGGCGCGAAAAAATCCTGAAAATACTGCACGTCCTCGGCGGTAAAGAAGAGCTTGAAGAAATCCACATTCTGCATGTACTCCCTTATGAACTCCCTAACGTCGAGTTCGCTCACAGGCATCTTCAGATAGTGACCGCGCTCAAGCAGGAAAACGATATACCGCGTCTCGTTGCGCATTTTTGTCGTCGTCTGCAGCGATATCGGCGTGCGCTTCTGCACGCGCGACTCCGTCTGGAACTTTATTGCCGCGGGCGCGGCGGTAAACACCGCTGCGAACGAAACGGCCAAAAGTAAAAATACTCTTAGGATGTGTTTCATGTCTTCGTTGGAAAATTCCGGTTAATACAAAATATAAAATTTAGTTGTTTGACAAGCCGCTTTATTAAATTGTTCCGCTTTTAAAGGCGCCCCCCGGCACGCAAATGGCGGCGGTAAAACGCCCTATTTTAAGCTGTCGCGGGCTCTCCTGAGCGTTTCACGCTCCTCGTCGGAAAGCGACGCGAAACCGTCTCTGCTAATTTTATCGAGGATTCTGTCGATTTCCCGCGACAAATCTTTCGAATCTGAGATGTTCACTTTAAATGGATAGTCGGAAGCGCGTCCGCCCTTCGGGTTCCACCCTGCGCGCGACCGCGCAAAGGGGGACTTAAAATGCGCGTTTTTGAGCCGCCTCAACGCGCAAACGAACGCAACCCCAGACACAAGCCCACCGATATGCGCCGAATAGGCCACCACGGCGTCCCCGCCGGCAAACGTGTATGCCAGCCCGAGAAATTCCAATGCCGCCGCTATTTTTAGCATCGTCAGCGGGCGTAGCGAAATCGGAAGCACAAAAAACAAAAGAAACGTTATGGGCACCGGCGGATAAACGATGCAAAAGCCCGCGAATACTGCCATTACCGAGGCGCTCGCCCCGACGAGCACCTCGGGAGAGTTTTGGAAGGCCGCAAGAATCGCCCACAACAATCCGCCGCATAGCGCGCCAGAAAAATATAGGGCAAGAAACCTGCCGGCCCCGAGCGCTTTCTCTAGATACTTACCTATGAAGAACAGGCCGAGCATGTTGCAAAAAATATGCAGTATATCGGCATGGAGGAACGAATATGTCAGCAATGTCCATATCCTGCCTTGCCCGAGCCCCTGAAGCGACAGCCCGAACCACTCGAAAAACGTTCCCGCCCCGTACGCCCTGTCGGCAAACGCCTCTATAAAAAACACCGCGACATTCGCAAAAATGAGCGTTTTCACCGGCGACCATTCTGCCGGCAATCCGCCGAACCGGCTGTTTTGCCTCCGCGGCGGTTTCATGTAATCCCTATCGTAAATCGACATTTTAAATTTCGTTGGAATTTTTGTTCATAACAGTTTTAAAAGCCAAATTCGCCAGCGCAAGCCCGAACGTTCCGGTCACGACCGGCGTGCTTCCTATCGCCTTTTTCCCGTCGGCGGAATACGCGGACGAAGCGTTTTCGCATGGCGGCTCTATCGAGAACACGCACTCCTGCCCCCTCGAAAATCCGAGGGCCCTAAGCTCCCTGCGCATGCGCGCCGCCAGCGGGCACGTATGCGTCTTAAAGATTTCGGCGGTTCTGACGAGCGACGGATCAGTCTTAAGCGCGGCCCCCATGCTTGAAACTATTTTCACGCCGGCCGAAAGCGCAGCCGCCGAAAGGGCGACTTTCGAGCCCAACGAATCGATGGCGTCGACTATGACGTCCGGCATCAGCCCGACAAGCTCTCCGCAGTTGCTTCCGTCAACGAAGGCGTCAACCGTTTCGACATCTGCGCGGGGATTAATGTCGAGGATTCTGTCCCGCGCCACAAAGACCTTTTTTCTTCCCAGCGTGGAGCGTAGGGCGCAAAGCTGCCTGTTGACGTTGGAAATCTCGACGACGTCGGAATCTACCAGGACGAATTTCCCGACTCCGAGCCTTGACAGAGCCTCGACCGCGAAAGATCCGACCGCCCCCACCCCGCAAACCACTACGAACGACGACTCTATTTTGGCTTGGACGGACTCCCCGTACAGAAGAGCGTTTCTTGAAAACTCTGGCGGCGTCATTTCGAATAAAACTCCGTAAAATTGGCAAATACGGTTTCTGACATTTCATCAGCCTCGACGTTCCGTATTTCTGCCAGTTTTGATACCGTATCCTCTATCTTCGCCTTGGACGACTCCGAATCAGACTCGACCATAACCCTTCCGGCGGACGCCGCGCGCGCGCATTCCGCCCCGCGCGCGCAGCCCAATTCGCGCAGCCCGAACGAAAAATATCCCCCCATGCTCTCGAATATTTCGACCATTTCCCTGGAACATTTTGCGGCGTGCAGAAGGAACCGCCCCGTTTTTTTTCTATCGCGCCTTTCGCCTGCTGCCGTCCCGTATTTTTCCGTCCAAGCCTTCAGCGCATCAAACACGGCGCCCCATTCTCCGGCGCAGTGTATTATCGCCGGAAGTCCGAATTTTCCGGCCAATTCCAACTGGGCGTCAAAAAGCCTTTTTTGAAGATACATGGGAACGCGCCTTTCCAAATTTCTGTCGAGTCCGGTTTCGCCGACCGCGTCGGCCGATTCGATATATTCACTGAGTTTCGGCAAAAACGCCCCGAAAATTTCGGACTCCACAAACGCGATGTCCTCAAATTCCGAAATGCGCAAATCCGGATGTATGCCATACGCTTTCTTTATCGGAAAGGCGTCGAATTTTTTTAAGCCTTCCCAATCTCCCGGAAAACACGCGTCCACGCACAAATCCAAGCCGAACGCCAAGCCGCTGAAATCGGCGTACTCGCTGAAATCGGCATGGCAATGGGCGTCTGCAAGGCGCCGGAATTTCATAGTTTGAAGAAGTCTGCTATGGCGCGCCGCACGGTATTTTCCGAAACTTTTTCCGTACGGGTCGAGCCTATTGAAAGAATCGTCACAAAGCGCAAAGCCCCGCCGACCGATTTTTTGTCGCTGCGCATCGCATCAATCAAATCGCCGGCCGGTATCGGCTTGCGCAGCGACACCGGCAAACCTGCGCCCTTTAAAACGCCCGCAATCTCAGAAACCGACGAATCGTCCAACAGCCCAAGTCTGCGTGAAAGCACTGCGGCCATGACCGTGCCTATCGACACCGCCTCTCCGTGCAGATATTTTCCGTATCCGGCGCATCGCTCTATCGCGTGCCCGAATGTATGGCCGAGATTTAGCAGCGCCCTGCCCCCCTCTGGCGATGATTCGAGTTCGTCGGCAGCCACTATTTTAGCCTTCAGCGAACATGCCCGCGCGATGGCCCACTCAAGTTCAGGGGAATCGAAGCCCATGCCGCCGCCAAACTTTGAAAGTCTTTTGAAAAGAACCGCATCCCCCAGTATTCCGCATTTCACAACCTCCGCCATGCCTGCGGCAAACTGCCTCTTCGGAAGCGACTTTAAGAACGGCGTGTCGGAATAGACGGCCCGCGGCTGATGGAAGGCCCCCACAAGATTTTTCCCCTCGGCGATATTTACGCCTGTCTTCCCGCCGACGGAAGAATCGACCATCGCCAAAAGCGTCGTGGGAATCTGGTAAAAATTGACGCCGCGCATGTACGATGCCGATACAAAGCCCGCCAAATCTCCGACAACGCCTCCGCCGAACGCGGTTATGGCGCTTTTCCTGTCGGCCCTCTTTCCGGCGAGTTCGGAACAGAGCCTGCCGAACATCGCCACCGACTTTGTCTTCTCGCCCCCGGGAACGGCTATGATCTCGGTGACCTTTCCGAGCCTCTCCGCCTTTTGCGGATGCGCTTTAAGCACCGCCGGATCCGCTATGCAAAAGACCCTCCTGCGCTCGGAGGCAAGCTTTGCAAAATCCGCAAGGGCAATATCGAAGGCGCCCGCCCCTATATAAATCGGATATGAGCGCCCCGCAAGTTTGACTTTTATGTTTTTCACAGCTAATCCTCCAATCCGAAAATGCCGTTCGCATAAGCGCGGGCGTCGAATTTCTGCAAGTCCCCCGGCTTCTCGCCGAGCCCGACGTAAAGAATGGGCAGCCCAAGCCTTTTATAGACTCCCGCGAGCGCCCCGCCTTTCCCGGTTCCGTCGAGTTTGGTGACAATCATTCCCGTCAAAGGAAAGGCTTCATTAAATGCTACCGCCTGCTCTATGCCGTTTGAGCCGAGGCTCCCGTCGAGAACGATAATCGAGTTATGCGGGGCGGCCGGGTCGTTCTTTTGTATAACGCGCCGGATTTTCGAAAGCTCCCTCATCAGATTTTCTTTCGTGTGCAGGCGGCCGGCAGTGTCGAGCACCAGCCATTTGACGCTTTTAGCCTTTGCCGACTGCCACGCGTCGTAAGCCGTAGCAGCCGCGTCGGCCCCCTGCCGGCTTTCCACAAGCCTTACGCCCAAGCGCCCGGCCCACTCGCGTATCTGCTCGTTGGCGGCCGCCCGAAACGTGTCGCACGAGCCGAGCAAAACGCCTCCGCCCCCGCTTAATGTATGCGCAAGTTTAGCCGCAGTTGTGGTCTTCCCGGCCCCGTTTACCCCGACAAGGCAAACTACGGAAGGATTGCCGTCTTCCGCCTCCTTCAAACCGCCCTCGGCGCCCCCGAGTATCTTAAAAAGCACGTCCGCTCCTATGGCGGCGGCGTCCTTGCCGCGCAACTCCCTGTTTTTGCGGTATTCGATTTTTATCGCCTCGACAATCTCGGAGGCCGTATCGTATCCGAAATCGGCAGCGTAAAGCGATTCTTCTATGCGCTCGATGTCGGCGGCGTCTATTTTTTTCGAAAATATATTCGAAAACGAATTGAGCGCAGAATCGGCTGTGCGCCTCAAGCCCTCCCTGAATTTTTTGAATGCCGAAAACATCACTTTTTATTCGCCGTTCTTAAGGGGCGGCTTAGAGTTCCCTTCACCCTGTCGAGCACCCCGTTTACGAATCTTCGGGCCTCGCCCGATGAATACTCCTTGGCCAAGTCGACAGCCTCGTTTATGGAAACCACCGGAGGAATGTCGTCGCGGAAAAGCAGCTCGAACACCGCCAATCTCAAAATCGCCAGATCAACTTTCGCTATGCGGTCAGTCGACCAGTTCGTGGCGCTTTTTGAAATCACCGCGTCTATTTCGCCCTTATGCGCCTCCACGCCGGCGATAAGCTCCTCGGCGAAGGCGTAAAACGACCTGTCGTTTTCCTTTTCGGAAAAGAATGAATCGAGGGCGACGCCGATAGGCGCATCGCCGTTGATTTCCCTCATATATATAAACTGCATTGCCGCAGCGCGGTTTTCGCGGCGCCCGACCAATTTTCCCTTTCGCCCGCCGTCCATGTCACTTTTCCTCCGCTTCGCGCTTTTCCTGCGCCTCGATTACCTCGTCCAAAAGAATCGCCGCGTGCCACGCCATCTCCATGGCGCACTCGGCAAATTCGGTTCCGCGCGCCAGCTTGCCCACAGTGCGCTCCTTGGCCTGCTCCTCGGTGTTGGCGACAACTATTCCGTTTATCATGGGAACGGTCGTCAAAACGGCGATCTCCTGAAGGGCGTTAGCCGTGCTGTGGGCTATGATTTCATGGTGGGGGGTGTCGCCCGCTATGACCACACCGAGCGCGATTACCGCGTCGTATTCGTCGGTTTCGGCGAGCATGTTGCACACGTGCGGAATCTCCCCCGCCCCCGGCACTCTCACAAGGCGGATATTTTCCGCATCGACCCCGTGTTCGTTGAGCGATTTAACCGCGTCGCGCACGAGCGCGTCGACATACTTTTTGTTGAAGCGCGACGCCACCACCGCAAAGCGGTATTGCGACGCGTCTATCGAAGGCATTTTTCCCTTGTCGGAACTCATAATCTATTCCCCCAATTTTATCTCTTCGACTATATCGAGGCCGAATCCTTCGGGTATGGAGTGCATTCCCGGGTGGGTCGTCAGAAGTTTTATGCTTTTGTATCCGAGGGCACGCAGAATCTGCGCCCCCATGCCGTAGTCGCGCATATTCGGTGCCACGGGCGCGGCGGCGGCAAGGTTTACCCCGGAATACGGCTGGGTTATGTAAACAGCAGCCCCGTTGCCGTCTTCGGCGATAATCCCGAGGGCTTTTTCAAAAGATTTCGCCCCGCCCGAACACCCTGCGTCGAAGAACATATCGGCAAACGCGTTTTCGGAATGAACGCGCGCAAGCGTCGGCTTTTCTGATATTGTTCCGCGCACGAGCGCAAAATGCACACGCCCGTCGGTGGCTCTAAAGGCTATTAATTTAAATTTCCCGGCAGTCGTAAGAATATCCCTTTCAAAAATCCTGCTTATGAGGGTTTCGGTTTTCAGCCTGTACTCTATCAAAGAAGCGACGCTCATCATCTTCATGTTGTGGCGCTTCTTAAAGTCCGCAAGGTCGGGAATGCGCGCCATTGTGCCGTCGTCGTTCAATATCTCGCAAATGGCCGCGCACGGGAACAATCCCGCAAGCCGCGCCAAATCGACCGCGGCCTCCGTATGGCCCGCGCGTTCGAGGACGCCTCCAGCCCGCGCGCGCAAAGGATTCAAATGCCCCGGCATGACGAAATCCTCGGCGCGCGCCGCGGGATCGGCCATAAGCCTTATAGTCCGCGCCCTGTCGGCGGCACTTATTCCGGTGGTTATGCCTTTGGCTGCGTCCACCGTCACGGTAAATGCGGTTCCCTTTGCGTCGCGATTGAGGCGCACCATATCGTCTATGCCGAGCTGCGCGAGGCGTTCGCTCGTAGTGGGAACGCACAGCAAGCCGCGCGCATAGCGCACCATGGTATTCACGGTTTCGGGAGTGGCCTTTTCGGCCGCGCATATCATATCGCCCTCGTTTTCCCGGTTCTCGTCGTCGGCGACAATAACTATCCCGCCGCGCGCGAATTCCGCGACGCAATCCTGCACACTGTCAAAAATCTCTTCTTTTTTCATGTCTTATCCGTTCGCCGGCTCCATAGCGCCGGCCTAACTTGAAAATATTTTAGATATGTCCGCCTTGCCAAGAATTTTAACGGAGCCCTCCGGTATTCTTTTCAGCACAAGCCCACCTATCTGAAAACGCTTGAGGTCTTTCACAAAATAGCCCACTGCCTCGAACATTCTGCGTATTTCGCGCTTGCGCCCCTGCTCCAACCACACTTCGGCGCGCATAGGCGAGTCGGGAAGCCCGGAGGGGTCGGGAATAACCTTTAGCGCGCGCAATTTCTCCCCGTCGCAAACAACGCCGCGCAAAAGCGCTGGAATCACTTTTGAATCGAGGGGGCGGTTCAGCAAAACGCGGTAGCGTTTCACTACGCCGCCCGACGGATGTGTTATCCTGTTTGCCAAATCGCCGTCATTGGTGAGAATAAGCAGGCCGCGAGAATTTTTATCGAGCCTTCCGCAGCAAAAAAGCTTCATCGACGAAAACGGTTCCGGCAGAATATCGAAAACAGTGGGGGCGTTGAAGGGGTCCCCATTTGAACAAATGCAGCCTTTGGGCTTATTCATGGCCAAGACGACCTTCCCTCCCGACGGTTCGCGCACCGACACTCCGTCCACCGACACTTTGTCGACTCCCGGAACCACGTCTTGGCCGATTTCCGCTGGGGCGCCGTTTACATAAACGCTCCCTTCGAGAATTTTTCTTTCGGCTTCACGGCGCGAGCAAACCCCGCACTGCGAAATATACTTCTGTATTCGCATTATACTGAACCTTTCCGCGCCTCACGGCGAATCATTCCGCCTATTAGCGCATTTTTTTTCCCATATTTAAAGAAAAAAATGCCGCCTTGGCGCCCTTAAAATGCCCGCGGGGAAACGCCCCGCAAAGCCGCACGAAAAACGCGCAAAATAAACGTCGAAAACGGGGCTGCTAAAATGTAAAAACGCACGGGCAACGAAACCCCGCTCGCCGCCCGCAAAGACAGCGAGCGCGGCAAAACTTCCCCAACGGACGCCGCAAGCAGCCCGAAATTATTTGTAAAGCCAAAACCTTGCCGACGACTTCTGAAATTGGCGCGCCTGCCTCGACCACTTTTCGACAAATCCCGCTGCGTCAGCATACGCCCCGCGCCGCGAAATTTCGGCCCACCATTCCGAAGAGCCCACATGTTTGTTGAATAGGGACGCCTCGGCGCTCCCGGCGCGGGCAAAGACGTTTCCGCCCGCAAATTTGCATGCGACTTTCATCATATAAAAGCTGAGCTCCGTAGGCCGCACGGAATTCCAGTCTGCCAAAACGTAAAGCCCGCCTACGGGCACCCCCTTCGAATTTCTGGCCACGACAGGCCTGAACGAAACCCCGCGTATGCCGTACGCGCGCAACTCAGACTCTATCTTGGCCGGCGTTTTGGAGGGGAATGTCAACATTCTGAATGGATAAGTCGTTCCGTAGCCGTGCTTAAAGCCGCCAATCTGGCACCCCAAACCGGTCATTGCATACCCGACGGCGGCGGCAAAAGAAGGCACGGCAGGGCTTGTCGGAACCCATCTCAACCCCGTATCAGGCCAAAGCATGGACCTCCTCCACCCCCGCATGGGAATTACCGTGAGTTTTCCAAGCCGCTGTTGGCGCGACGTTATTTCCATTGCGCCGGGAGTTCCTTTTGCAAAACGCGCCAATTCGCCCATGGTCATTCCGTGGACATACGGAACTTGAAACAGGCCGACATAGCTTTTAAACTTCGCCTCAAGCGGCGGGCCGTCAACCTTAAGCCCCCCGAGCGGATTCGGCCTGTCGAGAACCATGACCTCCTTCCCGCTTTCAAAACACGCTTCCATCGCGCGTAGCATGCAGCTTTTAAAAGTGTATGAACGCACTCCTATATTTTGCAAATCCACCACCAGCACGTCTATCTTTTTTAACATTTCCGCCGTGGGCTTTCTGTATTTGCCGTAAAGCGAATACACCGGAAGGCCGGTGCGGCGGTCCACTTTGTCGAGAACAGGAACATCGGCTTTTTCATTTCCGTATATGCCGTGCTCGGGGCCGAACAGCGCGACAAGGCGCACATTTTTGGATCGCCGCAACACGTCGATAGTGCTCACGCCGTACCTGTTTACCCCCGCAGGATGCGTTAAAAGCCCAACCCTCTTCCCCTTTATGGGAGCGAAGTTCATCGACTCAAGCACGTCTATGCCGAGCATAACGCGCGGCGCCGCAGCAGCTCCGCTCCGAGTCGCGGCGGCAAACGCGGCGCAGAAGACAAGCAGCACAATTTTACCGACTTTAAAAATCATTTCTGTTCAAAATAAAAATTTATCCCCGCCAAACAAGATTCCCCGAAAGCATCGCGGCTGCGCAAAAAAACGCACATGCCCGAAAAAAAAGATACCTGAATGGCCGTTTGCGTTCGAAATTGAAACAGATCCGTCAAAGCGATGCCCCCGACAAAGAAGCTCAAAAATTTCATTGCCACCTGAAATTCATTTCGAACTGATACCCGCCCGCGCGAACGGCCGTTTGCAAACTTTCCGGCGGCCCCGGGACGGAAAATCCCCACGATGTCAAAAACAGGGCGGATAAGTTCCGGCAAATCCGTTTTCAATTCCCATTCCGATATTTTTTGTCGCGCGTCCTCCATACAATAAATCGGAGTCAGAATATATAATCGGCAAATCGATTTTCAACCATAAACTGCCGAACCTTCTACCCAGCGCCGCAAAAAACGCCGACGGCGCCGCGGAGAAAAAAGCCCCCTTCGCCAAAACCGAAGGAGGCCAAAACACGGCAAAAAAAACATTTATTTTCTGAAGCGCAACGCCAATGCGAGAGCCAACGCGCCAAATACCGCGGCCGACCATGCGGGCTCGGGAACCTGATTTATGACGCCCACGCCCTGAAGGTCGAACCCCGCAGTCTCGACGCAGTTTGACGGGTCAAAAATAGGATAGCCGCTGCTGTCGAAACAACCGTTTTCCCCATCTCCGATTATGTCGATTATCCTGACGTAATTAATTTCCGACAAATCCACATATTGGTAGTTGTCGAGCAGGCTTGAGGCGTATTCCTCCGAAAACGAACTTTCCTCAGAGGGAGTCGAGAGCGCATAATTGTACGCGTATTCGAGTTCGGACAAATCAAACCCGTGCCCATAGTCCACGCCGTATTTAGACGCCAGATTGTAAAAAAGGTAAGGATAATTTTCGTTGTCGAAAGGCCCAAGCTTCGACGTTCCCAAATAGAAGTTGGGAAAGCGCAAATAATGTTCCCCGTCGGTCGAAACCTCCACATACGCAAGCTCCAAAAATCCGGTGACGTTGTTAAACGCGTTTTCAAAAACCGCAAAATCGTACCCTTCGTCGTCGGTGATGGGCTTGTCGAAAGTAAGAACTATGCTTCCGCCGTCGCCGAGGCACACAATGTCGTATATATCCCCGGTCACCTTCCCGAGGGCCTTCTCGGGGGTTTGGTATGTCTCGAGGACGTTTTTACCGTACGACAGGCTCTCGTAGCCGGTGGCCCACGCCACGAAAGATTCGCTGTCCCGGTGTATGGCAACGCTGCCCGCAGTCTCGGCATTGTCGCCGTACCTTACCACGTTGCCATTTGAATCGAGTTCGTAATACTCCCCATTCTGAGGCAGGTAAGGAGCCGCCGAAAGCGCGAGCGCGCACGGCGCAAGCAAAGCAAACAATATTTTCCTTTTCATAGTCTGATGTTTATTCCGATTTTTAGTGTTCTGCCGGCGCTCGGATAAAAACTTAAGTCTCCTCCGCTTCTGTATGCAAACGCCGCATAAGTTTCGTTTGTGGCGTTCTCTATCGCCCCAAAAATTGTAAAATATCTGCTGAATGCAAGGTTCACCTGAAAATCCACGGTGTAATACGATGGAATGTCCCGCAATTCATTCGCGTAGTCGTTCCCCCCCACGCTCTTAGCAAAGTACGCAATGCGGGCCAGGCATGTGACAAACTCCAGCGGCTTTACGTAAACCTGGCATGTCACGTTGAATGGAGACACGAGAGGAACGTCGTTGCCGTCCCACCTGCCGCCGTCAAACTTCGCCTTGACGAATGTTCCAAAAACGGAGGCCCCCCACATGTCGCCGTCGTAAGACCCCCCGAAATCAACGCCGTACCTGATTGTGGGGTCGAGATTTACATTCAGCTTCTGCGAATCGTCCCAAGAAATTTCGTTGTGCAGATAAGTGACGAACCCGTTTACGCCGGCGCTCCATTTTTCATTCTGGAATTTGTACCCTATCTCGTAGTTTTGCCCGTGCTCCGGATTTAGATCCATATTGAACGGCTTTGGCGAACTCGATTGGTAATAGGCTATCTCGTCGGTTGTCGGATAGTGGAAAATCTGGTCGAACCGCGCGTACAGCGATGAGTTTTTGTCTATTTTATACGATGCCCCGAAATCGCCGCTAAAGCCGGTATCCCATTTTGAGCCGTCGTAATCGCCGGCAATTTCCGGGCGCGTGTCGTAGCGCCCCCAGACATAAGAAGTCCAAGCGGCCGAAGTGTATGCGGCGTCGGCGCGCGCCCCGCCGCTGACGG
>CALXLM010000037.1 GCA_944389195.1 uncultured Opitutales bacterium
CGGGGATTTTTTAATTCCCGAAGCCTTTTTACAAAATTAACTATTAAAGCAGGCTCTATTTTACAAAGTCCGCATTGTTAAGGTAGTCGTAGCTTCTCTTGACGCTTTCAAATGGCGTATAATTGTAGCGTTCTACTTCAACAATGATATTCTCTGCGCCAGCGGTCTTGATATTGTTGAATATGGCGTCAAAACCGACCATTCCGCTCTGCCCGAGCTCCTTATGGTCTTTTATGTGGAGAAGCCTGAAGCGTCCGGGATATTTCTGGAAGAGCTCCACCGGGCTTACCTGTCCGCGCACCGCCCAATAGACGTCGAGTTCAAAGAAAACGTACTTCGGATCGGTGTTTTCAAGCATATAGTTTAGCATTACCGCCTTGCCCTCTACCTTTTCGAACTCGTGCGCATGGTTGTGGTATCCGAAAGATATCCCCGCGGCGGCCGCGCGTTTGCCTACTTCGTTGAAATATTCGCAATAAGTCTGCAAATCCTTCATCGTATCCGGTCTTTTAAGATAGGGCATAACCATATATTTCATTCCGGCAGCCTTGTGCGCGGCGATAGCCTCGTCCCACCAAGCCAGCGCCTTCGAAAAATCCTTTGTCTGCAGCTCCTCTTTTGTAAGCGGACGGTTCATATGCGACGAAAGCACTTTCATTCCCGCATCTTCCACGGATTTTTTAAACTCCTCAGGAGTTTTGCCGTAGAATTTACCGTTTCCGTACCCGGCGGCCTCCACCGATGTATAACCCATTTCGCCGGCTTTTTTTATCGTATTGTCATAATCCTTTTTTATGTCGGCTCTCAGCGAATAAAGCTGAAGTCCTATGTCTTTTTTGCCTTTTGAGGCAGACGCCGAACAGTTTTCGGCGCTTGCGCAGCTTATATTAAGCAAGGAGGCAGCCAATACTGAGACTGCTAAAATCATGTATTTTGTTTTCATAATGCGAATATATGGTTTAAAATGCCCTGTCAAATTCGGCGAATGATGGCCGTTCCCGGCAAACATTCAAGCATTTATTAAAAAAAAACCGAATTTTGAAGCGGGCGGACGCCTTACAAACGATAAAAAATATAGCGAAAACAAGGTTCCAAACGGTTGATGCGCTATAACGCGCAGCAAGACGCCGCGGACACAAAGAAGCAAAAAAAAGATTGATATGTATGGAAAAAATGCCATCGTTAAATTTTTAATTCGGAAATTTGAGGAAATATAAATGGCTTCCATATTGATAGGATTGTTCACTTTCGTACTGGTAATAGTCTGTGTGCTGTTGGTTTTGGTCATTCTCATGCAAAGGCCCAGCGCGAATGCCGGCATGGGCGCCGCGCTCGGCGGAGGAATGGCCGAAGGCGCATTCGGCGGAGAGGCGGGAAACGTGCTCACGAAAGCAACGGTAAAGCTTACGGTTCTTTATTTTGTGATATCCGCAGGGCTGTATCTGGGATACATATACACAACCGGGGGAAGCTCCATAGACAAAGCGGAAACACCGTCGATTTCCGCGCTGGTCGAGCGCAAAAAGACCGAAGCGCAAAAATCGGACGCCCCCGCGAATGCCGCTCCAGCGTCCGGAACCCAAACGCAACAGGCGGCGCCCGCAGGCGGAGAGGCAAAAAAAACCGGGCAAACTTCAAACGCTCCGGCGGCAACCTCCCCCGAAAAGAAATAGTCCGGCATGTCTAAATTTGCGGCATATTTGATGGGCGCGGTTTTCGCGCTCATTTTTGTCTCTGAAGCCGGAGCGCAAATCCGCAGGGGCCACGACAGGGTTGTGGAACTCTCACAGGGCGAGGCCGAAGAAATGTGGCGTACTTTCAGAAGCGCAAAAATCGCTGGAGACTACGCAATGGACTTTGTCCTGACGCATTCCCCGAGGCGCGGTGAAAGCGTGAAATACGAGGGGAAAATATACGGGACCGAGCGGTCCGGAAGAACGCTCACGCGCATCAGGATAAAAAAGGCCGGCGTTCCCGATGCAAAGGTTTACGACTTCATTCTTTTAAACTCCCCGAAAGAGTCCAAAGTCTGGAAGGCCGAAAGCGGCAAATTTGTCGAAATTCCACCGAACGAATGGTTAAAGCCGCTTGTGGACGGCGTTATCCTTTCGCCTTTCGACCTCCTTACCCCCTATGTAAACTGGCCCCACAAATACTCAGGGCCGGGGCGCATAGGCCAGGCAGTACATTTTTTCGATTTGGCGCCGTCCCAAAAGGTTTTCAACGGCATATCGGGCGTAAGAATGGCTTTAACGCGCGAATTCAATTCACCAGCCCAAACAAAAATATTTTCAGAGGAGGGGAAAGCCCTAAAAACGGTGTCGCTTGGTTCTGTAAAGAAAATAGACGGTCTTTGGATAGTGGCCGAACTTTCCGCCCGCGACGAATCGACGCGCGACAAAGACAATTTGCGCTTCCGCGCCGCCAAACTCAATGCGGTTCTTCCGGCGTCGATATTCGATTCGTCGGCCTCTCCGGAGGATCCACCGGTCGTCGAAATGCGCGCTTTTTAAATTTCGGCGGCCTCCAAAAAAGGTTGTAAGCCTTGTTTGCATGCCTTAGCGTTTTGTAAAATTTTACGACTCATTTTCAAAGGGAAAAAATATGGATACCCGCTATATAAAGCTTGCAAAGACCCTCTGCGGCCACTCCGCAAAGGTTAAAAAGGGCGAACACGTGCTGTTGGACCTGTGGGAAACTCCCGCCGCCATGGCAGAAGCGCTCATCGACGAAATTTCGGAACGCGGCGCCTTCGCCCACGTTGAAATAGGCAATCCGCGCATAGCCAGGAAGCTTGCGCTTTCGTCAGGCGGAGACAGGCTGGCGGTCGCCGCCGACTGCTCCCTGTACAAGATGAAAAAGATGGACGCCTACATAGCCGTGCGCGGCTCAAAAAACATATTCGAACTTTCCGACGTTCCGCAGGACAGAATGGCGGAAATATCGGCAGCCATGAAGGAGTCCGTCGACTGGCGCGTAAACAAAACGAAATGGGTTGTTCTAAGATGGCCCTCCGAATCCATGGCGCAGATGGCGCGAATGAGCACCGAAGCGTTCGAGAATTTCTACTTCGACGTCTGCACGATGGACTACGAAAAAATGGAAGATGGAATGAAGGCGATGAAAAGCCTTATGGAATCCACCGACCGCGTTCAAATTAGGGGCGAAGGCACCGACCTGAAATTCTCAATAAAAGGCATGCCGGCCATTCCGTGCGGAGGCCAATACAACATACCGGACGGCGAAATATTTACCGCGCCCGTGCGCGACAGCGTCGAGGGCGTGGTCTCATACAACGCCCCCACAATCTACAACGGAATATCCTTCGACAAAATAACGCTCGAATTTGAGGGGGGAAAGATAGTGCGCGCCGAAGCCCCCGGAAACGGCGAAATGTTGCGAAAGATTCTTTCGAGCGACGAAGGCGCCTCGTACATAGGCGAATTTGCCATGGGCTTCAACCCCTATGTCACCCGTCCCATGCGCGACATACTTTTCGACGAAAAAATCGCAGGCTCCTTCCACTTTACGCCCGGCCAGGCATACACAGAAGCCGACAACGGAAACAGGTCGCGCATACACTGGGATATGGTGTGCATACAGACTCCTGAATATGGCGGCGGGGAAATACTTTTCGACGGCAGGCTCGTCAGAAAAGACGGCATGTTTGTGGGCGACGGCATTGAAAAGCTAAATCCGGAATGGCTTAAATAAAACGGTTCAGATGTCTGACATAAGGCAGTATGTCCATCCAGAATCCCTGCCGCCGATGCGAGCAGACAAGGCGGTCGCGGCATTTCTGTCGTCGGAGACGTCGAGGTCTCGCCTTGAGGAGAGCTTTCGTTCGGGCGGCGTACGCATGAACGGAACGCCCGTATCAAAGAAGTTTGAAGTCCGCGCCGGAGACGTTCTCGAAATAAAAATGCCTCCTTCCCCGGAAACTGAAATAACTCCCGTTGACATACCCGTTGAAATTCTCTACGAGGACGAAGACGTAGTAGTGGTAAACAAGCCGGCCGGCATGACTGTGCACCCCGGAAGCGGAACGGGAGCCGACACCCTTGTGCATGCGATGATGCACCGCTGCGGTGGGAATCTAAGTTTTGCGGGCGGCACCATGCGCCCGGGCATCGTGCACAGGCTCGACAAGGAAACATCCGGGGCGCTGATAATGGCAAAGAACGACAATGCGTATTTCCGGCTTGTCGAGATCTTTTCAAAGCGTATGCTCGACAAGGAATACCTCGCCATTGCAAGCGGCGTTCCCACCGTGGGAAGCGGCGTCATCAACAAGCCCATAGGCAGGCATCCGACTTTCAAAACGAAAATGTGCGTTATCGAAACCGGCCGCGACGCGCGCACGGAATGGGTTCTTGTTGAAAAATTCGGAGGGAGAGCGTCGCTGTTGTCGTGTAAAATACGCACGGGAAGAACGCACCAGATACGCGTTCACCTAAAGGATTTGGGATTCCCCATCTTCGGAGACTACACGTACGGTTTTCAAAAAAACAAGTTTAGGGAAATTCCCGCGCCGCAGCGGGTCATGCTCCATGCGCGAAGGCTGTCGCTCGAACACCCTACACAGCGCGGCAAGAGTATCGACGTCGAGGCTCCGCCTCCAGAGGATTTTTCCGAACTGCTAAACACCCTTAGAAACACCTATATCTGAAACATCGAAAGAATATGAATAAAAACTACCACTTAGAAACCATAGCGGTACAGGGCGGCTGGGAGCCTAAAAACGGCGAACCCCGCGTAGCGCCGATTGTCCAAAGCACCACCTACAAATACGAAACCGCCAAGGAGCTTGCCGACTTGTTTGACCTCAACGCCTCGGGCCACTTTTACACTCGCCTTAGCAACCCGACTGTGGAATGCCTCGAAAAGAAAATGGCCGCCCTGTGCGGCGGAATAGGCGCCATAGCAGCTTCGAGCGGACAGGGCGCCACATCAATAGTAGCGTTCAATCTGTGCTCGGCCGGAGACCATATTGTCAGCGCCGAAACGATATACGGGGGCAGCTCCAACCTTCTCGGCCACTCGCTCAAGAAACTCGGCATAGAAACGACGTTCGTCGACCAGGACGCGCCCGAGAACGAGATAGCCGCGGCGGTACGGCCGAACACCAAATTCATATTCGCCGAAACGCTGTCAAACCCGAGCGTAAAGGTTTTGGATTTCGACAAATTTTCCCGGGTGGCCAAATCCGCCGGAATTCCGCTTGTAATAGACAACACCTTCCCCACCCCCGCGCTTTGCCGCCCGCTCGAGTTCGGCGCGGATATAGTGACGCACAGCACATCGAAATTCGCCGACGGCCATGCGGCTGCGCTCGGCGGAATCGTAATAGACGGCGGAAAATTCGACTATGCAGCATCCGGCAAATTCCCCGGCCTTACGCTACCCGACGAAAGCTACCACGGGCTTGTCTATACCGAATCGTTCGGCAGGGCGGCTTTTCTTGCAAAGGCGCGCACGCATGT
>CALXLM010000038.1 GCA_944389195.1 uncultured Opitutales bacterium
GTATCGGCGCCGAATTCGGTTATGGCATAGTGTCCGGCCCTCACGCGGTTTTTGTCAACTATAACGATTACGCCGGGTAGGTTTCGCGCCAGCATGTACGGTTCGTCACCGGCAAATTCCGAGTTTAAAAGGATATTTTTACCGTCCGACACCACTTTCGGTTTTGGCGCTTCGCCGTGTGTTATCCATCTGATAAAGCGCTTTAGGGCGCCTTCGGATTTGCTTTTATATCCGCGGCTTAAAATAGCCACTTTTCTGCCGCGCTCGTTGAGCGACCGCGCGAACTTTTCGACTATGGGTGTCTTCCCCGTTCCGCCGACGGTGAGGTTCCCTACGACTACCACGAGGCAGCCCAGAGGGGCGTCGCGCAATATTCGGTTTTCGTACATCCAATACCGCGTTCTTACGGCGCCTTCAAAGATGTATGAAAGCGCTTTTAGAAAAGCCGCATATATGGCAACAGGCCATCCTTCCCTGCGGTCGTATATAACGTCCGCGGTCATGTGGGCGAAGCTTTCAGCGGCTTTGGCTATTTTGCGTTTTGTTTTCTTTAGAAAATTCAATTGTGTATGAGTCCCGTATTTAGAGCGTTTGAACGTTGAGCGCCGGCCCGGAACTATTCGTCCTTCTGTTTTGAGCGCTTGCTTTTCCTGGGAGGAATGGCGGATTCTTTCAGACTGTCTATCTTTGCCTTAAGCGAATCGTTTTTTACGCTTACGGCAAACATTGAAATCACCCTCTGCGCCGAACGGTAGTCTTCCGCCTCGACGAAAAGATTGACAAGGGGGGTGACTATTTTTTTGAAACATTCCTCCTGGCTCGAAAGCGAGTTTCTGACAATGTCCTGGTAGTTTGTGAAAATGTCGCTTTTGTCTTCGGCTCGTTCGAACATGTCGGCGATTTGCTTGGAGTATATGTCTATGCCGAGTCCGGGATCGGCGCGCATCACACCGCGCATTTCGGCAGTCAGCAGGCGGTCAGCCTCCTTATCTCTTCGGGTTGCAATCAGGTTCCTTCTAAAAGAATTTAGAATTTGAATACACATGTCTGGATAGCGCCTGAATGCCTCGTAGCTTTTGCGCCAATAGGCGTCGAGTTCTCTTTGCGGCGCTCCGAAGCGCGCCCTCGCCGAAATATACGCAATGTACGCCTCCCAGTTTTCCGGGTTTTCCTTGCGCGCTTTTTCCGCAAAGATTGCCGCGTCATTGTACTTACCCTTTTCATACAGCATGCGCGAAACCCTTAAAAATACGCGGGACAGCACTCCCGACTGCGTGGTTATGTGGCGGCGTTCCAACATGTCTATGTCGAACTGCTGCGACACTTTCCACGTTTGCGGGTCGAGGGGCCTTCCGAACAGGCACTTCGCTTCTGAAGGACGCGCCACGTTAAAGCGCCACACGCCAGGTCTCGACATATACGAAAGCCACGCGTAAGGCTCTCCTCCGTTTCCCTTTTCGCAAAAGAATAGGCACGGTATGCCGTTGGCGTTGGCGACCCGCCATGCGCAATAGACCTTTTCGAAATCCGAACCGCCGTATTTTATTATGTTTTTCGGGGTGAATTTTCTCTCCAGCGTGTTCCACGGCTTTGTTTGTCCGTTTTCGATTCTCGACCTGTCTGTTTTTATCGACTGTATCATCTTTTCGATTGCGAACGGGGCCATGCTCGTGTTTTTAAGTTCCCGCAATTCGTCGAGCGGTCCGCCCACTCCGAAAATCCAAATCAACTCTCCGACAGTAAGCTTGTCCATCGGGAACACGAACGTCGCGGGGTCTCCGATAAAAATATTGAAAACCTCTTCGGGCTGCGAGAGCGGAACTGGGTCTGAGGGTGTTTCGCATGCGGGCCAACCCCCGGGAGGCGGAACGTCGTAAACCAGCGAGACCGCGTATGCGCTCCTTATGTATTTTTTAAAATTTTCCGGATAAACCTTGTAGATTTGGGAGAGGACTTTGCACGCGCCCTCGATGTTGTCTTCTTCCTTTATGCTTTCGATGAAATCGCATAGGGCGGGCATGTCTGAGAGAATCGCTTTTTTTAGCGCCGGATCCATGGCGGCCCCGTATTTCGAAAAAATATTCGAAATTTCGTGCAGGTACAGCCAGCCGGCGGCTTCGAGATACAACTGTTTCGCCGCCAAGTCGAGAGCTGTTTCGCGGGCCTTTTCGGAATATGCCTTCCAAGCTTCGGCATTGTCGTTTCCCGCGAGCGAGTCTATGTCTTTTTGCGACAGCGGAGACACCGGTATGTTCGGCAGCGGCTGCACGACGTTTTGCGCTGCTGAAATGTTTGCGGCGGCTAACAGCAGGAAGAAAATCAGGCTTCTCATTCTCGACAATATTCCGTCGGAACATCCAAAAGTCAAATACAATATGGGCGTATCTTTAACTGTCCCCCAAGACGCCGGATTTTCGATCCACGTTTTGTGTGGGTCCGAAATGGGGAACATGTATTTTTCGCGTATGTGCGGAATCGTTCCGGCCTTGGATTTTCGTATTAAAAGGGGCGCAATATTAGGATTTCCATGCATAGCGGCCGCCATGTGCCAAAATGCCGGGTAATCCATGCTTTGGCGCCGCGGATTCCGGGGTGGGCCGTTTTTTGCTCTTTAAATGCAGATTGCGCTTGATGTTTGTTTTTCTTATGCGCATTTGAAAACGGGCGAACCGTCGAGGGTGCCGAAGCGCGCCGATGACCCAAGTTCCTCTTCAATGCGCAAAAGCTGGTTGTATTTTGCAATTCTGTCGCTCCTGCTCATGGAACCGGTTTTTATCTGGCCGGCGTTTGTCGCGACGGCGATGTCTGCTATTGTGGAGTCTTCTGTCTCTCCTGAACGGTGGGAGATTATCGTAGCATACGATGCGCGTTTGGCGGTTTCAACGGCGTCAAAAGTTTCAGTAAGTGTTCCTATCTGATTGACTTTAACAAGAATTGCGTTGGCTGTGCCGGTGTCTATGCCTTTTTTTAGAAACTCGGTGTTTGTGACAAAAAGGTCGTCGCCGACAAGCTGGGTGGTTTCACCAAGAGCGTCTGTGAGTTGTTTCCAGCCGTTCCAATCGCTTTCGGCGCAGCCGTCCTCTATCGACACTATCGGATACTTTTTCTTTAAATCGGACAAAAAAGCCACTATGTCCGACGGCGTTTTGCGCGAATGGTCCGATTTTTCAAATATGTATTCTCCGGACTTTTTGTCGTAAAATTCGCTTGAAGCCACGTCGAGCGCGGCGAAAACCTCTTTGCCGAATTTATATCCGGCTTCCGATACCGCTTTTGCGATGGCTTCAAGAGCGTCCTCGTTGCTCGAAAAATTCGGTGCGAATCCGCCTTCGTCCCCTACCGCCGTAGAAAAGCCCCTGCCTTTGAGCACGCTTTTGAGCGAATGGAATATTTCCGCACCCATTCGCACCGCCTCCCCGATGCTTTTTGCGCCCGCCGGCACAATCATAAATTCCTGTATGTCAACCGGGGCGTCCGAATGGGCGCCGCCGTTGATTACGTTTATCATGGGCACGGGGAGCACGCGGGCGTCGGTTCCCCCGAGGTATCTGTACAACGGAATTCCCAAGGCGTTGGCTGCCGCCTTCGCGCACGCCATCGACACCGAAAGAATTGCGTTGGCTCCAAGTTTATGCTTGTTTTTCGTGCCGTCTAATTCGTTCATCAGCATGTCGATTCCCGCTTGGTTGCATGCGTCCATTCCGAGAATTTCGGGGGCGATTTTTTTCTTTACGTTTTCCACGGCTTTCAGCACTCCTTTCCCGCCGAAGCGAAGCCTGGCGGCCCCGTTTTTGCCGCGCTTTGGGAAAGCGTTTTTATCGCGCAGTTCGACTGCCTCAAATTCTCCTGTGGAGGCTCCCGAGGGGACGGAAGCGCGGCCGACGGCGCCGCCTGACAGAGCCACTTCAGTTTCCACAGTGGGATTCCCGCGCGAATCTAAAATTTCCCTGCTGCTTATTTTTACTATGCTTGTATTCATGTTTTTTTATATTATCGGAAGATTTCCGCAGCCGTAAAACGCGCGCATTGCCCCCGTCTCCGCCGCCGGCGCGAAAATGCGCTCATTGATGAAAAAATGTCGGAAAAAATGGTTGAAAGAAAAACGCCCCGGTGTAATTTGACCTATCAAAACGGCGGCGTTGCGCAAAAGAAAACCGGGCGGCGCCATGCGCAACTGCGGTTCGGCCCGCGGGTTTGCGGGAATTTCACTATAACAAAAGGATAAATTATGTCAAAAAAACCTCTCAACGTTGGATTAATCGGAGGCGGTTGCGGAGCGTTTATCGCGCAACCCCACCAGAAAGCAATATTTTCCGACGGCACGCGCAAAGTTGTCGCGGCCGCGCTCCACCCAAATCCCGAAATAGCCATGAAGGAGGCCGAAAATTGGCCCTATCCGATAAAGGGCTATCCGTCGTATGCGGAGATGATTGACGACCAGAAAAATCTTCCCGAAGACGAGAAACTCGATTATGTCCTTATCGTCACCCCGAATTTCGTGCACTACGATCCCGCAATGAAGGCGATAGAGGCCGGCATACCCGTCATGTGCGAAAAGCCGCTTACGATAAACCTCGAACAGGCGGACAATCTTGTGGCGGCGGCTACCGCAAAAGGGCTTCCGTTTGCGGTTGCGCACACCTATCTCGGTCATTGGTCGTCGTGGTTTTCGAGATTTGTCGTCACGAGCGGACTTATAGGCGACGTGCGCTGGGTCGATTCGTCGTATATACAGGGGTGGCTTGCAAAGCAGATAGAGAAACAGGGCGGCGAAGGCGGAGCCGATTGGCGCACGGATCCGAAACGCTCAGGAGGTTCCCTCTGCTGCGGCGACATCGGCACGCACGCCCTCATGCAGCTGCGCTTTGTGACGGATCTCGACGTCGTCAGGGTGTCGGCGCATTTCGAAACCTTTGTAAAAAGCCGCGTGCTCGACGACCACGCCACCGTTTATTGCGAACTTTCTAACGGCGGCAAGGGAATGGTGAGGGCCTCGCAGGTCTGCATCGGGCACAAGAACGACATGGCCATCGAGGTTGCCGGAACGAAGGGAACGCTCGTGTGGCGCCAGGAGGAGCCCGAAAAGGTCGTAATCATGCTTGCCGGCCAGCCGGACCGCGTTTACTGGCGCGGCGACGTCCAGCCGAACGACGGATTCCTCGGAGACGTCCCGGAATGGCTTTTGAAAGAGCCGAAAATTCCGTCCGGACATCCGGAGGGCTTCCACGACGCCTACGCCCGTTTGCACCGCTATTTTGAAAACGACATACGCGCGTGGAAGGAAGGCAAGCCGTTCTCGTACAAACACTCGCATTATGCGACGGTTCTCGACGGAAGAATGGGCCTTGCGTTTGTTGACGCTTCGCTCAGGAGCAACGCCAGGGAAGGCGCATGGGAGCCTGTTAAGCTGAGCTGATTTCTCCGCTTTTGCAAACGCAAAAAGCCCGCGCACAATGCGCGGGCTTTTTTATGATATGTCTTGCAAAAATTGTTTGCGCGTTACCAATCTGTGTTTTTTTTGAGCAAACTTGAGAAAAACGACTTAATTTTTGTTGACTTTTTCCGTCGCTAAATAAGCTGATAAAAGTTGATGCGCCAATGGGGAGTGTTGCGTCGGAAAGCGATTAACAAATCCGATGGGCGTGTCATATTCAACTTAAACTTAAAGAAGACATGCAAAATCTTACAAAAAGAGAAATTGTACAGAGAATTTACCAAGATAAAGAGGAATGCCGCCGCGGCGACATTCTCCAAAACGACGTTAAAGACATAGTGCAAAGGACTCTCGACATTTTGTCTGAGTCGCTCGCGCACGGCAAGAACGTTGAGCTTAGAAATTTTGGGGTTCTCGAAGTCCAGGTGCGCAAGCCGCGCGTGGGCAGAAACCCCACAAAGCCCGACCGCGATGTTGTTATCCCAAAACGGGCAATTGTGAAGTTTAAGGCGGGTAAAGAACTCAAGGCCGCGTTGAAAAAGCTCGATTTGACGCTTGTCGAAAAAAGCAAAGCTGCCCGCGCGAGAAAATAGACTCTCTCGACGATGTTTAAAACGCTGCCCGGCTTCAGGGAGTTCTATCCGGAGGATTGCGCCAGAAAAAATTATATTTTCGGCGTGTGGAGGCGGGTTGCGCGCACTTTCGGTTTTTCCGAGTTTGAGCCGCCTGTTCTCGAACAGCTCGACTTGTTTACCGAGAAAAGCGGTGAGGAGATAAAGTCTCAGCTGTTCGAATTTACAGACAAAGGCGGCCGCGCGGTGTCGCTGCGCCCGGAGATGACGCCGTCGCTTGCGAGAATGGTCGGGGCGAAAGCGGCGGGAATAAGGCGCCCGGTAAAGTGGTTTGCCATCGGCGAAAATTACAGGTACGAACGCCAGCAAAAGGGTAGGCTCCGGGCGTTTTTCCAGTACAACGCCGATATTCTCGGGGAAGAGTCTCTAAACGCCGACGCAGAGATTATAGCTTTATTGATAGAGTCACTCAGAGGCTTTGGGCTGACTGAAAAGGAATTTAAACTCCGACTCGGCGACAGGACTCTCTGGGTGTGTTTCCTCGAAAGTTTGGGTGTTTCTGAAAGCCAAATAACGCCCGTGTTGTCCGCTATCGATAAAATTGAAAAGGTTCCGGCCGAGGCGTTTTTGGAAATGCTTTCGGCCGCCGTTGGCGGTGCTGGCTTGGATGTGCGAGGTTTGGCCGAAAGAATTGGAAATTTTATAAAATTGCGCGATGTGGATTCGATGCGTTCGGCCTTCGGCCCTTGCGGCGCAATTGAGGAGCGCATAGATGGGCGCATACGGCAGTGGCGAGAACTTTTGGAGGTTCTCGACCGTTTGGGCGTCGGGTCGTTTGTCTGCCCGGATATGGGAATCGTGCGGGGTTTGGCATACTACACCGGATTCGTTTTCGAGGCTTTTCAGACTGTCGGCACTGGCCGCGCGCTTGCCGGAGGCGGCCGCTACGATAATCTTGTGGGAAAGCTCGGATATCAGGATATGCCGGCGGTCGGTTTCGGCATGGGCGACGTCACTGTTTCGGATCTTCTTGAGCTTGTCGGAAAATCGGGTTGCGTTCCCGACGTTCCAGATGTGTATTTCGTAATCGGTTCAGAAAAGGCGAGGCCGAAGGCTCTCGAAATTATATCGTCGTTGAGAAGGGGTGGACTGAAGGTCGATTATCCTTTAAAAGCCTCCTCGTTCGGAAAACAGTTTAAACAGGCAGACGCTTCGGGGGCCGGGAGGGCGTTTATATTGGGAGACGACGAAATTGAAGCCGGCGTTGTAAAGATTAAGTCTCTCAAGACCGGCGAGGAATCTGTTAAAAATATTTGCGATTTAGCGTAGTCTTTTTTTTGTGTGTTTTTGCGGCGGATTTGCGCGGGTATTCCGGTTTATGAACAACTTGTTTTTTTGTTATCCGCTGCGCGTTTTTATATAATTTTTGGTATGGTATATTTATTTCCTTGAATTATTTTGAACGATCGCTATACCTAATAAAGGAAAAACGGATAAATTTTCGGCGAAGTTGAAAATGAAAATATTGCAAAAAATCTTTTTTTGTTTCATTTTGGCGTTGCAGGAAGGCCGCCTAATTTTTGCGGAGGAATTTAGGCGTTTTCTGCCGAATGGCAGAATTTAGAACCGCTAACATATCTTGGGCATGCAAATATGAAGAACCTTTTACTAATCGTCATTCTCGCTGCAATCGGAGGCTGGTACTATTACGACAAATTCGAAAAACCGAAACGGGTCGCCGATTCTCCGGTTGTAGAGGAACAGGCCGACCCGCGCATGGCGGAGTTGTCAAAGCGCGCCGAGGAGCTGTATCCTACAAGGGTTGAAGAACGGTCGCTTTGGCTTTCGCGTCAGTACGCGGCGCTTTCGGCAATAGACAAAAAAAGCCAAAGTCTTTCAGCGGATGTCTATGGCGCCATATTGGAGTCTGCTAAAGAGAAATACGGGCTCGACTATGAAAAACAGCTCGAGTTCGTGTCGCGCCAGAGATTGGCGGCCATAGACGTGTACAATATGATAAAGGCTTCGGATTTTCCGAAAGATGACCTCGATACGTTTGAAAGGCATGCCAAGCTTGAGTTTGGCAACGATTACGTCATGAGGCGCAACGCATACGCGCGCATACTTGACGCATACGGATCCATAAAGGGAAAATCGGCAATGCTGCCGCCTCAAGACTACAAAAAGCTGTTGGAAAAAGTTATGCCTGCCTTAATGAAAAATCCGGACGAAGCGCTTCGGGTGTTTGATGCGCAGTCGCTTGCCAGACACAACTTTCTAACTAAAAAGTTTCCGGAGTCGTACGGTGACCTGCGCAAGAACATAGAGGCGGAATATCCCGACGATTATGTGGCGCAGCTTGAGGCTTTAAACGTTCGCCTCGACGCCGCAGGACGGAGAGGCGTGGCGGCATGCTGGGGGACGGCGGGGAGGAATATCGTCACTCCGCTCAGCAAGGAATATTTTTCAAAATATATCTACGCTTACGAGGAGGACTCCAAGATATTCGTCTCTTTTTTCTTAGAGATAAAGGGCAGAAAAGCCCTCGTGTTTTCGGCGGGCGCGCTCGACTCTTTCCCGAAAATTTGCTCGCTCGATCTCGGGGGCGGGCAGAAACTTGAAAGCGATAAAATATATGCGTCCGAGACGTCGATGTTTGCGCTTGTAATTCCGGAAAATTCGGAAAATTTTTCGACGGTTCCCGCAATGGCCGAGGAGGAGATCGCCGCGAAAAGCGAGATGAACGTAGAGATAATCGGATACGATTTGTCCGGTTCGCAGCTTGCGCTTCAGGCGAAGCTGAAAAACGGTGATACGATAGAAGCCGGAACTGCAACCGAAAGCGCGCTGAACAGAAAAATGCGCGCGGGCGCCATTATTGTGGACTCCGAATCGAAAAAGGCTGTTGGGCTTCTGGAGGAGGTTCCCGGCGAAGGGGCTTCGTATTACGCTTCTTTTGAAAATCCGTCGGTGGAAAACATAGTAAACTTGAATGAGAGGGTTTCGAGGTGGAACGGGCTTGCGGCTGTGATGCCGCTTGTAAAAAAAGCCATAGAAAAGCCCGGGAAACGCGTTTTTAGGGTCGTAAAATTTTCCGAGCTTCAAAATGTGAAACGCTATGTTCCGTCGGATTACGCCGTGCAGCATGGCAACGTCGAAAGGTTGTGCAGGTCAAATTTCAGTGCGCTGACTTTTATGGTAGTGGGAAGGTATTCCGAAGACAACGAAACCGAAATTGTCAGGACAGTGGCAAGAAAATACGCCCCGATTTTCATCAAGGGTTCGCGCGTTAACGTTTCAATACTGTATTCTAACTTTTCAAACTACGCGCGCGAAATAAGGTCGCAGTTGGCGCAAAACGTTAAATTTGCAAGGGGCGATTTCTATTCGGGATACTACTACGCCTTCAAATCAGCGGCAAAGGCGCAAGGTGAGCTGTTCGCGCGCCTCGACGGCGTGATTTCGCGCTCGCTGTCGTCGCCTGACAAGTCGCAGATACTGCATGCGGATTTGGCGCGCGAGATAAACGGATCGACTTATGTGCCGCCGGGCAGAAATTTCACCCGGGCCGGCTTTTCTTCAGGCGGAGGTGGAGGAAGTGTCTTGAGAATGTCTAACTAAGGAGGATAACAATATGAAGTATCTGGCGATAATCCTTGTATTTGCCGCAGCGGCGGGAGGCTATTATTACTATGTCGAGAATATTGCGGAGATAACACCCGATACGCCCGAAGAAGCGCCTTTTGTGGCCAAGGCGAAGGAACTTTTCCCGGGGGACAGGCGCGCCCAGGAGGAATGGCTGGATGAGGCTCGGACAATATCGGCGAAGATAGCTGAGATATCCGCCCCGAAATCCACGGAGGAGTTTTCTAAAATAAAGTCAGCGGCCGAAAAGCTTTATCCTTTTGAATTTCAAAACAGGTTGGAATACGTGAGAAAACATGCGGGTGCGCTCAGGCAGATAGAGACGTACAGCAGAGACGAAAGGCTGCGCGATTCCGAATACGTCATGCTTGTAAAACTTGCTGCCGAAAAGCATCCGGACGATTTTGTAAAACGAAGGGATTTGATAAATTCGTACATGCCGATGTTTTCCGCCGTGCGGCAGGCTGAGGAAAACGGTTCGGACAAGCACGTTAGGGAATTGTATTCGCAGTTTATATCCGAATTTCCAAAGAATCCCCGCGGGGCGTTTGCAAAGTTTGAAAGCCTGTGCAAGGCATACGAGGACTTTGAAAATCGCCATCTTCCCCCGGAGATAGACGGTGCAAGGGAATACATTTCTTCAAGGACAAAGGACCTGCAGGCGCGCGCCGACGAGCTTGCCGCGCTGGCAAACGACCCGAAGAAATGGATAAACCGAAGCCTGCTTGCCTCGGCTAAGCCCGACTGGAAAACCTTCGGAAAAATAAAAGACGAGCATCGGGCGATTGTGGATAAATCGATATATATGTCGTCAATCGACGGCAAGGCGTTTACCGCTATATATGTAAGTTGCGGCGGGAACAGATATTTTGTCGCGCCCGTCGGATACTTTCCCGGAAATCTTTCCGAGGTCGAATTTACAAGAGGAGACGAGAAAATAAAAGCGGTTCCGGTTCGCTTGGGGCCGAATTTCATTTTTTATTCGCCGTCCACGCCACCGAAGGGGAGGGCGGTGCGCGCGGAATTTTTAAGGCATGTGCCGCCGGCAGCGTCGGCGTTCGGCGCAAACGCTTTTGGGAAAATAGTGTCGACGTATTGTTCTATAGAGCGCTGCGAAAAAGGCGAGATAGTCTTTTATGGAAGCGGCATGCAGGACCTTCTGGCTACAGAGTCGTTCATAGTGTCGGCTTCTGCCGACGAGGTTTACGCTTTTGGCATGCGCGGTTCTCCGATTCATAAAAATCCTGAGGCGCTAAGCAGCGAGGATTTATTCGTGCGCGCCAAAAATTCTAAAACCGCTCTTCCGAATTTGGCAAAGACATTTCGTCCGGACTTTACGGTCAGCAAGGCTAAACCGAAAGACATAGTATTTTGGCAAATAGGCTACGATTTGGACAAAGCGGAGACTTACGACGTAAAAAAGGACATTGAGTGCCGGCGTTTGCTCTCGGAATTCACGCGCCAAAATAACGCGCTTTTTTCTTTTATGTCAGACAACCGCTATGCGGTGCTTGTGGGTGATGGTATGAAGAAGGATTTTCCGGCTCTGCATTCGATAGGCGAAAAATACAGAAAATTCTTTCTCGATGCGAAAAATCTGCGGAAGCAAGTTTTGCAACAGGGGCTTTACCGGTATTATAGCCAAATATACGGAGAGTTGGAATCGTCGCTTTCGGCCTTTAACAGAAAGAAAATGCTGCCCATTTACGCCGGCTGCGCGCAGGAACAGGTCGATTTTAGGAAATCTATGATGGAAGTGCTAAAATCGATTCTAAAAAACACCTCCGACATATCGCCGATTTTCCCGCAGGATCTCATATCGGGATTTAACGGGGAAAGTTATACAACCCCTCCTTTTAAATAAATTGCGGTCGCGGATTTTTGGAACGGAAAAAAACGGAACATTGAGTTCGGGCTGACATTTTTAACCGGTAAAATTTGAAAATGCGATTTCTGCCGGAATATTTCCGGCGCGAGAAATTTAAATTTTACGGCAGGGCACCATTTTAAAATAATCACGGTATGTATTGGTCGGCATTTGCATGAGCCGTTGCTTTTTTACGATCAGGCTCCCGTCTTTTGCCGATTTATAAAGGACTTTACCCTTATTTTCCTCTCTCGTCAAACGCAATTCTTCGTAGTGCTCATTATCCTTAGGAGATATAAGCTCATTATCCAAATTCTGATGCGGTCTTTCGGTGTTATAGTATATTTCATATTCCGAAACCGCCTTGTGGAGCATTTCTTCCGATAAAAACACAAAATTCCTCAGACATTCGTCCTTTATCCTCTTTACAAAGCTTTCGGCATAGAGAACATTGCATACGGGAGACGGTATCTGTTGCACTTTTATGCCGCTGTTCGTTTAAACTTTTGCGTATACAGCGGATTCTTATCGCAAAAGAAAAACCTCTTGTCCTTTAAAAGACCGTCAAAATATTACGTCATCTTGATTGCAAGCCGCCGCTCCATGACTTCACAGCGAGAACCCTTGTTTCATGTTAGCTATATTCAGTTTCCTTGTGGCGCAATCTACTACAAAAAAGACCATATACCTAACCAATCCCCGCAAAATTAAAACTTCTGCCTTAATGAAGCACTGTACAGGAAAAATACCGGATAGGTTTTGTGTCGATTATATAGCGTTTAGAAAAGTCTTGTTTTGAAAGTTTGAAATCGATTCTCGCAATAGCGATTATCTTGGTATAATTCTGGACGCAAATTGTATTTTGCCTGTAAGTGAGTTTAAAAAACTTTTGCAACTTGTATTTATTTGAAGAACAGATTGCGCTTTCAAGGAACAATCCTCATTACTTCTAAGCAAACTGATTAAGCGCGTACTGAAGCATAATTAGAAAATTTGGCAATTTGCGAAGTTAATTTCTCTGGCACGAGGCAGTGATGTTTTGAAAAATTTTACACAAAGAAACTTGACAGAAGCAAATCAAATAACCATTTGGTTAAAACAATATTTTTAAATACAAATTTGAAAGGACATCCATTAAATTCAAATATGACCAACAGCCACGACACTATAGCAGATGCGAAAGCCGCCATAATAGAGGCTGCCATTGAGGAATTTTGTGCCACTCCTTTCAGGCTTGTCAGCATGCGCCGTCTTGCGTCAAGAGCGAGCGTGAACCATTCGATGCTGTACTATTACTTTGGAAGCAAGGAAAATCTTTATAAGTTGGCGATGCGCAAGTTTAAATCCAAATAGGAACGTTCAAACGCGATCTTTGCAGAAAAGCTTTCCCATATTGTCAAATCTGGAAATTGCAAGGCGGCTAAAGAATTTATTGCAGATGCGATTTCCGAAAGGGCTCCTCATTCGCATTTAGAGATGTCCGACCACGACTTAGGCTTTTTTTGCGAAAATCTCAAAAAACTTCTTAAGTCTGTGTCGAAGAAGAGTATATCAGACTTTGAATGTTCTATGAGCGCTATGATGCTTTCCGGCATTATAACCGCGTCAAGAAACTTGGACAATAAAGAAAATTTATTCGGTTCTGGCGAATCTGTGAAGGATTTTGTGGTCCGGATTTTAGACGGATTTCTGGAATAGAGTACATTTGGAAAAGAAAAATATGATGAAAAATACCAATAAAACGATTATAATGTTGGCGGTTTGCGCCATAATATGCGGATGCTCCGATGACGGGAAAAAAGGGAACATCGCAATGCAGCCGGAAGAAGTAGCCGTAGCTTTGCCCATCGTGAAGCCCATTGAGGAATGGGACGACTATACTGCGAGAATAGAGGCGGCAAAGTCTGTCGAAATCCGCGCGCGCGTCAGCGGATACCTGACAAAAATAAACTTTTCGGAAGGTCAGATGGTAAAAGAAGGCGATTTGCTGTTCATTATTGACCCGAGGCCCTACGAAGCGAAGGTAATGTCTGCGAAGGCCAAAATAAAAGAAGTGGAAGCCCGGCTTGCGCTTGCAAAAAGCAATGTCGCGCGCGCCGAGAATATGTACAAGTCGACAGTTATATCCAAGGAGGAACTCGATACCCGTAGAGCTGAACTCCTTGCACAGGAGGCTTCGCTTGCAAGCGCCAAGGCCGAGCTTAGGGACGCGGAGCTCAATCTCGAATTTACTCACATAATCGCTCCTGTCTCAGGAAGAGTGAGCGAGGCCATGCTTGACGAAGGCAACCTCGTGACGGCCGACTCGTCGCTGCTCACCACCATCGAAAAGAACGATATTGTCCAAGCCTATTTTGAAGCGAGCGAGCGAGACATAGTAGGTTATGACGAAATTGGGCTTTTCGGCAAGATAGACCAAAAAAGCTTATGGGGCCCGAAGTGGAGCTTCGTCTAATGAGCGTTGAAAACGGGCGCGTCTTTAAAGGCATGGTGACGTATTTCGACAATCGCATAGGAAAGTCGACATCCAGCCTGACAATGAGAGCCGACGTCAAAAACGACGGTGAACGCTTGAAGCCGGGCATGTTTGCCAAGCTCAGAATGAAAGTGTCCGATTCCCGCGAGGCCATGCTCGTCCGCGAAACCGCCATCGGAACGGATATGGTAGGGCGCTTTGTTTATGTAGTAGGAGACGACAGCAAAATCGCCTATAAAGCAGTGAAAGTGGGAAAACTTGTCGGACCTTATAGGATAATAGAAGGCGGCCTGTCAAAAGACGACAAAGTTGTCGTAAAAGGGCTGCACAATGCGGCTGTGGGCAGGGCTGTCAAGGCGACAGAAACGCCTATGGACAGCGAATAATCCCCAGGAGGTATTAGGGTATGAAATTTTCGCATTTCTTCATTGATAGACCCATTTTTGCGGCGGTAATTTCCATAATCATCACGCTATTGGGCATAGTTGGCTATTACAGCCTTCCAGTAACGCAGTATCCCGACGTCGTCCCCCCGCAGGTAGTTGTCTCGACAACCTACTCGGGCGCGTCTCCGGAAACCATAATGAATACGGTGGCGGCTCCGATAGAACAGGAGATAAACGGCGTGGAACGCATGCTTTACATGACGAGCCAATGCAATTCTGACGGCTCGCTTATGACTACCGTCACATTCGAGTTGGGAACCGATATCGATATGGCACAAGTCTTGGTGCAAAACAGGGTGTCGATAGCCGAGCCCCGCCTGCCGGATGAGGTGAGAAATTACGGTGTGACTGTAAAGAAAAGATCTCCCGATCTTCTCATGGTCATAAGTCTTTATTCACCAGACAACAGTAGGGATTCTCTGTATCTTTCCAACTACGCAATAACTCAGATGAAAGACCGCATAGCACGCGTATACGGCGTGGGCGAAGCAACCATATTCGGGTCGCGCGAATACTCTATGCGCATTTGGCTTGATCCCGACAGGTTGGCGCATGTGGATATGACCCCCTCGCAAGTAGGCCGCCGCGCTGACAGAGCAGAACAAGCAGGTGGCCGCCGGAAAGCTCAACCAGATGCCGGTCTCGAATCCAGATGCAGCCTATGAGCTTACCATAAATACATTGGGACGCCTCGAAAATACCGAGGAATTTGAAAACATCGTAATAAAGAACGAACCCGGCGGCAAGATAGTCCGCTTGCGCGACGTAGCACGTGTGGAACTTGGTGCATATTCGTACACGGAAGAGGGCAAGTATAACGGCATGGAGTCAGCCACAATCGGATGTTATCAGCTTCCCGGTTCCAACGGCCTGAATACAGCTAAAAACATAAAGGCGCTTCTTGAGGAAATGAAGAAAAACTTTCCCACTGGAGTTGACTATAAAATCGGACTTGACAATACTGAATATATTCAAAATTCCATAGATGCGGTTTACGATACCATATTTGACGCCGTCATACTTGTGGTAATCGTAATGATGGTGTTTTTGCAATCATGGAGAGCCGCTATTATCCCGTGGTTTGCGATTCCAGTTTCGCTCATCGGAACGTTCTTTTTCATGCAGTTGTTCGGTTTTTCTATAAACAACCTATCGCTCTTCGGACTGGTTCTGGCAATAGGCATCGTGGTTGACGATGCAATCGTCGTCGTCGAAAACGTTGAGAGAAACATGCGAGAGGGTCTCCCGGTGCGCGAGGCGACAAAAAAGGCAATGAGCCAGGTGCAGGGGGCTCTTATAGCCATCGCCCTCGTTTTGAGCGCCGTGTTTATTCCGACCGCATTTATCGAGGGGATTTCCGGACAATTTTACAGGCAGTTCGCGTTGACTATAGCCGCCTCCACGATAATATCGGCGGTAGTCTCCCTCACGCTTTCGCCCGCCCTTTGCGCCCTGCTGCTTAGGGAGGCGGACGCAAAGAAGGACCTCTTCACGCGTTTGTGGGAGTTCTGCTTTGGGTGGTTTTTCAATGGATTTAACAAGGTGTTTTTCTGGACTTCGGAAAAATACGGAGTGATGGTCAAGAAGGTCTTGAGATTTCCTTTCTTGGCGTTGATTGTCTATATAATTCTGCTGTTCGCTACTGGCTGGATGTTCAAAACAGTGCCAACTGGCTTTATCCCTACACAGGATACAGGATACCTATTTGTTTCAATGCAACTCCCCGATGCCACAGCTGGAACACATACCCGCAAAGCCGTCGATAATGGGCGTGAAATCATCTCAAAAGTAGAAGGCGTACAAGATGTGACGACTCTTGCAGGCATAAGTGGGGCGTCCTTTTCAAGGCTCTGCAATGCCGGTGCAATGTTCATAAAGCTAAAGCCTAAAGAGGAACGCCTCGCAATGGGAAAGACCTTGAACGACATTATACTGGAGACGAATTCAAAGCTGTCGAAAGGCGTTCTTGAATCCGCGTCCGTAGTTCTGACCCCCCCCTGCCGTTAACGGTATAGGAATGGGAGGAGACTTCAAATGCTATATACAGGACATCGTGGGCGCGGAATTGGGGACGTCGAGAAATACACCCGCGAGATTGCATACAAGTCTATGAAGGAACATCCGGAGGTTTCCTTGGCGTTTACAACTTACAGGGTTTCCAGCCCCCAGCTTTATATAGACATAGACCGCGAGAGAGCCCAGAAACTCAACGTGCCGATTACGAACATATTCGATACAATGCAGTACAATCTTGGGTCGTCGTACATAAACGACTTCAATATTCTCAACCGCGTATATCGCGTATCCATGCAGGCCGAAGACGTGAGCCGCGGAGATATAAGGGACGTTTACAACCTTAAAGTTCCGACTGCCGACGGAAACATGGTACCGATGGGTTCCGTATCCAACATACGCCGTATAATAGGGCCCGATACAGTCAATCGCTACAACATGTATCCCGCGGCGGAAATACTCGGAAATGTCGGGGGAGGATACAGCACCGGCGAAGCTATGGCTGCCATAGAAAAGGTCGCCGAGGAGACTCTTCCCGACGGCATGGGGCTCGAATGGACAGACCTCGCATATCAGGAAAAATTGGCCGGCAACCAGTCGGTGTACATATTCGCAATATGCGTGTTGTTTGTGTTCCTAATTCTCGCAGCCCAGTATGAGAGCTGGTCATTGCCGCTTTGCATCATTCTAATCGTGCCGCTCGTGATGCTTTTCGCCCTTATCGGCATAGATATGAGGGGACTGGACAACAATCTAATGGCCCAGATAGGTATGGTGGTTCTCATAGGGCTTGCTTGTAAAAACGCCATTTTGATAGTAGAGTTTGCAAAACAGCGACAAGAGAAAGGGGAAGAAATTGTAGGGGCAGTGAGCCACGCTTCGCAAAACAGGTTGAGACCCATTCTAATGACCTCCTTCGCGTTCATTTTGGGCGTCGTGCCGCTCGCATTCTCGGTGACTTCAGGTTCCGAATTGCGTCAACCCCTGGGGACTGCGGTTATGTATGGTATGCTTGGGGTGACGATAATGGGTCTGCTGTTCACTCCCGTCTTCTTTTATGTGATAAGGAGACATTACAAGGTAAAGAAAATCGAAGGATAAAAATATATGAGAAGATTTTTGACAATATCTACAGTAGCGCTTTTGTCCGGTTGCATGGTTGGACCGGACTATCAAGAAGCATCACAGTCTGTCCGGCTTCCGGATACTCTTACGGCTGAACATTTCCACCGCGATGAAGGACTATGGAAAAGCGCGATACCGGCCGACAGCCTTCCCAAAGGGGATTGGTGGTCAGTCTTCAACGACAAGGATCTTGACGTCCTTTTGAAAAAATGCGCCGAAAACAATCCGGATTTGGCGGCGGCATACCAAAGGGTCGAGCAGGCGAGAGAGTCCGCCCTAATGCAAAAGAGCGACTTATATCCGCAACTTCAGGGGAACGCGTATTATTCCCGCACGGATTCGTCCAAAAACCTTCAGCCATCTTATGGCCGCTATGATACATGGCTCGCCGGGTTCGGCATAACGTGGGATCTCGACCTGTTTGGGCGCGTCCGTAGCCTCTTGCAGGCGGAAGTGGCCAACGCGCAGGCGCAACTTGCAGCCTACGAAAGCCTGATGCTAAATCTCCAGTCTAACGTCGCAAAGACATACTTCTCCATCAGGAGTTTAAAATCCGAGGTAAATGTCCTTGAGGATACCTTGAAAATCAGGCGCGAAGACACAAAGCTTGTGGAAAAACGCCTTCAGATGGATTATTCCACTAAAATAGATCTGAAACGCGCCCAGCAACAGGAGCATGACGCCGCCGCACAGCTCGCAGATGCGAAACGCCAGCTCTTGCTCTCAAGAAATTATCTCGCGCTCTTGGTCGGGTGTTCTCCGTCCGAATTGGAGGCGGACTTCGGACCTTTGGGAAAAGATTTCCCCAAAATACCTGCGGCGATTCCGTCGGAGCTTCTTGAACGCCGTCCGGACATTGCAGAAGCAGAGCGCAAAGTCTATGCTGCGAATGCTCGTATTGGCGCGGCGCAGGCGGCTTTCTTCCCCACGGTGTCCATAACCGCCAACACCGATTTAAGCGCAAACAAGATAGATAAGCTTTTAATTTCATCAAGTTTTGCATGGGGTATAAGCCCCCAAATTTATCTCCCCATATTTGAGGCAGGCAGGAACATCGCGCAAAAACGCGTCGCGCTTGCCGCACATAAGGAGACGCTCGAAAACTATCGTTCCACCGTTCTTTCGGCTATACGCGAGGTAGAAGATTCTATGGTGAACATTTCCTATATGGCTGACGAATATAAGGAGAAGGCGGAGATGGTTGACGCGGCAAAAGAAGTGCAGCGCATGACCCGCATCCAGTACGAACAGGGTTATACAGACTACTTTTCCGTAAGCGAGGCCCAGCGTCTTGAGCTTACAAGCGCCCGCGAATTAATTGTCCTCCAAGGCGAGAGATTTTCCGCATGCGTCGATCTTATAACGTCGCTTGGCGGCGGTTGGAAACTCGGGGAAGGGGATTCGAAAAATATTGACGGACGCAGTACCGGCGATGATTTCGGACAAAATAATATTCTTCCAAATATGTAATAAAAGCTCTATTATTACACTCATGAGTCTAACATTACCCATGAAAAAAAATGTTTTAATAGATTATTTTGAGGGGAGGACAGATTTAGATACTCCTACAAATTTATTGTTTGCCTCCCTTGAGGAATTTGGGGAAAAGCCGCCGAGCCTTGTGAGCGTCAGCGATATAACTCGGCGTGCGAACTGCAATATATCGGCGGTAAGCTATTATTTTAGAGGCAAGGACGGTCTTTACAAGGAGCTTGTCGATCAGATTGTTGCCTATATAAGGCAAATGGAGATGCCGTTTTGGGAAAGGTTGGAGTATTTAAAAAAGAAACCATCTTCTAAAGGCGCACGGCAGATATTGGAGGACTATTTCTTATGGCGAATGAAGTTAGATAATTTGACAAACAGAGTACTTAAGAGCATCATTTCGATAATCGCTCGCGAAGAGGTTTTCAACGGGGACTTATATAAAGTGATATACAAAGGTTTTATGGAACCCCACCACTCGTTTATGTCTGTTTGCATAGAGATGGCTTCTAATGGGAGGCTTAAAGGGGAGGATGCCAAAATTGCGGCTATGGCTTTAAGCGGCCAGATTACCCGCTTTATGGCTTCGCAGGAATATTTGTGCTTGAATATGCATTGGAAATGCTTCGGAGAAAAAGAAGCTCGTAAAATATGCGACACTTTGCTGAACTTATTGAATAAGATGTTGGCTTAAATCAAGCATTTGAATACACCACTCTCTTAGTTGCGCTTCTGTTCCATACCGTTTTTGAATTTTTTGTATTTGTATAAACAGGCATAAAAAGTCTTATCTATATTTTCAGAGGTTATTATTGCAAACAACAGTGTTGAAATTTTGCGGTTGCGCGCCTAACTAAAATAGCCATCTTTATATGACGTTCCGTACTATGTTATTTTCAGGCATGCCATTAAGAGAGGTGCGCAAGGAATATATGGAATGGTTGTAGCTATTTTTTATTCCTTTATAAACTCCAGTTCGCAAACAGCTTTTAAGATCTTTTCTGTTGATAAAGGCCGATACGATATCGTGGCTTTGTATTTTTTTGCAAAGTCGGAAAAGAACATCTCTTTGCCAAAAATACGCGAACAGTCCAACTTTCTAACGAGTTTTAATTCGGCGTTTTTGCCCGCATATTCTGCCGGTATTTCCCATTCAAAAGGCCGCCATGCGCGCGTACCTAAAGATTGGCCGTCTATGAATAATTCGCAAACGGCATCGTCTGGATCTGCGCGGATTTTTTTAGCGCTATTTGGGATTTGTACTTTTGAAGTTTGGACGATTCTCCCCATTGCGCCGTCAATATATTTGCCATTGTTCCGATAGGGTGAAATAATGCCGTCTTTAAAGCTAAACATTCCGTCTATTACTACGACTGGCATATATGGATACTCGTGAATATCATTTTTTAGCTCCAATTTATGCGGACCCTTTTCTAAAAGAATCTCTCCGCTTCTTTTGTATAAGCCTTTAAATCCCAAAACTACAGGCTCGGTATTCTGGCATTCAATAGGCTTTCCATCCAGTAATAAATCGGGGAAACCGTCGTAATTGCGCAGGCTAAAGCGAACTTTTATTGGCGTTGAAACTACAAAGTTGAAAGTTTTAGATTTTTCAAATATGGGGCGTATCGTATTTGTTCCCTCCAATTTTACTACAGTATCTTCCAAGCTTATTTTTTCTCCCACATGGTATTTTGAAATCACATTGCTTTCCTTTGAAGCCGCATCTTTGTAGATAACTCCGAAGCTTGGGAAGTAAGCCGTAAATTTATCGCCGAAAGCTTCCACATTTAAAGTTCTATCAGACCCATAGTTGAGGATTGCAAAAGACCCGTCTTTGTACTCGCGAACAAATACATCATCTACGCGCTTGCCATTGTCGAAGACAGAAATATTTTGCAGGGATCTTGTAGCAAGCCATTTTATTGTTTCTTCGGCGTTGGCGAATTTTTTACCGCTTCTTAACTCGTTATAAGTTCCGTCATCGTTTGGCAGCAAAACAACTTCGGCACTTTGAGTGTCGCCATCTTTTATAAGGGCAAAAGAAATTTGATTTCTCGACATCGCCCCTAATAGCCCGCTAAAATCTACATCTGGGTTGTATGGATATATTACTTGGACGGGATAGATGCGCTCTTTGTGCGCAAAAATCTTGGCTCTGCGGGAGTCATCAGCCAAAAGATTTAAATCAAAAAACCACGATTGGCTTGGAGTAAAGGTATTAAAATAAGTTGACATGAACATTGACAGATATGGGTCAGATGAAATGCGAACGCGGAAGTCCAACTGCGATATTGCCAAGACATATGTATCGATCCCAAACAAAGCACTTTGCCAAATAGAACGTCTGAATACGCCCATAGGTAAATCGCAAGGGCCCATGGCAAAAAGTTCTGCCAGGCCGCCTTTATTTCCATTTTTTTCTATTGCATAAGCCGCTGTTGCGTAGGTAGCGTACTCTAATGCGCGATGCGGTATATTTTTATTTACTCCATAAGTTGCACCTTTGCGCATGACAGTAGATGTTCCGATTTCATCAAGCCCCGGAAATTGAAACTTTGACAATACTCCCAAAGGATGTCCGCTGTTTTGAATAGCATGCTTTGGAGATTCCTCTCTCATGAGGTGCCCCGTAAGCTTTATGTTATGGGCAGCACACCAATTTGCGAGACGTCCCGAGTAATTTTCCGAGAATCTCTTTTCTAATAGCCTGGCAATATTCTGCTTCCAACTTGAACCTTTGGCGCTGTATTCCTTTGCAATGTCTGAACGCAAATCGGAATTGAAAGTTTTTTTATAGTCGATTTCAAGCCCCTCATAATAAGGGACTTTTTGCGATGATTTGTCGGCGGTTTTGCTGAAATAAGCTATAGATGGTTCATCGGTAAATATTCCCAAAATTGTCTTTCCGAAGTGCTTGGCGAATCTCTTGTAATATTCTTCGTGGGTAAGCTTGATGAAATATTTGACTCCTTCTTCATTTAGAAGATTAGGCATAGTCTGGTTTTCGAGAATTTTAAATTCCACATTTCCATCTTTGTCTTTTTTTGCGTCCAACCAACGCAATGCACACTGGGGTTTATCGCGCATTACGCGTTTTTTGGCTGTTCCGCTTGGCCAGTCGAAATCGTCATAGAGCCAAACTTTCATTCCTGTGCGCTCGGCCTCCTCTATCAAGAACTTGCAAGCATCGAACCAATCTTCAGAGAGATATTCAAGTTCGCTTCCCGAACGCCCATATATTATAAATTGTCCGATTCCAGCTTCTCTATAATCGGCAAGCCAATCTTTTAATTGCGCGTGCGTAGGCTTTCCATTTAGGGCAAGCATAGGGACTAAAGGCGCCACTTCTTTTGATTGGGCAATAACTCCTCCACATGCCGAAGCTAAAACCGCCGCCAACAACAAAATAATTTTCTTCAATGACATCATAGTGCTCTATATTTTATCATTTCATTTAAAAACCTCAAAGATTTATTTATTGCTACATTTTTATTATTGCTATCTTTTTATTAATGCCGATAACCAATTTTATGCGCGGCGATATTTCAAATATTGAATCAAAATATCTCTACTCGTTAAAGAATGACAAAGCTTTAATGCTTTGGCCTAAAAAATCAGTAGAGGTGTATCTGACAAAACCATATTTGCCACAACAAGCCATCGCTGGAAATGAAACTGTTGTTGTTCCGCCAAGGTTGAAATACGAGCCTTTAAACAAATACGGAATAGATTATGCCGCGCAAACAACCCACGATGTATCTTATATTTGCGACAGAGTAAACAGGGAATTTTCCACTATTATATATACATATTCGGGCAAAGCCCAATTCAAATGCGGGAACAAGAATTATTTATTGCGTAAAGGAGATGTACTCTTAATGCCGATAGGCTCAAATAGCACAATAAGCGTAGAAAAAAGTTGGCAGATAATCTGGTTTCATTTAGATTCGTCTTGGAGGTTTGCAGGGGGCAAAACACCTATCGTAGGACAGGGTAAAAGAGTAAATGAAATAAAGTTAGCAGTTCAACTATATAGGCAAGAACGTTATAAAACAAACCCTTCAGTGGAGATTCTAGACTTTGTTGCGAAGATAATTGAAACTTATCTTAGTTTGCAATTTAGCAAGCTAAGCTGCATGAACATAGATAAAATACCTATGGAGGCTATAAATAAAAAGGGTCTGACAACAAAGAAATTAGCAGAAGAATTAAAAACTACACCTTATTTTATAAACAAAAAATTTCACGCCTCTAATTGCAAAAGCTTTGCTAACCTACGAAGAGAAAATAAAATGAAACGGGCTAAGGAACTATTGCTCAAACATAAAGTAAAAGTTGTGGCCAAAGAACTTGATTATTCAGGGTCGCAAGTATTTTCACGGGCATTTAAAACATTTTTTAAGATTTCTCCACGCGATTATTTGAAAGAAATCTCAGGCAGAAATAATCGGGTTTAAAAGTATCATGATTTATTTTATATAATATAATTATGTAAATCATGCACTTTTCCCACGATTAGCTTTCGAAAGAAGGCAGGGGAGAGTTTGAGTCCATATGAGGGGATTTTGGGAAGTTAATAGATACAGCACCTCTTGAGTGGCTTAAAAAAAACAAGTTTGAGGTTTTAAGATAGTCAAAAAGCTCAAGAAACTTTTCGATAATAGAACTATGCCTACTACGAGCCATAATTTTTACGATTCTTCTCCGGTAATATAAGCTCATTATCTACGTTCTGGCTGGCGTATTGCCTATAGAAGCAATTAATTATCAAAGAATGAGTTGCTTTTTCAACCGACAATTATACATAGGTATTTACTCGATTATAAAATTAGTGTTTCTTCGCATATGAGAACTGTATTTATATTATTTTATATTTTTCTCTTTATAATAACAACATTTGCAAGTTTTGCATCGATAACAAATGTAGAACATGATTTTTTTTGGGAAAAATCTCAACCCAAATTACCGGGTGAAATTTCACGCGTATTACAAACAGAACCGTCGTTTAAGTTAATAGAGACAAGGGACAAAACTTCTTCAAATTATATTACAAGATATATTAATTTACGGCTATGGGCCGGAGCGGTAGCGAGGGAAATTTTAATCGGCAGTAGCAAAAGATATGGAAAATTTGCTAAGAGAGACGATAATGCGCGGGATATTGCGAAGGGGCATACGCATAAGCCGGCTTCAGAATCCCGCACCACTTCTAAGCGGCAGCCGCTCCACGAGGTACCGCCAAGCCCGCAAGTACAAAGAGTCATTGGAATCGGAGAAAAAACCTTCGGAAAATTTTGACGCGAAGAAAGGTAGGCCATGACGGAAAAGAAAAAAGTTGTTGGCTATGCCAGGGTGTCAACAGCAAACCAGCTAGCGAACATAGATTACACTTCAATAGACTCGCAGATCCAGATAATAAAGGATTACGTTGCGTCGCGTCCGGAACTTGAGCTGGAGGAAATTTTTATAGATCGTGCAAAGAGCGCGAAAAATATGAATCGCCCCGCGATTAAGGATATGGTAAGGCGTATAAAAGCTGGCGGGATAAGCTATGTTATAAGTTACCGCCTTGACCGAATCACGAGGGAGAAGTTCAGCTACTATGAATTTGAGCGGATACTGAATGATTTTAATGTAAAAATCATTTACACGAACGACCTCAATACCGACGACACTCCTTCGGGCGAATATGTAAAGGACATAAAGATAGCAAGCGCAAGCTTTGAGCGCATGCAGTCCTCCCAGCGAGTCAGGGACAAGATGTACCAAACCTTAAAGCAGGGCTACCATGTTTCGGGATTGCCGCCGATAGGGTATCTGAGCGGACGCAAGTCAAAGACAATAGTAGTGGACAAGAATTGCACTCATCACATAAAAAAGATTTTTGAAGATTTTTTATTGGGCAAAAAACCTAGCCAAATATCGAATGAATTTAGCGATGCGTGCGTTTGCATTCCGCCGAGAAAGTTGCGTTGCGGCAAAGTTTTTAAGGCAAAGCCATATAGCGAAAATATAATAAGAAAGATTTTGGCAAATCCTACCTATGCGGGTTTTGTATTTAGAAGGACTAAGGGGCTTGAACTATTTAAAGGCAGGCACAAGGCGATTATATCCGAAGATACCTGGAAAGCCGCCCAGAGGAAGCTTGAGGAAAACAGGGGCAAGCGGGATTGTCCGGAAATTAAAAGGCGCAAGGATTACCTTTTAAAGGGGAAACTTTTTTGCACATGCGGCGCCCATATGACAGTCACTTGGAGCGGCAACAAGCACAAAGACGGCAGCAATTATTACTATTACACTTGCACGCGCAAGATCCACAACCGCTCAAATTGCGGCTGCAAGACGCAAATAGCGATGCGCATATTGGACAATGTGCTACTTTCGGCGCTTGCGTATGTGGGCTCAAGGGGACTGAGCGCAAAGGACGTTGAATCTTCTACAGGAACCTACAGGGAAAGTCTTATTAAAGAGGAAGCGGAGCTAAATTGCGGCATCAAGCGCCTTAAACTTGAAATAGACAGGGCGCTTGAGCGATTTGGGGAATTGGGAGATGACGATATATTAAAAAACTCGTCAAAGGAAATTTTGCGGAAGAAGGCGCAAGATTTGAAATTGCGCGAAGAGCGGTTAAGGGAAGTAGAAAAGG
>CALXLM010000039.1 GCA_944389195.1 uncultured Opitutales bacterium
GCGGAATCTTATTCGGTTTTTATTTTGTTCGGCCAATTGCAATTTTTCTATTGCCCCCACTTGTCTATAAACGAAAAAAACTTTTCCCGCGGCATGTCGAGAACAGGGCTGTACGGATCCAAAAACGAGCATGACGAAGGCGATTCGTACATTCCCGGAAAAGATTTGTCGAAAAACAGGTCGTACCTGTCGTGGTTCTCGGAAAACAGATACGAGTTCGTTTCGTCGGGAATTATCTCGTATATCTTCAGGTTATCTATTACAATTTCGCTGCCTTGGGTCATGTTGATTCGAAAAGTGTATTTCTTTTCGTCTTTCGGAACCTTAAAGCCGTCCCTCGTGGAAAGCTTCAGATTCTTCACCCGCGCGACAGTCTTTACCCCCGAATATTTTGGAGGCGCCCCGCGTTCGTCGGCAAGCATTAAGGAAATCGGATTTCGTTCCGTCAGCTTCTCAACCCTATAATCAAATTTGTAAATGTAAACCGCGCCGTTTTTTACCGGAAATTTTACGACATTGTTCAGCTTTTTACCCTCGCAAAACAGGCGCAAAGCCTTGTCGCCGCCAACGGACTTGTCGCCGGAAACTATTTCCGCCATCTCCGTATTGATAAACCCGCCCAAAATAGAGGGCGATTCTTTGCCGTTTTCAAAATCGTCCTCTATTATTTTTGTGACATTTGCCGCATAAGCGGCAAATGCACACATCAAATATGTAAAAAGCGCAACTGGTATATTTTTCACAAGTCAAAAACTATAGTGGTAATAGAGCGCGGCGCAATCCTAAACTTGCGTTCGCCTTCATCAACTTGCAGATTTCCCAAATTCATGTTCGCGTCGGTACGGAACGCGCGGGCTTTTGCGCCTTTATATTTATCTGGCAGGGCTATTTTTGCGCCGCTCTTTTCAAACGACGAATTTACAAACACCGCAACAACCCTCTTTCCGTCGGGCGAAATGAACGCCACGCCGGCGACCGTGTCCAAATCAGACGCCCCCGAAAGATCGACCCTCTTGTACTCGGGCCTGACAAACAGGCTGAAATTCCCCAAAGCCCAAAGAAGCTTATTCGCCCTAGCGACTCCGCCGTTTTCAAGGCGCCCGTCGTGCGGATACACGCCCGTAAGCGCAAAATCGCCCTTTATTTCCATTCCCTTCCAATACCCCCACGCCATGGCGTTGGCGTTTACAAAGTCGGAGTATATTATCCTTGCCATAAGCAGGGCGGATTGTATGTCGGTGCGGTTGTCGCTGTACCAGTCGGGAGTAAAGCCGAACATCTGTTTTGCCCTGTAATGCGGAAGCAGGCACCATTCGGACTGGTGGTAGCCTATGCCGTATTTTTCGGCCTCTTTGGCCAGGCTCCTATGCGCATCAATCATTTCGCCGTTTTGCAGATGCGCGTGGTAGCTGTGCCCCACAAAGAATTTAGGCATGTGCTTCAAACCGCCTATGTAGAATTTGCTCTCGGGATCGAAAAACTTTTTGATTATGTAGTTGGGACGCTCCTCCGCGGGGTCCTTTTCCCATCGGGGGACGGGCTTGTTCGTTGAAGACTCCATATAGTTGAATTTCGGATTCGCCGTCTCTCCGAAACATATCAGCGTGTCGAGATTTTTTTCCGAAAGCGCGCGGTCGAGCTCCACTATGAGCTTCTTCATTTCCGAACAATACCACGGAGACCCCTCTTGCCTGTTGCTGTCCCAATTAACCTGCGGCTCGTTGATCGGGCTGATATAATCGACCTTATATCCCATCTCTCCGAACTTTTTGGCGACAGTCGCCATGTAATCGGCAAATTTGCCGTAGCAGTCCGGCTTCAGATTCGCCCTATTGTTGTTCTTTTGGCCGTAGCCCTCTCCGTTTATCGTATATTGCACGGGCGGCGTATTCGAAAACAAAAGCAGTTTTTCGACGCCGTATTCCTTTGCCTTCCTGACAAAATACATTTGCCCGGCGCATTTGCCCCAATCGTAGTTCTGACCGTCCTTGGTTAAAAAGCTCTCCGCGCGGCGCTGATACGGGACGATGTTTGCGCCGTCCTGTTCGAGGCTCCCCCCACCTATGTTGAAACGCCACATCGAAAGCCCTATGCCCTCGGGATTGCCGTCGGCGCCTATTTTTTGCGAAAACAGCCATTTGGCTATTTGCCCCTTCTGGCTTTCCTCGAAAAACTGGCCAACAAAATTTCCGCTCCATGCGTCGGCGGCCGCAAAATTGTCTATTGTCTGGTATTTTTTATCCGTGTCTATTTTTACGTCCAATTCAGCGGCGCATACAAACGCCGCCGACATAAAAAATGCTGACGTGCCCAATATTGTTCTTACCATAACTCCTCCGAAATGACGTTATTGATTGAAGACAGAGGCAGTTTAAAAACACAGGCTTCCCCTGTCAAAAAATTTCTTTCAGAAAAGTTTATAGACAGTTTAACAACAGCCTGAGGCGCGCGAAATAAATGCGGGAGCGGCGGATTGTAAGAGGATTTCGCAGCCTAAAATGCGCCCTTACAAATCTTATGTATCTTCCCCAAATCGAGCTTCCCCGTTCCGAGCAGCGGTATGGACTCCACCCTTGTGACATGTTTCGGAATCCACAAATTTGGGAGGCCGGCCTCTGTAAGAAGGCGCCGCAGCTGCGGGACGTCAATGTCGACGGCCGAAAGCAGCACGAGGGCCTCGCCTTTTGCGGGGTCTATCCTTGAACCTATCGCCACGAGCGGCACCTCCGAATCCTGAAGCCCCAAAACGCGCACGATGGCCTCCTCGACCCCGGAATGCGGAACCATCTCTCCGCCTATTTTGGAAAATCTCGAGAGCCTTCCCTTTATGAAGATAAATCCGTCAGCGTCCAAGACAGCCAAGTCGCCGGTGTTTAGCCAGCCGTCGGAAAGCTTTTTCCTGTTCTCCTCGGGCTGGTTCAAATAGCCGTTGAAGATGCTCGCGCCTTTAAGCTGAAGCAAACCTACCTCGCCGACCGGAAGGATTTGACCCGTATCCGGATCCGAAACCCGCGCCATCATTCCCGGGAATATCTCTCCCACCGAAGCCTCCTTTATCATGCTCGGTTGCGGACAGAATTTCCCGCGTTTCAAATTTGGGGGAAGGTTCACGCATACGACCGGCGACGCCTCCGTGAGCCCGTACCCTTCAAGATATGCGACTTTCGGAAACTTTGCGTTCCATGCGTCTATAAATCCGTCCGGAGTTTTTTCCGCTCCGCCTATGACATGTTTCAAATTCGGGAAATCGTCCGGCGTGCCCTTTTTGTAATACGACCTCAAAAAAGTCGGCGTGGATATCATTATTGTGGATCCGCCCTTTCTTGCGGCCTCCAAATTGGCCTGAACCTCGAGCGGGCTCTGAACCATAACCTCCCTGACACCGTAAATCATCGTAAACCACACCTGTATGGTCTGGCCGAAACTGTGGAAAAGAGGAAGGTTGCCGTGGAGGGTGTCGTTCCCGTCTATTATTCCGATTTCAGACATCTGGCGGGCGTTGGCCATAAGATTTCTGTGGGTGAGCACCGCCGCCTTCGGCGCGGCCTCAGAACCCGACGTGAATATTATGGAAGCCTCCCTGCCGCCGCCGTCCTTCGGTATGCCATAAAGCGCGCATATAAGCCAGCCCGGCAGAAGGCGGGCCGCCACAAGATGCGGAAGCACGCCCTTTTTGCCTATCTCCTTCAAGATGTCGCCTATGTCGAAAAAATTGTCGGTCCACGGAAAGTCTGGCGAATGCGCCGACACCTTTTCGCGCACCTTGTTCGAGCCTATTATGCATCTTACCCCTGCCCTCGCCAGACAGGATTTGGCAGAATCCGAACCCGCCGTAAAATTTATGTTTACGCTCGACTTCCCCGCCATCTGAACCGCAAGGTTTACCGCAATTCCCGGAAAACACGACGGAAGCGCAATGCCTATGCGTTCGTGGTCTTTGAATTTTTCTGATATATACTTTTTCAGGGCGAGCGCGACCGCCAGAGTGGTCCCGCGGTCGAGCCTGCGGTTCAAAGAAAAATCGTAAATATATTCCCTCTTTGTGTCGCGCGAAAGCGCGCACGTGGCAGCATACGCCAAATTCACGTTCAGCGATTCAAGCGAACTGAAATCGTCGTATCCGCTGTCGACGGTCGTTGACTCCCTAATTTTCATTTAGATTCAAACACTATGCGCACCGGCGGCACAACCGCCGAATGACGATTCACTTTTAAAAAAAACCGCGGCGCGTCAACAATAAACCGAAATTGAACGCCAGAATCTTTAATTTAAAGCCCGCGCGCCAAGCCGCCTGCGGTCGGCAAAAATTTAGGCTCCTTTCGAAATCGCCTCCATTACCCCGCGTATTTCGCAAAGCCCCTTCATGCGCCCTATAAACGAATATCCGGGATTGTCTGTCGGAGGCTTCGACAAATCGTCGGCCATGTCGCGCCCGTGGTCCGGGCGAAAGACGATTTTTTCGCCGCCGGAAGCCAATATTTTGTCTTGAATTTCCATAAGGCGCCTTACAACCCTTACCATCGGGACGCGGCCTTCAAGATGCCCCGCCTCGAAAAAGCTTCCGTCGGGCTCCACCTGCGTGCTGCGCAAGTGCGCCACACGGATCCTGCCGGCGAGCCTGTCAACCATGGACGCCAAATCGTTGTGCAGCCCCGCGCTGAGCGAACCTGTGCAAAAGCAAACCGTGTTCGACGCCGAAGGGCAGGCTTCGAACATCTCAAGAAAATCCTCGACTCTCGACGCTATCCTCGGAAGGCCGAGAACCGGGAACGGAGGGTCGTCCGGGTGTATTGCAAGAATGGCCCCCGACTCCTCGGCTACGGGAAGCACGTCTTCAAGAAAGAGCTTTAGGTTTTCCTTAAGTTTCTGGGGCGTCACGCCGCCGTAGCGGGCGAGCATTTTTTTGACGTCCCCGATTTCCAAGCCCATCTTGCACCCGGGAAAGACGTCTATAATCGAGCGCTCAAAAGACTTTTTCCCGTCGCCGTCGAGGGACGAAAAAAACGCCTCCGCCTTTGCGACGCATTCGGGCGAGCGCTCCTCGGCGGCGCCGCTGCGCTTCAGCACAAATATGTCGAACGCGGCAAACTGCACCGGATCAAACCGCAGGCAGCGCGAGCCGTCGGGAAGGCGGTAATGCAAATCGGTGCGGATCCAGTCCAAAACCGGCATAAAATTGTATATTATTTTCCTTATGCCGCATGCGGACAGATTGCGTATGCTTTCCCTGTAGTTTTCTATATGCCTGAGATAGTCGCCGGAGCGCAATTTTATGTCCTCGCTTACCGGAAGCGACTCCACGACGTCCCATTCAAGCCCGGCTGCGGCCACTTTGCCCTTGTGCTTTTCTATTTCACCCACGCTCCACAACTCGCCATAGGGAATATGGTGCAGCGAACTAAAAACGCTCGAGGCCCCGCTCTGCCTTATGAAAGAAAGAGGGACGGGATCGCTGTCGCCGTACCACCTGAAACCTTCCTTTAATTTTTCCACAAACAAGCTCCTTCTACAATTCTGCAATTAATCCGCCGCAAGGCGGCGGGAAAACAAGTCCTCCGGGCTAAACTCCCGAAAAGCACGAAAACCCACCGTCAATCGGCAACACTATCCCAGTGACGAATGCGGACGCGTCGGAGCAAAGGTAATGTATGGCCCCGAACACCTCTTCCGGTTTCCCGAAACGGCCGAAGGGCGTAGCCCGCACAATATCGCGGCCGCGGGCGCTCAATGTCCCGTCGGCCTCCAGCAGCAAAGACCTGTTTTGTTCGCTTATGAAAAATCCGGGAGCCACCGCATTTACGCGGACGCCCTCGCCGATTTTCTTCGCAAATTCCACCGCGAGCCATTTTGTGAGGTTGTCAACTGCCGCCTTTGCGTTGGAGTATCCGAGAACCCGCGTGACGGCCTGCTGGGCCGTCATCGACGAAAAATTGACAATCGACCCGCGCTTTGTATCCTTAAAAACCTCCCCGAACACGGCTATCGGCAAAAGAGTCCCTTCGGCGTTGAGGCTGAACACGCGTTCCCAAGCCCCGAAATCGAGATCGAAAAAACTTTTTTCCGGAGCAATGACGGCTCCGGGAAGGTTTCCACCCGCGCCGTTTACGATGCAGTCGATGCCCCCCCACTTTTCGAGAATTTTGCCGCGCGCGGCCTCCAAAGAGGCCCTGTCGAGGACGTCGGCCTTTACCGACATTCCTTCGTATCCGTTATCCCCGCAAAATTTCTCGGCCTCTGCGAGTTTACCCTCGCTGCGTCCCAAAAACGCCACCCGCGCTCCGCGCGAGGCCAAATATCTTGCGGCCGCCCCGGCCAAAACCCCCGTGGCGCCCGTCACCGCTATAACTTTGCCTTTTATATCGAATAAATCTTTCATTATATTTTATTGGACGACTTTAAAAACCTGTTCGAAACCGCCACAAGCGCCAGAAAAGCGACAAACACGGCGGGGCCTGCATAGCCCAGCTTGTTCCAAAGAACGTAAAGGCTGGCGACGGAGCTCGCCAACACCGAACAGCACATTAAAACGTTCCAAAGCGCGCGGCGCCAACCCGACGGAGCCTCGTTCCCCAATACCTTTTTGCTGTTCATTATAACGAGGAAAGCTCCGTACGCTATCGGCAAAAGCACCATCGCTATCACTCCGGCATGTATGACAATCCACATCTTCGCCCCCTTGAAAAATACAGAAGCTACCGCGCTGATTGCAATGAGCATGGAACCTCCAAGATGCCATTTTGCCGACATTCCCCTGCCGAGTATTTCGGAAAAGCAAAGGCCGCAAATGAGCATATTCATTAAAACAGCGTTTATGGCCATGCCGAGAACGCCGAGCCCGAAAACGTACCTTGCGATGTCGTCGCCCAAAAGCGGGGCGAGAGTCTCGGACAAATTCGACGCGTCGCGCTTGACAAGCATTGCCGCCATTTCGCGCTCCTCTGCGGGAAACGCGTTGCGGACGGCGTCCTTCTGCGCCGCCGGAAGGGCGTCGAATTTTTCCGCGCCCATTTCATGCTTTATGCGAGAATCGAGCAGCGAAATATATGGCGCTACAAGGTTCGGCGCCGGAACCGCAAGACTGCCGCCAACGGCAGCAGGAACGAGTTTCCCCGCCTCTATTTTCGAAGTCGCAAGCCCCTCGGCGGGCTTTGCATGGAACTGGCTTGCGGAAGCCACCACAATACACGACGTCGCCAAAAGAAACGGTATGAACAACCCGGTCGCCAAATCGAAAATGGCAAGCTCGCGGAAATCCTTATTCCACCCCTTTTTAAGCATGGAGTACGGGAAAAGAAATGTCATATTGATGCCAACCGCCATGGCGGCCGCCGATATTACGACGTCCCTTTGCTGCAAGACTATCATGTCGCTCCAAAACTTGCGCCCCACGGGCGAAAGCCGGGAAATATACTCCATAAAATCGGAACTCGGTTCCGACAGCACCGAAAAGTTCGGTATAAAGCCCGCAAAAACGGCCTGCCAGTCGATTTTGCCGTTCCACCAAAGGCTTATTATCACCCCGAAAAAGCATATCACAATCGCCGCGACCGAAAGCTTTATGATTTTTTCAAAAAACTTCACGCCCTTTCCGCCGAAGGCGTACATGGCGACCATGGCGAAGGCAAAGGCGAACAACAGCACCGTTATGAGAATCTCCGCCGAAAGAGAGGGAGCCTCGGTGGAGGCCGAAAAATTTTGGGTGATGGCGGCAACTCCAAGCGCGAACTGGGGCATGGCAAACACCAGGCACGCCAGCAGCGAACCAAGCGCCCACCCGTATCCAAGAATGGGGCTTATTTGGGAGTTTATGCTCTGCATGGGCTTGCTGTTTATGGAAAGGGTGACATACGATATCGCAGCAAGCATCACTATTCCCAAAATCATGGCCGCCGGCTGGAGCCACATGAATCCGAACCCGCCTAATACCCCGAGGTAAAGCGCCGAAGCGAGCGACCCCCCGCCGAGTGTCGTTGCGCTCTGCATCCAGCCGGGCCCGGAAAACTTCGCAAACGTTCCCAATGTGGCCAAAACGCCCTTTTTCTTTGCCGCCAATATTTGTTGGCGCTGTGCCTCAAGCTGTGGATTTTGGAGTTGGTCTGACATAATCTTTGTTCCGTTGTTTGTTTTTATGTACGTTTGTTTTCAATTCGCAGTCGGGCGCCGGATTACCGCGCGCGGCCAGATTCCGCCGCTTTTTGGGCGGCAAGCGCAAGCTCGGCGGCCGCAAACGCATGCGACTGTTTCATCGCCGTTTCGGTTCCGTCCACAACGTCGCGCGCAAAGCGTCCGAAGAACGGGAAACCCATGCCGAAACAGTCTATCATTTCCACGCCGTTTTTATCCGCCACATAGAGCGTCTGCGGTGGATTTCCGGGGCGCGAAAAATCAATATACTTGCGTATTTCTATGTATCCGCCGGTGCCGAGAATAAAAGTTCTGCCGTCCCCCCATACCGGAAGGCCGTCGGGCGTAAACCAATCGACGCGGCAATATCCGGAAACGCCGTTGTCCATAGTCACCGACGCCTCCCCGAAATCCTGAAGCCCGGGGCGGTCGGGATTGTTCATGTTGGCCACGCGCGCATAATTTATAACAGCCGAGTCGCAACCGGAAAATTCGAGCATCTGCTCAAACTGGTGCGAGCCTATGTCGCACAATATTCCGCCGTACTCTGCGCGGTCGAAGAACCATTCGGGCCGCGAATCTTTCGAAAGCCTGTGGGGGGCCATTATCAGGATTTGCAGGACGCGCCCGATCCTTCCCCCGCGAACAATCTCCACCGCTTTTTCGGCGGCCTCGTTGTGGATGCGCTCCGCAAAATACGGCATATATTTCAATCCCGTCTTCGAAACGATTGCGCGGGCCCGCTCGAGCTGCTCAAAAGTGGTCAGCGGCGGCTTGTCAACAAAGAAGTTTTTGCCAGCATTGAGAACCGCCTCGCCCATGTCGAACCTGCGCGCCGGCACTCCGGCGTTGGCCACAAGCTTTATCGACGGGTCTTCAAGGATCCTGCCGAGCGAGTCGGCCACCTTCGCGCCGGGAAAGCGCTTCAAAAACTCTTCCACCCTCCGACCGTCTGGATCCCAAACATACTCGCACGAGGCCCCTGCATTGAGAAGCCCCTGCGTCATTGCGTATATATGCCCGTGGTCGAGGCCGGCGGCGGCGAACTTCAGCTCGCCTTCCCCAACAGACCTCTCGCCCCCGACGGCGTCTGGAACATAGTCGTATCCGGTTGCGTGTTTCGACATCGCAAGGCCCTATTTGAAAGATTTTTTGAAATCGACAATCGCATTCTGCCTGGGATTGTCCCTGAGCTTCGACGACGCCATCTTCTCCTCGAGAAGCTTTTTATAGAGCGCATGGTCGAGCGGAAAGTTTACGTCGGAATTTGTCCACGACGAAAGCAGCATGGCGTTTGCAAGTTCGAGCGAAAGCTCGCCCTGAGAGGCGTCGAAATCGAGCTTCCCCTTTCCGGAAAGCGCCTCGACAAAGTTTTTTATGACCCCCACATGCTGCTCGCCGCTTCCGAAAAACTCCTCAACGTCCTCCTCCGTTTCGGGCGACCCAAACATGTAAAGGGTGTTTTTTGTGTATTCTGAAAGCGTCGTCCCCACAAAGCGGACAATCGACAGCTTGCCGCCCTCCGCCACAACGAACGCCTTGTCCCCCGCGATCACGAGCCTATTCGCGCCCGGATACTCGCCCGTAGACGTTGTAAACACCGCGCTTGCCCCGTCCGGCATGTCCATATGGCACACGACCTCGTCCTCTACCTCGATATCGTGGTATTTGCCGTACTTGCACCATGCCCGCAGGCTTTTGGGCATTCCGAATATCCACGCCCAAATATCTATGTTGTGTATCGACTGGTTGATAAGCGCGCCGCCGGCCTCACCTTTCCATGTCCCGCGCCATGTGCTCGAGGCAAAATATATGTCGGGGCGGTACCAGTTCGACATCGTCCACGAAATGCGGTTTATCTTACCGATTTCCCCGGAATCCACCAGTTCTTTTATGCGCGCGTAAATCGGCGTTGTGCGCTGGTTCAGCATAATGGCGCATGTTTTCCCGCATTTTTTTGCGAAATTCTGAAGCTCTATCGCGTCGGCGGTGCAAAGGGCTATGGGTTTTTCTACAAGGGTATGGTATCCGGCGGCAAGGCACTTCTTCGCAAAAGGAAGATGCGTAAAAGACGGGGTGGCCACTATTACGGCGTCGAAGCCTCCGGAGGCAAGCATGCCGTCGAGGTCGCCATAGATTTTAAGCCCGCTATATTTGGGGTCGGTGACGGGGCGCTGTTCGCAAGCGCAAACTATTTCGGCTTCGGGAATTTTCCCCGCCATGAGATTGTCGACGTGCATAGAACCGATGGGCCCCATTCCTATTACAGCAAATTTTACCATACTCTATTCCCCTTTATATATGTTGGCATATAAGTCTCAACCCTCAAACGATTGAGACAAGTTTCCCAGATAGGACCCCACCTGTCAATCTTTTTTTGGCCGGTATTTTTAGTTTTGGGCATGCGCGGCCGCCGTTATCAATTGTCGCATTTTTATTGGCGCGCCTGCGGACGCACAAATCGGAACTGCAAAATTAACGCAGTTAAAGCGGCGTTTTATCTTGCGGTTTTCCCGTTGTTAAAAAATATTTTTTGTTTGACATATATACAACCGTTCAAATATATAATTATACATTATGAAAACCTTCTACTATTTTGTATGTCTTTGTGCGTTTTCGTTATCGGCGGGCTACGCCGGCACTGTAGATGTCACACCTACTTCTTCCGACCGCGAAGCCATTCCCGTGCCCGGCTCCAACACCGACCAGCTTGTTTTGCATTCTGATTCATTCGGCAATTATACGGTAGGAGGGGGAAATACCGCCACCTACCAGAGCCTAAAAGCGGTCTCGGGCAGCGGCGATAACGAAACTCCCGCAAATGCAAATTTTGCAACTGGCACGCTTGTAATAGATGCGAACGCGCAAAGCGGAACCGTGACGGGCATGTCAGCCGAGACGTTTTCGATGAACTATTTTAACCTTATAGTTCAAAATACGGCGGAAGATAATACGGCCACCGTCAATATAGACATAAACAAATTGAATGTCCTTAGCGAATCGACATTGGTAACACAAACGCAAACTTTTTCCTTTGTAGGGGTAAATGCGGTTTTGAATACTTCCAACGCAACAATATCCAATGATTTTGAAGGCCCCCAAGGCGGAAATACCTCCACTCTTTCCGTTGACGCCGATTCAAAACTAACATGGAATGGGAACGGCACGTTTAACAAATACGGCAAGTTGGATCTAAAAGGCAGTATGCATTTAAATACCGGAAAAATTACCTTTAACGAAGGCAGCGAACTTCTTGCGGATAGCGGAGCCTCGTTCCACATGAGCGGCGTAAGTTCGATTGCAGTGGCAGCGGGCGCCACTCTCGATTTCAGCAGAGGAGCCACATTTAAGGCGGACGCCGGTTCTACTTTTCACCTGTACGGAACGATGGTCTACACAAAAGACATCACTTTTACAAAATTGTACACTTGGGGAACATTCACGCAGACTGCCGGGGGAGTTACATTTACAAGGCCCACCGAATTTAACGATGGGTCCAATTGGACGGTATTTTCGAGAATATATCTAATGGGAAATAATATGTCCGACTTAACTTTCGCCAACGTCACAATAAACGACGGAGCAACTCTTACACTCACGAAGGATCCGGAAAACTATTGGACCCCCGCCGCAGTGGTCTTTCAGGGAAACAACAACCTTGTACTCAATAAGGCAAATGCCATAAAAGATTCCGACGGGAACGATGTCGCGCTTGTCACCTATGGCCAAACGACAAACAACAATATGACCATAAATGCCGACCAGTCGTTTACAAATATCCATCTTAACTATGCAAATCTCGATATTGTAATGGCAGACGGGGTCAAGCTTACCCTGACTGGAGACGGCAACGGCACAACGCTCGCATTCTCTGGAGACACGACTTTGAGAATATACAATTTTGCCGAAGATACCATTTACGTCGGCACAAGTTCGAGCACTTCCGATCTCATAGCCCAGCATGTAGAGCTTTACGACGCTAACGGACTGCTTCTAAATACGCCTTTTGTGGCTGAAGACGGATATATTTCGGCTGTTCCTGAACCCGCCGAAGTAGCCGCCCTTTTCGGGGCTCTTGCTCTGGCGTTTGCGGCTGCGCGCCGCAGGCGCGGGATAAAATAGCCGCCCGCTTTATTCTATTATGGATTTTTTAAGGCCGTCCGACAGGAACGGCCTTTTTTTATATGGTACAAAACCTTTCGACGGTCCGAACCGCACAATTTTACGCTTTGAGGCTTTACAACTTAAAAAGAAATATATAGAAAATTTACTTATGTAGGTTATTTTGTAAACTTTTAACTATGGAAAGGATAATAGATGGGAAAAGGGGCGTTAAAATTTATAATATCATCATGTTTCTTAACACTATCGGCAACGGCAACCCTCATGGGAAAAGTTATAACTTATCCGGCGCCGATTACCGAAAAAGCAAATACATCTTATGCCGTATATGCGGACGGAAAACCAGTTGACATATACAAATCGCTGTCGCCGCAATTTGAGGGGGGAGAATATTATTTCGCCATTTTCGATTTTGACGGAAAAGTCGAAATAAAGGTGGAATCGGAAAAGCCTCTCGACAAAGCCGAAATTTTTCCGGCGAGAACAAACGTAGTTTCACGGTCGGACAATTCAATAACCCTTACCGCCGACAAAGCTCCGTTTTGCGCCGTAATACTGCGGGACGAGCGCAACATGCCGCTGGTGATATTTGGAAACCCGATAGAAACCGACGTTCCCAATCCAAACGCAAAAGATGTGGTGTATTTCGGCCCCGGCGTCCACGTTCTTCCGGAAATAAGACTTACCGACAACCAGACCCTTTACATTGCGGGCGGAGCCGTTGTCAAATCGAGAGTGTACGCGCAGGGCAAAAATATAACCGTCCGCGGCCGCGGAATCATAAGCGGAGACCTGTACGAGCGCAAATCCCTTCCGAAAGGCTATCATTTTATCGATTTTAAAAAGTGCCAAAACGCCGTAATCCGCGACATCGTGTTAAAAGACCCGCCGTCATGGACGCTTGTGACTTTCAATACCGACGGCTTTAAAATCGACAACCTTAAAATTTGCGCCTCAAGAATGTTAAACGACGACGCCATAGACCTATGCAATACGTCAAACGTAGAAATAAAAAACACGTTTGCGCGCGCGCAGGACGACATAATCGCAATCAAGGGAATGTATGGAGACATGCCGTGCGAGAATATCGAAATAGAAGATTGCATATTTTGGACCGACATCGCCAACATATTCAGAATCGGATATGAATGCACTACTCCGAGAATGGCCAACATCAGGGTCAAGAATGTTGAGATACCGTATTACGCCGTAAACTACAGGGGGCCGGAGGAATATTGGGCGAAAGGCATAATTTGGTTTCAGGCCACGAACAACATGCCCATGCACAACATAGATTTTGAAAATATTACAGTGCGCTCCAACGGAAACGACATGTGCATGCTGCTGGCAAACCCCAGAAAAGTAACCAGGCATGCTGACACCAATCCCGGACGGGTCTTTGACTGCTCTCTAAAAAATATAAAAGTTTACGGCAAAAAGGGCAAATTTAAGGGGCTTTTGTATTTTTGCGGATACGATGAAAATTCCCATGTAAAAAATATAAAGCTCGAAAATATTACCTATTTCGGCGAAAAGATAGATTCGTCATACAGGCATTTCAAGGACGAGAAAAAATTTACGAGCGAAATATCGGTAAAATAATCCGCATACGGACATGCTGCGCGGCATTTATCCCGCCCGCGCGGGCGCCGGAAGGACAAAAGGAAACGGCGGCCGCAAAAGCCGGCATGATATTTGCCGTACGATTGCCTATTTTTCGGAATCCGCATGCCTTGTATGCTTTCAAACCGGCGAGCGCGCGTGAACGCGCGATAGGCAGTTCCCCAATTTGAAAGCCCGACTCGCGCTTGCAAAAAAACGTAGCATGGAGGTACGCCATGCAATCCGCACAAACGCGCGCCCGCCCGAGCCGAATTATCATTGCATAATGTCCGCTTCCATGCGCGGCTTTTCTTTAATCCGGCAAACGCATAGCGGCCTTGCGTTTGCCGGGCGGGCGCAATGCAAAATCTCAAGCAATACGGCATGCGCAAAATTCCGCGCTCTTGCAAAAAAAAAGAACGTCCTCTTTCGAGGACGCCTTTTATTTAACCTACTCTACTACTCTACCCAATTAGAACACAGCTTTGCAGCCATGCCTACCGGAAAAACATCATACGGCCTTTTTTATAAAAATCGGCTCATATGCCTCCCGTGTTGTGTATATATTTTAACACTTCTTGCACCAGTTTGTACAGTTTTTTAAATAGATATGTTCGCATAAAACGGTATTATTTTTAGAACATATATACAAGTACATATCTTAGGGTTAATATATTGTCAATCAATGAAATATTATAAAAAAATAACACCTCATATATTGCTCAAAAATTGACATACCCAAAAAAAAAACGCTTTAGGACGGCAAAAAAATCAAAAAAAATTTATCTCGTTTTGCAAAAGAATCCCGTTCTTTAAAACCGCAATCCGCAATCCCTAAACCGCAAGTTGAAATCCGTTCATAACGACGCAGGTGCCGCAGGTGCCGATAAATTTTAACATAAAAATCGAAAATTTTGCTTGCGCGCAACTTATGTTTCATATTTTATTCCGCCCTTTCAGACAATCGCACGGTGCGGTTGCCGTCAACATTAACCCTAAAAGTTAGAAATATCCAAGGTTTGCCAAGGCAAATACGGAGCTATAAAAAATATGAATATAACAGTAAAAGACCTTCTCGATGCGGGCGTGCATTTCGGGCATCAAACCCGCCGCTGGAATCCCAAATCGAAGCCCTACGTTTACGACCACCGTTCCGGAGTGTCGATAATCGACCTCGAAAAAACCTACGCGCAGCTTGAAAAGGCGGCCGCTTTTGTCGAAGAAACCGTGGCCTCCAACAAGGACATAATGTTTATCGGGACAAAGCGCCAAGCCCAGGAAATTCTCCGCGAAGCCGCAGCCATGTGCAACATGCCCTTCTGCGTGAACCGCTGGCTCGGTGGAACGCTTACGAATTTCGAAACGATACAGACAAGCCTTAAAAAGTACAAAAAATTCCTCGACATGGAGTCGTCGGGAGCGCTCGACAAGCTTTACGCCAAGGAAGCCGCAGCTATACGCCGCGAGATGGACAGAATGAGCCGCAATTTCGAGGGCATAAAAGAAATCACCAAGCTTCCCGGAGCGGTGTTTATCGTTGACATAAAGAACGAGGAAATAGCAGTTTCGGAATGCCGCAAACTCGGCATACCCGTTGTGGCCATTGTCGACACCAATTCCGACCCGACTCTTGTGGATTATCCGATACCCGCAAACGACGACGCCGTTAAAAGCATAAGGCTCATAACCGAAATCGTCGTCGAGGCGGTTCAAAACGGCTTAAGCCGCCGCACGGTGCAGGTGAAGAATCCTCAAATAGTATCCAAAAAGGACGATGTCGAAGCCGCCCCCGAAGCGGAAGTTTCCTTTAAGGAAATCGACGTTGAAAAAATAGAAGAACCCCAAGAATAACCATAATTTATAATTCGACATGGAAATCACAGCTAAAATGGTAAGCGACTTGCGCGCTATTACGGGCGCGGGTCTGATGGACTGCAAAAAAGCCCTTGCCGAAGCGCAGGGAAACGAGGAAAACGCTATCGAAATCCTCAGGAAAAAAGGCGTGGCCACGGCGGCGAAAAAAGCCGGAAGGACCGCCTCGCAGGGTCTTGTTGCCTCCTACATACACTCAAACAACAAAGTGGGCGTCCTCATAGAGGTCGCGTGCGAGTCCGACTTCGTCGCAAAAAACGAGGATTTTAAAACCTTTGTGCGCGACCTTTGCATGCATATCGCGGCGGCCGCTCCGATCTGCATAAAGCGCGAAGAGGTTCCCGCAGATTTGGTTGAGAAGGAGCGCGAAATAGCCTTGGCCCAGCTTGCCGAAGATAAAAAACCTGAAGCCATAAAGCAAAAAATCGTAGATGGCAAGATAGACAAGTTCATAGCGGGCGTTTGCCTGCTCGAGCAGCCGTTCGTCAAGGACGACAAATTCACCGTCGGCGATATTATCACGCAAAAAATCGCAACCATCGGCGAAAAAATCGAAGTAAAGCGTTTTGCCCGCTACCAGATAGGATAAGCTTCAATAAATCCAAAAAGCGGCATTCTGAACGGAATGCCGCTTTTTTAATATAGGAGACCGCCGGATTTGCGGTTGCCGCCGCCAGCCGGAAACGCAAAACCACTATGTCCGGCTTTACCCAGCGCCAAAGACGAGCCGCAAAAAAATCCGCAATACCCAAGACGCATGCGGACGCGCGGGCCCGCAACGACACGGCAAACCGCCGCCTGCCTGCGCTGCGCCGGATTAATTTGCGCACCCGCAAGGCCGCCTTACGCAAATTGGGGCGCAAGTGCCGCGCCGTTTGGTTTTGCGGCTTCTTTTCCGCGCCCACCTGTTTTTTCGCTTTCTTTTCCGCGGGCGGGCCGCAGCCGGCTAAGACTAATTTTTTCTTGTGAATGCGTGCGGGAATATAATATCCTGTCAAAAAACACACGCAGATATGCCGAAAAAAACACCTTTTCTCTTTTTTATCCTGTTTGCGCTCGCATGCTTCGGAAAAGAAAGCCAACCAAACCGCACAAGCGCGGGTTCACAAAATTCCCCAAATGCTGAATGTGTATTTAACGTGCGCGATTTCGGGGCTCTCGGCGACGGCAAAACTTCGGACACAAAAGCCATACAGCGGGCAATAGACGCTGCCGCAAAAGTGAACGGAACGGTTTATTTTCCGGACGGAAACTATCCGTGCGCCTCGCTTAAAGGATACCCAAATATAAAATTAAAGGGAGACCCGAAGTGGGGCTATTCAATATCGCATGGGGCGAATCTTATACTAAACGACTACGCCGCCGAATGCCTTATCGACATTACCGACGCAAAAAACATTCATTTGTCCGGCTTGAACATGAACGCTAAGCGCGATCCAAATTCGAAGACGCACTGCATAATGTTCGACAAAAAAGACAAGCCGCGCAATAGGGACACCGACACAATAACGATAGAGGACTGCAAAATCCGCGGATTTTCCGGCCACGGCGTCTATTTAAACAAAGTCTTCGTGCTGATTATGCGCCGCTGCATGGTCAATAAAAACCTCGGAGACGGCGTTCGTTCAAACGGGTGCGACTTTTATATAATAGACAACGTGTTCGGCGGAAACGGCGGGAACGGTTTCGGCGGGCGCATATCTTCGGGAATGTTTACCCATAACAGGGTAGAATGGAACGAAGCGTACGGCTTGTATCTCGGCAAGGGCGGCAATTATTGGAGCATAACCGGCAACCAGTTCGACCATAACGGCGGGGCGGGAATACGCATCGACAACGTGTGGTCGATTGCGGTGTCGGGCAACACGTTTCGGAGAAACGGGAGAAACTCCGCCGGGCTTTTTGAAGGCGAAAACTCGGCAAACATGGTATTGTCGTCAAACGGCGCGGCAGTCACCGGAAACGCCTTTATGGCCGGGCACACCGACGGAAAAAAAGACTATTACACTCCGCGCTACGGAATATACATGTGCGATTCGAAAAACTGCGCTGTGACGTCGAACACGATGAACCACGGCTACACAGAATCGGCGGTCAAATATTCCGGGGAAAATCCCGGCTGCATAGTTAAAGACAACCCGTCCTCAAAACACCCGCAAAACTATTAATAAAAAACTAAATGAAAGGAATAAACGGAATACTAATATCGCTGTCGCTGTCGACGGCGGCAGGAGCACTCGACATGCAGAACGTAGCCCACCGGGGCCTGCACTACGACTTTCCTGAAAACACAGTTGAAGCTATAAAAGCGGCATATGATTCTGGCGCGACATGGGTCGAAACCGACTTCCACTCCACAAAATCCGGTTTGGTTGTCTGCATCCACTGCGAGCGGGTTCTAAAGGAGCTGTCGGGCGCGGAAAAGAAAATATCCGAGCTTACCGCCGACGATTTGCAAAAAATAGATTTGGGGAAATCGGGCAAATTCGACAGGCCGTACAGGATTCCCCTCATGGCGGACGTTTTGAAGCTCGTCCCCAAGCGAGGCGTGCTGCAAGCGGAAATAAAGGGGTATTCCGCCACATACGCCGAGGATTTCAGAAACGGGGTCCGCTCTGCCGGGCTCTCGCCGTCAAACATATTGGTCTCCTCTTTCGACATGAAAGCCATCAAAGATTTCAAGGCAAAATGTCCGGAGTTTGACACAATGTGGCTGGTGCCGGCGTCTAAATACGATCTCGATTCTCTAATTTCTCAGGCGAAAAAGCTGGGCGTAAAATATATCGCCGTCGGCGGCAGGGGCTTTAAAGGCCTCGACACATCGTTTGCCGACGGGATACGCGCCGCCGGATTCAAATTCCGCGTTTGGGGGGTAAACGACTTTGATTCCCTAAAAAAAGCCGCCGAACTCGGCGCCACGGGCTTTACCACAAACCGATACACTGAAATGTTTAAACTTGCCGAGCCCTTAAAGGGCGTAAAAATTCTCCGCTAACCGGAGGCGCATTCCCCGCGTTGCAGGCCCGCAAAGCCTAACGAATTTCGAAATATTGCCTATGCAATATCATCGTCCGATTTTTAGCGCGCAATAACAATTCCTTAAAAACCTCCTCCCTTTTATTGAAACGTTCGGCAATGCGGCTTAAAGCATGCGCTTTTTGTTCAGACCGTCTTTTATACTGCGGATAAACGCCGCTGCGCCTTATCTTGAAGCAATAAAAGACACCTTTTCATTTTACTTATCTTGCCGACGAGCGCCTGAACCCGCAAATCCTTAAAACTTGTATCAAAAGCTCATACTAAACGCCGCTCCGTCTGCGTCCTGCCCCCGCGTGCGCGGCAACCCGCAAATAAAAAACCGCGTCCGAAAACGCGGTTTAATCGGCGGGAAAAGATTATCTTAAATACTTGCGCACACTCGCCATTACGTTGTCCACATAGCGTTTGGGAACATATGCCTTATTTCCATCGACCATCGAACCCTTTGTATCGACAGTTATGGCGTTTTTCTCGACGGTAAACGAGGCGACGGCCTTCTGGCGGAGCTTTTCAATCTTTGCCTTTATCGGATTTCCCGAACTTTCTATTGTCCACCCCCTATCCTGCAACGCCATAATGGTTTTTGCGTGCAGGGAGTCTTTGGAGGCGTCAAAGCCGGTATATTTGAGAGTATAATCCCCTCTTGCGGCCATCGCGTAGTTGTCTTCGTCTATAACCAAAGCGCAGCCGGAAGAAAACAGCAGCGCAAGAGCGGCAATCATTGCAAGCGATATATTTTTTTTCATAACGGTATTCATTTTATTGCGGGTACATTAAGAAAATCCCCGCCGATTGTCAAATACCGAATGTCCGTTTTTAATGAAGCGCGCAAATAAAAGAGGCGCGCCGCGAACGCTGTGCCGGCGCGCCTCTTTGCTTGATAAAAACAGGCCTATTTTCTGTCGGCAAGATACTTATACTTCTGCCAGCGGAAGTTTACGAACTCCTGAGCCTCGGCGTCGAGCAGAGCAGCCCTTTCGGGATTCTGCATCTGAAGCATCTTAAACCTGTTTTCGACCTTCATATATTCGGATACGGGAATTTTCGGATCCTTCGAATCGAGCTTGAACGGATTTTCCCCCGCGGCAATTTTGCGCGGGTCGTATCTGTAAAGCGGCCAATAACCAGATTCCACCGCCGCCTTCTGCTGCGCCGGACCGTTTATAAGGTTGTATCCGTGCGAAATGCAGTGGCTGTACGCGATAACCAGCGAAGTTCCCTCGTAGCTGTTGGCTTCGATAAGCGCCTTTATGGCCTGGGCGTCGTTTGCGCCTATTGCAATTTGGGCTACATAAACGTTTCCATAATCGACCGCGAGCATTCCGAGATCCTTCTTCGGCGTGGATTTGCCCTGCGAAGCAAATTTTGCGACAGCCCCGAGCGGAGTCGATTTGCTCATTTGTCCGCCCGTGTTCGAATATACCTCGGTGTCCATCACCATTATGTTGACATTTTTGCCGCTCGCCAAAATGTGGTCCAAGCCGCCGTATCCGATATCGTAGGCCCAGCCGTCTCCGCCGAGAATCCACACCGATTTCTTCACGAGGTCGTCGGCCAAAACGAGAAGCGATTTCGCCTCCGCCGCGGATTCTCCCGAAAGTTTTTGCTTTAGGGCGTCCACCCTCTCGCGCTGCGCGGCTATGCCAGCCTCAGAGCTTTGGTCTGCCTCCAATATTCCCTTTACGAGATCGTCACCCAAAATCGGGGCGAATTTCTTTACGAGTTCCTTTGCCATCTCCTCCTTTTTGTCGATGGAAATGCGGAAGCCGTATCCGAACTCGGCGTTGTCCTCAAAAAGCGAATTAGCCCAAGCCGGTCCCCTGCCGTCCTGATTTACGCAGTAAGGCGTGGTCGGAAGATTGCCGCCGTAAATCGACGAGCAACCCGTGGCGTTTGCTATGAACAGCCTGTCGCCGAAAAGCTGCGTCAGAGTCTTGACATACGGAGTTTCACCGCAGCCCGCGCACGAACCCGAAAATTCGAACAGCGGCTGGCGGAACTGCACGTCCTTGACGGTTTCGCCGAGCTTGAGCCTGTCCGGATTCGGAATGGAGAGGAAAAATTCGAAATTTTTCTTTTCCCTTTCGCGTATCGGCTCCTGCGCGACCATCATGAGCGCTTTCACGCCCTCCTCTGTTCTGCTCTTTCCGGGGCATACCGTGGCGCAGAGCCCGCAACCCGTGCAGTCCTCCGGGGCAACCTGTATCGTAAACGAGCAATCCGGATTCTTCGGCGAACGGAACGCCGTCTTTTTGAAATCCGCGGGGGCGTTCTCCAAAACCGAATTCGGATAAAATTTGGCGCGTATCGCCGCGTGCGGGCATATTGTTGCGCACTTTGTGCACTGTATGCACAAGTCCGGATTCCACTGCGGAATCTCTATGGCTATGTTGCGCTTTTCCCACTGCGTTGTGGCGCTCGGCCATGTGCCGTCAACAGGCATTGCCGACACCGGCAGCTTGTCGCCCTCGTCGCTCATCATGACAGCCGTCACGCGTTTGACGAAATCTGGCGCCTTGTCGGAAACGGCCGGCGGGAAACCAAACTCGGCGGTCGGCTCGGAGGGAACCTCCACAAGCTGTAAATTCTCGACCGACGCGTCAACGGCGGCAAAGTTTTTCTGCACAACCTGCGGTCCTTTTTTGCCGTAAGTCTTTTCGATTGCCGCTTTGATTTTTGCAATGGCTTCGTCTTTCGGAAGAACTCCCGAAATTGCGAAATAGCAGGTTTGCATAATCGTGTTGATGCGCCCGCCCATTCCCATCGATTTTGCGACGTGATAGGCGTCTATAACATAGAATTTCAGCTTCTTGTCGATTATAGTCTGCTGCACCTCGCGGTTGAGGTGGCTCCATACGGTCTTTGCGTCGTAGATGGAGTTCAACAGGAAAACGGCGCCTTCGGCGGCGCAGTCCAACACTCTGTATTTCTCCATGAACGAGAACTGGTGGCAACCGACGAACTGCGCATGGCGCACAAGGTACGGAGCCCTGATGGGGTTCGGTCCGAAACGCTGGTGCGAAACCGTTATGCCGCCGCTCTTCTTCGAATCGTAAACGAAATAAGCCTGCGCAAAGTTCGGAGTCCCGTTTCCGATAATCTTTATCGTGTTCTTGTTGGCTCCAACCGTGCCGTCAGAGCCCAATCCGTAAAATACGGCGCTCAAAACGCTCGGATCGTCCAGCTTGAAAGATTCGTCGTAGGATATTGAATTGTTTGTGACGTCGTCTATGATGCCGACAGAAAAATGGTTTTTCGGAGATTCCGCAGACATGTTGTCGAACACTCCCTTGGCCATCGCCGGAGTATAGTCCTTTGAGCCGAGGGCGTACCTGCCGCCTATAATAAGCGGATCGAACGAACGCGGAAGCAGCCCGGTGTTTCTTGCTTCGGCTATAGACGCGGAAACCTCCTGGTAGAGTGGCTCGCCCATCGCGCCGAGCTCTTTTGTCCTGTCGAGAACCGTTATTACTTTCGCAGTCTTCGGAAGCGCGGCGGCAAACATCTTCACGCTGAACGGACGGTACATTCTCACGCTCAAGACTCCCGTCTTTTCCCCGTTTTTATTGAGATATGCGCAGACTTCGTCGGTGGTTTCCGCGCCGCTGCCCATTATTACCACGATTCTTTCGGCGTCGGGAGCCCCGAAGTACTGGTAGGGAGCGTAATTTCTACCCGTAAGTTTGCCGAATTTCTCCATCTGGGCGGCAACTATATCGGCGCATTTTGCATAATACGGATTGCGCGCCTCCCAGCTTTGAAAATAAACGTCGGGGTTTTGCGCCGTGCCGCGAATGAAGGGATTGTCGTTTCTGAGAGCCCTCCGGCGGAATTCGAGTATCTTTTCGTCGGAAATCATCTCCCTTATGGTTTCGTCGGAAATCGGCTCGTATGTGTTGACCTCGTGCGAAGTGCGGAAACCATCGAAGAAATGGAGGAACGGAACGCGCGCCTCGAGAGTCGAAGCGTGTGCGATAAGCGCCATGTCGTGGGCCTCCTGAACGCTGTTGGAGCAAAGCATTGCAAAACCCGTCTGGCGGCACGCCATTACGTCGGTCTGGTCTCCGAAAATCGACAGCCCGTGGTGGGCGAGGGCGCGCGCCGAAACATGCATTACAAAGCTCGTGAGCTCCCCGGCTATTTTATACATGTTCGGAATCATCAGCAAAAGCCCCTGCGAAGCAGTAAAGGTAGTCATCAGGGTTCCGGTCTGCAGCGCGCCGTGCACGGCTCCGGCCACGCCGCCCTCGCTTTGCAGCTGGGTAATCGACGGCGTCACGCCCCAAACGTTTTTCTTTCCCTTAACCGCCCATTCCTCGCAAGACTCCGCCATCGGAGACGACGGAGTTATCGGGTAAATCGCGATTGTTTCGCTTACGCGGAAAGCCACGGATGCAACCGCTTCGTTTCCGTCTGTAATTACGCTGTTTTTCTTCTTCATAGTATTTTATTATTTATAAAATGCATTAAAATCCCGCAACGCATGTTGCCGGACAAGCTCCCGGCAATGAAAAAATTGCCGTAAATTTATTTCCCAAAATTTGCTTTCGTCAATACAATTCGAGCAAAAAACAAACAAAAAAATGCTTATTTTGGCGCTTTTGGCATAAAAAACGCGCCCTATTCTCAATCGTATGAGGCAGCCGCGCGCGCAGGCGGCATGCACGGCTATGCCGAAAGCCATTGGCGGACGCAATTTTCGCCGCTTCCCCCCGGATAATTGTTTCCGGCAAAACGCGCGTTCACAAGCGTGCCATTTTCTTCGGCAATAAATCCGGATAAAATAGCCCAAAGCGCCTTATCAAACGCTTGGCAGCCGCCGCTCCCATTGTTCAAAACCGAAATATTTGCCCTTTAAACCCCGAGCAATAACCGGACAATAATATTCTTGACTGAAAACGCTTCAAAAATAGCGTTTAAAAAAGCAAACGCATTCGCAGAATTTAAAGGCAATGCGGCGGGTGTGTTTGTCAAAACGACTATGAAAAGAAGAAAATTTTTATTCAATGTGGGAATGGCCGCCTCCGCGCCGTTTTTCGTATCAAACGGGCTGTTCGCTAACGGATCTCCCAACGAAAAAATCAACGTAGGGCTAATCGGCTTGGGCAAGATGATGAACGGCCACATATACGGCTTGCTCGGAGACAAGTCCGTACGCATTACAAATATATGCGATATAGAAGACGAGCGCATATCCTTCAACAAGGAGCGCATTGAAAATTCGTATAAGAATTCTGGGGAATCGGTTGCCGTAAAGACCCACAAAGACTTCAGAAACCTCATAGCCGACAAATCGGTGGACGCCGTTCTCATAGCGACGCCCGATCATTGGCATACAATAACGTCCGTATTGGCCGCGCGTGCCGGAAAGCATGTTTATTGCGAAAAGCCCCTTACATTTTCCATTCAGGAGGGGCAGCAGATCATAAATGCGGTAAAGGCAAACGGCGTCGTTTTCCAGACTGGATCGCAGCAGAGGAGCGAAGCGTCGTTCCGCGAAGCCGTAAGGCTGGCGCGAAGCGGCATGCTCGGGCAAATCAAGCAGGTATGGTGCAACATAGGGAGAAAGTTTCCCGTAGTTTACAACTGGCCTGCCGAAGACCTTCCCAAAGGTGTCGATTGGGATATGTGGATAGGCCCTGCGCCGATGCGCTCGTTCTCGAGCCACCTTCTTCCGAAACTTTTGAGCGGCAAAAACAAATACGACCACATCTGGGGCGAGTGGAGATGGCACTACGACTACGGAAACGGCATGCAGGCCGACTGGGGCGCGCACCACTTCGACATAGCGCAGTGGGGGCTTAACATGGACGGCAAGGGCCCCAAATACATACACGTTTACGAGGACCAAAACAAAAACATAAAAAGCGACACCAGAAACATTTGCTACGAATACGCCGACGGCGTCATGGTTTACTACGGACAGCCTGAAATCCTAAGAAAAAAAGGTTATCCGGGCGGTTTAGCCATGGTGACGTTTGTCGGAACCGAAGGCGTGGCGACGGCATCGCGCGGAAACATATTCTGGGCCGACAAACCGAGCCTAAGATCGGGAAAGATAGCTCCGACAAAAACCTCGACATACGTCAGCGAAGGCCACAAAGACAACTTTTTCAACGCCATACGCACCGGCCGCCCGACGATATGCCCGGCAGAAGTCGGGGTGTCGAGCTGCAACATGTGCATAATCGGAAACATAGCCTACAAACTTGGGCGCAGGCTCGAGTGGGACTGGAAAAAATGCGAATTTGTGGGCGACTCAGAAGCCAACAGGTATCTGTGGCGCCAAAACCGCGGAGAATGGGCAAACGCAATATAAATTAAAAAATTTCTTATGAAAAGATTTACGGCAATCATATCGGCTGCGGCGATGGCGGCGGCGCTTTTTGCGCAGTCCGACGACATGAAATTCAATCCGAAACAAATGGAGGCGCTGGCGGCGGCATGCCCGAAAGCGCCGGCGGTATCCCCGAAAAAAGAGCGCAAAATTCTGATTTTCTCTCGGACTTGCGGATTCAGGCACAAAGGCGGCATACCCGCCGCAAAAGAAGCTTTCAAAAACATGGGCGAGAAGCTCGGTGTGTGGAAAGTCGAGATATCCGACGACCTCTCGAACCTTGAACCTGAAAAGCTCGCCGGTTTCGACTGCCTGGTGTTAAACAACACAACCGCTATGTGTTTCGGCGAGCCGCTCCAAAAGATGAGCTCCATGCCGGAATCGGAAAGAGCCAAGATAAGGGCGCGCTCCGACAGAATCTGCAAGAATATCATTGAATACGTCAAAAACGGCGGGGGCCTTCTGGCGATTCACGCGGCGGTGGACTCATACAACTACGACGCCTTCCGCAACCGCGAGTTTACCGACATGCTCGGCGGGGAGTTTACAGCCCATCCGTGGTATCTTTCGAACGCGCCCGTCACAATGGTTATCGATGACCCCGAATCGCCTGTAATAAAGGATATATGGGATATGGACGCCTTCAAGGTGCAGGAGGAGGTTTACATGCTCGGATCCTCGTACGACCGCAAAAAATGCCGCGTCCTCGTGCGCCTCGATCCGTCGCGCAGCCCGTTTACAACTGCCGCCCGCGAGGCTAACTACAAGCTGCGCCCGGACGGAGACTTGGCAACTGCCTACATAAAGTCATTCGGAAAGGGAAGAATAGCCTACACGACTTTCGGGCACAGCGACAACAATTACTACAACCCGAAGTTTCAGGAGCTCTATATGAGGCTCGGGCAATTCTGCTGCGGAGACCTTGCCGCCGACACGTCGTCCATACCGTTCACGGGGAAGTCGGTGGTCGTCCCGATGGATCCGAAGCCGGCTCTTGAAAAGATTAGAAAGCTTTCCGATCTGAAGCCCGGCGAGCCGCGCGACGAGGAAATTAACGGTGTTTTGTTTGCGGTTTTCGCCAACAATATGGACGCGAAGTTCCGCGCCAAGCTTGAAAAGTTCGCCCTGTCGGAGATTGAAGCAGGCAAGGGAACGGCCGACTACCGCGCGTTCTTGGCGGAGCTTATATGGGCCACGGGCGTTTCGTCTGACGGCAATGCGCAAAGGCTTAAAAAGCTCGCCTCCGACAAGGGCCTCGACGAATCCGTGCGCGGAAAGGTGTCGAACGCCCTCGACCACTTCAACAGGGATTTGCCTTTTTACGTTAAGGAAAAGAAATTGTCAGTGGGGGGCAAACTCCCGGCGGACGGCGCGAAACTCGGCAGGCTCATAAACTATCTGGCAAAAAATCCGGACGTAAAAATTCCGGAATATCTGACGTTTGAAGCCCTCGACGACAGCGGCAAGGCCCGCCTTGCATATGCGCTAATCGAACGCGGGGAAAGCGCGGCGGAGGCTCTCAAATTCGAGCCGAAATCGGAGGCGTTCGCTGTGGCGTACGCGGCGGCGCTGGCGCGCGACGGCAAAGCCGGAGACTTGAAAACTCTTCTAAAGGCGGCGGACTGCATATCCCCGAAAATGCGCCCGGTTGCGGTGGGCTATTTGGTTTCGGCGAAATTCAAGGGGCTGGAAAAAGAAATACTGAATCTCATACCCGAGGCAAAAACCCCGGCGCAATCGGCGCTGATAGTTGATTCCCTCGCAAAATTCGACTTGTCCAACCTTGTCTCCGAAATTTTCACGGGATTCGAGGGCATGCCCGACGATATGAAACTTTCAACCCTCAAGACGGCGGAATCGATAGCAAACCTCGGTGCGTTCATGGAAGTCGCAAAGCGGCTCCCTGAGCTTGACGGGAAGCTCGCAAAGGCGGCTATAAGAACGCTCCTAAAATGCGCCACATCGTCGTACGACAAAAAAATGTTTGCCGCCATACTCGAAATTTACCCAAAATGCAAAAAGTCCGTAAAGGAAAACCTTGTGCGCTTTGCCGCCTTCGATTCGTCGCCGGAAGCCATAGAATTCGTCAAGAAGGCGTTTAGCGAAGGTTTCCGCGAAAACGCTGTGAAAGCCTTCGGAGAATGGCGCAACCATGCGGCGTTCGGCCCCCTCATGGCGATTGCGAAATCGGCAAGAGACGAACGCGCAAGGATTTTCGCCCAACAGTCCATCGCAAAAGTGGCCTCAATTTGCGGTATCGACGCTCCGACTCTGGCGTATATGCTAAGGAACTCGGTGAGGGACGAAGAAAGGGCGTCGGTAGTAGAATCGGCCGTCAAATTTCCTTCCCTTGAAAACGCCGACGTCTTCGAAAAAGCCGGCAAGCGCGCCGAAGCCTCAAAAATCCGCGACGCAATCAAAAACGCAAAGCCCCTGTACTTGTCGAATTGCAACCAAAACAGCTTCTACTTGGCGCTCGACGGCGACATAAACACCCGCTATACGTCGGGTTCGCCCATCAAAGCCGGCGACTGGATCGCTTTCGACTTCGGCTATTCAAAAAGGATTTCCGAAATATCGTTCAACCTCGGCTCATCGAAGAACGACTTTCCCGACGAATTTTCGATATCTGCCGGGGCGTCGGAAGCCGCCGCCGTGAAAATTCCGTTTAAAGTGGAACGCGCCGACGGGAAAGTCTCCGTAAAATTCGACCCCGCCGTCAACGCGAGGTACATAAAAATTACGGCCTTAAAGGGAAAATCGTTCTACTGGTCGGTCCACGAGCTCGAAATAAAGTAAGCCGAAACCCGAATGTGGTAAAAAACGCCGCAGCCATTGTCCCTTCCGGGGGCAAAACGCCGAAAAGGAGTTTTTTCGAATCCGTAATGGCCGCAAAAACGCGGCTGAAAGAACCGCATGTGCGAATCCGCAAAGGAGGCCGTCTAAATGTGGACGCCACCGGTTTAAAGCGCGGAGGAACCCTCCTCGACGCAAACCCGCTCTTATCTTGCCATGCGGTATCCGATTCCCCTTACTGTCTCTATCAGGCCGGACTTCGCGCCGAGCTTTTTCCTGAGGCTTACTATCGCCACGTCAACGGCCCTGTCGGTGACGGGATAGCCTTCGCCGTGCAGGTTCCTGATGATTGCGTCGCGCGTAAAAACCCTTCCGGGATTTCTAAGGAACATTTCCAGAATTGAAAATTCGTTTGCGGTAAGGTCGATATTTTTTTTGTCGGAACGCACTTCGTGAAATTCGCGGTCGAGCTCTATGCCGTTGCGCGACACCGAAGGGGATTCCTGAAGCTCCCTAAGCTGGACTTTTATCCTGGCCAAAAGAACGCGGGGGCTGAACGGTTTTGTAATATAGTCGTTTGCGCCGAATTCGAGGCCACTTACTATGTCGGACTCCTCCCCGCGGGCGGTAAGCATTATTATAGGGACCTGCCTGAAAGATTTTTCAGCGCGGTATATTTTGCAAAAGTCGAGGCCGTCCATGCCTGTAAGCATGAGGTCGAGAAGTATCAGGTCGAAAGACTCGCCGCGCCTTAAAAGGTTGAGGGCGGCTTCGCCGGAATCGACGCGCGTACATTTGTATCCGCCCTTTGAAACGTTAAACTCTATCAGTTCGCCGATGCTGTCTTCGTCCTCTACGATGAGTATTTTCTTTTCAGTCATAACGCTGTCCCAACACGATTGAAAATTCTGTTCCCTTTCCGACTGCGCTGCGCACAAACACGTCTCCGCCGTGCAATGCTGCCACATGCTTGACTATCGCCAGCCCGAGCCCCGTTCCGCCCTGCGCCCTCGAACGCCCCTTATCGACGCGATAAAAGCGTTCGAACAGGCGCGGAAGATTTTCCGGGGCTATTCCCGGCCCCGTGTCGGAAACACTTACGACGATACGTCCGGCGGCGTCCCTCTTTGCGCTTATTGCAACCGCAACGCCGTCCCCGCCGTATTTGACCGCATTCCCGATGAGATTGCTCACAGCTATCTGTAGCAGCTTAAAGTCCGCTTTTATTTTCAGGTCTCCCGGGCACTCCACGCTTATGGAGCCGTTTCTCCGGCGGGCCTCCGATTCGTGGATGGAGACAGCCTCGTCTATCGCAGCCCGCAGGGGGAAAGTCTCCAAATTTTCGGTTCCGAATTTTTTTGTAAACTCTATTTTTGAAAGCAGCAGCATATCGTTGACGAGAGTGTCCATGCGGTCCGCCTCCTTTTGAATTATCGACACGAAACGCTTGGACTCTTCGGGATTGGAATATTCGAGAGTTTCGGCCGCCATTTTTATGGCGGTAATGGGAGTCTTAAGCTCGTGCGAGACCCCGGCGACGAATTCGCGGCGCAGCGACTCGTTCATTTTGGAGGCCGAAACGTCGCGCATGACGAACAGCGCGCGCGGGTTTGAAGACGAATACGGCAGCATGGAGCCTACGAGCGCATAGACTTTATTGGGCGATATTTCTATATCCCTGCGCAGCTCTCCGGCCGCGGAAAAAACCTCTTCGGCGGCGGAAACCAAAGCGCTGTTGCGGAAGGCCTCGGCAACTTTTAATTTTTCGCCCGGATTTTCCAACCCGAAAAGTTCGGCGCAGGCTTTATTGTATTTTTTCAAAAATCCGTCACGTGTGCATATGAATACGCAGTCCGCCATATGCTCGAAGATTTCGTCGAGTTCGCAGTTGCGCTTGTGGAGGGACTCAATGCGATTCTTCAAGTTTTCCGCCATGGCCGACACGCTTTCGCCCAATCCCCTTATTTCGGAGATTCCGCTGTCGGGAACCGGAGCGTCAAAATTGCCCTTTGCGCATTCCGATGCCGCCGCTGACAGGCGCTTGAGCGGCGCGGAAATTTTCCGCGCCAACATGAACGAAAAGGCGGCCGCCAACAAAACGGCGCCGGCGGACAAAGCCAATATCTCCGCCGAAAAAATCCTTTCCGCCGCGACAAGGTCGCGCATTGCAACCGACTGCCGCACGCAATACCGGTAGAGCCCCGACGCCTTTCCCCCGGCGGGCGCGGCTATGTAAAGCATTTTCGCGTCCAATGTATTCGAATAGCGGACGATAAAGTTCGTCTCGCCGGAAAGCGCCCTTTTTATTTCGGCGCGGTTGAGGTGGTTCGACATCGAGTCTTTTTCCGCCCGGGAGTCTGCAACTATTGCGCCGTCAACTCCCACTATCGTAGTGCGAACCCCGGAATACTCGTCGTAGCGGCGGCATATTTCCGCGAGCGTTTCCGGGGAGACGTTTTCGTTCAAAGCCTCGGCGACCATGCGCGCCGAATCGGAAAGAAGGCGCTCAACATTCTTCCTGTAGTCACCCTCCATCATGGAGTACATCGCTACAGCAAACGCCGCGATTATCGCGGCCCCGACTGCGGAAGACGACGCGAATATTAAAACAAAAACACTCTTGGGAGATTTTAAGCACAACATGGCGGTTTTGTATTCTTCGGCAACTTTGGAGCGCTTTAAGCGCGGCGTCAACGAAGTTTTAAGCGCTAACAAACTTCTAACAATATGCCCATGAAACCCTAACAAAATTGGGCGATATTTTAACGGACAACAAACGGAAAACTTGCCGCCCAAAAACAAAAGCTTAACGCAAGAATGCGAATATGCGCGTATCGAATGGCAAAAGGGCCTTTCGAAAAAAGAGAATAAAAAACAATATGAACTACAAAATTGCATCTATAGCCTCATCAATGCTTATTGCCGCGGCGGCAATTCTGAACGCGCAAGACAAAGAAACTCTGGATTTGCTCGTGAGCAAGGGTGTCATAACTAAGGAGGAGGCTTCCTCCATAGCGAAAGACTCCGTTTCGATATCCCCAAAGGAAAAGACGACAAAATCCATAAAACTCATAGGGCGCGTCCAAACGCAATACGAATTCATCGGCGTTGACGAAACCATAAATGGAACCGAAACCTCCCTGGTGTCGAAAAACGACTTTATTATGAGAAGAATGTTTCTCGGCATGGACGCCGATCTCGGCTCCGGCTGGTCGGCGCTCGTCATAGCCGACTTTGCGCGATCGTCCGACAATTATCTCGAATACGCCTACATCTCCAAAAAGGTCGAACTCGACTCCCTCGTGGGGCGCGCCGATTTCGGATACAAAAAAATAACTTTTGGCGTCGAGGAGTACATGTCCGCTTCCAAACTTCTGACTGTGGAGCGCTCCCTGGCGACGCGCTACTTCACCGAAGGCAACAACGGCAGGCGCCTGGGAATCGGAGGGCGCCATACGGGCGTGTACTGGAGCGGCAAGGTGCCTCAGCTCGAGGGCCTCGAATACGGCGCTTCAATAACGAACTCGTACAATAACAGCCCAGCAGCCATACCGGACGGCGCGGACAACGCGCTCATGTACGGAGCCAACGTCTCCTATTCAAAAAAAATCGGCAGCCTCTCAGTCCAAGCCGGAGCGAACTTTGCGTACACAAACGGAATGAACGTCGCCGGAACCGCAGGCGAGAAACATGCCGATGTCATGGGCGTAAACCCGTATGTCAAACTGTCGTATTTGGGATTCAGCCTATGGAGCGATTTCCTTTGGGCGCAAGTTTCCGGCGGCAAAAACGGATTTGACCGGAGAGCCGTTCCGATGGGCGTAAACGTCGCCGCCGAATACAAATTCGACATTGGCGAATTCGGTAAAATCGGGCCTGCGGCGAGATGGTCGTGGATAGACACCGACGGAAGGGGAATAAAAATGGGAGACGGCGTCAGGAACGCAAACTCGGGAGCCGTTTACGACGCCGGACAAAGCGTATATGTGGGCATAAACTGGTACATAATCGGGAACGACCTGAAGTTTCAGCTCGGGTACGAATGGGCGCAGCTAAACGGGTCCGTCAACGGCGGAAACGTAGCCCAGCATTCGGAAGCAAACGCGGTGAGAGCTCAAATGCAGGTGCTATTTTAAGGAGAAAATTAAAATTTAAATTCAAAAGGAAACGATATGAAAAAAGATATTGCAAATGTTTTAAAATCAGGTTTTGCCGCCGCGCTGGCGTTTTGCGCCGCCGCGGTATCGGCCGAAACGAAAATCGTCATAGACGGTTCCACTACCGTGGGGCCGATAGCGAAGGCTTTCGCCGATTTCTACAAAGAAACCCACCCGGAAGTCAATATAACCATCAGCGAGTCAGGAAGCGGAAACGGCGTAAAAAGCCTCATGAACGGGGCGTGCGACATAGCAAACCTTTCAAGGTTCATGAAGCCTGCCGAATTTAAAAGCTGCGTGGACAAGAAAATTCTCCCCGTGGCGCATGTTGTGGCGTTCGACGGCCTGGCAGTGGTTGTAAATCCGGACAATCCCGTAAAGTCGCTTAGCATGCGGCAAATTGCGGATATTTATACCGGCAAAATCACAAACTGGAAAGAAGTCGGCGGCAAAGACGCCAAAATCGTAGTTGTCTCCCGAGATACCAACAGCGGCACCTACGAAACTTTCAACGAACTTGTTCTTAAGAAGCTTCCCGTCTCTAAAAGCGCGGAATATGTCGGTTCGAACGGACAGGCGAAAATGAGGGTCGCGGCTACAAAAAACGCGATAGCGTACCTCGGGCTCGGCTTTGCCGACGATTCAGTAAAGCCGCTTTCGGTTGACGGAATTCTCCCGAATGCCAAAAGCGTGTCCAGCGGAAAGTACCCGATAGCGCGCCCGCTTTTCATGTTTACCGACGGATATCCCAAGATGGGCGGAGACGTTTACAACTTCGTCACTCTCCACCTCACTAAAGAGGGGCGCGAAATAGTTTCCGACCTCGGATATATCCCGGTTTGCGAATAGACTGCGCACACCACTTGAACAGCGCGCCATGTCGAAAAACGCTAAAAATCTGATAATGGACACCCGCCGCCGCGCGGTTGGCGGCATTGCCGAATCTGCCGGGAAAGCCGTCCTGTTTTGCATAACGGCGATACCGACGGTGGCGGTGGTGTTTATAATATTCTTTATAGCAAAAGAGGCTTTGCCGTTTTTCGGCGACATTTCGCACTTGAAAGAATTTTTTACGAGTGCGGATTGGAGGCCGTCTGCGGATCCGAATCCGCATTTCGGAGCGCTGTCCATTTTCTACGGGACCGCGATGGTTACGGCGGGCTCGTGCGCCGTTGCTGTTCCGCTCGGAATTCTGACCGCCGTTTGCCTCAACGAAATTGTGGGAAGCAAAACGGCGGGATTTTTTAAACCGCTGGTAGAATTGCTCGCAGCCGTGCCGTCGGTGGCCTACGGTTTTTTTGCCATAATTGTATTTGCGCCGCTCCTCCAAAACCACGGCGGCGCTATTTTGTCGGCGCTCCTGTTTGCCGCGGGCGTGCCCGTCGCGGCGATAGCGGCCCTGCCCGTTGCCGATTTTGTCTCCGCGCGCTTTACAAAAAACGCGCGCCTTAGAAAAATCTCCGGCTTCCTATTTTCGGCGGTTTGCGCGGCCTCAGTAGGCTGCGGCGCGCTTTCTCTTTCGTCCATGGAAATATCGAGCGGAACAAACGCCCTCAACGCTTCGATAATATTGGCGATTATGGCGCTGCCCACGATAGTAAGCATATCGCAAGACGCCCTGGCGTCGGTCGGGCGCGACATGCGGGAAGGTTCCCTCGCGCTCGGAGCAACGCGCTTTGAAACGATTTTCAAGGTCGTCCTGCCGTGCGCCAAAAGCGGAATAGCGGTCGCCGTAATATTGGGCCTGATGAGGGTCGTTGGCGAAACCATGGTAGTGTGGATGGCGAGCGGAAATTCGCTTAAAATCCCCGAGCCCTTCTACAATTTTTTCGAGCCAGTGCGAACCCTCACCGCAACCATAGCCGGCGAGATGGGCGAAGCCGACCAAAGCACAGGTTCCGCGCGGTACCATGTGCTGTTCGCAATGAGCTTCTGCCTGCTTGCGGGCGGGCTCGCATTAAATGCGGCAAGCCAATGGGTGGGTTCCGGATTTAAATTCAGAAAAAAATGAATAATACTTCAACGCGGAAAATTTTAGACGCGTCCTTCACGGCCTTGGCGTATTCCTCGCTTGCCGCTGTGGCCGCCGCTTTGGCGCTGTTCCTGTTTCCCATATTCTTTAACGGCGCCGGGGCGTTTATATTCAGGGCGACAGTCGAACATGAAAAATTCCTCCATGAAAACCTCGACGCCGACCTGTCTGAATCCGAAAAAAAGGCGATATCGGAAAGCGACGCCGCGCGAGCTCCGCTGTACAAAATGATGCGCGAATACGAATCCCCTCCAAACGCGGAAAAGCTGCGTGATAGGCTCGCGAAATCCTACAAAGAGTCGGTGGAAGCCATAGGCGGGGCTTCCGTGGAAATACTTGGCGCTCTCGACAAAAAAGCTCCGGAAAGAGCCGAATCCATAAGAAACATATCAAAAAAACTTTGGGAACCATACCTGTCAACCGTAAGAGAGTCCGTCCAAGAATCCGCAAAAAACGGAACTTCGATTGCGCTTTCGGGCATTCTTGCCGAAAACGAGGCGGAACTTGCGGCGACGGCCCGCGCGGAACTGGCGCTTCTCGGCAAAACAAAGCGCCTGAGTTTTCGCCAAAAAAGCCTCGTGCGCAGAATCGTTACGGAACTGCCGTCCTCGGAAATATCGGCCGCCCTCGAGACTCTCGAATCGAGAAACCGCGCCTACGCTTCGTTCCGCGACGGAATCGCCCAGCTTTTGGGACCGAGAAACAAGCAGGAAAAGGAAGCCGCCAAACTTATGCGCCAAAAATACGGCCAGACGAGAATGGACACCGCCCGAAAAGTGCTCGAAAACTCCGTATTGAAAATAACCGTAAAAGAGCGCGACAAGTCGGGGGCGGAGTTTATGCGCCGCGTTTCCGTATCTGAATACTTCCACGGCACGCCAGTCGAAAAGATGGCGGAGTACGTCGGCAAAAACGCCGACGCCATGCTGCGCCCGCATATCGCGGCATATCCCGGATTCCTTTTCGACGATCCGTACGACTCCAGCATATTCGGGGGAATTTGGCCCATGGTGTTGGGAACATTCTATCTCACGTTCGGCTCCATGCTAATGGCCGCTCCGCTCGGAGTCGCCGCCGCCGTCTATTTTTCCGAATACGCACGCGGCGGAAAGCTCACGCATGTCCTCGACACGTGCGTCGGGACCCTCGCGGGGGTTCCGTCCATCGTATTCGGGTTGTTCGGGCTGGCCTTCCTGATAAACACCGTCAGAATTTCCGAAAGCAAGAGCGTATTGGCGGGTTCGGTGACACTCGCCCTCTTGGTGCTGCCCACAATCATAAGAAGCTGCGAAGAGGCCCTGAAAGCCGTGCCGAACTCCTACCGCGAGGCCGCATTCGCCCTCGGAGCAGGGAAATGGCGCTCGATACGCACCGTCATTCTTCCCGCGGCGCTGCCGTCGATGCTGACGGGCATAATAATATCCATGGGGCGCGCCGCCGGGGAGACGGCTCCCATAATTTTCACGGCGGCGACAAGCACCGGAGCCGCGCTGGCCATCTGCGACGTTTTCACCCAGCCCACACCCGCCCTACCGTGGAACATTTACAATCTCTGCACCGAACACGAAATGGCAGAGCGCGTTTCGCACGTGCAGTACGGAATGGTGATGACCCTCATTCTCATAGTGCTCGCCCTCAACGGTGCGGCCATATGGTTGCGCGCCAGACTGCGCAAAAAAATGAAATTCTAACAAAATGGAAGACGAAAAACAGAAGCGATACGGTGCAAAAACCGGGGAAGACACTGCTATCTCCGCCCGGAACTTCTCGGTTTATTACGGAAATTTTCACGCCGTGAAAAACGTCAACATGGATTTTGTCCGCGGCAAAGTGACGGCCATAATCGGGCCGAGCGGCTGCGGCAAAAGCACCTTTTTGCGATGCATAAACAGAATGAACGACCTCGTGGACGGATGCCGGACGGAAGGGTCGCTCCAACTCGACGGCATAGACATATACCATAAAAGAATGGACGTCGCCGAACTCCGGAGAAGGATAGGAATGGTGTTTCAGCGCCCCAATCCGTTCCCGAAAAGCATATACGAAAACGTCGCATACGGCCCCCGGCTAAAGGGCGGACTTTCAAAAGACGAACTCGACGCCATCGTGGAAACATCGCTGAAACGCGCCGCCCTATGGGACGAAGTAAAAGACAGGCTCGCCTCGAGCGCGCTCGGAATGTCTGGCGGGCAGCAGCAAAGGTTGTGCATAGCAAGAGCCCTTGCGATAAAACCAGAAGTCCTGCTCATGGACGAGCCGTGCAGCGCGCTTGACCCAAAATCGACTTCCCGCATAGAGGACCTCATGGGAGAGCTTTCGGGGGAGTACACAATAGCGGTGGTCACCCACAATATGCAGCAGGCCGCCAGGGTGTCGGACTTTACCGCGTTTTTTTACGAGGGCAACCTTGTCGAATACGGCGCCACCGACAAGCTTTTCACGAATCCGGCGCACAAAGCCACAAACGATTACATAACGGGAAGGTTCGGTTGATATGAACAGCCACTTGATACGAGATTTGGAAAATCTAAAGCAGCGCGTCCTAAAAGTCGCAATAGCTGTCGAGGAAAACGTGCGAAGGAGCGCGGGGGCGCTGCGCGAACTCTCCGAGCGGGCGGCAGAAGAAGTTGTGGAAAAAGACATAGCCATAGACAAAATGGAAGTCGATACCGAGGAGGAATGTCTGAAAATACTCGCCCTCCACCAACCTGTGGCAAGCGACCTTAGGTTTGTAGTGACGGTTTTAAAAATTAACAACGAACTTGAACATATCGGTGACATGGCGGCAAACATAGCAAAGCGGGTAGCCTTCATAAAATCGCAGCCGAAAATCGAGGCGCCGTTCAATCTTGAAAAAACCGCCTCCCATGCGGTCGCCATGTTAAAAAACAGCATCGACGCCTTTATCAAGGGAGACGAGTTCCTTGCCTTAAACGTTTGCGAAAGCGACGAAATTATCGACGACGAGAACCGGAAATGCTATGTTTCCGTCGAGCGCGCCTTAAAGGGGTATCCGGAAACCGCCATGGCGCAAATAAACTACCTTCTCGTTTCAAAAAGCTTTGAACGCATAGCAGACCTTTGCACAAACATCGCAGAGGACGTAATATACATGAAACACAGCCT